>NZ_JBVIYZ010000002.1:0-617636 GCF_055592085.1 Streptomyces sp. NPDC041135
TGTCGTCGGTCCTCGACGCTCCGCGTCGACTCCCTCCTCCGCCTTGCAGCTGCACGCACCACGCCCCGCTCGGGTCGGCCGAAAGGCGCAGTTCCGCTCAGCCGACCTGATCCAAACGACAGGCCCTAGGACCCGTTGCCTCACACCGGCAGCAGGCGGGCGATGATCGCGCCGAGCTGCCGGGCCGTACGGCACTCGTGCATCTCGGCGAGGCCGGCGTAGGCGGGCGCGGCCGAGTCGCCGGTGCCCCACTGGGAGCGCGGCTCGGGGTTCAGCCAGTGGACGCGGCGGGCCCGCGCGGCGATCCGGCCCAGGGCGGGGAGGTTCGGGTCGGCCATGTTCGTGCGGGCGTCGCCGAGCACGAACACCGTCGTGCGGGGGCCGACCGCGTCGCCGTGACGCTGCTCGAACTCGCCCAGTGCCATGCCGTAGTCGCTGCTGCCGTGCCACCCCGTGAGGGTCGCCTCGGCGCGGATGCGGGCGCCCAGGCCCTCCGGGTCGGCCGTGCCGTGGCCGAGGAGGCCGGTGACCTCGTCGACCCGGTTGACGAAGGCGAACACCCGCACCTTGCTGAACTCGTCGTGCAGGGCCTGCACCAGCAGCATCGTGAAGTCGGAGAAACCCGCCACCGAGCCCGAGACGTCGCACAGCAGGACCAGTTCGGGCCGCGCGGGACGGCGCCGGCGCAGCACCGGCCGCACGGGGACGCCGCCGGTGGACAGCGAGCCGCGCAGGGTGCGGCGCAGGTCCACGGTGCCGCGGGCGGCCCGGCGGCGGCGCGCGGCGAGCCGGGTGGCCAGCTTGCGCGCGAGCGGCTGGACGGTCCGGCGCAGTTCGGCGAGCTGGTCGCGGCCGGCGAAGAGGAAGTCCACCCGGTCCGCGGTCGGCGCGACGGCCCGCCGGGCGATCTCGTCCCGGCCGCGCCGCTCGGCGACCCGCCGCCGCGCCTCGGCCGCCACCATCCGGCGGAACTCCTCGATGCGGCGCCGGATCTCGTCGTCCAGCAGCCGGTCGGCGAACCCCGTGCCGCCGTCGCGTCCGCGCACGTCGGCCCGTACCCGGGCGAGCAGGGTCTGGGGCCGCAGCCGGTCGAGGGTCTGGTACGACGACCAGCCGTCCGAGCCCGGCGCGGCGCCGTAGCCGCCGAGGCTGCCGACCGCCTCCGCGGCCAGCGCGGCGAGCAGGGTGCGGTCACCGTCGGCCAGCGCGGCCGCGAGCCGCTCGCGCAGCTCCTCGCGGCCGGACGGCTCGCGGCCGGACGGCTCGCCGTCGGCGGGGTCCGGGACGGGTTGCTCCGTGCCCGCGCCGTCGGTGCGCCGCGGGAAGTACAGGTCGAAGACCGGGTCGAACACGGCCCGCTGGCCGCTGCCGTGCAGCAGGGTCGCGGCCAGCCCCTCGCGCAGCCGCTCCCGGTCCGCGAGCCCGAGGGCCTCTACGGCGAGGGCCGCGTCGACGCTCTCGCCGGTGCCGATGCGCACGCCGTGCGCGCGCAGCGCCCCGACCAGGCCGGTCAGCCGCTCGGTGACACCGGCCGGGGCGCTCACAGGGCGTCCAGGTCCAGCTTGGCGGCCGCCTTGAGGATGTCGTCCTGGTGCTTGAGGATCACGCCCAGGCTGTCCCGTACGACCCTCTCGTCCAGGGTGTCGGCGCCCAGCGCCAGCAGCGTGCGCGCCCAGTCGACGGTCTCCGCGACCGACGGCGCCTTGCGCAGGTCCATCGCGCGCAGCGCCCCGATCACCCGTACCACCGACTCGGCCAGGGCCGCGTCGAGGCCCGGCACCTTCAGCCGGACGATCCGCCGCTCCAGCTCCTCGTCCGGGAATCCGATGTGCAGGAACAGGCAGCGGCGGCGCAACGCCTCGGACAGCTCCCGGCCCGCGTTGGAGGTGAGGACGACGAAGGGGCGCCGGGTCGCGGTGACCGTGCCCAGCTCCGGCACCGTGACCTGGAAGTCGCTGAGCACCTCCAGCAGCAGCCCCTCCATCTCGACGTCGGCCTTGTCGGTCTCGTCGATCAGCAGCACCGTGGGCTCGTCGCCGCGGATGGCGGTGAGCAGGGGGCGGGGGAGCAGGAACTCCTCGCTGAAGATGTCGGTGCGGGTGTCGTCCCAGTTCTCGTTCCGGCCGGCGGTGATGCGCAGCAGCTGCTTGGCGTGGTTCCACTCGTACAGCGCGCGCGACTCGTCGACGCCCTCGTAGCACTGCAGCCGTACCAGCCGGGCGTCGGCGACCTGGGCGACGGCCTTGGCCAGTTCGGTCTTGCCCACTCCGGCCGGGCCCTCGACCAGCAGCGGTTTGCCGAGCCGGTCGGCCAGGAAGACGGTCGTGGCGACGGCGGGGGAGGCGAGGTAGCCGGTCGCGGCGAGGCGGGCGGAGACGTCGTCGACGGACGTGAACAACGGATGCCTCCGGGAAGGTCGGCGGTCGGCTCGGACGGCACCGCCCGGCAGCGCCTATCTAAGCGCTTGTTCATCAGCTCTGTCACGTGGGTGTCCGGTGACCGCCCGCGCGCGGGCCCGCCGTCACTCGGCGCTCAGCAGCGCGACCTCCAGCGTGCGCGGGCCGCCTCGACCGCCTCCAGCAGCCGGCGCGGCCGCTCGCCCAGGCCCAGGGCGCGCAGCCCGTGGCAGGTCGGATGGTAGGTGACCCGGTGCGGGTAGTACGCCCCGACGTCCGTCACGCCCAGGTGCTCCAGGCCGTGCACGCCGCCGGGGCGGTGGTCCCGGACGACCTCGCGATGCGGCTGTGCTGAACTGGGACGCGACCGTCCCTACGTCGCGGGAGACCCGTTGAGTCCCAGCTACCGCCAGCCCGGCGTCGTCCTCACCGACCACCACGTCACCGTGCCCCTGGACCACGCCGACCCCGGCGGCGAGAGCATCGAGCTGTACGCCCGGGAGGCCGTCGCGAGCGCCAGGGCCGGCCAGGACCTGCCGTGGCTGGTGTACCTCCAGGGCGGCCCCGGCTTCGGGGCGAACCGTTTCATCGGCCGTCAGGCCTGGCTCGACCGGGCGCTGGACGACTACCGCGTGCTGCTCCTCGACCAGCGCGGCACCGGCCGCTCCACCCCGGCCAACCGCCAGACGCTCCCGCTGCGCGGCGGCCCCGCCGAGCAGGCCGAATACCTCAGCCGCTTCCGCGCCGACTCCATCGTCCGCGACTGCGAGATCGTCCGCCGTCAGGTCGCCGGCGGCGCCCCCTGGACCGTCCTCGGCCAGAGCTTCGGCGGCTTCTGCGCGGTCACCTATCTGTCCCTCGCTCCGGAGGGCCTGAGCGCGGCCGTGATCACGGGCGGCCTGCCCTCCCTCGACGCCCACGCCGACGACGTGTACCGGGCCGCCTATCCGCGCGTCGAACGCAAGGTCGCCGCGCACTACGCCCGCTATCCGCAGGACGTGGAGCGGGCCCGCCGCATCGCCGACCACCTGCTCACCCACGACGTCGTCCTGCCCGGCGGCCACCGGCTGACGGTCGAGGCCTTCCAGTCCCTCGGCCTGATGCTCGGCTCCGGCGACGGCAGCCACCGCCTCCACCACCTGCTGGAGGACGCCTTCGTACCCACCCCGGCGGGCCCGAGCCTGTCCGACGCCTTCCAGGAGGAGGTGCGGGGCCTGCTGTCCTACGCCGCCCACCCGCTGTACGCCCTGGTGCACGAGTCGGTCTACGCCCAGGACGCCCGCCCCACCGACTGGTCCGCCGAACGCGTCCGCGCCGAGTTCCCGCAGTTCGACGCGGCGAAGGCGCTGGAGGGCGACGGTCCGGTGCTGTTCACCGGCGAGACGATCCACCCCTGGATGTTCGAGACCGACCCCGCCCTGCGCCCGCTGCGCGAGACCGCCGGCCTGCTCGCCGCGCGCACCGACTGGGGCCCGCTGTACGACCCCGCCCGCCTCGCCTCCAACGAGGTCCCGGTCGCCGCCGCCGTCTACCACGACGACATGTACGTCGACACCGCCCACTCCCTGCGCACCGCCCGCGCCGTCCGCGGTCTGCGCACCTGGGTCACCGACGAGTTCGAGCACGACGGCCTGCGCGCGGGGGCGCCCCGGGTCCTGGACCGGCTGCTGGCCCTGGTCCGCGACGAGGCCTGAACCGGGGCGGCACCGGGCGGGAGCGGCGAGCGGTACCGCCGCCGGACCCGGCGAGCGCCCAGCTAGGGTGCGGTCATGACCGAGTCGACGATCCCTCAGCTCCAGCCCCTGCCCGACGACTGGCAGCGCGCCCTGGCCGTCGTGGCGCACCCGGACGACCTGGAGTACGGGTGCGCGGCGGCCGTCGCCGCCTGGACGGACGCCGGCCGTGACGTCCGGTACGTGCTGGCGACCCGCGGCGAGGCGGGCATCGACACCCTCGACCCCGCCCGCTGCGGGCCGCTGCGCGAACAGGAGCAGCGCGCCGGGGCCGCCGCCGTGGGCGTCTCCTCGGTGGAGTTCCTGGACCACCGCGACGGCGTGATCGAGTACGGCCCCGCCCTGCGCCGCGACATCGCCGCCGCGATCCGCCGCCACCGCCCGGAACTGGTCATCACCCTCAACCACCGGGACACCTGGGGCGGCACCCACTGGAACACCCCCGACCACGTCGCCGTGGGCCGGGCCACCCTGGACGCCGCGTCGGACGCGGGCAACCGGTGGATCTTCCCCGAACTCGCCGAGCGGGGAGCCGAGCCCTGGAACGGCGTCCGCTGGGTGGCGGTGGCCGGCTCGAGCAGCCCCACCCACGCGGTCGACGCCCGGCCCGGCCTGGAACGGGCGGTGCGCTCCCTGCTCGCCCACCGCACCTACATCGAGGCGCTGACCGACGAGGACCCGCGGACGTACGCCCGCGACCTCCTCACGGCCGGCGCCACCGCCGCCGGTGAACGCTTCGGCGGGACACCGGCGGTGGCGTTCGAGCTGTTCCCCAGGTGACCGTCCGGCCGCCGGGGCGGTGAGAGGCGCGAACGGGGGCGGTGGGCAGGTCGGTAGGGTGGCCGCATGCCTGATCAGCCAACCGGCGGGAGCGAGTTGCGCGGCGACTGCGCCGCCTGCTTCGGACTCTGCTGCGTCGCCCTGCCCTTCGCCGCCTCGGCCGACTTCGCGCTCGACAAGCCGGCCGGCCGGCCCTGCCCCAACCTCCGCGGCGACCACCGCTGCGGCATCCACACCGCGCTGCGGGACAAGGGCTTCGGCGGCTGCACGGTCTACGACTGCTTCGGCGCCGGGCAGAAGGTCTCCCAGGTCACCTTCGGCGGCCGGGACTGGCGTACCGGTCCGGCGGAGCACGCCTGCCGGATGTTCGACGTCTTCCCCGTCGTCCGCCACCTCCACGAACTGCTGTGGTACGTCACCGCGGCGCTCGCCCTGCCCGCCGCCCGCCCCGTCCACGCCGAGCTGCGCGGGGCACGCGAGGAGACCGAGCGGCTGACCCGGCTGACCCCGGCGGAACTCCTCGCGCTGGACGTCGCCGCCCACCGCCGGGAGGTCGACGTGCTGCTGCTGCGCGCCAGCGAACTGGCCCGCGCGGCCCATGGCGGCAGCGGCAGGAAGAAGAACCGCCGGGGCGCCGACCTGGTCGGGGCCCGTCTGCGGGGAGCCGATCTGCGCGGTGCCACGCTGCGCGGCGCCTGTCTCATCGCCGCCGACCTCACCGGCGCCGACCTGCGCGGCGCGGACCTGATCGGCGCCGACCTGCGCGACGCCGACCTCGGCGACGCGGACCTCACGGGCGCGTTCTTCCTCACCCAGCCGCAGCTCGAGGCGGCCCGGGGCAGCGCGGGCACCCGGCTGCCGGGGTCACTCGCCCGCCCCGTGCACTGGGCAGCGCGCGGCTGAGGCGGTCCCCGGTGCCTCACCGGCCGTCCCGGCGACGGTGGCGCCCGGGGCGCGGGCGGCACCGGCCGGCGCGGGGCGCCGCTCCAGCCACAGCCGCAGCCCTTCCGGCATCACCGTCAGCCGCTCGGTC
The DNA here is from genome assembly GCF_055592085.1 of Streptomyces sp. NPDC041135. Classification (NCBI taxonomy): domain Bacteria; kingdom Bacillati; phylum Actinomycetota; class Actinomycetes; order Kitasatosporales; family Streptomycetaceae; genus Streptomyces; species Streptomyces sp. NPDC041135. The sequence continues at coordinate 5,943 of NZ_JBVIYZ010000002.1, forward strand.
ACCCGCAGCCGGTAGTCCGGGTCGGCCCGCAGGCCGTAGCGGCGCAGCAGCAGGCCGAGCACCAGGGCGGCCTCGTGCAGCGCGAACTGGCGGCCGATGCAGGCCCGGGCGCCGGTTCCCCACGGCTTGAAGGTGTGCGGGGGACGGGCCCGTACCGCCTTGGCGTCGAACCGGTCCGGGTCGAACCGCTCGGCGTCCGCGCCCCACACCGCGGGGTCGCGGTGCAGCATCGGCGTCAGCACCAGCGCCCACGCGCCCCGGCGCATCGGGTGCTCCCCGGCCAGCACCGTGTCCTGCCGGGCCTCGCGGGCGAAGGCCGGCGCGGTGGGCCACAGCCGCAGCGACTCGTCCAGCACCCGGCGCACGTACCGCAACTTGGCGACCTGCTCGTATCCGGGCACCGGCGTGTCACCCCAGACGCGGTCCACCTCCTCGCGGGCGCGGGCGGCGATCTCCGGGTGCCGGGAGAGGTAGTGCAGCGCGAAGGACAGGGCGCCGGAGGTGGTCTCGTGGCCCGCGACCAGGAAGGTGATCACCTGCCGGCGCACGTTCTGCGGGGACAGCCGCTCGCCGGTCTCCGGGTGCGCCGTCCGAAGCATCCGGTCCAGCAGGTCCCCGTTCCCCTCCCCGCTCCCTCGGCCGTCGCGGCGCCGTTCGGCGACCAGGGCGTCGACCGTGCGGTTGAGGTGGGCGATGTCCGCCGCGTTGCGCCGCGCGGCCTTGCGCAGCAGCAGCGGGGCCAGCGGTGACGGCACGCTGTTGAGCCGCTGCGCGTAGGTGAGGGTGCCGACCATCGCGGTGACGAAGGGGTGCGGCCGGGCGCGCTCGAAGGAACCGAAGTCGTGCCCGAAGCCGGTGCGGGCGATCGTCTCCAGGGTCAGCTTCGTCATGTCGCCGGGCACGTCCACGCTGCGGCCGGCGGCCAGCTGACGGTCCCAGTGGTCGGTCAGCCGCCCGGCCACCGCCACCATCATGGCGTGGTAGCCCTCCATGGCCTCGCGGCTGAAGCCGGGTGCCAGGACGTCGTGCGCCAGCTGCCAGTTGGGTTCGTGGTTGTAGGCGGTGAACAGGCCGTCCCCGGCGACCGGGCGGAGGTTGGCCACGCCGAGCCCCACGTGCTTGGCGAACCGGGACTCGTCCGCGAGGTCGGCGACCTCACGGGCGCCCCACACGAACACGAACTCGTTGCCGAACGCCCTGCGCCGGAAGATCGGGCCCAGCCGGGCCGCGATGCGCATCGAGTCCTGGACCGGGGTCGCGCGGTCGACGCCCAGGACGTCGCCGAGCAGGGGCAGCCGGTGCGGCGGGTGCGGGATGCGGTGCAGTTCGGGCCAGCCGTGCTCCGCGCCGCGGAACCCCTTCGGCGTCCCCTTCCCCGCCGCGCTCACGGCCGCCGGTCCCGTCGCGGCCTGCGCCGTCGCGGCTCCCGGTCCCGTCTGCGCCGTCCCCGTCGCCGTCGTCTCCGCCATGACGCGATCTCCCTTGATCCAGCGGACCGTTGAATCCGTGACGCGAGCGTGTTGTACGTGAGTTCAATAGCGGGTTCCAGTCTGATCCGGCGGGTGAAGGCACGTCAAGTACAGTGCGGGCATGTCCGCGAACGAGGGTGCGCGCACACGCCGCCGGCTCAGCACCGGGGAGCGTCGCGAGCAGCTGCTCGCGGTGGGGGCGCAGCTGTTCTCGGAGGGCGCCTACGACGACGTCTGGGTGGAGCGGGTGGCGGAGATCGCCGGGGTCTCCCGCGGGCTGCTGTACCACTACTTCCCGACCAAGCGGGACTTCTTCGCCGCGGTCGTGGAGCGGGAGAGCGAGCGGATGCTGCGGATGACCGCCGGTGTCCCCGGCGTCCCGGCGCGCGAACAGCTGCACGCCGGGCTGGACGCCTACCTCGGCTACGTCGAGACGCACGCCCACGGCTACCGCGCCTTCCACCGCGCGGACGCGGCCGGCGACCAGTCCGTGCGCCGGGTCTACCAGCGGGCCCTCGCCGCGCAGGAGCGGCAGATCCTCACGGCGCTCGCCGCCGACCCCGAGTTCGGGCCCCTCGCCGGGGAGCGACCCGATCTGAAGCTGGCGGTGCGCGGCTGGCTGGCCTTCACCACGGCCGTGTGCCTGGAGTGGCTGCGCGGCTCGGAGCTGACCCGCGAGCAGGTGCGCGACCTGTGCGCCCGCGCCTTCCTGGGCGTCCTCGCGCCCTGATCAGCCGCCGCTCTCGTGGTCGCCTCCGGCCTGGGCGCGGTTGGCGTGCGCGGCGATCTCCGATAGGTTAGGCAAGCCTTACCTAAGGAGGTCTTCGGATGGGTGAGAGGCAGGACCGGGACGTGGTGCCCGGCGCGGCGGAGCACGCCCGGTCGGTGCTCGCCACCGCGTGGTCGTGCACGGTGACCTCGGACGGCGGCCGGGAGGAGTTCGTGGGCGCGCACACCGTGGAGGACGACGGCCGGGTGCTGCTGCGCACGCCGGGCCACGGCGACGAGGGCGGCGCCCTGTCCACGGCGGCCCTCTGTGCGCCGCGCGGCGAACCCTGCGCGGTGCTGGAGTTCGCCGACGTCGCGCCGGTCCCGGTGCGCGACCGGGTCCGCGCCCGGCTCTGGCTGGCGGGCTGGTTCACACCGGTCGGCGGCCACCTCGCCTTCCGGGCCACCCGGGTCGTGCTGCGGCAGCCCTCCGGTGCCGTCGTCGTCGGCCTCGAGGAGTTCGCCGCCGCCCGGCCCGACCCGCTGGCCGCCGCCGAGGCCCGGCTGCTGACCCACCTCGCCGACGCCCACCCGGACGCGGTCGAACGGCTCACCCGCCTGGTCGCGCCGGAGAGCCTGCACGCCGCGACCCGGGTCCGGCCGCTCGCCGTGGACCGGCACGGACTCACCCTGCGCATCGAACGCACCCGCGCCCACGGTGACGTACGCCTGCCCTTCCATTCGCCCGCCGCCGACGTCGCGCAGCTCACCGAGCGCGTCCACGCGCTGCTGGCGCGGGCGAGCGCGGCCGGCTGCCCGCGGGCGCTACAGCGGCAGCGCGCAGACGGCGACCGGTGAGGCGAACGGCTCGCCCGCGAGCCGCAGTCCGCCGTCGGCGCCGACCCGGAAGACGCTGACCGTGCCGGAGCGCTGGTTGGCCGCGAACAGCAGCCGGCCGTCCGGGGAGAAGGCGATCTGCCGCGGGAAGTCCCCGGCCACCGGCACGGTGCCGAGCAGCCGCAGGCGCGCCCCGGACGCCTCGACGGCGTATCTCGCCAGGCTGTTGTGGCCGCGGTTGGCCAGATAGGCGTGACGGCCGTCCGCGCCGACCAGGAGCTGCGCCGGGTAGTTGGTGCCTCCGGTACTGCCGGTCGGCTGCGGCTCGCCGATCGTGAGGCGTCCGGAGGCGGGGTCGTAGGCGCAGACCGTCACCGTGTCGTCCACCTCGTTGGCCAGGTAGGCGTGGCGGCCGTCCGGGTGGAAGGTCAGGTGCCGGGGCCCCGCGCCCGGCCTGGTGCGGGCTCGCGCGACTTCCTCGAGCGTGCCCCTCGCCTCGTCGAGGCGGTAGCTGTAGACGGTGTCGGTCCCCAGGTCGACGGCGAGCACATGCCCGCCGTCCGGGGCGGTGACGACCTGGTGCGCGTGCGGACCCTGCTGGCCGGGGCCGGGCGGCGGATCGGTGTGCGTGACCAGGTCGGTGCGCTCCCCGAGGGCGCCCGAGGCGTCGACCGGATGCACGGCGACGCTGCCGGAGCCGTAGTTGGCGCTCAGCAGCCAGCGCCCGCCCGGGTGCACCGACAGATGGCAGGGCGCCGCGCCGCCGGTGGCCCGGGTGCCCAGCACCCGCCGGTCCCGCAGGCGGACGGCGGTCACCCCGCCGTCCGGGCGCTCGTCCACCGCGTACAGCGTGCGGCCGTCGGGATGGACCGCCAGGTACGACGGGTCGGGCACCCCGGTGAGCGTGCCGGAACCGGTGATCCGGCCCGTGGCCGGGTCGTACGCCGCGAGGCCGATGCCGGTGCCGCCGCCGTCGGCGGAGGTGTACGTGCCGAGGTACAGCGGCCGCCGACCGGCCGGCTTCCCGGACGGTACGGCGGCGGAGGGTGCGGGAGCGGTGCGCCCGCCGGTCGCGGGGCGGCTCGCGCCGGTGTCCGCCGGCGGGGGAGCCGCCGGTGCCGGACCGGCCACCACGGCCGCCGCGCCCGCCACCGCGCCGAGGAGGCGCCGCCTGCTCCAGCCGCCCTGCATCCCCCGCGCCTCCTCGCCCATGCCGCCCCTCACGTCGTCGCTCGCCCCGGTCGGAGACAGCCAGACAGCCACCTTCGCGCGGACCGGCCGCCCGGCGCAAGAAGGGCAACGCGTGTTGCGCATGCTGCAACGGGGGCGAGCGCTCCGGAGCGGTGTCCCATGCACGCGCCGGGCGCCGCCGGGTCGGCTACCGCCGTCCGCCCCGCGCCCGGTGGGCTGCCCACGCCCGGCGGGCTACCACTCGCCGTCCTCCACCGGCCGGCCCGGCGCGTCCTTCAGCGGCGTGACCTGCCCGGCGGACGGCGCCTGCCAGGGGTCCAGGTCGTCGCCGAGCCAGTCGCCGACCGGTTTCACCGCCTCCAGGGTGTCCGGGGGAGCCAGGACCGCACCGTCCTGGTCGTAGTAGTCGTACCAGGGCAGCCCCGCGCGGGTGTACGCCGCCCGGTCCACCGGCGACGGCGGAGGGGCCTCACCGGTGATGCGGCGCCACTCCGGAGGCGTCACCAGGTGCACGAAGACCCGCCCGGCGGGCCGCTCGGCCCAGTCGGCCGGGGCCCGGTCGTCGCGGTACACCTCCTGCCGCATGGAGCCGCCGACCCCGAGGCCCATGGCGGCCGGGGGCCGCCGGCCGGCCGGCCCCGCCGCTGCCGGGGCGGCCCCCAGCATCGCCGGCGGCGCGGCCGCGGGCGGCGGGGCCGCGCCGGGCGCGGCGGCCGCCATGGGCATCGGCGCGCCGTAACCGCCGGCCGGTCCGGCCGCCCGCGTCCGCTCCCGCACCAGCCGCTCCCGCTCCGCGCGCCGCCAGCCGGCGAGGACGTCGTCGCGCAGCGGGAACGACTGGAGCTGGACGCCGCCCCAGACCTCCTCGCCCGTGACCTGCCCCTCCACCGTCGCGCCCAGCCCGAGCGGTACGGCGACGAACTGGCGGACCGTCCCCGGACCCGCGTTGATTCCGTCCAGCCACGGCTGCCGCGGCAGGACCAGGTAATTCTGCGGATCACGGCCCAGCCGGTCGCTCCACGGCCTGCCGGACACCGCGCACACCTTGCCCACGCCCACCTGGAGCGCGGCCGGTTCCGTGGTGCCGGCGAAACTCAGCCACATGGCCTCGCGCAGATAGACCGGGAGCATCACGCCGCCGCGTCTGCGCCACTCCTCGGGGACGGTGTCGGCGTAGTCGGCCACCCGGCGCACCGGGAACTCGCCGAGCCCTGGCGGCAGCGGGTGCGTGCCCGTCTCGGGCAGCCGCAGCGTGCGCACGAAGCGCACCGCCACCCCGCCGGGCAGGCGCAGTGCGTTCCCGTCGATCCGAACGGCCGTGCCGGTCATCGGCGTGCTCCCTTCCGCCGCAGGACCGCGCCCCCGGCTTGCCTCACCTCTGCACCTGAGAACGCCCACGGGCCCCGTCGCGGTTCCGCCGCAGCCGGTCCGGAACGCCCACCCGCTCCCGCAGCCGGGACAGCCGCGGCAGCTTCGCCCGCTGCTCCTGCGACACGCGGTCCAGTTCCTCCAGCAGCCGCCGGGTGCGGTGCTCGGTGTCGAGTTCGTCGAGGATCCGGTCCAGCTCGGTCAGGACCGCGCCGAGCAGCTGCCAGTGCCGGGCGCCCCGGCGGACCTCCTCCTCCAGCAGCTCGGCGAGCTTGTCGCGGGTCCCGGCCGCGGCGTGCAGCTCCGCGGACAGGCGCGCCTCCGCCGACTCGGCGCTGGTGCTCAGATCGGTGGTGACCAGCACCGCGAAGCTGACCACCGCGTCGGCGATCTCGGACATCAGCTGCTCCACCGCCGCGCCGCTGTCCGCCTGGAACAGCGGCTCCGGTCCGCGGGCCTTCGCCAGGTCGGTGACGGAACGGGCCAGCACGCGCAGGACGACGGTGCAGATCTCCAGCGTGTCCAGGCCGGTGCGCAGCACCACCCGGTGCAGCAGGCCCTCGCGCACGCGGGGGTTGAGCCGCAGGCTGTCCTCGGCCTGCCGCAGGGCCGCGTCGACCTCGACGATGTCGTGGTCCAGCCGCCGCGCCTCGTGCAGCCGTTCGGCGGCCAGCTCCCAGGGGATGCGGCCGGACGCCTCCTCACCCATCCGCAGCATCAGCTGCCGCACCCGGCGCGCCAGCCCCTCGATCGACTCCCCGGCCTTGTCCACCCACACCGGGGGCGGGAGCAGCAGGTTGCAGGCCATGCCGACGACCGCGCCGATGAGCGTCTCCACCACCCGGGCCCAGGCCGTGTTGCCGACGGTGGTGACGCCGAGGACCAGCATGGCGCTGATCGCCACCTCGGGCACGTACTCGTCGACGCGCACCAGCCGGCCCACCACCAGCGCGGCCACGATGAGCAGCGCGAGACTCCACCAGGTCAGCCCCACGAGCAGGCTGAACGCGATGGCGACGAGCACGCCGGTGACCACCGCGTTGACCCGGCGGATGCCGTTGGTGAGCGTGGCGTACAGGGTGACCTGGACGACCAGCAGGGCGGTGAGGGGCGCCGTCAGGGGCGCGGGTTCGGGGCTCAGGCGCAGGGCGATCACATAGGCGACCGTCGCCGCGGCGGCCGACCGCAGTGTCTGTACGACCACCGGGTCCCTGCGGCGCCTGAGGAGTGCCTGGAGTTCCGTTGTCCACTTCCGTACGTCGTGCATCCCTTGGCCTGTTCCCCGTCCTCGCGCGCGCCGAACGTGCCCGGCCGAGGACAGCTGCCGCGCCGAACAGGCGAAACGGGCCGCGCACGCGCGGGAGGCGGTCCGGAGTGGCCGCGCGGGCCGTCGCGTGCGAGGCCGGAGACCGTCGCGTCCCCTGGTGGGAACCGATGAGAATCGGCCATCGCCCGGCGGCGGTGCCCGGTCCTGGCGGGCCGCTCAGGCGTGGAGCTTGTCCAGGAACGCGGTCAGGTTGCCCGTCATCCGGGTGATCTGCTCCTCCAGCGTCAGGCTCTCCTCGAACCTGCTCCCGGACTCGGGCGTCCTGCGGCCGCGCACGTACAGCGAGCAGGCGAGGTCGGTGCACATGTACAGGCCGACCGAGTTGCCCTCGCGGCCGGCCGGTCCCGCCTTGCGGGCCGTCATCAGGGACACGCCGCCCCCGCGGTGCGTGGTCAGGCAGAGCGAGCACATGCTGCGGTGCAGGAATCCGCGCTGGGCGGACGGGAAGCGCAGCGCGACGCCGACCGGCCGGCCCGCGCGCTCGGCGACGAGATAGCTGCGGTCGGGCGCCCCGGGGTCGCGCCAGCCCAGGAAGTCGAGGTCGTCCCAGGGGCGTTCGCCGAGGTCACGTGGGACGGCCAGCCGCTTGGCCTCGCCCTTGGAACAGTTGACGAACGAGTCGCGGATGTCCTGCTCGGTGAGTGACCTCATGACGTGGAGCCCTTCGGGTTCGGGTCGGGTGCGGCTTCGCAACCTAGGAGGCCTAGGTTGGGGCCTAGCGTAGATAGCCAGAATACGAGAGGCCACCGAGTTTCCGGGCCGGCGTTCCGGCGGGCCGGCGCGCCGGGGGTTCCGTAGGCTGTACGCGCAGTGCCCGGCCGGCGCCGGCGATCCGGCCGCCGGGCGGTGACGGGGAGGGGTGGGGGTGCGGGGTGCGGATGCGGTCGTCCCGGCGCGTTGTGCCGCAGCGGCGCGGATTCCGTTCCCTTGCTTAGCTCACAGCGTGAACTAAGGGTTGGGATAATGTCGCGCCCGCGCTGCCCGAAGGGGTATGTTGCAGGTCGGGGGCAGGGTTCGAAGGGAGCCACATGGCGGGGCGGAACGGGCGCACGGTACGCGACCTCAGGCGAGGCAACCGCACGGCCGTGCTGCAACGGCTGTACTTCGACGGCCCGCTCAGCCGGTTCGAACTGGGGCCGGCCACCGGTCTGAGTTCCGGTTCGGTGAGCAACGTGGTCGCGGACCTCATCGCCGACGGGCTGGTGGAGGAGGCGGGCAGCGTCGACTCCGACGGCGGCCGCCCGCGCACCCTGCTGCGGGTCGACCCGCACAGCGGGCACATGATCGGCGTCGACGTCGGCGAGACCCGCGTCCGGGTCGAGCTGTTCGACCTCACCCTCACCGAGCTGGCCCGCGCCGAGCGCCCGCTGGAACAGCAGCGCTACGACGTCGACGTCATCGTCGGGCACATCCGCGACGGCGTCGCCGAGGTCCTGGACGCCGCCCGCATCCCGCCCGAGCGGCTGATCGGTGTCGGTGTCGGCGTCCCCGGCATCGTCGAGTACACCGCCGAGCAGGGCGCCGTGGTGCACGGGCAGACCATCGGCTGGGAGGCCGTCCCGCTGGAGGCGCTGCTGCGCTCCACCTCCTGGCTGCCCGACACCGTCCCGTACTTCATCGACAACGGCGCCAAGACCCTCGGCCAGGCCGAGATGTGGTTCGGCGCGGGGCGCGGCGCCCGCAACGCGGTCGTGGTGCTGTTCGGCTCCGGTGTCGGCGCCTGCCTGGTCACGCCCGAGGTGGACCACGGCCGCGCCGTCGAGTGGGGCCATCTGACGGTACGGGTGCGCGGGCGGCGCTGCCGGTGCGGCGCCCTGGGCTGCCTGGAGGCCTACGCGGGAGCCGAGTCCCTGCTCGCCCGCTGGCAGGAGGAGGGCGGCCGGCCGCCGGAGGGCACCGACGAGGAGACCGCGCTCACCGCCATGCTCGCCGCCGCCTACCCGCCCGAGGGGACCGCCGCCGACCCGATCGCGCTCGCCGTGCTGGAGGAGACCGCCGAGTACCTGGGCGCCGGGCTGTCCGATCTGATCAACCTCTTCCAGCCCGAGCGCATCCTGATCGGCGGCTGGGCCGGACTCCAGCTCGGCTCCCGCTTCCTGCCCGCCGTGCGCCGCCACGCCACCACCTACGCGCTGCGCCATCCGGCCGAGAAGGTCACCATCGACCTGGGCCGGCTCGGCCCCGACGCGGTCACGGTCGGTGCGGCGATCCTGCCGCTCGCCGACTTCTTCACCCGCGGCGGCCGCCGGGCCGAACCGGCCGTCGAGGACCGGCTGCCGGCCTGGCGGGCCGCGCTGGAGGAGCGGGCACCGCGCTGACGCGGACCGGCCAGCCGGCGCGCGGCGGCCCGGTCCGCGTTTCGCCGGGCGGTCCGCGCGGTACTCGCGCCCCCGCACACATTCACGTGAGGGGAGAGACGCCGTGGCCGGACAGGACCAGCGACAGGGCGGACAGGCCGGACAGGACGAGGCCCCGATACCCCGGGACATGCCGGACCAGCAGGCCGGACCCGGTGAGGACCCCTGGGACGTCGTCCCGGGCCACCCCGTCGGCGAGAAGGCCGGAAAGCCGGCCGGTGAGGACGGCCGGGCGCCGGACGGGTCGGCGTCGGACGACGTGCCGGACACCGACGAGGCCGGGACGGGCCGGCGGGGCGCGGACGAGGAGACGGTCGACCCGGAACCGGCCCCGCAGGAGCCCACCGGCTGAGTGATCAGCGGCCGAGCGGTCCGCCCGCGCAGGCCGACGGCAGGCGCCCCGAGCGGTGCATACCCCCGCGGTCTCATGACCGGGGGCGTGCACCGCTCGGGGCGTTAGGGCGTCCGGGCGCCCTCGGTCAGCCGACCTTGCGCCCCCGCAGCGGCTCCGTGGCCGCCCCGCCGCCCTCCTTCAACCCCGTGAGGAACTCCTGCACCACCTCGGTGGCGGTGTACCGGGGCTGCCAGCCCAGCTCGGTGCGGGCCCGCGAGCTGTCCATCAGGGGCAGCCGCAGCACCGCGTCGAACAGGTGCGGGGAGGCCGGGAGCAGGTGCAGGCCCCAGGCGGCGGCGATCGCCGACCGGGCCGCCGTGCGCGGCAGCCGCACCGGGCGGGTGCCGAGCAGCTCGCCCAGCACCCGGGCGTCCAGCGGCGGATCGGCCGCCAGGTTGAAGGCGCCCCGCACGTCCGTCCGCAGCGCGAGCCGGTAGGCCTCGGCGGCGTCGTCCGTGTGCAGCGCCTGGAGCCGCAGCCCGGGGATGTCCGGCAGGAAGGGCAGCAGGTCCGGGCGGGCCAGCGGGCCCGGCAGGAACCGGCCGCCGAAGATGCGCCGCTGCTCGCTCGCCGACTCCCACTTGAACAGGAACGCCGGACGCATCCGCACCACCCGTACGTCCGGGTGGTCGCGCTCGAAGGTGTCCAGGGTGCGCTCCAGGTAGGCCTTTTCGCGGCAGTAGGCGGCGTCCGGCCAGCCGTGCGTCGGCCAGGACTCGTCCACCGGGCGGTCCTTCGGCCCGGGGGAGTACGCGCCCACCGACGAGGCGTGCACCAGCACCGGCACCCGGGCCGCGGCCACCGCCTCGAACACCCGGATGCTGCCCAGCACGTTGGTGCGCCAGGTCGTCACCGGATCGTGCGTCGGCTGGAACGCCCAGGCCAGGTGCACCACGGCGTCGGCGCCCTCGAACCGTTCCGCCAGGGGAGCGCGCTCGTCCGCGAGGTCGATCGCGGACCACTCCGTCTTCTCCGGTGACCACTCGGGCGTCCGGCGGGCCAGTCCGCGCACCGACTTGATCTCCGGGTCCTCGGACAGGAGACGCACCACGCTCGTACCGACGTTGCCGGTGGCGCCCGTCACGACGACCCTGCTGCCCGCTGTGCTGCTCACGTCCGGCTCCTCTCGGGGAGGGAGGTCTGGGCCGGGCGCCCGGGTACCCGCCGCGCCGCACGGGCACACACCCGCGCGGATCGCACCGGACAGGGGAAAGCCCCGGCCGCGACGGGGGAATCGCGGCCGGGGCGGCCTGAGCGTGGGTGTGCATGGCGGTCGCCTCGCGGCGGAACGCTCCACAGGGCTTCAGCCGAACGATCGTCCCTGTGGGCAGAAGGTGAGGCCCGGGGACACTGTCCCATCCACACCCACGGTTGGTTCAACGGGCAACCACCCTCCGGTGTTCCGGCGCGGAGCCCCGTCCGGCGTGACGTGCGTCACCCCGGGTGAGGCTCAGGCCAGCGGGCTCTCCGCGAGCGAGGCGTACAGGTCGGCGGGGTCGTCGTAGATCGCCTCGGCCCCGGCCTTCTCCAGGTCGGCGCGCGGGATGCCGCCGCACAGCAGCCCCACACAGCGCACCCCCGCCCTGCTGCCCGCGGTCATGTCCCACACGGTGTCGCCCACGAACACCGCCCGGGACGCGGGCACCCCGGCCAGCTCCAGCGCCTGCTGCACCGGCTCCGGGTGCGGCTTGCCCTGCTCCACGTCGTCGGCGCTGGCGGTGCCGGAGATGGCCTCGTCGGCGTCGATCGCGCGGCGCAGCGCGTCCAGCTCGCTGCCGCTCGCGGAGGTGGCCAGCACCACCGCCCAGCCGTCCTCGTGCAGCCGCCGCAGCAGCTCACCGGCCCGGGGCAGCGCGGGCAGCCGGTCGAAGTACTGGCCGTAGAGCGCCTTGTGGGCGTCGCTCAGCGCGGCGTCCTGGTCCGTGTCGCGGTCCTCGCCCAGCAGCCGGGCGATCAGGTCGGTGGAGCCGAGCCCCACGGCCCGGTGGACGGCGTGCATGGGCACCTGGTGCCCCGCCTGCCGGAAGGCCTCCCACCACGTCGTGACGTGCAGGTGATTGGTGTCGACGAGGGTTCCGTCGACGTCGAAGACGGCGGCGCGGTCCATCCGGGGGTCCTTTCTCTCGGCAGCGCTCGGGTACCACGTCAGGAGGCCGCCACGCGTGCCGGTGTCCGGCCCTGCCGGGTCCACGCCAGCAACTCGTCCGCCGACCACGTCGTCACCACCCGGTCGGCCGGCACCCCGCACTCCTGCGCCCGGGCGCAGCCGAGGATCTGCCAGTCGAGCTGGCCGGGCGCGTGGGCGTCGGTGTCGACGGCGAACAGCACCCCCGCCTCGACGGCCCGCCGCAGCAGCCGCCGCGGCGGGTCGAGCCGCTCGGGACGGCTGTTGATCTCGACGGCCGTACCCGACTCGGCGCAGGCCGCGAACACCTCGTCGGCGTCGAACTGCGACTCCGGCCGGCCCCGCCCGGTCACCAGCCGGCCCGTGCAGTGCCCCAGCACGTCGGCGTGCGGATCGCGGACGGCCGCCACCATCCGGCGGGTCATCGCACCGGCGTCCATCCGCAGCTTGGAGTGCACGGAGACGACCACGACGTCGAGCCGCTCCAGCAGCTCCGGCTCCTGGTCCAGCGAGCCGTCGTCGAGGATGTCGCACTCGATGCCGGTGAGCAGCCGGAACGGCGCCCACCGGGCGTTCAGCTCCGCCACCACCGCCAGCTGCTCGCGCAGCCGCTCGGGGGACAGCCCGCGGGCCACGGTCAGCCGGGGGGAGTGATCGGTCAGCACGGTCCACTCGTGGCCGAGCGCCGCGGCCGCGCGCCCCATCTCCTCGATCGGGCTGCCGCCGTCGGACCAGTCGGAGTGCGTGTGGCAGTCCCCGCGCAGCCGCGCCCGCAGCTCCTCGCCGCCCACGCCCAGCGGTGTCCCGGCCCCGTCCTCCAGCTTGGTGAGGTAGCCCGGCACCGTGCCCGCCAGGGCCTCGCGCACCACCTGGGCCGTCTTCGGCCCGACGCCCCTGAGCGACTCCAGCGTCCCGTCGGCCGCCCGCTCGGCCACCTCACCGGCCGGCAGCGCGGCCAGCACCCGGGCGGCGGTGCGGAAGGCCTTGACCCGGTAGGTGGGCGCGAGCGAGCGTTCCAGCAGGAAGGCGATCCGCTCCAGGGCCGCCACCGGGTCCATGGTCACCTCCGCCTGCGCCGCCGCCGTGTCCCCTCCAGGGTTCCCCAGGTCCGCCCCGCCCGCACGCGCCGCCCCCGCACCCCCGCCCGCCACCTGCCCGTGCGCGGCCCCGGCCGGTTTGCCCGCCCGGCCGCCGGGTACTGCGGTGTCCCGTCCACGTGCCCCGTCCGTGAGGAGGCCCCGCATGTCCGCTTCCGCCGAGCGCCCGAGGGTGGCCGTGATCACCGGAGCCGACTCCGGTATCGGCCGCGCCACCGCCGTCCGCCTGGCCCAGGAGGGCCTGGACATCGGGATCACCTGGCACACCGACCAGGAGGGCGCCGAGCGCACCGCCCAGGAGGTCCGCGCCGCCGGCCGCCGGGCCGCGCTCGCCCGGCTCGACCTCACCCGGCTGCCCGAGGCCGCGGACACCGTCGACGACCTGTGCGCCGAACTCGGCCGGATCGACGTCCTGGTCAACAACGCCGGCACGGGCACCAGCACGCCCTTCCTCGACCTCGGTCTGGAGGACGTGCGCCGCGTCCTGGACGTGGACCTCGTCGGCCCCTTCCTGTGCGGCCAGCGGGCGGCGCGGCGCATGATCAGCCAGGGCGACGGCGGCCGGATCGTCAACGTCACCTCCGTCCACGAGCACCAGCCCCGGGTCGGCGCGGCGCCGTACTGCGCGGCCAAGGGCGGACTGGGCCTGCTCACCCAGGTCATGGCGCTGGAACTCGCCGAGCACGGCATCACCGTCAACGCGGTCGCGCCCGGCGAGATCGCCACGCCCATGACCGGCCAGGAGGACACGGACGTGCACACCGAGCGGCGTCCCGGCGTCCCGCTCGGCCGGCCGGGGGACGCCCGCGAGGTCGCCGCCGTCATCGCCTTCCTGGCCGGACCCGACGCCTCCTACGTCACCGGCGCCTCCTGGAGCGTCGACGGCGGCATGCTCCGCATGGGTCCGATGGCGGGCTCCCACCTGACCGGCGACGACTGGCGCCGGCCGTGAGCCGTGCCGTCCGGCCGCGCACCAGCTCGTGCGACCGCCCCGGCCACCGGCGCATCCGCCGCGGCCGGGGCTTCCGGTACCTCGACGGGGCCGAGCAGGACAGGGCCAGGCACGAGCGGCACTTCCCGCCCGCCCGCCACGCAGGGAGCCGTCGAGACGGCCGTGCTCCGGCTCCTCGACGGCTCCCGCTGACGAGCCGGTGACCCGGCTCGCGTTCTACGCTTTAGGACATGACGGAAGTTTCAGCTCCCTACATCTCCCATCCGCGCATCCTGGTGCTCGGCGTGATGCGCGGGCGGCCCGGCGTGGCACCGTTCCGCATCGTGGAGATCGACGGTCAGGTGGTCGGTGAGGCCCGCGCCGTCACCGACGTGCTGGAGGCCGCCGCGGCCTACGGGATCACGGTCCACGACCTGGACGACCCGGACGTGGTCCGCTGGGTCGGCGGCGACAAGTTCACCTGGTCGCCGCACTAGCGATCCGCGGAGGGGGAAGGGCTAGCCGACCGTCCACTTCTGGTTGGCGCCGCCCGTGCAGGTCCAGATCTGCAGCCGGGTGCCGTTGGCCGAGTTGTTCCCGGTCACGTCGAGGCACTTGTTCGCCTGGGGATTGACGATGTCGTGCGCCGCGGAGACCGCCCACTTCTGGGCGGCCGCGCCCGTGCAGTCCCACAGCTGGACGGGCGTGCCGTCCGCCGTACCGCCGCCCGAGACGTCGAGGCACTTGCCGAGCGCCCGGATCGTGCCGTCCGAACCGACCGTCCACGACTGCGCCCCGGTGCCGTTGCAGTCGTAGAGCTGGACCGGGGTGCCGTTGGCCGGGTTGGCGCCGGCCACGTCCACGCACTTGCCCGCCAGGCCCCGGATCGGGACGCCGGCCGCGCTGTTGCTCGTGGTCACCGAGACCGAGTCCACCACCAGCTGCTGCGGGAAGGCCGTGGAGGCGTCCGGGTCGCCCGGCCAGTAGCCGCCGACCGCCAGGTTCAGGATGAGGAAGAACGGCTTGTTGAACACCCACGTCTTGCCGCCCAGGTCGGCGGGGGTGCGCCGCTCGTAGACGGTGCCGTCCACCGACCAGCTGATCGAGTCGGGCGCCCAGTCGACGGCGAAGGTGTGGAAGGCGTCGGCGAAGACCTGCCCGTTCGGCAGCGTGTAGCCGGCGCCTATGCCGGCCGAGCCGGAGTACCCGGGGCCGTGGATGGTGCCGTGCACGGCCGAGGGCTCGAAGCCGACGTTCTCCATGACGTCGATCTCACCGGAGTTGGGCCAGCCGACCTGCCCGATGTCGGTGCCGAGCATCCAGAACGCCGGCCACATGCCCTGTCCGCGCGGGATCTTCATCCGGGCCTCGACATGGCCGTACTGGGCGGCGAACTTCCCCGAGGTGTTCAGCCGGGCCGAGGTGTACTGGCAGGTTCCGTACCAGCACTGGTAGTTGGCCGGGTTCTCCTTGCGGGCCGTGATCACCAGGTGGCCCTGGCCGTCCAGGGCCGCGTTGCGGTTGCCCGCCGTGTAGTACTGCCGCTCGTGGTTGTTCACGTTGTCGCCGGTCTCCGTCTGCCACTTCGAGGAGTCGGGCGCCGAGCCGGCTGCCCCGTCGAAGGTGTCGGAGAAGGTGGCGGCGGCCGCCACCGCGGGAGCGGCGGCGGCCGCCGGAGCGGCCGTCTGCGCGTGGGCCTGGCCGACGGCGGCCGAGCCGACGAGCGCGGCGGACAGCGCCGCGAACAGACATCTGCGGAGCAGGCGTGGGGAGGCCATGACTCTCCGTTTCGCACCCGAGTGGGTGGTGGGGGGATCCGATGACCTTGATTTAAGAGTTGAGTTAAGGGCGCGTCAATACTTTGGTACGGACCTGTTGCGCGGAGATCACTCCGCGGGCGCGGTCCGCACCCGGCGGTGCACCCCCCGCCCGAGCCGCCGCCCCAGCAGCAGCCAACCCAGCAGTGCCCCAGTGGTGTTGAGGATGACGTCGTCGATGTCGAAGGCCCGCCCGGTGACCAGCGCGCCCTGTGCCAGCTCCACCATCAGCATCACGAGCGCGGTGAGCAGCAGCACCTGGAACACGCCCCGGGCGCGCGGCGCGAGCACGGGCACCAGCACGCCGAAGGGAACCCCCAGCAGCACGTTGCCGCCGATCTGCTTGACCGTCTCGCGGAACGTGCCGTGCTCGAAGTAGGCGTGCAGCGAACGCCCGGGGTGCAGGTTGCTGTGCGTCAGGGCCACCGACGCGGGGGAGGGCTGGAGCGTGAGCCGGGCCAGGACGACGGCGAACGCCACCATGAACACGAACGCCACCAGCATCGCCATGAGCCGGAGGGGGAGCGGCAGCGCGTGCCGCTCGGTCACCGGCCGGGCCTCCCGCACGGGCTCGCGCTCGCGGGGTGGATCGGCCGGCTCCTGCCTGCGCTGCGTACGCAGCGCGGCGGGAAGGCGCAGGGCGGTACGGGCCATCCGGTCCTCCAGTCTCCGACATGCCGGTGTCGTCAGCCGCTTACCCGCCAACCCGTCGGAGATGCCGACGCCGCTCGGCCCGTACGGGAGCCGTGCGGCGTCGGGGGCGGTGTCGCGTCAGGACCCGAAGGAGACGCGCACCGTCGTGAAGCCGAGGGAGTGCAGCAGACCCTCGAGCATCTCCCGGGTGTTGCTCTCGGCCCGGCCGGTCAGACCGCTGTCCTTGGCGGCGTCCCCGATGTGCCGGACGGCCAGCTTCTGCACCGCCTGCTCGCTGTTGGGGTTGCCGGAGAAGACGTCGCCGAGCCGGTCGAGCAGTCCGCGCTGCTTGGAGACGGCGTAGGAGTGGTCGGCGTCCAGGGCCGGGGTGCCGAGGCGGGCGTGCGGCAGCCGGAGCGTGGCGGACGTACGGTCGTCGTTGACCGTGACGTCCCGGTCGCCGACCCGGCCGAGGTCGACGTAGGCCTCGACGGTGCCCGCGCCGACGTACAGGGTGCGGGTGCCGCGGATGGCGTCGGGCAGGAATCTGGTGTCCTTCTCCAGGTCCACGACGACCTGGAAGTTGCCGGACGCGGCGTCGTATCGGCTCATGTCCTGGATGGACTTCAGCAGTGCCGGTCCGGTGCGGTCCTGGGTCTCGGTGCCGAACAGGTCCTTGATGCCCGGCAGTACGGCCAGCCGGATGCCGGCGAACAGCACGACGAGCACCAGGACCAGGGCGCTCACCGCCTTGGCCCATCCGGGCATCCGTCTCGGCGCGGGCTTCGGGGAAGTCGTCATCGTGGCGGTTCTCCTTCCTCCTGACCGGATGCCCGCCGAAGCCCCGGCCAGACCGGCGGGGCCGCGGGAAGGCGCCGGGGCGCCGTGCGCGGGAAGGAGGCGTGGGTCAGGTGGCCGTGCCGGAGGCGGTCTCGGGCTGCTCCAGGGCCGCGTCCAGCGTCGGGCGCGGCGGCAGCAGCCGGGACAGGCCGGTGACCCGCAGGACGCGCAGGGTCAGCGGGTGGACGCAGACCAGGTGCAGCTGTCCGGCGCGTTCCAGGACCCGGGAGCGGGCCCGGTACAGCAGGCGCAGCCCCGAGCAGTCGAAGAACTCGACCTGCCGCAGGTCGATGACCACGCGGGCCCCTGGCCGGCCGGTGACGCGGTCCAGGTAGGGGGCGATCTCCGTGGCGGCCGCGATGTCGATCTCGCCGCGTAACTCGAGCACGGTGTGTCCGCGGTCCCGGTGGACGCGCAGGTGCCGGCTGAGCGGCACGGGTTCCGCGGGGGACTCCCGCCGTGGTCCCTGGTGCACGACGGCCCCACCTCCCACCCGCGCCGGACTGCGCCCCCACACTGCAAGTTACCCTCGACGGAAGGAATTTGAGCATGTTCGATTGACATATGTCTGCGACTTCGGGGCGTGTCGTCCTGTGGCGTGCGCGACAGCCCGCCGCACCACCGGACAGGAGCACGGGCCGGTCGGCCCGGCCCGTGCTCGTCACCCGCGTCGGTGCTCGGCCCGCTCAGTCGGCCAGCAGCACCAGCTTTCCGGTGGTCCGCCCGGTGTCGCCCGCCTTGTGCGCCTCGGCGGCGTCGGCCAGCGGGAAGGTCCCCGCGATGGTGGCCCGCAGCCGGCCCGACCTGGCCAGTTCCGCCACCGACCGCATCCCGGCCCGGTCGGCGTCGACCAGCATCCGTACCGCCCGGACGCCCAGCCGCTCGGCCTCCTCGTAGAACTCGGCGGTGCCGACCGGCAGGATCGACACCACGATCCCGCCCGGGCGCAGCACGCGCAGCGAGGCGACGGAGGTGTCGCCGCCGAGGGTGTCGAGCACCACGTCGACGTCCCGGACCGTCTCGGTGACGTCGGTGGACCGGTAGTCGACCGCCTCGTCCACGCCGATCTCCCGCAGGAAGTCGTGCTTGCCCGCGCTGGCCGTACCGATCACGTACGCGCCGTGCGCCTTGGCGATCTGCACGGCCACGTGGCCGACGCCGCCGGCCGCGGCGTGGATCAGCACCCGCTGGCCGGCCCGCAGTCCGGCCGTCTCGATCAGCGCCTGCCAGGCGGTCAGCGACACCAGCGGCAGCGCGCCCGCCTGGGTGTGGTCGATCTCCGCGGGCTTGTGGACCAGGGCGCGGACCGGGGCGATCACGTACTCGGCGTGCGAGCCGTGGCCGAAGGGGTAGGGCAGCATGCCGAAGACCTCGTCTCCGGGCGCGAACGTGGCCACGCCGATCCCGGTCTCCTCCACCACGCCGGAGACGTCCCAGCCCAGGACGAAGGGCGGCTCGCCCAGGAAGCCGCCGCTGTCCCGGTGCTTCCAGTCGGTCGGGTTGACCCCGGCGGCCCGCACCCGGACCAGTACCTCGTTGGGGCGCGGCGCGGGCCGCTCCAGCTCCACTTCCTTCAGCACCTCGGGACCGCCGAGGACGTCCTGGCTGATGGCACGCATCGTTTTCACATCGCTCATGGTCACTCAGCCTGCCCGGGTCCGCGCGCCCGGGAAATGGCATGATTGCCAACATCCGATACGATCGTGCCATGCGTGGCACACAGAGAACCGAACGGGTCGCCGTCCTCGCCCTCGACGGCGCCTACCCCTTCGAGCTGGGCATCCCCAGCCGGATCCTCGGCGCCGCCGACGGTCATTACGAGGTGCTGACCTGCACGGTCGACGGCCGCCCGGTGCGCACCAGCGCGGACTTCACGGTCACCACCGACCACGGTCCCGAGATCCTGGAGACGGCCGACACCGTGGTGGTCACCTCCATGGCGACCGAGTACGTCCCCACCGAGCTGTCGGACGAGGTCGCCGCCGCGCTCGGCCGCATCCGTCCGGACGCCCGGATCGTCTCCATCTGCACCGCCGCGTTCGTCCTCGCCGCCGCCGGGCTCCTCGACGGCCGCCGGGCCACCACGCACTGGCAGGTCGCCGACGTCTTCCGGCGCCGCTACCCCCGGGTGGAGCTGGACCCGGACGTGCTCTTCGTCGCCGACGGCCGCATCCTCACCTCGGCCGGAGCCGCCTCCGGCGTCGACGTCTGCCTGCACATCGTGCGCACCGACCACGGCAGCGCCCTCGCCAACACGGTCGCCCGCCGCTGCGTCGTACCCCCCTTCCGGGACGGCGGGCAGGCCCAGTACATCGAGCAGCCGGTGCCGGTGGCCGGGGCCGCGGGCACGGCCGCCACCCGGCTGTGGGCGCTGGACCACCTCGACGAGCCGCTCACCCTCTCCGACCTGGCCGCACACGCCCGGATGAGCCTGCGCACCTTCGCCCGCCGCTTCCACGACGAGGTGGGCCTCAGCCCCGGCCGCTGGCTGATCCAGCAGCGCGTCGCCCGCGCCCGCCACCTGCTGGAGGCCAGCGACCTGCCCGTGGACCGGATCGCCGCCCAGGTCGGCTTCGCCACCGGCGCCTCGCTGCGCCAGCACCTGCACGCCGCGATCGGCGTCTCCCCGCAGGCCTACCGGCGCACCTTCCAGACGGCCCGCTGACGCATCCGGCCCGCCGGCCCACATGGCCCGCCGAACACCGAACGTTCCACGCGGTCCCCGCGTCCAAGGGACGTGAACGGCACCGGGGCACAGGGGGCAGGCATGCGCGCGGGACTCGCGGCGGTGGTGGTACTGGCGGCCATGACGGCGGTGGCCTGCGACGACGGCTCCGGGGTGCGGGTGGTGTCCGGCGGTACACCCCCGCCCACCACCTACCGCGGCCCGCTGTACGTGGCGACGGGGACGCCCGACGAGTCGGCCCCCGGGTCGCTGCGCCGCGCCGCGGGCGCCGCGGGCCGGGCGCTGGAGTGCGACGGCGAACTGTACGACGGCAGCGGCCCCGACGGATGGAGCCGGGCGGAGGCGGGGGACACCCCCGAGGAGGGCCTGGACCTCTACTTCGACGTGTTCCAGCCGGAACAGCCCGGCCACGGCTACCGCGTGGAGCGCGCCACGGCGAACCGGGTGCTGTACTCCTTCGACGTGGGCGGCCGCACCAAGGTCGCGGTCGTGGTCGCCAAGGACCAGCCGGACCGCCCCGGTTGGGGCCCGGAGACCAGCGCCTCCTGCGATCCGGCCGAACTCCCCGCGAGCTGGACCGCGTCACGGGGCTGGGAGATCTGGACGGACCGCGACGGCAGGCGGGTCCCGGTCTCGAAGCTCACCTCCTCTCCCGGCGCCGAGCACTGCGGCTGGCAGTCGGCGCACTTCCTCGACCTGGACGGCCGGCACTACGCCCGCGACCCCGAAGGCGTGCTCGACGACAGCCTGACGGCCCCGTACTACGGTGACGCCCGGCTGCCCGCCGACGCCCGCGACACCGGATTCCACTACCGCGACCGGCGGTTGTGGGTGACCGGTGACCCG
This sequence comes from Streptomyces sp. NPDC041135, assembly GCF_055592085.1. Lineage (NCBI taxonomy): Bacteria > Bacillati > Actinomycetota > Actinomycetes > Kitasatosporales > Streptomycetaceae > Streptomyces > Streptomyces sp. NPDC041135. The sequence goes on from NZ_JBVIYZ010000002.1 coordinate 26,569, forward strand.
GCGCGGGTGTACGTCCGCACGCCGGACGGGGTGGAGGCCTGGCCCCGCCTGCGGGACGGCGTCGGCTGCGCCTGAGCCCGGCGCCCGACCGGGCGTGTGGGCGTACGGGTGCGGCCTCAGGACGAAGTTCCATGCGAACAAAGGGATTTGTCGACCTGAAGGGTGACGGCGGAGCGTGACCCACCCCTCACCGCCGAGGGGTGGGCGAGGTTGATCCTCCCGGCCGCGAAACCGATAAGCTCCCCTCCGTCACCGCGAGTTGACGGGCCCCGAGGGTCCGTCCCGCGGTGCGTCCTTGCGAGGGCGGCCTGTGCACACCCCCCATTGTTCGTTGTGTTGCTTCGAAGGATGCAGATGGAACTCGCCACTCCGCCACCGGCGGCGCGGGCCCCTGTCGCCTGGTACAGCTGGTGGCTGATGCCGCTGGCCTTAGGAGGCGGGACGGTCGCCGCGACGTTCATGAGCGCGGACCGAATAGCCGTGGCCGTGGCCGGAACCGCGGCCACCGCGGCCGGCGGCGTCTGCGTACGCCTGCTGCTGCGCACCCGGAGCCGGCTGCACCGGGCCGAAGGCGCCTTCCGGACCACCCAGGCCGAGCACTCCCAGCAGTGGCAGCAGCACGTCGCCGCGCTGGAGCGCACGTTCTCCGCCGAGCGCGCCGCCCTGGAGACCCGGCTGGCCGAGCAGGGCGCCGCCTACGAGGCGCGGCTGGAGGAGCAGACGGCGGCCTACGACACCCAGCTCGCCGACCACGCCCGGACCTACGAGGAGCGCCTCGCCGGTCAGGCCGAGTCCTACGAGACCCAGCTCGCCGAGCGTGCCCGCGGGTGGCAGGAGCGGGCCGAGCGCGAGCGTGCGGCGGTCGCCCGCCTCGCCGGTGAACGCCTCCCCGAGGCACTGCGGCGGCTGCGCGCCGGTGACGCCGTCGACGACCTGCTGCCCACCGCCGAGCAGGACGCGGGGCTCGACCCCGCTCTCCGGGCCGACCTGCGGCGCATCCTGCGGACCTCGCTGATCGGCGTCGAGGAGGAGTTCAACCGCTCCACCTCCGCCGAACAGGCCGTCATCAGCATCGGCAACCGCATCCACGTGCTGACCAGCAAGCTGCGCGGCCGGCTGCACGAGATGCAGGGCGAACACGGACGCCTGCCGGCCGTGGCCCGCGGCCTGATGGAACTCGACCAGGAGATCGGCCCCGCCGACTGCCTCGCCGCCAGCATCGGCGTACTGGGCGGCTCGGACCGGCCCGGACGCCAGTGGCAGGAGCCGCAGCGCCTGCTGAGCGTGGTGCGCGGCGGCATCGGCCGCATCAAGGACTTCCACCGCGTCGAGGTGCGCCACCTGCCCGAACTCGGCGTCGACGGCGGCCTGGTGGACCACCTCACGCTGATCTTCGCCCACCTCCTCGACAACGCGGCCCGCTACTCGCCGCCGAGTGAACCGGTGCTCGTCTCCGGCAAGGAGGTGCCCAACGGCGTCGGCATCGAGATCCAGGACTCCGGCAAGGGGCTGAGCGAGGAGAAGAAGCGCGAGGCGGAGCAGTCCCTCGCCGGCACCGCGGCCGGACCCGGCCTCGGCGGCATCTCGGAGGACGCCAACCTCGGCCTCCGCGTCGTCGGCGCCCTCGCCCGCCGCTACGGCATCCGCGTCACCTTCGCGGACTCGCCCTGGCTCGGCACCTCGGTGGTGGTCGTGGTCCCGCACAAGTACTTCAGTCCGCTGCCCGCGGCCCCCGCCCCCGCCACGGCCCCCACCGCGGAGCCGGCGGCGCACCCCGCCGCCGAGGGCGCACCCGCGGCCGTCGCCGCCCCGGCCGGACAGCACGCCGCGGCCGGTGCCGAGGAGAGCGTGGACACCACCCCCGGCGGCCTGCCCCGGCGCCGCAGCAGGCACCGCGAGCCGGAGCGCGACGCGCACCCCGCCCGCACCCGGACCGCCGCCTTCGCCGCGGTCCCGCCGGAGGAGTCCTTCACCGGCCTCGCCGCCTTCGCGACGGCCGGCCGCGAGGAGCCGGCCGCCCCGCGGACGCCCTCCGCGGCCCCCGGGGCACCCGGCCCCGGCCCCACCGGTCGCGACGGCGCGACCCCCGCCGACGCCGGCCCCGCGACGGGACGCGGGCCGGCCGAGTACCGCACTGAAGAGAGCGACTGGTCCACATGACGCAACAGGGAACCGACGTGAGCTGGGCGCTCCGCGATCTGGTGGAGAGCATCCCGGAGATCCGCTTCGCCCTCGTGGCCTCCAGCGACGGCAAGGCCATCACCTCCTTCGGCGCCGAGGACCCCGACGACGTGGACCGCTTCGCGGCCGTGGTGGCCGGCCTCCAGGCCCTCGCCCAGCCGGTCGCCGAGCAGTTCCCCACGTACGCGGGACAGCTGCGGCTGGCGATGATCGAGGTCGACGGCGGCCATCTGTTCGTCGTCCGGGCGGGCGTCGAGACGTATCTCGGCGTCCTCGCCCGCGAGGGACTCGACCAGGGCCTGCTGGGCCATCAGATGCGGGACCTGTCCCGCCGGATGGGCGAACTTCTCGGCACCTCGCCGCGCCTGGAGGAGCACTCTGGATGAGTGCTCCCCGCCGGCCCGCGGACCCGTCCGGTCTGGAGCGCTACTACGTCCTCACGGGTGGCCGCAGCCGACCGGGCGGGTCCGCGTCGAGCCTCGACGTGGCGACCCTCGTCGTCTCCCGCGCCGCACCCGCACCGGGCATGCAGTACGAGCACGAGGAGATCGTCCGGCGCTGCCGCGAACCGCTGTCGGTGGCCGAACTCGGCGCCCACCTCGGACTGCCCTTCAACATTCTCGCGGTGCTGCTGGCGGATCTGCTGGACGCAGGCCGTATCGAAGCCCGTGACCCGATCCCGGCGCACGACGCCGGCCGCGGGCCCGACCTCGCGCTCCTTCAGGAGGTACTCAGTGGACTTGAAAGGCTTTGACCATCCCGGCCGGCCCGCCGAGGGGGGCATCCGCTCGGTCAAGGTGATGATCGCCGGGGGCTTCGGCACCGGCAAGACCACCATGGTCCGCTCCGTCAGCGACATCAAGCCGCTCACCACCGAGGAGACCCTGACCCAGGCGACGGCCGGCGTCGACCACCTCGTCGGGGTCGCCGACAAGGCCGAGACCACCGTCAGCCTGGACTTCGGCAAGATCGGCCTCAACGACACCCTGACGCTGTACCTGTTCGGCACCCCGGGCCAGGAGCGGTTCTGGTTCCTGTGGAACGGGCTGTTCAAGGGGGCGCTGGGGGCGGTCGTCCTGGTCGACACCCGGCGCCTGGCCTCCAGCTTCCGGGCGATCGAGGAGATGGAGCGGCAGAACGTGCCGTTCGTCATCGCCCTGAACGTCTTCCCCGACTCGCGGGAGCACCCCGTCGAGGAGATCCGGGACGCCCTCGACATCCCCGCCTCCATCCCGGTCGTCGCCTGTGACGCCCGCGACCGGGCCTCCAGCCGTGATGTCCTCGTCGCGCTCGTCCGCCACCTTCAGGAACGCTCCGCCGTCGCTCTGGAGTCCCGATGAACGCGCCCGGCCCCCAGGCTTCCGGCGGCTGCCCGGTGGCGCACGGCGCCGGGACCACCCGGCTGTACGGCCCGGAGGCCCGAACCGGGCCGCACGCCATCTACGCGCGGCTGCGCGGGGAGCACGGCGCCGTCGCCCCCGTCCTGCTGGAGGGTGACATCCCGGCCTGGCTGGTGCTCGGCTACCGGGAGAACCGGCGGGTGCTCGACAACCCGCTCCAGTTCAGCCGTGACTCGCGGATCTGGCGGGACTGGAAGGAGGGCCGGGTTCCCGACACCTCACCGCTGATCCAGATGCTGGGCTGGCGCCCCGACTGCGTCTCCCAGGACGGCGAACCGCACCGCAGACTGCGCGGCGCCGTCACCGACAACCTCCAGAAGGTGGCCGGCCGGGGCATCCGCCGCCATGTCACGCACTACGCCGGCAAGCTGATCGGCGCCTTCGCCGACACCGGCCGCGCCGACCTGGTGAGGGACTTCGCCGACCAACTGCCGATGCTGGCCCTCACCCGGGTGTTCGGCCTCACCGAGAGCGAGGGACGCACCCTCGCCGAGTCCAGCATCCAGCTGCTCAAGGGCGGCGCGGACGCCTACGCGCACAACGAGAAGATCGTCTCCGTCCTCGCCGGGCTCGCCGCCCGCAAGCGCGCCGAGCCGGGCTCCGACTTCGCCACCGGGCTCATCGAGCACCCCGCGGACCTGGACGAGGACGAACTGGTCCAGCACCTGCGCCTGGTGCTGATCGTCGCCCACACCATGACCAGCAACCTGCTGGCCCGGGCGCTCCAGCTGATCCTCACCGACGGCTCCCGGCGCTCCGGCCTGGTCAGCGGCCAGCTGAACATCTCCGCGGTGGCGGAGCAGGTCATGTGGGACACCCCGCCGCTCACCGTGCTGCCGGGCCGGTTCGCGACCTCCGACCTGGACCTGGCCGGCTGCCCGGTCAAGGAGGGCGATCTGCTGGTCCTCGGCCTCGCGGCCGGCAACACCGACCCGCAGATCCGCCCGGACACCGGGGCCTCGGTCGCCGGCAACCAGTCCCACCTGGCGTTCAGCGCGGGCCCGCACGAGTGCCCGGGGCAGAACCTCGGCCAGGCCATCATCGAGACGGCCGTCGACGTCCTGCTGCACCGGCTGCCCGGCCTGCGCCTGGCGGTGGACCCGGGTGACCTCACCTCCACCGCCTCCACGTGGGAGTCCCGGCTGGACAGCCTGCCGGTGGAGTTCGCCGTCTGAGACCGGCCGGCCCGCGGGGCCGGCCGTCCACCGGGGCGGCCGGCCCCGCGGCCGCCGCCCCGTCACACCGCGAGCAGGTCGTCCACCGATCCCCGCCCGGCCAGCTCGGCGGCGGCCGCCGGGCCCTCCTTGGCCGCCGCGTACCGGCCGGAGGTCAGCGCCCACTCGTAGTTGCCGTTGATCCAGTGCTGGACGGCCTCGACGCCCATCCGCACCCGCTCCCGCCCGTCCTCGTCCAGGCCCAGCTCGTCGCACATCCGCCCGACCCGGCCCTGAAGCTCCAGGTACTCCGTGAGGCGGGCGGTGGTCATCCGGTACGCCTCGTCGGCGGCGTCCTGCCAGGTCCCGCCCCGCTCCCGGTGGAGCACGGCTATCAGGTTGTGCCCGTCGCCCCGGCGCCGCTCGCGCTCGAAGGAGTGGATGTCGTTCATGAACCCGATGGTGTCGGCGGCCAGGTCCCGCATCCGCTCCATCAGCGGGTGCGCCTGCACCTGCGCGGGCACCTCGAAGCGGCGGCTGCGCTCACCGGCGTCGATGCTGTGGTGGATGCCGACGGTACGGCGGCGGAAGGCCGTGTACTCCGCGAGGCTCAGCGTTCCGGCCAGCCCTTGGGCCGCCAGATCGACCTCCTCGCAGTGCGCGACCAGGAATCGGCCCCAGGACGCCGCGAACCGTGTCTGCCAGGTCAGGGACATGCCATCCGAGAGGTGCTGCCAGACCTCCGTCCAGGCGAGCGTGATCGGGCACACCACCCGGGGACGGCTGCCGGCCGGACGCAGCGGCGTCACGATCAGCTCCCGCGCCACCTCCGCTATCCGGTCGGCGCGGTCGGGCCGGCCGGTGTCGAACTGGTCGTCGAAGAGGAAGGCGAGGGAGAACCAGTTCATCAGGACGGTCATGTCCTCGGGCGAGGCGTGCGGGTAGGTGCGCGCGGCCGCCTGCGGCAGGTCCCACGACCGGTACTCCTCGAACCCGGCCTCGCTGCGCACCAGGCCCATGTCCCAGATCCAGCGCAGGTGCCGGGAGCGCGCGTACTCCAGGTGCGGGCTGACGGGAGTGTCGAAGGGCAGGTCGAACCGGACGTCCTGAGGCATGTGCTTCCTTTCGGGAGACGGCACGCAGAGTCCCCCCGCCCTGCGGACGAGCGACCGTACGGGCCGCCCGGACACGCGAACTGCCCCTCGGCGCCGATCAGTTGAACCGAGAAGCGGTACGAGGCTGCCCAGAGCGTAAATGATCTACACCGTGACACCACCGTGACGTCTGTTACTGCCCGAGCCTCCTGAGTCGCGTACACTCCGGCGCCCTCCGCACGGCGGGGAGCCGGCGCGCGGGAGAGGCGGCGTACCGGGGAAGCGGGCGGTGGCCGACTGAATCCGGCGGTCGCGGATATCCGCAGGGGGAGGACCCACACCCAGGACCCACACCCCAGGACACGCAGGCATCCCCGGAGGCGACATGGCAGTGGTCAAGGCGGGCATCGTGGTGCTCGACTGCGCGGAACCCGAGAAACTCGCCGAGTTCTACAAGGAGTTCCTGGAAGGTGAACTGACGGCCGCCTCCGCCAACCTGGTGGAGGTCCGCGGCGCCGACGGCATCCGGCTCGGCTTCCGCCGGGACGTCAACGCCGTTCCGCCCAGCTGGCCCCGCCCGGAGAACTCCCTCCAGGCCCACCTGGACTTCCTGGTCGATGACCTGGACGCGGCGGAGCGCCGGGTGGTGGGGCTCGGCGGACGGGCGCTGGAGACGAAGGACGCGAGCGGCCAGTACGAGGAACGCGGGTACGCCGACCCCGCCGGCCACTCCTTCACCCTGCGCCTCGTCCCCTCCACGGCCCCGAAGCAGGGCTAGGGCCTGTCGTTCGGATCATGTCGGCGTCGCGCGAAAGGCGCAGTTCCGCTCAGCCGACCTGATCCGAACGACGGGCCCTGGGCAGACAGGGGAGCCCCTGCTCACACCTGCTGACAACGCCGTCCGGGCCGGCACGTTCGTGCCGGCCCGGACGGTGTCCCGCGCTCGCCCCGGTCAGTCGCGGCCGCCCTTGTCGGCGGCCGGCCAGACGCCCGTCGACCGTTCGATGGCCTTGGCGCCGGTGCGGTCCACGGCGCTGCGCACCACCGCGAAGATGGCGCCCTGGACCGCCGCGGCCAGCAGGACCTCTCCCCAGCCGCGGTCCGGGTCCAGCGCGTCGGGCGCGTCCTCCTCGTGGCGGATCGCCATCCACGCCTTGCGGAAGGCCATCCCGGCCAGCGCACCGCCCGCCCAGCTGAGCACGAAGCCGACCGGCTTGTAGGCCAGGGGGAGGGTCTTCTTCTTGTTCTTCGCCACGCGTCTCTCCTTCGTGATGGCGTCCTCGTCAGGACGCCGGGTCTGCCGGGGCCGGGACCGTCTCGCCCGCCGGCACCGGGCCGGGCGGGGTGCCCTCACCGAACGGCCGCCCGCCCAGCTCCGCCCGGTGGTGCGGGCTCAGCCAGCCGGCGAGGTCCGGGCCCAGCGGCACGATGCCGGTGGGGTTGATGCCGTTGTGGACCTGGTAGTAGTGCCGCTTGATGTGGTCGAAGTCGACGGTGTCGCCGAACCCCGGTGTCTGGAACAGGTCCCTGGCGTACGCCCACAGCACCCGGTTCTCGGCCAGTTTCCAGCGGTTGCACTTGAAGTGGCCGTGGTAGACGGCGTCGAACCGGACCAGGGTGGTGAACAGCCTGATGTCCGCCTCCGTGATCGTGTCCCCGACGAGGTACCGCTGCCCCGTCAGCCGCTCGGCAAGCAGCTCCAGCCGCCGGAAGACGGCCGTGCAGGCCTCCTCGTACTCCCGCTGGTGGGTGGCGAAGCCCGCCCGGTACACGCCGTTGTTGACGTCCTCGTAGACGCCCGCCATCACCTCGTCGATCTCGTCCCGCAGCGCCGCCGGATACAGGTCGGGCGCCCCCTCGCGGTGCAGCGCGCCCCACTCGGTGGCGAGGTCGAGCGTGAGGCGCTGGTAGTCGTTGGTGACCAGCCGCCCGCTCGGTACGTCGACGACGGCGGGCACGCTCACACCACCCGGGTAGCCGCTCTCCCGCTTGTCGTAGGCCTCGCTCAGGAAGCGGATGCCGAGCACCGGGTCGAGGCCGTCCGGGTCCAGTGTGAACCGCCAGCTGCGGTCGTCCTGGACCGGGTCGGTGACCGCCATCGGCAGGGCCTCCTCCAGGCCCAGCAGCCGGCGCGAGATCACCGCCCGGCTCGCCCAGGGGCAGGCGCGGCTGACCACCAGCCGGTAGCGCCCGGCGGCGACCGGCCAGCCGTCGCGGCCGTCGGCCGTGATCCGGTCCGCGAAGTGACTCGTGGACCGCTTGAACGGCTTGTGCCCGTATCCGCGGTTGCCGTCGCCGCTCATGTGTCCTCCTTGCCGGATGTGCCGGGGCAGTGCTCCCGGTGACCGCGTTCCCCGATTTCCGCCGTCGGCACTGCGTGATCCGTCCCCCGCCGGGCAGTCGGCGAAGCGTGGACGGAACCGTCCGCAGCGGAGTGCCGAGGGAGGGGCTGGGACGGTGGACACGAGTCGCACGCGAACGCGCGGGCACGACGCCGAGGACACGGAGCACACCGGGAACACCGGGGACGCCGGGAGCAACGGGAGCGCCGGGGACAGTGAGCGCACGGAGCACGCCGGGCAGACCGGGGACTCCGGGCAGACCGAGGGCTCCGGGCAGACCGAGGATGCCGGGGCGGCCGACGACGGCGGCGCCGGCGAGGACGACCGCAAGACGAAGGTCACCGTGCTGGTGGCGCTCGCCGCCAATCTGGTGATCGCCGTCGCCAAGGCCGTCGGCGGCGTCGTGGCGGGCTCGCCCGCCCTGCTGTCGGAGGCCGCGCACTCGGTCGCCGACAGCCTGAACGAGGTGTTCCTGCTGGCCGCGCTGCGCCGCAGCCGGCGCCCCGCCGACGCCCGGCACCCCTTCGGCTACGGCAAGGAGCGGTTCTTCTGGTCGCTGCTCGCGGCCGTCGGCATCTTCGTCATGGGCGGCTGCTTCTCCTTCTACCAGGGCTACGAGGCCCTGCGCAGCGGCGCGGAGGAGGAGATCAGCGGCTATGTCGTGGGCCTGGTCGTGCTCGGTGTCGCCCTGGTCGCCGAGGGTGCCTCCCTGTACCGGGCGGTGCACCAGGTACGCGCGCAGGGCGGCAGCCTGGGCGATCTGCGCGACCCGGCGCTGCGGACCGTCGTCGCGGAGGACGGCACGGCGGTTCTCGGCGTCACCCTGGCCATCATCGGCATGGCCCTGCACATGGTCACCGGCCAGGTCGTGTGGGAGGCCTCCGCCTCGCTGGCGATCGGCGCCCTGCTCGTGTACGTCGCCTACCGGCTGGGCAGTGACGCCCGTGACCAGCTCATCGGCGAGGCCGCCGACCCGGAGCTGAGCGGCCGCATCCGGTCGCTGCTGCGGGCGCAGCCGGAGATCGACAGCGTGGAGGCGCTGTTCACCATGAAGATGGGCCTGGACTCCACACTGGTGGCCGCCCGGATCGACTTGGTGCCGGGGCTCGACAGCGAGCGGGTGGAAGAGGTCTCCGTGCGCATCAAGCACTCGATCACCCGGACCGTTCCGGAGGCCGACCAGATCTTCCTCGACGTCACGGACCGCCCCGCGGGCGAGGCACGCAAGGACCCCGCCGCGACGGGGGAACGCGGCGGGGCCTGACGCACCGGTGCCCGGCCGGGAATCGGTTCATGCGTCCGTACCGCAGATTTATCTGAAACGGACCGCTTCCCGGCCGGAAATCAGCTCCCGTCCACCGGCTCCAGGACGAACACCGGGATCTCCCGGGACGTCTTCTCCTGGTATTCGGCGTACGGTGGGAAGGCGGCCACCGCCCGGTCCCACCACACGGTCTTCTCCTCGCCGGTGACCTCACGGGCCCTCATGTCCCGCTTGACCGGCCCGTCCTGCAGTTCGACGTGCGGATCGGCCTTCACATTGTGGTACCAGACCGGATGACTGGGCGCGCCGCCCAGGGAGGCGACGGCGGCGTAGGTGCCGTCGTGCTCCACCCGCATCAGCGGAGTCTTGCGGATCTTGCCGCTGCGGGCGCCCCGGGTGGTCAGCACGATCACCGGCAGCCCGGTGTCCTGGAGCGTCGTTCCCTCGGTCCCGCCCGAACTCTCGTACAACTCCACCTGGTCGCGCACCCACTGGGTGGGGCTGGGCTCGTACTCGCCCTCAAGAGGCATGGGCTTCGTCCTCCTCGCTCTCGCGGATCGTCCTGTCGGGTCGTGCAACGCGGGCGGTCGCCCGGATCATCCGTACCACCCCACGCACCTAGGCCAACTCGCGACCGTCACCGGTCTGGCCGAACTTCGTGTCGCCATATAGATGCCTGGGGCATCTAATGGGGATCGGCACGACGCACTTCTTCGTCTGCGAGGTCTCCCATGACGGCACCGACGGAACACCCGGCACGCACGGAACCCACCGCACCCACGGCACGCACGGAACGCACGGATCAGGAACCGACGGAAGCGGCGGAGCCGCCGGACGGCTCCGGCGCGGTGCGGCCGGCCGAACCCGTCCCGTTCCCCCAGGACCGCACCTGCCCCTACCACCCGGCTCCCGGCTACCAGCCGCTGCGCGACGGCCGGCCCCTGGCCCGCGTCACCCTGTTCGACGGCCGCCCCGTCTGGCTGGTCACCGGGCACGCCGCCGCCCGCGCCCTGCTCTGCGACCCCCGCCTCTCCAGCGACCGCGGCCGTCCGGGCTTCCCCGCCCTCACCCCCCGCTTCGCGGCCGCCCGCGGCCGCCGGCCCGCACTGGTCGGCGTCGACGACCCCGAGCACCGCGTCCAGCGGCGGATGCTGGTCCCCTCGTTCACCCTCCGGCGCGCCGCCGAACTGCGCCCCGCCGTCCAGCGGATCGTCGACGGCCTGCTGGACGCCATGATCGCGCAGGGGCCGCCCGCCGACCTGGTCACCGCCTTCGCGCTGCCCGTGCCCTCGATGGTGATCTGCGGCCTGCTCGGCGTGCCGTACAGCGACCACGAGTTCTTCGAGGCGCAGTCCCGCCGGCTGCTGCGCGGCCCGGCCGCCGCCGACAGCCTGGACGCCCGGGCGCGGCTGGAGGCCTATCTGGGTGACCTCGTCGACCGCAAGAGCGCGCGGCCGGAGCCCGGCGACGGCATCCTGGACCAGCTCGTCCACAGCCGGCTGCGCGAGGGCGCCCTTGACCGGGCCGAAGTCGTCTCGCTGGCCCTCATCCTGCTCGTCGCCGGACACGAGACCACCGCCAACATGATCTCGCTGGGCACCTACACCCTGCTCCAGCACCCCGCCCGCCTCGCCGAGCTGCGCGCCGACCCCGCGCTGCTGCCCGACGCGGCCGAGGAGCTGATGCGCACGCTGTCGATCGTCGACGGGCTGCTGCGGATCGCCCTGGAGGACATCGAGGTGGCCGGCGTCCTGATCCGGGCCGGTGACGGGGTGGCGTTCGCCACGTCGGTCATCAACCGCGACGCGTCCGTCTACACCGACCCCGACACGCTGGACTGGCACCGGCCCGCCCGGCACCACGTGGCGTTCGGCTTCGGCATCCACCAGTGCCTGGGCCAGAACCTGGCCCGCGCCGAACTGGAGATCGCCCTGGGCACCCTCCTGCGGCGGCTGCCCGGGCTGCGCCTGGCCGCGCCGGCGCGGGAGATCCCCTGGAAACCCGGCGACACGATCCAGGGGATGCTGGAACTCCCCGTGACCTGGTAAGAGGCTCCTGCCATGCGTATCGACATCGACAAGGACACCTGCATCGGCGCGGGCCAGTGCGCCCTGGCCGCCCCGGACGTCTTCACCCAGGACGACGACGGCTACAGCACGCTCCTGCCCGGCCCGGAGGACGGCGACCGGGGCCCCATGGTCCGGGAGGCGGCCCGCGCCTGCCCGGTGAGCGCCATCACCGTCACGGACACCGCCGGCTGACCCCGGCGCGCTCCCGGCTCGGGCGACCCCTCACCCGCCCGAGCCGGGTTTCCCCGAACGGCCCCGCCCCGCGCGCACGCCGCTGAGTAAGGTGCCCGGATGACCGAAGCCGCCGGGAAGCCCTTCCTCTACGTCGTCGTCTGCGCCGCCGGGATCGCCGCGGACGTCGGGACGCTGATCACCGCCGCGCAGCGGCGCGGCTGGGAGGTCGGGGTGATCGCCACGCCGGTCGCGACCGGCGGCTTCCTCGACACGGACGCCGTCCGGGCGCAGACCGGCCGCCCCGTGCGCACCGCCTGGCGCACCCCGGCCGACCCCCGCCCCTTCCCGCCGCCGGACGCCGTGGTGGTGGCCCCCGCCACCTTCAACACCGTGAACAAGTGGGCCGCCGGCATCGCCGACACCCTCGCCCTCGGCACCCTGTGCGAGGCCGCGGGCCTCGGCGTCCCGATCGCCGTCCTGCCCTGCGTCGCGGACGCGCTGGCCGCCCACCCCGCCTACCGGGAGAGCCTGGCCCGGCTCGGCGGCATGGGCGTCCGCTTCGGCGAGCCGTACTCGGGGGCGCCCGGCGCTGACGGCGGGCGCCCGGACTTCGGCTGGAGCCGCGCGCTGGACCTGCTCGGGCCCGGCCGGTCCGGCACCGGCACCGCGACCGCGCCGGGCACCGGGCACCGTACGGACCCGCCGCCGTCGTAGGCTCCCGGGTGGTAACCGACCCGAAGGGGGAGCAGCGACGATGCAGTACGTGAAGCTCGGTTCGACCGGCCTGGACGTCTCGCGGATCTGTCTGGGCTGCATGACCTACGGCCTGCCCGACCGCGGTGCCCACGAGTGGACCCTCGACGAGGAGACCTCACGCCCGCTGATCCGGCAGGCGCTGGAGGCGGGCATCAACTTCTTCGACACCGCCAACGTCTACTCCGACGGCACCAGCGAGGAGATCGTCGGCAGGGCGCTGCGGGACTTCGCCGACCGCGACGAGGTCGTGCTGGCCACCAAGGTGCACGGCCGGATGCGGCCCGGCCCCAACGGCGGCGGACTGTCCCGCAAGGCGATCATGACCGAGATCGACCACAGCCTGCGCCGCCTCGGCACCGACCATGTCGACCTCTACCAGATCCACCGCTACGACCACGCCACCCCCGTCGAGGAGACGATGGAGGCGCTGCACGACCTGGTCAAGGCGGGCAAGGTCCGCTACATCGGGGCCAGTTCGATGTACGCCTGGGAGTTCTCCAAGGCCCAGTACACGGCCGAGCTGCACGGCTGGACGAAGTTCGTCTCCATGCAGAACCACTACAACCTGCTCTACCGCGAGGAGGAACGGGAGATGCTGCCGCTCTGCGCGGACCAGGGCGTCGCCGTACTGCCGTGGAGCCCGCTGGCCCGCGGCCGCCTCACCCGCGACTGGGGCACCGTGACCGAACGCAGCGCCAACGACGGTTTCGGCGGCCGCCTCTACCTGGACAGCGACCGCTCGATCGTCGAGGCCGTCACCCGGATCGCGGACCGCCGGGGCGTCCCGCGCGCGCAGGTCGCCCTCGCCTGGCTGCTGCGGCAGGACACCGTGGCCGCCCCCATCGTGGGAGCCGCCAGGCCCGGGCACATCGAGGACGCCGTGGCCGCCGTGGAACTCCAGCTGTCCGACGAGGAGGCCGAGGAACTCCAGCAGCCGTACACCCCGCGTGCCGTCAGCGGTCACTGAGGTATTCCACAAGCCGCGGAAAGGAACGGCTTATCAGGCACGGCGTCGACAGGAAGCCGCCGCCGACAGCTCATTGACAACTCGTTGAACAAGCCGGGTGGCCAGGACTTACGCACATTCCCGCGTTCTCTTGTTCCGCCCTCCCGGCCTGTGCCAAGGTGTGCGCTGTCGGCGTGCGGACCATTCATTCCTCCGCGGTATGCGCCCGTCTTGGAGGAATGCAGTCGTGAATGACGCAGGCCTGTCGAATTCCCCGGTTCCCGGCCGGCCGTACGGCGTCACCGACGAGCAGCTGAGCGCCGAACTCAGAAAGTGGACGGGATCGGCGCCCGCGCTGCACACCGTCGGTGAACTCCTCGACCGGCACTGGGAAGCGGCCTTCGCCTACGCCCGGCTGTGCACCGACGGACCGCGCGCCGCCGGCATGCTGACCACCGCCGCCTTCACCCGCCTGTTCGGCGAGTCGCTGCGCCAGGCCGGGCCGACCGCGGCCTGGCGGCCCCATCTGCTGGTCACCGTACGGCGGATCGCCGCCGAGTGGGACGGCGACGGGCGCCGCGAACTGCTCCACCCAGACCTGCGCCCGGACACCGCCGGCCCGGCGGAGCGGGTGGCGGCCCGGCTGCTGCCGCCGGCCGGCCGGCGCACGCTCTCCCGGGCCTTCCAGCGGCTGCCGCAGTCGGCCCGGGCCGTGCTGTGGCACACCGAGGTGGAGGCCGAGCCCCTCGCGGTGCCCGCCGGACTGCTCGGCCTGGACGAGGAGGGCGCCCGGGTCGAACTGCGGCGCGCCCGGGAGCGGTTGCGCGAGGAGTGCCTCCAGGTCCACCGGGAACTCGCCACCGACGACGAGTGCCGGCGCTATCTGCGGCTGCTGGACGTCACCTACCGGCGCGGCGGCGTCGACATCGACCCCGACCTCGGCCGCCACCTCTCCGGCTGCCGGCACTGCCGCCCCACCGCCGACCAGCTCGCCCAGTTCGACGCCGGGCTCGGCCTCGCGCTCGCCGAGGCGGTGCTCGGCTGGGGCGCCGGCGCCTACCTGGAGTCCCGGGCCCTGCCGCGGACCGAGGAGCCCCCGGCGCCGGACGCGGTCCCGGCCCCCGCCACGGCCGGCGCACCCTCCGGCGGCGAATCCTTCACCGCCGCCGTCCCCACCGCCGCCGATCCGACCGCACCGGCCCGGGAGCGCGGCGCGCCCCGCCCGGCGGGCACCGGACCCGCCGGCCCGGCCGGCTCCCGCCGCGCCGCCCGCCGAGCGGTGCGCCGGGTCCGCCGCCGCAACCTGGTCCTCGGCGCGGCCGCCGTCAGCGGGCTGGTAGTGCTGCCGCTGATCCTGTGGTCCGTGCTCGGCTCCGGCGACGACACCGCCCCCACCGCCGGCAAGCATCCCGCCGGGTCCGCCACACCGACCCCGGCCCCCTCCTGGGCGGGCCGCGGCCGCACCTCCCAGGGCACCCTGCGCGGGCGCCTGCACAACCTCGCGTCCGGGCTCTGCCTGGGCGTCGCCGGCAAGAAGGCGGTCAAGGGCGCGGAGACGGAACTCGCCACCTGCTCCGCCGCGGCGAGCGCGCAGTGGGTCTACGAGACCGACGGACTGCTGCGCAACGCCTCCGCCCCCAGCCTGTGCCTGGACTCCCACCTCGGCTACTCGGTCCGCCTCGCCCCCTGCTCCGGCGCCGGCCGGGCGGCCGCGCGCTCCATCCGCTACGACTTCACCCTCCAGGGCGCCCTCGTACCCCGCTGGAACCAGGACCTGGCCCTCGTCCCGGCCGCCACCGACGGCTCCGGCGCCCTGGTGGTCAAGACCCGCGCCGACAGCCCGGCCCAGCGCTGGACCGTCGACACCGCCCAGCCCGACCTCGCCATGCAGCTGGTCGACTGGGCCGACAGCAGCACCCCGCCACCGACGGCCCCGTCGGCCCCGGCCGGCCCTGCTGCCACCAGGACCCCGGTCCCGGCAGCCACCCCGACGGCGACCGCCCCGGCCACCCCTGCGGCCCCGTCCACCACCGCGAGCCCCGACTTCTGCGACGCCTACCCCGCCTTCTGCGACGGGGACGGCGGGGTAGGCGGACACGGCTCCGGAGGCGGCGGAGGCTCCGGTGGCGGTCACCGGCGCGGGCGCTGAGGAGCGGCGCCGATCCCCGGGCGCGGCAGGTCAGTGGTGGTGCGGCGGGGGAGGGATGGTGCCGAGATCCGGGGCCGGTTCCGGCCACACCAGCAGCACCGGGCACGGTGCGTGGTCGACGACGAACCGCGCGGCCGGGCCCAGGCTGTGCGGGCCCAGCCGGCTGCGGTCGCCGTCCCGGGCCACCACCAGCAGCCCGGCCCCCTCGGCGGCCGCGACGACCTCGCGCTCCACGCGTCCGCCGCGCTCCTCCCGGACGCACGGCCGGCCCAGCCGCCCGGCCGCCGCGTCGAGCAGTTCGGCCGCCGAGGTGCCGCCGAGGTCGGCCAGCCGGTCACCGGGGTCCCGACCGCGCGGGCCGCGGCCCAGCAGCCCGGCGAACGCGCCGTGCGCCACCCCGGGCACGTCCGGCCCGCTCACGTGCAGCAGCACCACCTCGTCCGCGTGGGACGCGTGCGTGTCCACGGCGTCCACACAGGCGGGCCAGGTGCCCTCGACGAGCCAGGCGATCACCCGCATACCGGTCGGCCTCCTCCACGCTCACTCACAACCTGCCACACCGCTCGGCCCCGCACCCGCCACCTCGCACATCGGCCGGCACCGGGGCCGTCAGGTCACAGGACCCGCAACGACCCCCACAGCGCCACCACCGCCACGGCCAGCGCCGGAGGCACGGTCAGCAGCCCCAGCCGGCTGAACTCGCCGAGGTCCACGTCGTGCTCGTGCTGGTGCACGATCCGCCGCCACAGCAGGGTGGCCAGCGACCCGGCATAGGTGAGGTTCGGGCCGATGTTCACCCCCAGCAGCACCGCCAGCACCGCCCCCGGACCGGCGGGCGCGGCCAGCGGGAGCAGCACCAGCACCGCCGGCAGATTGTTGATCACGTTGGCCAGGACGGCGGCCAGCGCGGCGACGCCCAGCAGCGCGGCGAGCCCCTCGCCGCCGGGCAGCAGCCGGCCGAGCGCGCCGGCGAGACCGTTGTCGACGACCGCGCGCACCACGATGCCCAGCGCCAGGACGAAGGCCAGGAACGACGGTGCCGCCGCCCGCACCACGGTGCCCACGCCCGCCTGCCGCCGCACCAGCGCCCGCCCGGCCAGCACCAGCGCCCCCGCCGCAGCGGCCCACGCCGGATCGACGCCGAACGCCGACGCCACCACGAACCCCGCGAGCGTGCAGCCGACCGTCACCAGCGCGAACAGCGGCAGCCGCGGTGCCTCGCCGCCGTCCCCGGCCGACGGTGCCGCCGCCGCCAGGTCCCGCGCGAAGAAGCGCCGGAACACCACGTACTCGGCGCCGATCGCCACCAGCCAGGGCAGGGCCATCAGCGCGGCGAACCGGGTGAAGCTCAGCCCGCTCGCCGCGAACGCCAGCAGGTTGGTCAGATTGGACACCGGCAGCAGCAGCGACGCCGTGTTCGACAGATGGGTGCAGGCGTACACGTGCGGCTTGGGCCGGACGCCCGTGCGCGCGGCGGTCGCGAACACGACCGGCGTCAGCAGCACGACCGTCGCGTCCAGGCTGAGCACGGCGGTGATCGCCGAGGCCAGCACGAACACCGCCGTCAGCAGCCGCACCGGACGGCCCCGCGCCCAGCGGGCCGTCCAGGCCCCGCAGGCCTGGAACAGCCCCTCGACGTCGCAGAAGTGCGCGAGGACCAGCACCGCCGCCAGGAAGCCGACCACCGGCCCCAGCCGCTCCGCCTCGGCCCTGGCGTGGTCCAGCGAGATGGCGCCGGTGGCGATCACGATGCCCGCGGCGGGCACGGCCAGCACCGCCTCCGGCCATCCGTGGGGCCGTACGACGGCCCAGGCCAGCACGGCGGCGAGCAGCAGGACGGACAGGGTCTCGGCGAGCGGGGTGTTCAGGGCCGGTACCTCCGGAACAGACGATCATGTACGGCCCGCCCATGAAAACAGACGCCGCTGCGGGGCCGCCACACACGTCTGCCCCGCTTTCAGCCTCCGGTGCCGGCGGCGAAGACGGTCAGCGAGACGGTGGAGGAGTTGCCGGACACCGGCACCTTCCCGGCCTTCCACGTCACCTTCAGGTGGTCCCGCTCGTCCGGCGGGGTGATCAGCAGCGCGGCCGGGGTGGCCGTCGCGGCGCCGCTGACCTCCGGGTTGGAGAAGGTCAGCCCCGCCCAGGCGCTGCCGCCCGGGTGCAGCGTGACCGTCACCGGGCTGCCCGGGGAGCGCCGGGGGTCCGGGCCCAGCTGGGCACCGGAGGCGCTGACGAAGGCGGCACCCGGATAGCCGCGCAGGGTGCAGACCCGGCCGGAGCGGTTGGTGAGCACCAGCGGGAAGTTCTCCTGGCCGGCGCCCGGGTTGTTGCGGCCCACCGAGGCGGTCAGCTCCGAGGTGTGGCACCGGGTGGCGGCGGTGCGCGCGGTGGCCGCGCCCGAGGCGGTGGAACCGCTCGCCTCCGGGACGCGGGACGAGCGCGTCGCGGCCGGGCTCGAGGCGGTGCCCGGTCCGGTCGCGGTGACGGAGGCGGCCGTGCTGTCGGTGGCGGGGGCGGCCGTGCCGGACACCGCCTGGGGGGTGGTGGTGTCGCTGCCGTCGCCGCAGGCGGTCAGCAGGCCCACTACGGCGACCGTGCCCGCGAGCAGGGCGCCGCGCCGCAGGGACGGGGATGTGTGCGCCATGGTTCTCCACACTCCTGGATATCGGGCGCCCGGTCGGCGCCGTCGTCACACTGGGATGCGCGGACCGCCGGAAAAGTTCGCCGGACCGTGCGGACCGTTCACGTCGACTGCCGCTCAGGTGACCCGGAGTGACCGGAGTATGCCGTCCGTGGCGTCGCCGCTGCCGTGCTGGCGCACCTGCACGTACAGCTGGGGCTGCGCGGTGCCGTCCGCCGGGGTCAGCGCGGTCTCCGTGATCGTGCCGCCGGGGCAGCCGCGCCAGGTACGCACCCGACCCTGCCAGGCCGCGCCGGTGAACGGGCGGCTGCCGGCGTAACGGCACCCGGTGTGGGTGAGGGCGTTCACCCGGGCGGTGGTGTCCCCCTGCTCGCTCAGGCCGATGAACACGCCATTCACCGCGGCCGTCAGGTCCGGCCAGCGTGCCAGGTCGTCGGCGGCCTCGAGGCCCGGCTGCCGACCGCCCCGCAGCCCCAGGACGCGCGGGTCCCACCCCGAGGCGCGCACCCGGCGCCCCCAGCCGGCGGGCACCTCGGCGTTGATCCGCCCGCTGGAATCCGCCACCCGCACCGCGTGCCCGCCCGGCCCGGGACCCCGCTGCTGCGCCAGCGTCACGGCCGCCGCCGCGGCGCCGGCGGCCAGGACCGCGCCCAGGAGCACGCCGAGGCGACGGCCCCGCCGGCGCCCCGGCCCACGGGACCCGGCCGTCGTGGCCACCGTCTCCGCCGAGGAGGACGTCCCGGAGGCCCCGGACGGCGTGGGTGGCACGGGCGCCGCGGCCAGCCGTTCCAGTTCCGCCGCCAGGGCCTGCGCTCCCGGCCAGCGGTGCTCCCGGTCCGGGGCCAGCGCGCGCAGCACGGCCCGGGCCACCTCCTCGCCCACGTCGGGCCGCAGCCGTCCGGGCGGGACGATCCTCCCCGGCGGACCCGGCACCGTGCCGGTGAGCAGCTCGTAGCCGACCGCGCCCAGGCTGTACACGTCCGCGCGCACGTCGACGCCCGCACCCGGCACCGCCTGCTCCGGGGCCTGGTACCCGGCCGAGCCCGCGGCCACCGTGAGTCCCGAGGCCTGCGCCAGCGCCTTGGCGAGACCGAGGTCGGCCAGCAGCAGCCGGCGGGTGCCGTCGGGTGCGGTGCGCAGCAGGACGTTGCCCGGCTTGATGTCCCGGTGCACGATGCCCGCCTCGTGCAGCGCCGCCGCGCCCCGGGCGGCCAGCGCCGTCAGCCGCAGCGCCTCGGGCACCGGCAGCGGGCCGGCGGCCGACAGGTCGGCGAGGGTGCCGGCGTCGGCGTACTCCATCACGAAGTACGGCCTGCCGTCGGTGAGTTCACCGATGTCGTAGACCTGCACCACCCGGCTCGACCCGGCCCGGCGCAACAGCCGTGCCTCGGCCAGGAACCGCTCCCGCACATCGAGGCGGTGCGCCCAGTTCTCGGCGAGGATCTTCACCGCCACCGGGGCGTCGAGGTCGTCGTCACGGGCCAGCCACACCGTGCCGAAGGCGCCGCTGCCCAGGCGCCGTTGGAGGCGGTAGCGCCCGACCTGCTCCGGGGAGTGCATACGACTATCATGCCGGGTGCGGACCGACGCCGAAGGAGGCACCCGTGCCGGACGCGGCGCTCACCGAGGACCTCGCCCGGCGGGCCGCCGGCGGCGACCGGGCCGCGCTGGACCGGCTGCTCGCGGAGGTCCGGCCCGAGGTCGTCAGGCGCTGCGCACGCTTCCTGCCCTGCCGGGAGGACGCGGAGGAGGCCGCCCAGGACGTGCTGCTCCAACTCGCCCGCAAGATCACCACGTTCGAGGGCCGCAGCCGCTTCGGCACCTGGCTGTACACGGTCGTCGCCAACTGCGCGCGGCAGAAGTACCGGGAGCTGAAGCGCCGCGCCGCCGAACAGCCCGCCGCCCTCGGCTCGGCCGCGGAGACGGAGTACGCGCAGTACGCCGACCCGCGCACCACCAGTGTCATCGCCGGCTCCCGCGTCGACCTGCTGGAGGCGCTCGACCGGCTGGAGCGCGAACACCCGCACCTGGTCGCCCCGCTGGTCTACCGCGACATCTGCCAGCTGGAGTACGCGGAGGCCGCCGAGCGGGCCGGCATCCCGCTCGGCACCCTGAAGTCCCGGCTGCACGAGGCCCGCAGACAGGTCCGCCCCTGGCTCAGCGTTTCCTGAGCGCCGCGTTCACGCCCCGGCCCCGCCTGGCGGACCGCCGTTCACGTGTCGGTCTCGAAGAGCGCCATCTCCGCCCAGATCGTCTTGCCCGCCGCGGTGTGCCTGCTGCCCCAGCGCTGGGTGAGCTGGGCGACCAGCAGCAGCCCGCGGCCGCCCTCGTCCCACGTCTTGGCGCGGCGCAGGTGCGGGGCGGTGTGGCTGGTGTCGGAGACCTCGCAGATCAGCGTGGCCGCGTCGTGGATCAGCCGCAGCCGGATCGGGTGGGCGCCGTACCGGATGGCGTTGGTGACCAGCTCGCTCACCACCAGCTCCGCGGTGAACCCGGCCTCGCTCAGCGACCAGGTGTCCAGCTGGTCCACGACCTGCTTGCGGATCGGCGCGACCAGGGAGGGGTCGGCGGGGATGTCCCAGGTCGCCACCCGGGAGGCGGGCAGCCCCTGGGTGCGGGCGAGCAGCAGCGCCACGTCGTCGTCGGCGCCGCCCTCGGGGAACACGGTGCGCAGGACGCGGTCGCAGGTCTCGTCGAGGGAGCCGGTGTGCGCGCCGAGCGCCTCGGACAGCAGCCGCCGGCCGGCGTCGCCGCCTTGCTGCGGGGACTCCACGAGACCGTCGGTGTACAGCGCCAGCACGGTCCCCTCCGGCAGGGCGACCTCGGTGGACTCGAACGGCAGGCCGCCCACGCCCAGCGGGGGACCGGCGGGCAGGTCGAGCACCTGCGGCTCACCGCCGGGCGGCAGCAGCACCGGCGGCGGATGCCCGGCGCGGGCCAGGGTGCAGCGCCGCGACACCGGGTCGTAGACGGCGTACAGACAGGTCGCGCCCGTCTCCACGGGGCCGGCGTCGCCACCCGACTCCTCCGACAGGTGCACCACCAGGTCGTCGAGGTGGGTGAGCAGCTCGTCCGGGGCCAGGTCGATGTCGGCGAGGGTGCGTACGGCGGTGCGCAGCCGGCCCATGGTCGCGGAGGCCTGGACGCCCTGTCCGACGACGTCCCCGACGACCATCGCGACCCGCATCCCGGACAGCGGGATCACGTCGAACCAGTCCCCGCCCACCCCCGCCGCCGGCAGATGGCGGGAGGAGACCTCCAGGGCGGCCGTGCGCGGCAGCCGCCGGGGCAGCAGACTGCGCTGGAGGGCGAGGGCGGTCTCCCGTTCGCGTGTGTAGCGGCGGGCGTTGTCGAGGCAGACGGCGGCGCGGGCGGTGACCTCCTCGGCGAGCCGTACGTCGTCCGGGGTGAAGGGGGCGGGCCGCCGGTGCCGGACGAACAGCGCGACCCCGAGGGTCAGGCCGCGGGCCCGGACCGGCACCGCCAGCACGGAGTGGGCGCCGACCTGCCGCATCCGCGCGTCGTACCCGCCGTCCGGCTCCGGTCCCCGCCCGTCGTGCGTGCCGCCCCGCTCCGGCCGCTGCCGCGGACCGCCGGCCGGGACGGACGCGGTGACCGTGCGGCCCGTGAGCAGTGCCTCGGCCTGGGGGGCGGTGGCCGGACAGGTGTAGGCGCGGCCGGGCTCGGTCGCCGCCTCCGGTGTGCCGGCCAGCACCGACCGGTGCGCGGCGCGGCGCAGGACGACCGGTGCCGTGACCCGCTCCGGGGGATCACCGCCGGGCTCCCGCGCGTCCAGCAGGTCGACGCCGGCGAAGTCGGCCAGCGCGGCCACGCACACGTCGGCCAGTTCCTGCGCCGTCCGGGTGACGTCGAGGGTGCTGCCGATGCGCACGCTCGCCTCGTCGAGCAGCCGCCACCGTGCCCGGGCCCCGTCCACCGGGCCGCCGCCGCCAGCGGCGCCGTCCGGGGCCGGACCGACCCGACCGGTGGCTTCGCGACCGGTGGCTTCGCCGGCGGGGGCGTCGCCGGCGGGGGCGTCGGGCGCGGGGGTGTCGTCCGCGGTCACGCACACGCCGCGCACCCGGCCGGCGGCGTCGGTGACCGGCGCCAGCCGGACCGGCCGGGCGGGCGCCCGTTCCCCGCCGGCCCGCGGGAGCGCCTCGCTGTCCAGCGGCCGGCCCGAGGCCAGCACCCGCAGCATGTCCTGTTCCAGGTGCTCGCCGTGCGGGCGGCCGGCGATCTCCGCCATCCGCAGGCCCCGGGCGTGTTCCTCGGGCAGGCCGAGCACTTCGGCCATCGCGTCGTTCATCCGCCGCAGCCGCAGCCGCTCGTCGTACACGGCGACCGCGCACCGGGACTGGGCGAGTGCGGCGGCGACCAGCCAGTCGTCGGGGGAGGGCGGGCCGCCGCCCTCCAGGGGGCTCACCACGAGCCAGTCGCCGGGCCGGCCGTCACGCGGCGGCCGGCGGTGGGCGAGCAGCCACACCGGGACCGTACGGCCGTCCCGGTGGCGCAGTTCCACCGTGCCGTCCCAGCGCGTACCGGGCGGCGGCCGGTGGCCGTTCCCGGCCAGCAGCACTGCCGCCGGGCGGCCCACGACGGCGTCGGCCGGGTGGCCGAGCAGGCGCCGCGCGCCCTCGTTCCACTCGACCAGATTGCCCTCGTCGTCGATGACAGCCCGGGCCGTCGCCGCATCGTCGAACGGATAGACCCGGCTCATCGTCGCCACTCCCCGCGCACACACAGCGTGAACACGTGACATCACTTCCGTCCCAGCCTAGTGCGTCCCGGGCCTCCGCGAACGCCGGGCCCGCCGACGGGACCGGCCGGGACGGTCGTGGCGCCCGGTACCGGGGCCCGGAACGGCGGGGCCGATGCGGAGTGCGCGGCTCCGGGTGGGCCGGGCGGGCTTTTCCGGCTGATCCTGTCCGGACCGTTGACGAGATGTCACGGCTCCCACACCATGGCGGGCGTCCGCGTTTGGGAGCGCTCCCATCGCGCGTTCATCCCGCCCCGGCCTCTTCCCAGGAGCCTGACGTGAAACGACGTAGAACCGCCCTGCTCGCCGTGACGGCCCTGCTGACGGCGGCGTTCACCACGCTGCACGCCGGCCCGGCCGGCGCAGACGAGGCCGAGCAGGTGAAGAACGGCACCTTCGACAGCACCGCCGACCCGTGGTGGACCAGCAACGTCACCGCGGGCCTGTCCGGCGGGCAGCTGTGCTCCGACGTGCCGGGCGGCACCACCAACCGCTGGGACTCCGCCGTCGGGCAGAACGACATCGCCCTGGTCAAGGGCGAGTCGTACCGGTTCTCCTTCAAGGCCTCCGGCGACCCCGGCGACCACGTGGTGCGGGCCGTCGTCGGGCTCCAGGTGGCGCCGTACGACACCTGGTACGAGATCAGCCCGCAGCTGGGCGCCGACGGCGACAGCTACTCGTACACCTTCACCTCGCCCGTCGACACCACGCAGGCCCAGGTCGCCTTCCAGGCGGGCGGCAGCGCCGACGCCTGGCGCCTGTGCCTGGACGACGTGTCCCTGCTCGGCGGGGTCCCGCCGGAGGTGTACAAGCCCGACACCGGGCCCCGGGTCCGGGTCAACCAGGTCGGCTACCTGCCCGCCGGGCCGAAGAACGCCACGCTCGTCACCGACGCCACCACCCGGCTGCCCTGGCAGCTGCGCCGGGCCGACGGCAGCACCGCCGCGCACGGCTGGACCGTGCCGCGCGGCACCGACGTGTCCTCCGGGCAGAACGTCCACTCGATCGACTTCGGCGGCTACCGGGGCAAGGGCACCGGCTACACGCTCGTCGCCGACGGCGAGACCAGCCGGCCCTTCGACATCGGTGCCGGGGCGTACGAGCAACTGCGGCTGGACTCCCTGAAGTACTACTACACGCAGCGCAGCGGCATCCCGGTCCGCGACGATCTCCGCCCCGGCTACGGCAGGCCCGCCGGGCACGTGGGCGCCGCACCCAACCAGGGCGACACCGACGTGCCGTGCGTGCCGGGCGGCTGCGACTACACGCTGGACGTCTCCGGCGGCTGGTACGACGCCGGCGACCACGGCAAGTACGTCGTCAACGGCGGCATCTCCACCTGGGAACTGCTCAGCACCTACGAGCGCTCCCGGCTGGCCCGCACCGGCGAGCCCGCCCGGCTCGGCGACGGCACCCTCGCCCTCCCCGAGAGCGGCAACAAGGTGCCCGACGTGCTGGACGAGGCCCGCTGGGAACTGGAGTTCCTGCTGAAGATGCAGGTGCCGGACGGGCAGCCGCTCGCCGGGATGGCCCACGCCAAGGTGCACGACGCCCAGTGGACCGGGCTGCCGCTGCTGCCCAGCGACGACCCGCAGAAGCGCGAACTGCACGCCCCGACCACCCAGGCCACGCTGAACCTGGCCGCGACGGCTGCTCAGGCCGCCCGCCTGTACCGCCCCTACGACCGCGCGTTCGCGGCGAAGGCGCTCACCGCCGCCCGCAAGGCCTACGCGGCCGCCCTCGCGCACCCCGCGGTGTACCCCGACCCGGCCGACGGCACCGGCGGCGGCGCCTACCCGGACGACGACGCGACCGACGAGTTCTACTGGGCGGCGGCCGAGCTGTACCTGACCACCGGTGAGCAGCGCTTCGCCGACCAGGTGCTCGCCTCCCCGGTGCACACGGCCGACATCTTCGCCGCCACCGGCTTCGACTGGGGCCGCACCGCCGCCGCGGGCCGCCTCGACCTCGCCACCGTGCCCAGCCGCCTTCCCGGCGGGGACAAGGTCCGCCGCTCGGTGGTGCGGGCCGCCGACACCTACCTGGCGACCGCGACGGCACAGCCGTACGGCATGCCCTACGCCCCCGCCGGCAACTCCTACGACTGGGGCTCCAACGCCCAGATCCTCAACAACGCGCACGTCATGGCCACCGCCTACGACCTCACCGGCGCGGCCAAGTACCGCGACGGGGCGGTGCAGAGCATGGACTACGTCCTGGGCCGCAACGCGCTGAACGTCTCGTACGTCACCGGCTACGGCGAGGTCGCCTCCCACAACGAGCACAGCCGGTGGTACGCGCACGAACTCGACCCGGCGCTGCCCAACCCGCCGAAGGGCACCCTGGCCGGCGGCGCCAACTCCTCCATCCAGGACCCGTACGCGCAGAGCAAGCTCACCGGCTGCACCGGCCAGTTCTGCTACATCGACGACATCCAGTCCTGGTCGACCAACGAGACGGCCGTCAACTGGAACGCGGCGCTCGCCTGGATGGCGTCCTTCGTGGCGGACCAGGGCTGAGCGCCCCGCGTCCGCCCGCGCCGGGAGGGGAGGCGCGCGGGGCGCACGGCCGGGTACTCCCCGGCCGTGCGCCCCTCGGCGGGGCGGGCGGTGCCAGCCGAGCACCGGCGACAGCGCGCCCTCCTGGGTGAGCAGCGTTGCGGTCGTCACGGGGACGAGTCTGCCGTCCGGCGCCCCGCGTGACCGGCGGGAACCGGACATCGCGTCCCACCGGGGAGGTACCGTGGCATGTGCCGGTTGACCTGTGGGTATGTACGGTGAAGTACCCGCGCGCTACCGTAGGGGCATGCCTGCTCTCAACGTGGAGTTCAGCGATCGCGAGCTTGAGGACCTGCGGCAGATCGCCAAGGAGCGCGGTACGTCCATGAAGGCGCTCGTGCGCGAGGCGGCCGCCGCGGACATCGCCCGGCACCGGGCCCTGCAGGAGGGCGCGCGGGAGTTCCGCCGCTTCTTCGCCGCCCACGCCGAGGAGTTCGCCGCCGCCTTCCCCGAGGACGAGCCGCCCGCCAAGGGCCGGGCCGCCTGACCGATGCCGGACGTCATCCACATCGACGTGCCCTGGCTGCTCCAGCGCCACGAGGAGGTCCTGCCGGACCAGCCCGCGGTCGACGACTTCTCGGCGCTGGTCGCCGCCGTCGCCCGGCACCGCGTGGACCCGCCCCGGCTCGGGGTGGACTCCGATCCGGCGTGGCGGGCCGCCGCCCTGCTGCACACCCTCGCCCTGCTCCGGCCGCTGCCCTCGGCCAACGCCCGCTTCGCCTGCGCGACCGCGGTGGCGTACATGTTCGTCAGCGGAGCCGGCGTCGACCCGCCCTACGGCGCCCTCGTCGATCTCGCCCGGGACCTGATCGCCGGCCGGACGGACGTCTACGGCGCGGCCGACCGGCTCCGTTCCTGGCAGATCTGACTCCGTCCCGGCCGGGGGGAAGGCGCCTCGCGGGGGGCCGCCGGCCGAGGGCGGGAGGAACGGGGCCGGCGGCCGGTCGCGCGCGGGAGAGCCGCCGTCCCGCGCGGGGCCCGGGAACGGGCCGGTCCCCAGTGCACCGCTCGGGTGCCCGCACCGGGAGCGTGCGCGGCCGGCCGGTGCGTGCGCGGCGTTCACACGGGGCGCACGGCACGCGGACGGCCCTCGCCCGGGACGGCCGTCGCCCGGGACGGCCGGCGGGAGGTGTCTTCCGGCCGCCTTGTTGCGTGTGTGGAAGGTGTGCAAAGGTGAGCCACCCGTGCGGGGGCGACGAGCGGGTCCCGGCCGGGAGCCGGGGAACCGAAGGGCGGCCCGGCGCGCCGTCGGCCGACCGCCGCCGGCGTGTCACCGGACGCCACGCACCCCGCGCGCGTCACCAGCACACGCGCGTCACCAGCACCACACGCCGAAGGAATCCGCTCCGTGCCCACCCCCCACCCCCCTCGTACCCCCTACGCGCCACCCGGCGCCGGCCTCACCGAACCCGACGCGTCCCTCGCCGCACCGCTGCGGGCCGGCTCGGACGACGAAGCCTCCCGGTCCGCCGCGCAGTTGATGGCCCGCCACTGGCAGCCGGTGCACGACTACGCCGTCATCTGCCTGGCCGCGTCCGGCCCGGTGGCGCACATGGTCACCGCCGCCGCCTTCCACCAGGTCCTCGGCCGGCTCGCACTCGGTGAACCGGCCGAGGCGCTGCGGCCCCGGCTGCTGCTCGCCGTCCGGGACACGGTCCGGCTGTGGGCCGCCGACGACCGGATGACCGAGGCCCTGCCCGACCTCGCCAAGCCCGCCGGGGGCCGTGGCATGCGCGCGGCCAAGTCCCTGACGCCGGAGAGCCGCAGGCTCGCCGAGCGGTCGTTCCAGGGCCTGCCCCTGTTCGCCCAGTGCCTGCTGTGGCACACCGAGGTCGAGGGGGAGCCCCTCGACGTCCCGGCCGCACTGCTCGGCATGGACGCGGCCACCGCGGCGGCCGTGCTCGAACAGTCCCGGGAGAAGTTCCGCGAGGGCTGCCTGCACGCCCACCGCGACCTCGCGCCCACGCCCGACTGCCGCCACCACAACCGCCTGCTCGACGTGCCGATCCGGCGTGGCGGCGCGCTGCTGCCGGACGTCCGGCAGCACCTGGCGCACTGCGCGCACTGCCGGCACGCCGCCGAGCAGCTCGGCCACTTCGAAACCGGTCCCGGTGCCCTGATCGCCGAGGCCGTGCTCGGCTGGGGAGCCCGCCGCTATCTCGACTCGCGCCCCGGCCGCACCCGGCAGGGGGCCGCCCGCACCCGGAGCGCCGGCCGGCGCTCCGGCGGGCGGCGGCGCGGGGGAGGGCGGCCCGGGCTGCTGGCCCGCCTCCCGGGGGCGCTGCCCGCGCGGCGCGCCCCCGGAACCCCCCGGCCGTGGCCGGCGGTGTCCTCGCGGACGCTGCTCACCGGCGCGGGCCTCGCCTCGGCCGGACTGCTCGTGACCGTCCTCGCGGTGGGCGCCGGGCCGGACGGCGGCGACGGCTCCGGCCCGGCGCCCAGCGGCAGCGCCGTGCCCGGCACCGGCACCCAGTCCGCGCCCGGCACGGCGGGTCTGCCCGCCGCCACCCGGCCGACCCAGCTGCGCAACGCCGCCACCGGGCTGTGCCTGGACGTCGACGGCCGGCCGGCCGCCGGCGCGGGCACCGTGCTCGCGGTGTGCACCGTGACGGCGACCCAGCGCTGGACGTACGAGAGCGACGGGCTGCTGCGCAGCGCGGCGGACACCGCCCTGTGCCTGGACTCGCGGGCGGACGCCGGGGTGGTGATCCTCGGCGGCTGCGCGGACGCGCGGGCCCCGCGCGCCGACGACGTGCGCTACGACCTCACCGTTAGGGGCGAGTTGCTGCCCCGCTGGGACGCGACCCTCGCGCTCGCCGCGGCCGGTGCGGGTCCCGGCGCCGACCTCGTCGTCAAGGTACGCGACCGCTCCGCGGGCCAGCGCTGGCTCACCGACCCCACGCAGGCCGGTGCCGGTTCCCCGCCGGCCGCCGGCGGCGGCGCTCCCTCCGCCCGGTCGGCCCGGCTCTCCGGGCGCACGGCCGGCTGACGGACCGTCACCGGCGCCCGGAGAGCTGACGAATCGTCACCAGTCCGCTCCCGCTGGCTCCTCCGCCAGGTCCGCCGCCGTCACCGTGGCCGGTGTGCGGTGGCCGGACAGGGCGAGGGTGAGGTCGAACTCCGCGAGCAGGCAGCGGATGACGTGCTCGACGCCCGCGCGGCCGTCGAGCCCGAGACCGTAGACGTACGGGCGTCCCACCAGCACCGCCTGCGCGCCGAGGGCGAGGGCCTTGAAGACGTCGTCTCCGGTGCGCACCCCGCTGTCGAACAGCACGGCGAGGCGGTCGCCGACGGCCCGCGCTATCCCGGGCAGGGCGTCGGCGGCGGCGACCGAACCGGCCACCTGGCGGCCGCCGTGGTTGGAGACCACCACCCCGTCCATCCCGGCCTCGGCGGCGAGCCGGGCGTCGTCGGGGTGCAGGACGCCCTTGAGGACGATCGGCCCGTCCCAGTGCTCCCGCAGGAACGCCAGGTCCGGCCAGGTGTGCCCGGCGTCCCCGAACAGGCCGAGGAAGTGCAGCACGGCCGCGTTCGGGTCCTCGTGCACCGGCTTGGCCAGGCCCGCCCGGAAGGCCGGGTCGCTGAAGTAGTTGGCGGTTCCGACGCCGTGCAGGAACGGCAGGTAGGCCTGGTCGAGGTCGCGCGGCCGCCAGGCCAGCAGCGGGGTGTCCAGCGTGACGACCAGCACGGTGAAGCCGGCCTCCTTCGCCCGCGCCAGGAAGGAGCGGGTCACCTCCCGGTCCCTGCCCCAGTACAGCTGGAACCAGCGCTCGGCGTCCCCCATCACCTCCGCCACCTGCTCCATCGGCGTGCTGGAGGCGGAGGACAGGACGAACGGCACTCCGTGCGCGGCCGCGGCCAGGGCGGCGGCCGACTCCGCCTCCGGATGCATGATCGACAGCACACCCACCGGTGCCAGCGCCAGCGGCGCAGGCAGCGAGCGGCCCAGCACCTCCACCGACAGGTCGCGCTCCCGCACGTCCCGCAGCATGCGCGGGACGATCCGGCGCCGCCGGAGCGCGGCCCGGTTGGCGTCCGCCGTGCTGCCGTCACCGGCGCTGCCCGCCACGTAGCCCACCGGGCCGGGCCCGAGCCGGTGGGCGGCCAGCTCCTCCAGCCGCGTCAGATCGGTGGGCAGCCGGGGCACCGCGCCCGACATGCCGTTCAGGTAGATCTCGTACTGGAAGTCCGCCCAGTGCCTGGCCATCCGTCCCGCCTCTCGTCACGGCTCTCGAGCGTGCCGACCCTACGCGCGGGCGGCCGCGGACCGTCCACCGGGCGGCCGGACGGAGGGATCGGGGCGATCAAGGGGGGCCGTTTCATGAACACGAGCCGTCACGGAGGAGTCGCGCGGCGTCAGAACCTGAATGTTTCAGGACTATTAACAAAGCGGTGTGATTCAGCCATCTGGCCGCATCCGGTGAGGGAGAACCGCTCTGTTCCGGGGTTTGCACGGAGAAACTCCGTGACTTCACGCCACTGATTCAACACGCAATGTTACTCAAACCTGTGGGTTCGATGTGTATTTCGGCGGCGGACTCGGCAGAGTGGCGCTCGCCGCTCCCGGCACTACCGGGCCGGAGCCGGCAACCCGACCAATCGAGCGGAAGGATGCACACAATGCGGACCACCGCGCGCTGGGCAGCGACCATCGGCCTCACTGCCGCCGCCGTCTGCGGACCCCTGACCGGGGCCGCCGTCGCCACCCCCGGCGCCGCCCCGGCCTCGCTCTACGCCCCGTCGGCCCTGGTGCTCACCGTGGGCCACGGCGACAGTGCCGCCCTCGCCACCCCGGAGCGGGCCGTCACCCTGACCTGCGCCCCCACCGCCTCCGGCACCCACCCGGCCGCCCCCGAGGCGTGCGCCGAGCTGCGCGGCGCCGGCGGCGACCCCGGGGCCCTGAAGGCCCGGGACGACGTGATGTGCACCAAGCTGTACAGCCCGGTCGTGGTGACGATCGAGGGTGTCTGGCAGGGCCAGCGCCTCTCCTACGAGCGCACCTTCAGCAACAGCTGCGTCAAGGACGCCTACGGAAGCAGCCTCTTCTCCTTCTAGGCTCCGGCGCCCCATGGACCGGGATCGCGCGGTTTCCCGTGGCACGCCGGAAACAGGTCCGCAACTGGGGAGTGCGGCCCCTGGAGCGGGGAGCCAGCGATCTCGCACGGAGGCCGGCGGGCGGAGTGGGGCCGCCCGCCGGCCTTCGCAATCACGAAGCAATCAGCCACCGTCGTCCGTCGGCCTCGGCCCCCGGCGCCGGTGGCTGGTGTCGCACCACGGGAAGCGGCGGCTGCGCCGGCAGGTGCACAGCGCCACCCGGAAGCGGTCCGAGGACACCGTCGTACCGTCCTCCAGCTCCACCTCCACCGGGCCCTCCACCAGCGTCGGGCCGTCGCGCCGCACGCTGATCCTGGTCGGCCGCTCAGCAGGGTCGTTCGGCACGGATCACCACCAGCTCCTCCTTGTCCTCGGCCCCGGCCAGCAGGCCCCGCTCGCGCAGCCAGCCCTGCCGGGAGCGCAGCACCGGGCCGAACGCGATCCAGCGGCGCCGCACCACGGAGGCCTTCAGGCCCGCGCCGCGCAGCATCGTCAGCGTCAGCTCCGGGCCGCTCAGCGCGGAGTGCACGAGCAGCAGCACACCCCCGGGCCGCAGCAGCTCCGGCGCGTCCCGGCAGATCCGGTCCAGCACCAGCCGCCCGTCGTGGCCCGCGTCCCAGGCCCGGGCCCGGCCGCGCGGCCGGCGCCCCGCGTCGGGCGCCGGCACGTACGGCGGGTTGGCCAGGATGACGTCGTAGGCGCGTCCGCGCACCGGGCCGAAGAGGTTGCCGCGCCGGATGCGGACGGGCAGCCGGTTCAGCCGGGCGTTGAGCCGGGCCGTCCACACCGCGCGCCAGGACAGGTCCACCGCGGTCACCTCGGCACCGCGCCGGGCGGCCTCCAGGGCCAGGGCGCCGCTGCCGGTGCCCACGTCCAGAACCTGTGCGCCGGGCCGCAGCGGCTCGGCGGCGAGCACCTCGGCCAGCAGTGCGGTGTCGTCCTGTGGGGCGTACACGCCCGGAAGTACGAGTGCTGTCACAGCGCCCGAGTACCCAGCGTCTCAGGAGCTATGGATCATTTCCCTGGAAATCGGTGTACGCAGTGACGTGCGTCCCGCCCGCCACTCGGGCAGCAACCGCCGCGCGAGCCGCTCCTCCAGGTACTCGGTCGCGTCGATGCCGAAGGCGACGTCGGCCGACAGCTGCGGCTCCTCCTCCAGCAGCCCGGCGATGACCTCGTGGCGGACCACCTGCTCGTGCACGGCGTCCGCCTCGACGTGCTCGTCGTAGAAGAACTCCGCGGCCGGTCCGGCGCCCGTGCGCCGCATGGCCTCGGCCAGCCGGCGGGAGCCGGGGGAGGAGGTGATCTCGACCTCGGCGAAGTGACCGACCAGCGCGCCGCGCAGCTCGCGGTGCAGCCCGAACAGGGACATCAGGTTGACCGTGGCCAGGATCTCGGCGGGGGCCGCGTCCAGGTAGCGGCCGTACGTGGTGTCGAGACCGAGGTCCGTCATCAGGTCGGCGAACAGCCGGGCGTGCACCCGCTCGGCCCGGCCGCCGCCGAACTCGTCGAACTCCACCGCCGCCATCGCCGCCTTGGCGCGGCCCCACAGCCTCGGCAGCACCCAGGCGTGCGGGTCCGCCTCCTTCAGGTGGTACAGGGAGCGCATCGCCGCGTACTCCCGCAGCTGCCACAGCTCGCCCTCGTCCCGCAGGAAGTGCGAGACGCCGGTGCCCTCGACCGGCTCGACCAGGAGGGCGTCCAGGGCCTCCTCCAGGCTGTCGTGCCCGGGGGTGTCCGCCCGCAGCGCGGACAGGAAGCGCCGCTCCAGCGCGGCGCGGACCCGCAGCAGGTCGGGGTCCCACTCGGCCTCGGCCGGGACGCCCGCGAAGCCCCGGTAGTGCAGCTCGTAGCACAGGTACAGGGCGAGCTGGAGATCGTCGCCGTAGGGCTGCGCCTCCTCCGCCCGCGCCACGGGCGGGAGCGGGCCGGTGCCGCGCAGGTGGGCGAGGACGGCGGTGGACAGGGGGCCGCGGGCGGGCGGCAGCTCGGGGCCGGGGCTGTGGTCGTTCATGGGGCACGGGTACCCGGGAGAGGACCGGGTGATCCTCCCGCTCCGGGTGGCGTCCGCCGGCGGGGCGGCGGCGCACCGGGTCCGCCCAGCCCTGCGCCGCCGCGCCCCGCGGACCGTGCGGGCTCAGTCGCCCTGCGACTCCCGCTGCGCCCGGGCGTTCGGCGTGATGGCCTCCCCGGCCTCGCCCCGCTGCCGGTCCTGGTCCTCGTCGCGCGTCTCCGCCTGCTGGAATTCGTGCAGCACCTCGCCCACAGCCGTCCGCCGCTCCTCTTCCCGGTGCTCCTCGCCCGACATGGCTTCTCCCTTCCGTCCCCGGCGCCCGCGGCCACAGGGCGGACGCCGGCCGTGTCGATCCACTCCGGGTACCCGCGGACGGCGCCCCGAGTCCCCGGCCCGGGACACCCCGCCCGGGCCGCGGCCCTCAGGCCAGCTGGCGGCGGACCAGTTCGTGCAGCCGGCCGCCGGTGTCGGCGAGCAGCCGGGCGGGCGGTCCCTGCTGCACGACCTTGCCGCCCTCCATCACGAGGACGCGGTCGGCGTCCAGCACCGTCGACAGGCGGTGGGCGATGACGATGCGGGTGGCGTTCAGCTTGCGGGTGCTGTCGATCACCGTGCGCTGGGTGTCGTTGTCCAGGGCGCTGGTCGCCTCGTCGAGGAAGAGGATGCGCGGGCGGCGGATCAGCGCCTGCGCGATCATCAGCCGCTGCCGCTGTCCGCCGGAGACCGCCCCGCCGCCGGAGACGATGGTGTGCAGGCCCATCGGCATGCGCCGGATGTCCTCGGCCAGCCCGGCCAGCTCGGCCGCCGCCATCGCCTCCTCCGGCGTGTACGGCTCGGTGCCGCAGATGACGTCGAGGATGGAGCCGGTGAAGGGCTGCGCGTGCTGGAGCACCACCCCGCACTGGCGTCGCACCGCCGACCGGTCCAGGGCGGCCAGGTCCTGCCCGTCGTACAGCACGCTGCCGGAGGCCGGCCGGTCGAAGCCGATGAGCAGCCGCAGCAGGGTGGACTTGCCGCAGCCGCTGGGGCCGACGATCGCCACGAACTCACCCGGGCGCGCCTCGAAGGACACCTCGTCCAGCACCAGCGGACCGTCGTCGGCGTACCGGAACGACAGCCGGCGGGCCTCGACCGCCCCCGACAGCGGCCCCGGCCGGGTGCTCGCCGCGGGCACCTCCGGCGCCGCGTCCAGCACCGGCCGGATCTCCTCGAACAGCGGCAGCGCGGCCACCGCCGACACGAACGCGCCGGTCAGCTGGGTGACGGAGGTCAGCAGCATGGTCACCGCCGTGCTGAAGGTGAGGAAGTCCGCGGCCGGCATGGCGCCCTTGGCCGGGCCCGCCAGGAGCATGAACATCACCAGGGTGCACACCGGCAGGTAGACCGCGCCCAGCACCGACGTGAGGTTCTTGATCCGGCCGACCCGCTGCTGGAGTTCCCGGCTGCGGGCGAACTCTCCCGCCCAGGCCGCGTAGGCGTAGTTCTCCGCCGCCGCCACCCGCAGCTTGGGCAGCCCGCGCAGGGTCTGGAACGCCTGGTTGTTCAGCTTGTTGCCGAGCATCACCAGCCGCCGCTGCCAGCGCACCTGCCACAGCCCGAGCCCCAGGAAGACGGCCGCGACGACCACCAGCATGCCGAGCGCCGCGCACGCCATCGGCACGCTGTACCAGAACAGCAGGCCCAGGTTCACCGCGCCGACCGTCACCGACTGCGCGACCACCGGGCCCACGCCCGCCAGCAGCCGCCGGATCGCGCTGATGCCCATGGCGGCGCTCGCCAGCTCACCGGTGGAGCGCCGGGTGAAGAAGCCCGTCGGCAGGCGCAGCAGCCGGTCCCACACGGCCGCCTGGAGCGCCGCCTCGACGCGGCCCTCCAGGCGCAGCACGGTCAGGTTCTCCAGCAGGGTGAACGCGGCCGCGACCACCGCGCTGACCAGCAGCGCCACGCAGACCCGGACGATCAGGCCCTCCTGCGCCCGGGGCACGTACTCGCCGAGCACCTTGCCCGTCGCGACCGGCACCAGCGCGCCGATCGCCACCGTGACCAGTCCGGCCAGCAGCAGGTTCAGCAGGTCGCCGCGGGTGCCGCGCAGGCTGAACCGCAGCAGGCCGAGCGGGCTGAGCGGGCGGTCGGGCAGCGGCCGGTAGAACATCACCGCGCGCGGCTCGAACTCCTCGGCGTTGTCCTTCTCCACCGGCGTCTCGCGGCCGGTCGCGGGATGCACGGCGACATAGCCGCCGCGCCGCCACAGCAGGGCGACCGGCGCCCCCGACAGGGCACGGTGCCCGACCAGCGGGCCCACGTCCTCCCGCCACCAGCGGCCGTCCAGGCGCACGGCCCGCACCCGGACCCGGGAGGCGAGGGCCACCCGCTCCACCGGGTCGAGCCGGTCGCTGTCGCCGCCGGGTGCCGGTCCGGCGAGGGTGATCCCGGCGGCCCGGGCGACCAGTGCGCAGGCCGCGTAGGTGGCGTCCGCGTCGGCGGCCGTCGCGGGCCGGGCGGACGCCTTGCCGATGGAGGCCAGCAGGGTCCGGTCGGCCTGGGCGCGGACCGCCTCACCGGCCCTGATCCCGGCCGCCGTCCGCGACTCGTGGGTGCGTTCCAGCTCCTCGATCCACCGGTCGAGGGAGGTGAGCAGCCGGTACTGCCGGTCGACCATGCCCTGCCACACCGCCGGGTCCATCAGCAGGTCGGCTGCGGCCTCCGCGCCGTAGAGCGCGCCGTACTGGACGCTGCCCGGCGGCACCTGCATCCAGAACACGTCGTCGTCGGTGACCCCGGCCGGCTCCTCGCCCGCCGACGGGGCCTGGAGGAGGACGGACAGGCCGCGGCCGGCGCCGAGCGCGACGGCGTGCTCCAGGGGGCTGGAGGCGGGCGGCACGTACCGCGGGGTGCCGTACTCGTCGTACGACCAGGTCCGGGTGGCCGCCGGCTGGTACAGCTCCCGCAGGCCGATGCGCCGCACCGCGCAGTCCCGCAGCGGACGCGCCACGAGGGTGTGCCGGGGTCCGGCCACGGGGCCGAGCAGCAGCGAGCCGGCCTCCAGCCGGCCGAGGTGGTGCCAGTGGCCCTGCTCGGCGGCGTCCACCGCGAACAGTTCGAGCGCGCCCGCCGTGACCAGCCACAGCACCTGCGGGCCCGCCAGGTCCAGGCGGCTCAGGCCGCGGCAGTCGACGGGGGAGCCGAGCGCCCCGAGCGCGCCGACGACCAGGTCGCCCTCCGGTACGGAACTCATCTCACCGCTCCCGGACCAGGGCGGCGTAGGCGCCGCCGCGCGCCACCAGCTCGTCGTGGCGCCCGCGTTCGACGACCGTGCCGTGCTGGAGCACCACGATCTCGTCGCTGTCGCGCACGGTGCTCAGCCGGTGGGCGATCACCACGCAGGCGCAGCCGCGCCGGCGCAGGTTGTCCATCACGACCTGCTCGGTCTCCGCGTCCAGCGCGCTGGTCACCTCGTCCAGGACCAGGACACTGGGCCGCCGCACCAGCGCGCGGGCGATCTCCAGGCGCTGGCGCTGCCCGCCGGAGAAGTTCCGGCCGTCCTGTTCGACCCGGCTGTGGATGCCGCCGGGACGGCGCGTCACCACGTCGTACAGGGCCGCGTCGCGCAGCGCCTCCACCACGGCGTCGTCCGGGATCGAGGGGTCCCACAGCGCCACGTTGTCGCGCACGGAGCCCTCGAAGAGGAACACGTCCTGGTCGACGAAGGAGACGGAGGCGGCCAGCGCGCCGCGCGGGATGTCCGCCAGCCGCCGGCCGTCGATGCGGATGACGCCCTCCCACGGCGTGTACAGCCCCGAGATCAGCCGGGACACCGTCGACTTGCCGCTGCCCGAGCCGCCCACCAGCGCCACCTGCTGCCCGGGGCCGACGGTCAGGTCGAAGCCGGTGAGCAGCGGCGTGTCCAACGGGCTGTAGCCGAAGGTGACGTTCTCCAGCTCGACGTGGCCGTGCAGCCGCCGGGCCGAATCGCCGCCGCCGGCGCGGGAGTAGAGCGGGTCGGCCTGGAAGTTCTCCACGTCCTTCAGGCGGGCCACGTCGGCCGCGAAGTCCTGGATGCGGCCCGCCACGCCGGTGAGCCGGGTGAGCGGTGCGCTGAACCGGGTGACCAGGGCCTGGAAGGCGACCAGCAGACCGATCGAGAGGTGGCCCTCGACCGCCCGCAGCCCGCCGATCCACAGGATGAGCGCGCTGTTGACCGTGGCCAGGGCCGGGGCGACCACGCCCAGCCAGGCGCTCGGCACACCGAGCCGCTGCTGTTCCTCCAGCGTGGCGGCGTGCTGCCCGGCCCACTTGCGGAAGTAGCCGTCCTCGCCGCCGGTCGCCTTCATCGTCTCGATCAGCTGCAGTCCGGTGTAGGCGGTGTTGGTGAGCCGGGCGGTGTCCGCGCGCAGCTTCGCGGTACGGGTCGCGCGCAGCCGTACCACCAGCCGCATCGCGGCGATGTTGAGCAGCGCCACGCCGATGCCGACGACCGTCAGCTGCGGGTCGTAGGTGTAGAGGAGCACCGCGTACAGCACGACCACGATCGCGTCGACACCGGCCGCCGCGAGGTCGCGGGCCAGGGTCTCGGCGACCTGGTCGTTGGACTGCAGGCGCTGCACCAGGTCGGCCGGGCTGCGCTGGGCGAAGAACGTCACCGGCAGCCGCAGCAGATGGCGCAGGAAGCGGGCGCTGGAGAGGGTGGAGGAGATGATCCGGCCGTGCAGCAGATTGGCCTGCTGCAACCAGGTCAGCGCCAGGGTGAGCAGCACGCAGACGGCCATGGACGCGAACAGCACGCCCAGCAGGGAGGTCCGGCCGCCGATCAGGAAGGTGTCGATGTAGGTGCGGCTGAGCGCGGGCACGGCCGCGCCGACCGCCACCAGCAGCAGGCTGGCCAGTACGGCGGCGGGCAGCGTCCCGGCGGTGCCGCGCAGCCGGGCCGGCATCGCCCCGAGCACACCGGGCCTGCGGCCGCCCCGGGTGAAGCCGTCGCCCGGCTCCATCACCAGGACGACGCCGGTGAAGCTGCCGTCGAACTCCTCCATGGGCACGAAACGGCGGCCCTTGGCGGGGTCGTTGACGTAGACCCCGCGCCGGCCGAACCGGCGGCCCATGCCGTCGTAGACGACGTAGTGGTTGAACTCCCAGAACAGCACGGCCGGTGCCGCCACCCCGGCGAGCGCGGCCAGGTCCATCTGCATGCCCTTGGCCGTGAGGCCGTAACCGCGGGCGGCCTTCAGCAGGTTGCTGGCGCGCGAGCCGTCCCGCGAGACGCCGCAGGCGATGCGCAGCTCCTCCAGCGGGACGTGGCGGCCGTGGTGGCCGAGCACCATCGCGAGGGAGGCGGCGCCGCACTCGACGGCCTCCATCTGGAGCACGGTAGGCGTGCGGACGGTCCCGCCCGTCGCCCTGGGCACCGCGCGCCGGGCCGGGGCGGCGCGTCGGCGGCCGCGGGTCTGCTGGGCGGTGGCGGTCACGGGAGCAGCCAATCGAGGGGACGCTGGTCGGCCAGCCGGACCGAACCGGTGGCCAGGGTCATGGAGTCGAGCGCGAACGGCGGCCCGTCGGCGGACGACCAGCGGTAGCCGCTCGGGGTGGGGGCCCGGTCCAGGGCGACCAGGACGGCCACCGGGCGCCCCTTCGCGGTGAACTGCTCGCCGAGCTGGCTGTCCCCGAGGAAGGCGGAGACCGACCGGGCGGACTGGGCGGTGCGCTCCACCGCCTTCACCCGGCCGCGCAGCACGCCGTACCGCTGGGCCGGCACCGCGGACACGGTCAGGTCGACCGCGGCGTGCGCGGGAATGGCGGCGGCGCTCTCGGCGGGCACGTACACGGTCGCGTACAGCGGGTCGGAGGCGTGGGCGACCTTCTCCACGGCGGCGACGTCGGAGCCCGTGCGGACGATCTGCCCGATGCCGGCGGCGAGCGCGGTGATCCGGCCCGCGGCGACCGTGCGGACCACGCTCTCGCCCTCGCCGGTACGGACCTTCAGCACCGGTGACCCGGCGGGCAGCCGCCGGCCCTGCTCGGCGAGAACGGCGGTGACCTGGCCGGTGACCGGGCTCTGCAGGACGTAACTGCCCTGCCCGTGCGTCAGGACGGCCGGCGCGCCGACCGTGGAGGCGACCGAGCCGGTCACCGCCCACACGGAGGCCGCCGCCATGACGACGACGGCGACGCACAGCGCGAGCCAGCCCTGCGGGCGGGCCAGCCGCACCGGCAGGTCGAGGTCCTCCGGTGACTGGAGTCTGGCGAGGGCCTGTTGGCGGAACTGCACGGAACTTCCCTCACCTGGGGGGACTTCGGGTACGGCGGGGGCGGGGACGACCGGAAGTCCCGGAGCCCGGGAAGGGCTCCGGGACTCGCGGGACCGGGAGGTGCGGTCAGAGACCGGCGACCAGGTTGGTGACCGGGGCCACGTTCAGGCCGGTGACACCCTCGACGGTGCCGACGACCGTGTCGAGCACGCCGGAGACCGGGGCGATGCCGTTGACGGCACCGGTGACGGTGGTGAGGGCGTTCACGGACAGGCCGCCGGAGACGTTGTCCAGCTCGGCGTCCGAGATCTCGGCGGTCTGGACCTGGGGGGTGGAGTTCATGACGGAACTTCCCTTCATATGGAATGACACAAGGGGGGAGCGGCCCCCTTCTGGGGACAGACGAAGAGCCGCGGTGCGATGGATCAAAGCACGCGCGCAGCTCCGGCTTCCAATCAATCAGGCGCCCCACCTGCGCACTTGTGCCGCGACGCGAGTCATCCGTGCAGGCCTGCGCACGCCTTGTCGGCCACTCCTTCACACGACGTGCGGTATCGGCGCAGCCAACCCCTTGCCCGGCGTCCGGGGAGACCGGCACCGCGCCCCGAAGGCGCCCTCGGGACCGCGCCGATGTGCAGATCGGCCGGTGTTGGTGCGCTGCTTGAGAAGCGGATGTGCAGATTCCCTGAAGCGAGGATTCCGGTACGTGGCCGGAACGGACGGTGATCCACCCGTGACTGGCCGTGCTCTTCCGGTCGGTGGCCCGTCCGCCGCCGGGGACCACCGCGAACCGCCCGTCTTCACCACCGCAACCCGGGCGCCGGCAAACGGAATTGAACGCACCGGGTGGGCCGCCCGTACCTACAGCCATCCAGGCGCCCGATCCACCTTCCTTGCCCCAGCGGCACAGACCCCGGCCCAGGAGGTCGAGCAGTTTGAGTCACAAGCGAATTCCGAAGCGCAAGGCCGCGATAGCGGTGGGCGGTGTCGCGGCACTCGGCGCGGCCGCCCTCCTGCTGCCCAACGCCAACGCGTCCCAGGACGACGCCGCGGGCGGCGCCGCCACCCCCAGGACCCTGAAGGCCACGGACGCCTCGGATCTCGCCGGACGGCTCCAGAGCCTGCTGGGCGACGCCTTCGCCGGCTCCTACTACGACAGCGGCAGCCGGCAGCTCGTCGTCAACGTGGTCAGCGGCGACGGCAGTGTCGTCGTCCAGGCGAAGAAGGCCGGCGCGGTCGTCCACCAGGTGGACAACAGCACCGCCGAACTCGAGGCCGCGGCGAAGACCCTGAAGGCCCGGGCGACCATCCCGGGCACCTCCTGGGCCGTCGACCCGCGCACCGACAGGATCGTGGTCACCGCAGACAGCACGGTCACCGGCGCCCGTTGGCAGACGCTGCGCTCGACCGTGCGGGGCCTCGGCTCCGGCATGGCGACCGTCAAGAGGAGCGCCGGCACCTTCAAGACCTTCGCCTCCGGCGGCGACGCCATCTTCTCCCAGGTGCAGGGCGGCACGGTCCGCTGCTCCCTCGGCTTCAACGTCACCGCCGCCGACGGCACTCCGGCCTTCCTGACGGCCGGTCACTGCGGGGTCGCGGCGGCCAAGTGGTCGGACTCCGAGACCGGCGCGCCCATCGCCACGGTGGACCAGGCGAACTTCCCCGGCGCGGGCGACTTCTCGCTCGTGAAGTACGACGACGCCACCACCCAGGCACCCAGCGAGGTCGCCGTGGGCAACGGGCAGACCGTCCAGATCGACCGGGCCGCGGAGGCCACCGTCGGGGAGACGGTGTTCCGCATGGGCTCCACCACCGGTCTGCACGACGGCCGGGTCACCGGGCTCGACGCCACCGTCAACTTCCAGAGCGAGACCGATCCCAATGGCGTCGACACCGTCACCGGTCTCATCCAGACCGACGTCTGCGCCGAGCCCGGCGACAGCGGCGGCTCCCTGTTCACCCAGGACGGCGGTGCGGTCGGCCTCACCTCCGGCGGCAGCGGCGACTGCACCAACGGCGGTGAGACCTTCTTCCAGCCGGTGACCACGGCCCTCCAGGCGACCGGCGCGACCCTCGGCGCGGGCCAACAGGCCGGTGGTGACCAGGCGGGCGGTGACCAGGCCGGTGGTGCGGCCGATCCGTCGGCCGCCGCGACCGACCCGAGCGGCACGGGCGACGGCACGGGCGACCAGTCCGGCGCCGGTGACCAGGCGGGCGCCGGTGACCAGTCCGGGGCAGCGGATCAGTCGGGCGCTGACGACGGGTCCGGTGCCGCGGACCAGTCGGGTGCCGACGACGGGTCGGGTGCCGGTGACCAGTCCGGGGCGGGTGCGCACGACGGGTCGTCCTCCCTCACCGGGACCCGCTGACGCCCGCACCGCGCGAAACGGCCGCCGGACCGGCGCGCACCCCGCGGCCGCGCGGGGTGCGCCCGGCTCAGCCGCCGCCGACGGCCCGCAGCAGCAGGACGGCCACGTCGTCGCCCCGCTGCCGGGCCGCCGCGCTGTGCCGGACCAGCTCGTCCACCAGGGACTCCAGCGGCCGGTCACCCCGCTCGGCGAGCAGCTCGCCGAGGTCGGCCAGGGCGTCCTCGATGTCGACGCCCGGCGCCTCGACCAGGCCGTCGGTGTACAGGGCCAGGACCGAACCGGGCGCGAGCGCCACCTCGGTCGTCGGGTACACCGCCGACGCGTCGATACCCAGCAGCGGGCCCCCGGCCAGGTCGAGCACGCGCACCCGGCCGTCCGGCCGTCGCAGCAGCGGCGGTGGATGCCCCGCGCGTGACATCACCGCCCGGCCGTTCGCCGGGTCAAGGCGCAGGTAGAGGCAGCTGGCGAAGAGTTCGGTGCCGAGGTCGATGAGCAGCCGGTTGGTGCTGCGCATCACCTCCTGCGGCGGCTGCCCCACCGTGGTGAACGCCCGGACGCCGGTGCGCAGCTGCCCCATCAGCCCGGCCGCCGCCACGTTGTGCCCCTGGACGTCGCCGATCACCGCCGCCGGCAGCGGCCGGGTCGGCACCAGGTCGTAGAAGTCGCCGCCGATCTCCATCCCGTGGGTGGCCGGCAGATACCGGGCGGCGGCCTCGATGCCGGGCAGCCGGGCCAGCGAGGGCGGCAGCAGCGCCTCCTGGAGGCCGTGCGCCAGCCGGTTCTTGGCGTCGTACAGCAGCGCCCGCGCCAGGGCCTGCGCGATCAGCCCGCCGAGGCTCGTCAGAACGGCCCGCTCGTCGGCCGGGAAGGCGCGCGGTTCGCCGTAGGCGAGCACACACACGCCCACCGGCCGGCCCGAGGCGATCAGCGGCAGGTAGGCCCAGGCGGCGAACCCGTCCGGGGTGTCCTGCCGGCCGGGGTACAGCCGCTCCAGCTCCTGCCGGGAGTCGAAGAACGCCGGCACCCCGCTGCCCAGGGCCTGCGTGCCGGGGGTGCGCTCGCTCAGCGGCAGCCCGTCGAAGCGTTCGACGAGGTGCGGGTCGGCGTACCCGCGCTGGCCCAGCACGTGCAGCCGCCCGCCCTGGGAGCCGAGCAGCACCTGGGCCCGGCTGCCCACGGCCGGCGCGACCTCGTCGGCGACCAGCTGCATCACGTCCTCCACGCCGGCCGCCTCGGTCAGCGCCCCGGCCAGGCTCAGCACCTGGGAGATGGTCACCAGCCGCGCCGGGCCGTCCGTCTCCCCGGGCGGCGCGGTCCGCGCCGGCTCCGCGACCGCCCGCGCCCGGCTGATCCGCACGCTCAGCCCGGTGGTGCTCGGGTACAGCCGGAACGACAGCCACTCGCCGGGCGGGCGCAGCGCCACGAAGGACGTCACCCGCTGGCTGAGCAGGGCCGCCCGGTACCGGTCCTCGTACACCGGGTCCCTCAGCCAGGGCACCGACAGCCACGGCAGCGTGCCCACCAATTGGTCGGCCGGCCGGCCCAGCAGCTCGCCGGCCGCCGCGTTGGCGAACGCGATCCGCCCGTGCAGGTCCAGGGAGATCAGCCCGTACGGCAGCCGGGCCACCAGCCGCGCCGCCTCGACCGACCCCGGTGTGCTCGCCAGGCCGCCCGCCACCGGCGCGCCCAGCAGATCGTTCTCCTGGCTCGGCGGGCGGCTCTCCCGGCCGGCCCGCTCCAGCCGCAGCGCCAGCCCGTCGCAGGCCGCCGTCAGCCGCTCGCGGTCCCGGTCGGACAGCGCCGGCGGACGGGTACCGGGCCAGGTCACGAACACCGCGCCGTACGCCGCGCCGGGCGTCGCCACCGGCATCGCGGCCATGGCGAACGGGTACGGCAGGACCATCGCCACGCGCGGGAAGCTGCGGGCCATCTCCTCCTCGCCGCTCACCCACACCAGCCGCCGCTCGCGCACGGCTTCGGCGACCGGGATCGGCGCGGTCAGCCCCACGCGCTCCCAGGGCGCCGCGAACGCCCGGGGCAGCCCCGCCATCACCGCCATCTCCAGCACCGCTTCGTCCGGCCGCAGCAGGTAGACCGCGCCGGACTGGGCGTGGACCTCCTCCATCAGCGAGGTCAGGGCCAGGGACAGCAGCGGCCGGGCGACCCGCGCCCGGTCGGTCGCCGGCGCCTGCCCGGACGTCCGGTGGTCGGACACGGCGACCACCTCCTCGTACGGCCGCGCGCCACCTCGTGGCAACAAGGCTGCCCCGCGGGCGCGAGGGGCGCACGGCGAGCGGCCGGGCGCGCCCCGGTCCACACCGCTGACCTGCGCTTCACGCCCGGGCGCGGCCAGCACATGCGGGTACCCCGCCGATGCGTACTCATGCCCCCACAGTCGGTGCACGGGTGGCGTACGACCGCGCGGCAGTGCGCCCCCGTGCATCGGCGTGGCCGGACTTCGCCCGCGGACGCGGACGCGGAGGGCGTCGCGCAGGGGGGCGATCCGGCCATCGGCGGCCGGGCGGCCGGCCGGGCGGGCCGCCGCTCCGGGTCCCGCGCCGAGGCCCGTGGCCGTCGGCCCTGATCAGAGGCGGTGTGAGCGCCGCGGAAGGAGTTGCTGCCGGACAACCAGGTTTGCCGGCGGCAGGCCGGGGCACACGCGGTCCGACGATCCGGCCGGGCCGTCGAGTCAGGCAGGTACCCCACCGACGTCGCTCTGCGTTCAATCTCAGGGGGTTGCTATCGGGTGACTCACCGTGAAGACTATGGCCGGTTCGATGAAACGAAGGTGTTCTGGAGTGCGCACCGTGCAAATCTCGGAACAGTACGCGTCGGGACCGCGTACCGCGCCGGGACCGCGTACTCTCCCATCTCGTTCTGAGCGTCCGGGTCCGCGGACCCGTGCCGCTACACGTGCCGGGGAGGACCCGCGCAGCGGTTGCGCGGGACGTGTCGCTGGGGGGATTGCCATGTCGGGTCGGTCCAGGTGTCTTGTCTCACCTCGACGGCGGTCCGACGGCAGCTGACCACCCCGGCCCCGCACGGCGCAGCCCTGCGGCGCATCCCTGCACGCACCGACGCCGGGCGTGGGGTCCCGTCCGGCACACCTGCCGTGAGCGCGGGATCCGTGCCGCCCACCCGGCCGCCGGCGGCACGCCACCGCGCCGTGTCCCGCGTCACCCAGCACCACCCGCATGTCAGACCTGCTGTGCCCGCGCGCCGCTACCCGAGGAGACATGGTGACCAGCAATCAACTGAAGGGCGACCCCCTGTTGTTAGAGGCGTTGCCCGAGCGCTGGCGCGGATTACGTGAGGCCGGGCCGGTGCGCCACGACGAGAAACTGGGCGTGTGGCAGGTGGTGGACCACGCCTCCGTGTCCGCCGTACTGGCCGACCCGGCCACGTACTCCTCGGACCTCTCCTCCCTCGCCCCGACCCAGGCCGACTTCGAGACGTTCACCCAGGGCAACTTCGTCGGCATGGACCCGCCCGAGCACCGCAAGCTCCGCGCGCTGGTCAGCCAGGCGTTCACCCCGCGGGTCGTCCAGGGTCTGGAACCGCGCATCGCCGCGGTGACGGCCCGGCTGCTGGACCAGGTGGCCGACCGCGACCGCTTCGACCTCGTCGACGCGCTGGCCTACCCGCTGCCGATC
The DNA here is from genome assembly GCF_055592085.1 of Streptomyces sp. NPDC041135. Classification (NCBI taxonomy): domain Bacteria; kingdom Bacillati; phylum Actinomycetota; class Actinomycetes; order Kitasatosporales; family Streptomycetaceae; genus Streptomyces; species Streptomyces sp. NPDC041135. The sequence continues at coordinate 71,431 of NZ_JBVIYZ010000002.1, forward strand.
ATCGTGATCGCCGAACTCCTCGGCGTCCCGGCCGAGGAGCACCTGCTCTTCCAGGAGTGGGCGAGCGTCCTGTTCGGCGGCGACCAGCTCGGCGAGGCGCCCGACATGGCCGACCTCGAAAGAGCGCTGGAGGCCATCGCGCCCACGGTGCGCGAGATGAACGGCTACATGCTGGAGCACATCCGCAACCGCCGCGCCCACCCCGGTGAGGACCTCACCAGCAAGCTGATAGCCGCCGAGGTGGACGGCGAGCGCCTGACCGACCAGGAGATGGTCGGCTTCGTCGCGCTCCTGCTGGTCGCCGGACACATCACCACGACCGCGCTGCTGGGCAACGCCGTCGTCACCTTCGACCGCCACCCCGGCACCGACGCCGCGCTGCGCGCCGACCCCGCCCTGATCCCGCAGGCCGTCGAGGAGGTGCTGCGCTGGCTGCCCCCCTTCCCCGAACTGGGCCGCCGCGTCACCCGGCCCGTGGTCCTCGGCGGGCACGAACTGCCGGCCGACGCCATGGTCATGACCCACCTCGGCGCCGCCAACCGCGATCCGGCCCGCTTCGAGTCACCCGACGTCCTGGACGTGACGCGCCACCCCAATCCCCACCTGACCTTCGGCCACGGCATCCACTTCTGCTTCGGTGCGCCGCTGGCCCGGTTGGAGGCGCGGATCGCTCTGCGGATGCTGCATGAACGTTTCCCCGATCTTGTGGTCCCCTCCTACGACGAGGTGACCTTCCAGAACCCGGCCGTCCTCATCGGCGTACGCCATCTGCCGGTCGAGGTCAGCAGGCCGTAGGACGCGCCCGGCCCGCCGCTCACCCCAGGGCCGGAAACCTTCCCACCCGCACATGAGACCCATCCAACGGGAGTCCCCTTCTCATGCCCTACCCCAGCACCGCTCCGCTCACCGACCGCCGCCCGTCCCTCTTACGCGAGACCCCGGAGCTGCGCGAGACGCTCCAGGACCGCCTCACCACCCTCGCCCGCGCCCACCGGGTGCCCGGCGCCCAACTGGCCCTGCACACCGGCACAGGGACCGTCCACGTCCACACCGGCATCGCGGACGCCGCCACCGGCACGCCCTTCACGGCCGGTACCGCCGTCCCTCTCGGCTCCCTGACCAAGCCCTACACGGCCGCTCTGGTCATGCTGCTGGCCGACGACGGCGACCTCGACCTCGACGAGCCCGCCGCCGAACACCTCCCCGAACTGCGGCAGCTGCCCGAGGTGACGATCCGGCACCTGCTGAGCCACACCGGCGGCCTGCCCACCGGGCCCGACTCCGACACCGCCGCCACCACCACCGCGAGCCGCTACCTCGCGGCCGTGTGCACCGCCCGGGACGCGCTGTTCCCGCCCGGGACCGACTTCTCCTACTCCAACGCCGGTTACGTCGCGGCCGGCCGGCTGGTGGAGGAGGTCACCGGCATGCCGTGGCACGAGGCCGTCGGCGCGCTGCTCCTCGAACCCCTCGGCACGGTGCCCGCGTTCCTCGGCGACACCACCGCCCGCCGCCCGCTCGCCGCCGGTCACGCCCTCAACACCGCGACCGGCCGGGTGCTCCCCGCCGCCCAGAACCTCGCCGCCCTGGAAGCCCCGGCCGGTGCCCTGCTGGCGAGCGCCGCCGACCTGGCCGCCCTCGGCACCGCCCTCGTCGGCCGGCCCGGAGTGCTGCCGCCGGCCGTCGCCAAGGAGATGCGCCGGCCGGAACCCGCCGCCCGGCCCGGCGCCCTCGCGGACGGCTGGGGCCCGGGGCTGGCCCTGTACCGGCAGGACGACCAGCTGTGGTGCGGCCACGACGGCAACGCCCAGGGCACCTCCTGCCACCTGCGGGCCGAACCCGACAGCGGCCTGGTCGTCGCCTTCACGGGCAACTCCGGCGGCGCCACCGCGCTCTGGCGCGACCTCACCGACGACCTGACGCGGCTGACCGGTGTGCGGGTGCCCGCCGCGGCGTCCCCCGCCGCCTCCGAGCGGGCCGCCGCCCCCGTGGACCCGGCCGACTGCGTCGGTACCTACGCCAACGGCGGCATCGAGTACCGCATAGCGCTCGGGCCCGACGGCGTCCCGACCCTGTCCGTCGACGGTGACCTGCCGATACGGCTCATCTGCCGCCCCGACCTGTCCTGCGACCTGGTCGACCCCGCCACCGGCCGCCACGAGCCCGGCGGGCGCTTCCACCGGGACCCCGTCACCGGCACGGTCGACCGCGTGCAGATATCCGGGCGCACGGCACGCCGGACCGCCGCCGCCTGACCTCCGCGGCACCGCCGCGCGCCCTGGCCGGTGCCGGCACCGACCACTCCACCGCTCCGGCGGGTCCGAGGGCTGCCCACCCGCCCTCTCCCGGCCGCGCCGTCCCCTCCGCCGAAGGACTGCACCCATGACCGACCTGCACGACAAGCCCGTACCGGCGTCCGTCCAGCCGCAGGCCGGCACGGCCGCGCCGGAGGCGTACCCGACGCTCGGCGAGCTGTTCGCCGCGTGGGTCGCCCGTACCCCGCACGCGCCAGCGCTGACCGACGGCCGGCGGACCTGGAGCTACCGGGAACTGGCGGCACGGGCCGGCCGGCTCGCGGGCCACCTCGTGCGGCGCGGCGCCGGTCCGGAGCGCACGGTGGCGCTGGTGCTGCCGCGCTCGATGGAGCTGATCGCGGCCGAGCTGGCCGTCGCCCTGGCGGGTGCCGCCTTCTTACCGGTCGACCCCGCCTACCCGGCCGAGCGGCGGGCGCTGATGCTCACCGACGCCGCTCCCGCGGTGACCCTCGACGACCTCGCCCGGGTCCGCGAACTCCTGGCCGCGGAGACCGCGCAGGCCACGGACGCCGCGGACGCCGGTCCGGACGCCGAGGCGGGCGGCGACGGGGCGGCCGTCCCGCGTCCGGCCGTCGGCGCCGACCACGCCGCGTACGTCATCTACACCTCCGGTTCCACCGGGACACCGAAGGGCGTCACCGTCACCCATCGCGGCATCGGCGGCTTCACCGCGGCCGCCGTCGAGCGCTACGCCGTCCGCCCCGGCGACCGGGTGCTGCAGTTCTCCTCGCCCAGCTTCGACGCCTCCGTGCTGGAGCTGTTCATATCCGTCCTGGCCGGTGCCACCCTCGTCATACCCCCCGACGGTCCCTGGCTGGGTGACGAACTCGCCGCCGTGCTGGAGACCCACCGCATCACCCACACCCTCATCCCGCCGGCCGCCCTGGCCACGGTGCCCGGCCCGGACACCGGCGCCGGCCGCCACCTGCGCACCCTCATCGTCGGCGCCGAGGCCTGCCCGGCCGCGCTGGTCGACCGCTGGGCGCCCGGCCGCCGCATGATCAACTCCTACGGCCCGACCGAGGCGACCATCGTCGCCACCTGGACCGGCCCCCTCACCGCCGGCGGCGGCACCCCGACGATCGGCGCCGCCCTGCCGCACACCCGGGCGCACGTCCTCGACGCCGGCCTGCGGCCCGTCCCGCCCGGCACGGACGGCGAGCTGTACGTGGGCGGCGACGCGGTGGCCCGCGGCTACCTCGGCCGCCCCGGCCTGACCGCCGCCCGCTTCGTCGCCGACCCCTTCGGACCGCCCGGCGCCCGCATGTACAGAACCGGCGACCGGGTCCGCCGGACCGCGGACGGCGAACTCGAGTTCCTCGGCCGGGCCGACCGGCAGGTCAAGATCCGCGGCTTCCGCGTCGAACCGGGCGAGATCGAGGCGGCCCTGCTGCGCCACAGCGGCGTCGGCGAGGCCGTCGTCGTGGTGCGCGAGGACGAGCCGGGCAGACCGCGGCTCGTCGGCTACGTCACCCCCGCCGGGCCCGGCCCGGCCCTCGACCCCGCGGCGCTGCGCGCCTCCGTGGCCGCCGTGCTGCCCGCCCACATGGTGCCGGCCGCCGTCGTCGTCCTCGACACCCTGCCGCTCACCCCCCAGAACAAGATCGACCGCCGCGCCCTGCCGGCCCCCGCCCGCACCGCCACGGCCGCACACGTGCCCGCGCGCACCCCGCAGGAGCGGACGCTCGCCGCGATCTGGGCCGACGTGCTGGGCGTCGACGCGGTCGGCGCCACCGACGACTTCTTCGACCTGGGCGGCGACTCCATCCTCGCCGCCCAGGTCCTGGCCCGGGTCCGGGAGGACCTCGGCGTACGGCTGACCGTGCGGGACGTGTTCACCGCGCGCACGGTCGCCGCCCTCGCCCCGCTGCTCGGCGACCCGCACGCCGCCGCCCCCAGCGAGCCGATCCCGCCCGCCCCGCGCGACCGGCCGCTGCCGCTGTCCAGCGCCCAGCGCCGGCTGTGGTTCCTCGACGACCTCGCCGGCGGCGGCTGCGAGTACAACACCGGTGTCGCCCTGCGGCTGCGCGGCGAGACGGACCCCGCTGCGCTGCGCCGGGCCCTGCGCCGGCTCTGCGCCCGGCACGACGCCCTGCGCACCACCTTCACCACCGTCGACGGCCAGGGCGCCCAGCTCGTCAGCCAGGACGCCGACCTGCCGCTGCGCACGCACGACCTCGGCGACGTGGCGCCCGACCGGCGGCCGGCGGCCGTCGAGGAGCTGCTGACCGAGGAGCTGAACCGCCCCTACGACCTCACCGCGGGCCCGCTGACCCGCGCGCTGCTGGTGCGCCTCACCGACGAGGAGCACGTGCTGCTGCTGGGCCAGCACCACATCGTCACCGACGGCTGGTCGGTGGGCGTCCTGACCCGGGAACTGGCCGCGCTGTACCACGCGGAGGTCTCCGGCGAACCGGACGAGCTGCCCGACCCGGCCGTCCAGTACCCGGACTTCGCGGTGTGGGAGCACCGGCAGCGCGCGGCCGGCGACGCCGACGACCTGGCCTACTGGAAGCGCCACCTGACGGGCCTGCAGCAGCTGGAGCTGCCCACCGACCGGCCCCGGCCCGCGGTGCGCACCGCCCGCGGCGCCGCGCACCGCCACCACCTCCCGGCCGACCTGGTGGCCCGGCTGCGGCACCTGGCCACCGGACGCGGCACCACCCTGTTCACCCTGTTCGCCGGGGCGTCGGCGCTGCTGTTCTCGCGCTACTCGGGCCAGCGGGACGTGGCCTTCGGCACCGTCACCAACGGGCGCGGCCGCCGGGACCTGGAGCAGGTCGCGGGCTTCTTCGCCAACACCGTGGTGCTGCGCGGCGAGGTGGACGAGAGCGCCACCGTCGACCGGTACGTCGAGAGCACGGCCGCGACCGTGCTGGACGCCTTCGCCCACGACGCGGTCCCCTTCGACCGGGTGGTGGAGGAGCTGGCGCCGCCCCGGGACCCCAGCCGGACCCCGCTGGTGCAGGCGCTCGTCGTCCAGCAGGCCGCCGCCACCGCGCTGCCCGCCGCCGGCCGGCTGCGCTTCGAGGACCATCCGCTGCCCCGCCCGGCCGCCCGGTTCGACCTCGTGCTGGAGTTCGCGCCGGACGCCGACGGCAGCTGCGAACTGACCGCCGAGTTCAACACCGACCTGTTCGAGGCCCGCACCGCGGCCCGGCTCTGCCGTCATCTGCACCACCTGCTGGAGGGCATGGCGGACGGCCCGCGGCGCACGCTCGCCGAGCTGCCCATGCTCTCCGAGGACGAGCAGCGCACCCTCGTCGACTCCTGGAACCCGCCGGCCCGCGCGGCGCGGCGGACCGGGGACACCACGCTGCCCGAGCTGTGGCGCGCGCAGGTGGCCCGCACCCCCGACCGGACGGCCGTGACCTGCGGCCCGGTGCGGCTGGACTACGCCGGCACCGACCGCCGCGCCAACCGGCTGGCCCGGCTGCTGGTCTCCCGCGGCGCGGGCCCGGAGACCCTGGTCGCGCTCTGCCTGCCGCGCTCCGCCGAGCTGCCGTCGGTGCTGTGGGCGGTGCTGAAGTCGGGCGCCGCCTACCTCCCGGTGGACCCCGGCTACCCGGCCGAGCGCATCCGGCTGATCCTGGACGACGCCCGCCCCGCCCTCGTCGTCGCCACCCGGGAGACCGCGCGGTCCCTGCCCGAGGACTGCCGCCCGCTGATCCTGGAGGACTGCGCCGGCCCCGGCGAGGACGGCACCGCTCCCACCGGCACCGACCTCGCCGACGCCGGCCTCACCGACACCGGCCTCACCGACACCGACCTCACCGACGCCGACCGGCTGCGTCCGCTGTGCGCGGACCACCCGGCGTACGTCATCTACACCTCGGGCTCGACCGGCCGCCCCAAGGGGGTCGTGGTCACCCACCGCAGCGTCGTCGCGCTGGCCGGGTGGGTGCGCGAGCGGTTCGGCGACGGCCGGCTGGCGCACGTCGTGGCCGCCACCTCCCTCAACTTCGACGTCTCGGTCTTCGAGCTGCTCTGCCCGCTGCTGGCCGGCGGCAGCGTCGAGGTGGTCGCCGACCTGCCCGCGCTGGCCGACGAACCGGGCCCGCGCCGCGCCGGGCTGGTCAGCGGCGTGCCCTCGGTGGTCTCCCGGCTGGTCGCCGGCGGCGCCGCCCCCGTCGTCGCGGACACGGTCGTGCTGGCCGGCGAGGCGCTGCCCGCGCAGACCGTGGCCGACCTGCGCGCCGTCATGCCCGGCAGCGAGATAGCCAACATCTACGGCCCCACCGAGGCCACCGTCTACGCCACCGCCTGGTTCGCCGGTGACCGGCCCGCCCCCGAACAGGCGCCCCCCATCGGCAGACCCGTGGCCCTGAACCGGGCCTACGTCCTGGACCGCGCGCTGCGCCCGCAGCCGCCCGGGGTGACGGGTGAGCTGTACCTCGGGGGCGGCGGACTGGCGCGCGGCTACCTGCGGCGCCCCGGCCTGACCGCCGCACGCTTCGTCGCCGACCCCTACGGGGCACCGGGGGAGCGGATGTACCGCACCGGGGACCTGGTGCGGTGGACCGCCGACGGCGAGCTGGAGTACGTCGGCCGGACCGACCAGCAGGTGAAGGTCCGCGGCTTCCGCATCGAGCTGGGCGAGGTCGAGGAGGCGCTGCGCCGCTGCGAGGGGGTGGCGGAGGCGGCGGCCACCGCCACCGAGGACCGCGGCCACCGGCGCCTGGTCGGTTACGTGGTGCCCGTGCCCGGCGGCCGGGTCGAGCCGGAGGCCGTGCGCCGGGCGCTGGGCCGGACCCTGCCCGACTACATGGTCCCCGCCACCGTCCTGGTGCTGCCCGCCCTGCCGCTCAACTCCAACGGCAAGCTCGACCGCGGCCGGCTGCCCGACCCGGGCCCGGCGGTCACCGCCGTACGCCACGTCGCGCCCCGCACCGCCACCGAACGGGCCCTCGCCGCGATCTGGGCGGACGTGCTGCGCGTGGAACGGGTCGGCGCGGACGACAACTTCTTCGAACTGGGCGGCGACTCGATCCTGAGCATCCAGGTCGTGGCCCGGGCCCGGCAGGCCGGCCTGGTGGTGACCTCCCGTGACGTCTACCGGCACCAGACGGTCGCCGCCCTCGCCCGGTGCGCGGACGCCGCCGGCCGGCGCCGCACCGGCGCGCCCGCCCCGGTGGCCGCCACCGGCACCAGCCCGCTGACCCCCATCCAGCACTGGCTGTTCGACAGCGCGGGGGAGCGGGCCGGCCACTTCGCCCAGGCCCTCTCCGTCGAGCTGCCCGGCGACCTGGACGTCACCGCCCTCCAGGACGCGCTGAACGACCTGGTGGCCCACCACGACGCGCTGCGCTCACGGTTCGTCCCCGACACCCGGGCGCGCACCGATGCCGGCACCGACGCAGGCGGGAGCGGGGTGACGGGCGTGCGCTGGATCATCGACGACCGGCCGGTCCGCGTCCGGCTGGCCCACCACACCGGGCCCGACACGGACACCCCCCACTTCGGCCCCTTCGACCTCACCGGCGAACCGCTGCTGCGGGCCGTCCTGCACGACCGCGGGCCCGGCCGGCCCCCGGTGCTGCATTTGAGCGTGCACCACCTGGTGGTCGACGGGGTGTCCTGGCGGGTGCTGCTGGAGGACCTCGACCTCGCCTACCGCGCCCGCCGCGACGGCGGCGACCCGGCGGCGGCCCTGCCCGCGAAGTCCTCGCCGCTGCGGCAGTGGGCGCGGCAGCTGACCGCGCACGCCGCGGCCGGCGGCTTCGACGACGAGAAGGACTACTGGGCGCGGGCCCTCCCGGACACCGCGCCGCCCCTGCCCACCGACCTGCTCGGCGCCAACACCTACGCCTCGGCCCGCGCGGTGACCGTGCGGCTGAGCGCCGACGACACGGCCGTACTGCTGCGCACCCTGCCCGACACCTACCGCACCCAGGTCAACGACGTGCTGCTCGGCGCCCTCGGGCGGGTGCTGTGCGGGTGGAGCGGCCGGCGGCCGGTGCTGGTGGACGTCGAGGGCCACGGCCGTGAGGAACTCTTCGCCGACCTCGACATCAGCCGGACCGTCGGCTGGTTCACCACCCGCCACCCCGTCGCCCTCGACGTCCCCGCCGACGCCGGCTGGGACGGCGTGCTCAAGCAGGTCAAGGAGCAGCTGCGGGCGGTGCCCCGGCACGGCCTCGGTCACGACGCCCTGCACCACCTGACCGGGCACCGGGCCGCCCCCGGCACCCCGGCCGCCGACGTCAGCTTCAACTACCTGGGCCGCATGGCGGGCCCGGCCGCCCCGGACGGCCTGTGCCGCGGCACCTTCCGGCCGCTGGAGCTGGACGCCGACCCCTCGGCCGAGCGCCCGCACGCCCTGGAGGTCGTCGGGCTGCTCGACGGCGACGAGCTGGAGTTCACCTGGTTCTACTCCGACCAGCTGCACCACGAGGACACCGTCCAGCGGCTGGCCGCCGCCTTCGCCGACGCGCTGGCCGGCCTCGCCCGGTACGCCGCGCGGCCGGACGCCGCCGGGCGCACCCCGTCCGACTTCCCGCTGGTCCGGCTCGACCAGACGGCCGTGGACGCCCTCGCGGGCGGCGACCCCGGCGCCGTGGAGGACGTCCTGCCGCTGACGCCGACCCAGGCCGGCATGCTCTTCCACGGGCTGTCCGAGGACGACCGCGGCGTCTACTTCCAGCAGCTGACCTTCGTCCTGGACGGCGTGGCCGACCCGGCCGTGCTCGCCGCCGCCTGGCAGGAGGTCACGGACCGCACCGAGGTGCTGCGCGGCCGCGTCGCCTGGCAGGACATGCCCGAGCCGCTGCTGGTCGTGCAGCGCCGGGCCGACCTGCCCGTCACCCACCTGGACTGGCGCGGCCTCGGCGAGGACGAGCGCCGCGAGCGGCTGGGCGCCCTGCTCGACGAGGACCGCGCGGCCGGCCTCGACCTGACGCGGGCCCCGCTCCAGCGCCTGCTGCTCGCCCGGGTGGGCGACACGGCCGTCCAGGTGGTGTGGTCCTTCCACCACCTGGTCCTGGACGGCTGGAGCCTCTTCCAGGTCCTGTCCGACGTCTTCGCCCGGCACTCGGCGCTCAGCGGGCGCGGCGCCGGCGACGGCGTACCCGACCGCCGCCCCTACCGCGACTACGTGGCCTGGCTGCGCGAGCGGGACGGCGACGAGGCCGAGCGGCACTGGCGCGAGAGGCTCGCCGGGCTGGCCGAGCCCACGCCGCTGCCCTACGACCGCGAGCCGCGCGAGACGCACCGCGCCGAGTCCACCCGGGCGGTGCGGGTCACGCTGCCCGCCGCCGCGACCCGGGGCCTGGAGGAGCTGGCCCGCACGTCCGGGCTCACCCTCAACACCCTCGTGCAGGGCGCCTGGGCGCTGCTGCTGGCCCGGCAGGCGGGCCGCGACGACGTGGTGTTCGGCACCACCGTCTCCGGCCGGCCCGACGAGCTGCCGGGCGCCGACACCATGACGGGCCTGTTCATCACCACCCTGCCCACCCGGGTCACGGTGCCCGCCGACGGCACCCTCGTGGACTGGCTGCGCCGGCTCCAGCAGGACCAGAGCGAGGACCGCCGCCACGACTGGGTGCCGCTGACCCGGATGAAGGCGCTCACCGGGCTGCCCGAGCGGGTCGGCCTGTTCGACAGCATCGTCGTCTTCGAGAACTACCCCGTCGACGACCGGCTCGCCGCCTCCCACGGACTGCGGCTGACCGGCCTGGACGGCATCGAGACCACCAACTACCCGTTGAGCCTCGTCGCCTACCCGGGCCCGGAACTGGCCCTGCGGCTGGGCTACGACCCGCGGCTGTTCGACGAGGCCACCGTGCGGCGGGCCGCCGAGTACCTCACCGTGCTGCTGGAGGGCATGACCGCCGGCGCCGCACGGCCGCCCGCCCGGCTGCCGCTGCTCACCGCCGAGCGCCGCGCCCAGGTGCTGCGCGACTGGAACGACACGGCCACCGAGCTGCCCGAGGCCACGGTGGCGGAGCTGTTCACCGCACAGGTGCGGCGCACCCCGGACGCCGTCGCCCTGGAGGCCGGCGGCGAACGCCTCACCTACCGGCAGCTCGACGCCCGCGCCGCGGCCCTGGCCGCGCGGCTGACGGCGCTCGGCGTCCGGGCGGAACGCGCGGTCGGCGTGCTCATGGACCGCTCGGCGGGCCTGGTCGTCGCACAGCTCGCCCTGGTCCGCACCGGCGGCGTGTACGTGCCGCTGGACGGCAGGGCGCCGCGCGAGCGGCTGCGCCGGATGCTCACCGAGGCCGGGGCGGACCTGCTGCTCACCGACGCCGCCGGTCAGGACACGGCCCGCGACCTGCTGCCCGGCGACGGGGTGCTGCTCCTGGACGGCACCGGCGCCGCCCGGGCGACGCCCGGCGAAGCCCCCGGCGACGCCGGTGCCCAGGCCTCGGCGGTCCACCCGGACAACGTCCAGTACCTGATGTTCACCTCCGGCTCCACCGGCGTCCCCAAGGGCGTCGCGGTGCGCCAGCGGGACGTCGCCGCGCTCGCCCGGGACCGCGCCTTCACCGGCCACGACCGGGTGCTCGTGCACTCCCCGCACGCCTTCGACGCCGCCACCTACGAGGTGTGGGTGCCGCTGCTGCGCGGCGGCACCGCCGTCCTCGCCCCGCCGGCCGACGTGGACGCCGCCCTGGTGCGCCGCGCCGTCACCGAGCAGGGCGTGCGCTGCCTGTGGCTGACCGCCGGGCTGTTCCGGCTGCTCGCCCAGGAGGACCCGGCCTGCCTGCGCGGCGCCCGCGAGGTGTGGACCGGCGGCGAGGCCGTGCCCGGCGCGGTCGTGCGCCGCGTCCTGGAGGCCTGCCCGGGCCTGACCGTCGTCGACGGCTACGGACCCACGGAGACCACCACCTTCGCCACCCGGCGCGTCTTCCGCGCCGGCGACCCGCTGCCCGCCGTGCTGCCCATCGGGCGCCCGCTGGACAACACCCGCGTCTACGTCCTGGACGGCGCCCTGCGACCGCAGCCGCCCGGCATCCCGGGCGAGCTGTACGTCGCCGGCGCCGGAGTCGCCCGCGGCTACGCCGGCCGGCCCGGCGCCACCGCCGCCCGCTACCTCGCCGATCCCTTCGGCCCGCCCGGCGGCCGGATGTACCGCACCGGCGACATCGTGCGGTGGAGCGCCGACGGCGAGCTGCACTTCGTGGGCCGCGCCGACGACCAGATCAAGATCCGCGGCTTCCGCATCGAGCCCGCCGAGATCGAGGCCCGCCTCACCGCGCACCCGGACGTCGCCGAGGCGGTCGTCTCGCTGTACGAGGACGCGGGACGCAAGCGCCTGGCCGCCCACCTCGTACCGGCCCAGGGCGCCGCCGTGCCGTCCGCCACCGAGCTGCGCGCCCACCTGGCCGCGGGGCTGCCCGACTACATGCTGCCCGCCGCGTTCGTCGCCGTCCCCGAGCTGCCGCTGACGGCCAACGGCAAGGTCGACCGGCGCCGGCTGCCCGCCCCGGACTGGGCGGCGAGCGGGGACAGCGCCTACCGCGCCCCGCGCGGCGAGGCCGAACGCGTCCTCGCCGAGGTCTGGGCGGACCTGCTCGGCGTCGACCGGGTCGGCGTCGACGACAACTTCTTCATGCTGGGCGGCGACTCCATCCTCAGCATCCAGGTCGTCTCCCGGGCCCGCGCCGCGGGGCTCGCGCTCACCCCGCGCGACCTGTTCCGCCACCCCACCGTCGCCGCGCTCGCCGCGGCCACCGGCACCGCCGCCACCGTCGCCGGGACCGGGCCGGTCAGCGGGGAGACCGGGCTGCTGCCCGTGCAGCACTGGTTCCTCGACCCCGGTCCTGACCGGCCGGACTTCTTCGACCAGGCGCTCGTCGTGCGGGCCCCGGGCGCGGTCGACCCCGGCGCCCTGCGCACCGCCCTGGCCGCGCTGTGGGAGCACCACGACGCCCTGCGCTCCCGGTTCACCCGGGCCGGCGACGGAACCTGGCGCCAGGACTGCGCCCCGGCCGGCCTGCCCGTGCCCGATCTGCTGGAGGTCTGCGACCTGAGCGGCCTGGACGAGGCGGCGGCCGCCGAGCGGGAGGCCCGGATCACCGAGGCGGCGCACGCCGGGTTCCGGCTGGACACCGGCCCCCTGCTCACCGCCCGCCTGTTCACCGCCGGCGGCGACCGGCCCGCCCGGCTGCTGCTGGCCGTCCACCACCTGGTCGTCGACGGCGTCTCCTGGCGCGTGCTGCTGGAGGACCTGGAGACCGCCTACCGGCAGGCAGCCGCGGGCGAACCGGTCCGGCTGCCCGTGCGCACCACCTCGGTCCAGGAGTGGGCCCGCAGGCTGCGCGCCCACACCGACGGCGGCGGCTTCGCGGACCAGCGCGACCACTGGGAGTCCGCCGTCCGGCACTGCGCCGCCCCGCTCCCCGTGGACGTGGAGGCGGACCCGGAGCGGGCCGGCGGCAACACCATGGCCGACGTCCGCGCGGTCACCGTCCGCCTGGACCGCGCCCGCACCGACGAACTGCTGCGCAAGGTCCCCGGCGTCTACCGCACCCGGATCGACGACGTCCTGCTCACCGCCCTCGGCCGGGTGCTCGCCGAGTGGACCGGCCGCCGTACGGTCGCCGTCGGCCTGGAGGGGCACGGCCGGGCGGACGAGCTGTTCGAGGACGTCGACCTGTCCCGCACCGTCGGCTGGTTCACCACGCTCTTCCCCGTCGCCCTCGACGTCCCGGCCGGGGACTGGGGGAGCGCGCTGAAGTCCGTCAAGGAGCAGCTGCGGGCCGTACCGGACCGGGGCATCGGCTACGGCGCCCTGCGCCACCTCGCCCGGGACGAACGCCTCGCCGGCGCACCCGCCCCCGGCATCAGCTTCAACTACCTGGGCCGCTTCGACTGGTCGCCCGACGGCGCCGCCCTGGTCGGCGCCGTGCCCGGCGGACTCGGCGGCGCGGACGCACCCGGCAGCGAACGCCCGCACCTGCTGGACGTGGTGGCCCGCGTCGAGGACGACCGCCTGGAGATCATCTGGTACTACAGCGAGCACCGGCACCACGAGCGGACCGTCACCGGGCTCGCCGAGGGCATGCTGCGCGCCCTGGAGGACATCGTCGCCCACTGCGCCCGCCCCGGCGCCGGCGGCCGTACCCCCTCGGACTACCCGCTGGCCCGCCTGGACCAGGCGGCCGTCGACCGGATCGCCGGCGACGGCAGCGCGGTCGCGGACATCTACCCGCTGACCCCGATGCAGGCCGGCATGCTCTTCCACAGCCTGCTCGACCCCGACGGCCGCACCTACGTCAACCAGGTGCAGCTGGTGCTGTCCGGCGTCACCGACCCGCGGGCCCTGGCCGAGGCCTGGCAGCGCACCGTGGACGCCAACCCCATGCTGCGCACCCGGCTGGTGTGGCAGGAGACCGCGGAGCCCGTCCAGGTCGTCCCGCACCGGGCGGCCGTGCCCGTCACCCACCACGACTGGAGCGACCGGCCCGGGCCGTGGTGCGCGCGCGAACTGGACCGGCTGCTCGCCGAGGACCGGGACGCGGGCCTCGACCTGGGCACGGCGCCGCTGATGCGGCTGACGCTGATCCGGCTGTCGGCGACACGGGTGCGCCTGGTGTGGACCTTCCACCACGTACTGCTGGACGGCTGGAGCGCCGCCCAGGTCTTCGACGAGGTGTGCGAGCGCTACGCCGCCCTGACGACCGGACGCCGCCCCGAGGTGCCCGAGCGCCACCCGTTCGCCGACTACCTGCGCTGGCTGGCCGCCCAGGACACCGCCGCCGCCGAACGCCACTGGCGCCGCGCGCTGGCCGGCTTCACCGCGCCCACCGAACTGCCCCGCGACCGGCGGCCCGCCGAGGCCCACCGCGCCTCCTCCTCCCAGGCCGTGCGGGTGACCCTCGACCCGGCGCTGTCGGCCCGGCTGCGGGAGACCGCGCAGCAGGCGGGGCTGACGGTCAACACCGTTCTCCAGGGCGCCTGGGCGCTGCTGCTGTCCCGCTACGGCGGCGGCGACGACGTGGTGTTCGGCACGACCGTCTCCGGGCGGCCCGCCGACCTCACGGGCGTCACCTCCATGGTCGGCCTGTTCATCAACACCCTGCCCACCCGGGCGCGGATCGACGGACGGCGCCCGCTGCTCGACTGGCTGCGCGACCTCCAGACCGCCCAGTCGGAGGCCCGCCGCCACGAGTTCGTGTCGCTGGCGCAGCTCCAGACCTGGAGCGAGGTGCCGGGCGGCACCACCCTGTTCGACTCCATCGTGGTCTTCGAGAACTACCCCTTCGACGAGGGGGCGGTGGCCCGGCACGGCCTCGGCGTCGAACAGGAACGCGACCTTGAGCCCACCAACTACCCCCTCAGCGTCGTCGTCGCGCCCGGCGAGAGCCTCACCGTCAACCTCGACTACGACCCCGCGGCCTTCGACGCCGCCACGGTCGAGGGCCTCGGGGAGAGCCTGCGCACCCTGCTGGCCCAGATGGCCGCCGACCCCGGACGCCGCCTCGCCGACCTGGCGCTGACGGAGCCCGCCCGCGGCCGCGAGCTGCTCGAACGCTTCGGCGGACCGGTGAGCGAGGCACCCCGCGGCACGCTGCCCGAGGCGTTCCGCCGGCAGGCGGCGGCCACCCCCGGCGCCCCGGCCGTGCGGTGCGCGACCGGAGACCTGACCTACCGGGAACTGGACGAGCGCGCCGACCGGCTGGCCCGGCTGCTGATCGCCGCCGGCGCCGGACCCGAGCGGTTCGTCGCCCTGGCCCTGCCGCGCACCGCCGACCTGGTGGTGGCGCTGCTGGCGGTCCTCAAGAGCGGCGCCGCCTACCTGCCGGTCGACCCCGGACACCCGGCCGAGCGCATCGCGTTCCTCTTCGACGACGTGCGCCCCGAGGCCGTGATCACCAGCACCGAGACCTCCGGCCGGCTGCCGGACGGCCCGTACACCCGGATCGTGCTGGACGACCCCGGCTGCGCCGCGCGGCTGGCCGCCACCCCGGCCGGCCCGGTCGGCGACGGCGAACGGCACGGCACCCTGCTGCCCGGGCACCCCGCGTACGTCATCCACACCTCCGGCTCGACCGGCCGCCCCAAGGGCGTCGTCGTCGCCCACGCGTCGGTGCTGGCGCTGACCGACTGGGCCGCGGCGGAGTTCACCGGCCGCGGACTCGCCCACGTCGTGGCCTCCACCTCGCTCAACTTCGACGTGTCGGTGTTCGAGATCCTCTCGCCGCTGCTGGCCGGCGGCAGCGTGGAGATCGTCCGCGACCTGCTGGCCCTCGCCGAGCGCCCCGGACCGTGGCGCGCCGGGCTGCTCAGCGCGGTGCCCTCCGCCCTGGGCCGGCTCCTCGCGGAGGACGCCGTGCACGTCGCGGCCGACACGGTGGTCCTGGCGGGGGAGGGTCTGCCCGCCCGGACGGTCCGCCAGGTCCGCGCGGCGGTCCCCGGCTGCCGGGTCATGAACATCTACGGCCCCACCGAGGCCACCGTCTACGCCACCGCCGCCCTCTGCGACCCGGCCGACCCCGACCGCGACCCGCCGATCGGCCGCCCGGTCGGCGGCGCCCGGGCCTACGTCCTGGACGAGCGGATGCGCCCGGTGCCCGTCGGCGCGCCCGGTGAGCTGTTCCTGGCCGGCACCGGAGTGGCGCGCGGCTATCTGCGCCGCCCCGGCCTGACCGCCTCCCGCTTCCTGCCCGACCCGTTCGGCCCGCCCGGCGGCCGCATGTACCGCACCGGCGACCTGGTGCGCTGGACGGCCGACGGCGACCTCGTCTACCTCGGCCGCGGCGACGACCAGGTGAAGGTGCGCGGCTTCCGCATCGAACTGGGCGAGGTGGAGGCCGCCCTCGCCCGCCACCCGCACGTGACGGAGGCCGCCGCCCGGGTGGTGGAGCACGACGGCCACCGCCGCCTCGTGGGCTACGCGGTGCCCGGCGACGGCCCACTGCCCGAACCGGCCGAACTGCGCGCCTTCCTCGCCCGCAGCCTCCCCGACCACCTCGTGCCGGCCCTCGTGATGCCGCTTCAGCGGCTGCCGCTGGGCGCCACCGGCAAGCTGGACCGGCGGGCGCTGCCCGAGCCCGTGTGGGCCGCCCCGGCCACCGGCGGCGACCGGCCGCCGGCCACCGAGGCGGAGCGGACCCTCGCCGCGATCTGGTGCGAGGTGCTCGGCCTGCCCGCCGTGCAGACGGACGACAACTACTTCGCCCTCGGCGGCGACTCGATCCTCGGCATCCAGATCGTCTCGGCCGCCCGCCGCGCCGGACTCGCCCTCACCCCCCGCCACCTGTTCACCCACCAGAGCCTCGGCGAACTCGCCGCCGCCGCCGAGCGGGCCCCCGCCCCGGTGACCACCGCCCAGCAGGGCGCGGTGGTCGGCGAGGCGCCGCTCACCCCCGTCCAGCACTGGCTGTTCGACACCCTCCCCGGCGACCCGGCCGACTTCAGCCAGACGGTGTCCTACCGGCTGGCGGCGGACACCGACGAAGGGCTGCTGCGCGGCGCCCTGGCCGCCGTACTGGACCACCACGACGCGCTGCGCCTGCGGTTCGAACCGGCCGGCGCCGGGCAGTGGCGGCAGCACGGCAGCGCGCCCGGCGACGCGCCGAGCCTGGAGAGCCACCGCCTGCCCGACGACCCGGCGGCCCTCGGCGACGTGGCCGCCGCCCTCGCCTCCGGCTTCGACCTCGCGGCCGGGCCGCTCCTGCGGGCGGCCCTGTGCCGCCTAGGTGGCGACCCGCAGCCGGTGCTCGTACTGGCCGCGCACCACCTGGTCGTGGACGCGGTGTCGTGGCGGCTGATCCTGGAGGACCTCGACACCGCCTACCGCGCCCTGCGGGACGGCGAGCGGCCCGGCCTCGGCGCCAAGAGCACCTCGTTCCAGGCCTGGGCGCAGCGGCTCGCCGCGCACACCGCGGCCGGCGGCTTCGACGGCGAACTCGGCCACTGGCGCGGCCTCGGCCCGGACACCCCGCTGCCCACCGACGGCGCCGGGGCCAACACCGGCGCCGAGGAGGAGACCGTGACGGCCGGCCTGGACGCCGAGGACACCCGCCGGCTGCTCCAGGACGTCCCGGACGTCTACCGCACCCGCGTCAACGACGTCCTGCTGTACGCGCTGGGCCGGGTGCTGGGCCGCTGGACCGGGCGGGAGCGGATCACCGTGGCCCTGGAGGGACACGGCCGCGAGGACCTCTTCGACGACGTCGACCTGGCCCGCACCGTCGGCTGGTTCACCACCATGTACCCGGTCGCCCTGGACGTCCCCCCGGACGCGGACACCGGCGCCGCGCTGAAGCGGGTCAAGGAGAACCTGCGGGCCGTACCCCACGGCGGCATCGGCTACGGCGCGCTGCGCCACCTGCACCCGGCGGCGGGCCGCGACCTGCCCCCGCTGCCCCAGGTCGGCTTCAACTACCTGGGCCGGCGGGACCTCGACGCCGCCCCGGGCGGCCTGCTGCTCGCCCCGTACGGCACGCTCGCCGGCGGCATGGACCGCTCGGCCGAACGCCCGCACCTCCTCGACGTCCTCGGGCAGGTCACCGGCGGGCGGCTGGAGTTCACCTGGTCGTACTCCCGCGAGGTGCACCGGCGCGAGACCGTCGCCCGGCTGGCGGCCGAGCTGGCGGAGGAACTGCGGGCCGTCGTCCGGCACTGCGCCGGGCCCGGCGCCGGCGGCCGCACCCCGTCCGACTTCCCGCTGGCCCCGCTGGACCAGGCGGGCGTCGACCGGCTGGTCGGCACCGGACGCGACGTGGCCGACGTCTACCCGCTCACGCCCACCCAGACCGGCATGGTCGTGCACGGCATGGACGAGGCCGAACACGGCCTGTACGTCGAGCAGATCACGTTCGTGGCGGACGGCGCCCGCGATCCCGGGGTGCTGGCCGCGGCCTGGCAGCACGTCGTCGACCGCACCCCCGTCCTGCGCACCTCCGTCGCCCTGCACGGCGTCCCGGTGCCGTTGCAGGTCGTGCACCGCGACGTCACCCTCCCGGTCACCCGGCACGACTGGAGCGAGCTGCCCGAGGAGCGGCGCGCGAGCGAACTGGAGCGGCTGCTCGCCGAGGAACGCGCCCGCGGCCTGGCCCTGGACCGGGCCCCGCTGCTGCGGGTCGCCCTGGTCCGGCTCGGCCCCGACGCCGTGCGCGTGGTGTGGACCTTCCACCACGTCCTGCTGGACGGGTGGAGCGTCTTCCACGTGCTCTCGGACGTGCTCGCCGCGCACGCCGCGCTCGCCCGCGGCGAACGCCCGGCGCTGCCCGAACGCCGGCCGTTCGCGGACTACGCCGCCTGGCTCGCCGCCCGCGACACCGGCCGGGCGGCGGACCACTGGCGCGCCGTCCTCAAGGACCTCGCCGCGCCGACCCCGCTGCCCTACGACCGCAGGCCCGCCCAGGGCACCACGGCCCGCTCCGGCAGCTGGCTGTCGCAGCGGCTCACCGCGGGCGATACCGCCCGGCTCCAGGAGTTCGCCCGCCGCCACCGCCTCACCCTCAACACGCTGGTGCAGGGCGCCTGGGCGCTGTTGCTGTCCCGCTGGAGCGGCGAGCGCGAGGTGTGCTTCGGCACCACCGTCTCCGGCCGGCCGTCCGGCCTGCCCGGCGCCGACACCATCACCGGCCTGTTCATCACCACGCTGCCCGCCCGGATCGCCGTCGACGGCGCCGCCCCCTGCGACGCCTGGCTGCGCGCGGTGCAGGAGGCCCGCGCCGAGGACCGCCGCTTCGACCACGTCCCCCTGACCGAGCTGCACCAGCTGAGCCGGCTGCCCGCCGGGACGGCGATGTTCGACAGCCTGGTGGTCTTCGAGAACTACCCCGTCGGCGACGCCACGGCCGGCGCGCACGGCCTGCACCTGCGCGACCTCGACGCCCGGGAGGCCACCAACTACCCGCTCACCGTCGTCGTCTCGCCCGGGGACCGGCTCAGCGTGGAACTCGGCTACGACCCGCGCTGCTTCGACCCGGCCACCGCCGAGTCGCTGGCCGGCCAGCTGCTGCACACCCTGGCCGCGCTGGCCGCCTCGGACGGCACCGCCCGCCTCGACGACATCGACGTGCTGCCCGCCGAGGACCGGGCCAGGCTGCTGCGCGGACCGTCCCGCCCGGAAGCCCGGCCCGTCGCCCCGGCCACCCTGCCCGCCCTCGTCGAGGCCGCCGCCGACCGCTGGCCCACCGCCCCCGCGCTGAGCGCCCCCGGCCTGCTGCTGACCCACGCCGAGGCCGAGGCGCACGCCAACCGCCTCGCCCACCGGCTCATCGCCCTGGGCGCCGGCCCCGGACAACTGGTCGCGCTCCTGCTGCCGCGCTGCGCCGACATGGTGCTGGCCCAGCTCGCGGTGGCGAAGACGGGCGCCGCGTTCCTGCCGGTCGACCCCGCCTACCCGGACGAGCGGATCACCCTGATGCTGCGGGACGCGGCACCCGCCCTCACCCTCGACGCCAAGGAGGTCGCCGCGCTGCTGGCCGCACCGGCCGACGAGGTCCCCGGGCACCGGCCCACCGACGCCGACCGCACCCGTCCGCTCGACCTGGACGACCCGGCCTACGTCATCTACACCTCGGGCTCCACCGGCACCCCCAAGGGCGTCGTCGTCACCCACCGCGGCCTCGCCGCGTTCTCCGCCGCCGAGGCCGAGCACTACGGCGTCGCCCCCGGCGACCGGGTCCTGGCCTTCGCCACGCCCAGCTTCGACGCCTCCGTGCTGGAGCTGTGCATGTCCCTGGCGCACGGCGCCCGGCTCGTCGTACCCCCGCCCGGACCGCTGCTCGGCGCCCCGCTGGCCGGCGTCCTGCGCGAGGAGCGCGTCACCCACACCCTGCTGCCCCCGGCCGCCCTCGCCACCCTGCCGCCCGGCACGCCCGGCACCCTGCCCGACCTGAAGACGCTGATCGTCGGCGCCGACGCGTGCGGCGCCGACCTCGTCGCCCGCTGGGCCCCGCACCACCGCATGGTCAACTCCTACGGGCCCACCGAGGCGACCGTCGTCGCCACCTGGTCCGCCCCCCTGGAAGCGGACGGCGGCGCGCCGCCCATCGGCCGCCCGCTGCCCGCCACCGGCGCCTACGTCCTCGACGCCCGGCTGCGGCCGGTCCCGGACGGCGTGCCCGGCGAACTCTGGCTCAGCGGCCCCGCCCTGGCCCGCGGCTACCTGGGCCGCCCCGGGCTGACCGCGGCCCGCTTCACCGCCGACCCGTTCGGACCGCCCGGCACCCGCATGTACCGCACCGGCGACCTGGTACGCCGCGACGCCCGCGGGGAACTGCACTACCTCGGCCGCACCGACCACCAATTGAAGCTGCGCGGCCACCGCATCGAGGCCGGCGAGGTCGAGGCCACCCTGGTGCGCCACCCGGCCGTGCTGGACGCCGTGGTGAGCGTCCGCGAGGACGAGCCGGGCCTGCCCCGCCTGGTCGCCCACCTGCTCACCGCCCCCGGCGCCGAGCCCCCCGCCGCCGCCGAACTGCGGGCGCTGGCCGCCCGGTCGCTGCCCGGCCACATGGTGCCGACGGCGTTCGTGGCGCTGGAGAGCTTCCCGCTCACCGAGAACGGCAAGACCGACCGGGCCGCCCTGCCCGCGCCCGCACCGGACGCCGACCGGGACCGGGAACGCGCCGATCACGTCCCGCTGCGCACCCCCACCGAGGAAGCGGTGGCGGCCATCTGGGAGGAGACCCTCCAGACGGCCGTCGGCGCCGAGGACGACTACTTCCTGCTCGGCGGCGACTCCATGCGCGCCCTGCTCATCGCCTCCCGCGCCAACGACGCCTTCGGCGTCACGCTCACCCCCCGCGACGTCCTGGTCTCCCGCACCGTCGCCGCCCTGGCGGAACTGGTGGAGGACCAGATCCTGAGCGAACTCGAAGACGCCGCGCACGGCGGCCCCGACCACGACGAACGGTGAGGACCCGACGACCATGACGTCTTCGAAGCCTTCGAGGCGAGACCGCGCCGAGGCCCTGCCCGAGCAGATGCGCGAAGCCCTGCGCCGCCGGCTGGCCGGACGGGCCGCCGGCGCCGCGCCCGCGGCCGCGCGGGCCATCCCGCACGCCGACCGCGACCGCCCGCTGCCGCTGTCCTTCGCCCAGCAGCGCCTGTGGTTCCTGGACCGGCTCAGCCCCGGCGACGCCCGCTACAACAGCGCGGTCGCCGTACGGTTCACCGGCCCGCTGGAGGTGTCCGCGCTGGAGCGGGCCCTGACGGCCGTGGTGGCCCGGCACGAGGCGCTGCGCACCACCTTCGACGAGCACGACGGCCGGCCGGTGCAGACCGTGCACCCGGCGGGCCCGGTGCCGCTGCCGGTGCGCGAGCCTGCCGCCGGCGAGACGCTGGACGCCATCCTGCTGCGCGAGTACGCCCGCCCCTTCGACCTGCTGCGCGGCCCGCTGCTGCGCGCCCTGCTGCTGCGCGAGTCGGCGGCCTCGCACGTCCTGCTGCTGACCGCCCACCACATCGTCACCGACGGCTGGTCCATGGGCGTGGTCCTGGACGAGCTGTGCACCGCCCTCGACGCCCTGACCCGGGGCGCCGAACCCGGCCTGCCGCCGGTCGCGACCCAGTACCCCGACTTCGCGGTGTGGCAGCGCGGGCAGCTCTCCGGCCCCCGGCTGGACAGGCAGCTCGCCCACTGGCGGGAGCGGCTGTCCGGCGCGGCCGTGCCCGAGCTGCCGCTGGACCGGCCGCGGCGCGGCGAGGAGTCCGGCGCCGGCGCCGTGCACACCTTCACCGTCCCCGCGCACCTCACCGCCCGGCTGCGCGAGCTGGCCCGGGAGCGGCAGACCACGCTGCACACCTGCCTGGTCGCCGCCGTCCAGGCGCTGCTGGCCCGCTGGTCCGGCCAGGACGACGTCACCGTCGGCTCCCTGACCCCCGGCCGCTCCCGCACCGACCTCGAACGCGCCGTCGGCTTCTTCGTCAACACGGTCGTGCTGCGCACCCGCGTGGAGCGCTCCGCGACCTTCCGCGCCCTGCTGGAGGCGGCCGCCGAGACCGTCAACGACGCCTTCGCGCACGGCGACACGCCGTTCGAGCGGCTGGTGGAGGCGGTCGGCGCGACCCGGGAGGCGGGCCGCAACCCGCTGTTCGACGTCATGGTGCTGCTGCACCCCGACCCGCCCGCCGCGAGCGACCCGCACGGCCTGCGGGCCGAACCGGTCGCCGTGCCCCGGCAGGCGGCCACCTTCGACCTCAGCGTGGAGTTCGTACCGGACGGCGAGGCGCTGACCGGCCTGCTGGAGTACCGCACCGACCTCTTCGACGCGAGCACCGCCGAGCGCACCGCCGACCAGCTGCTCAGGCTCCTGGAGGGGGCCACCGCCGCACCGGACCGGCCGCTCGGCACCCTGCCGCTGCTCTCCGGACCGGAGCTGCGCCGGGTCACCCGGGACTGGAACGCCGCCACCCTCCCGGTCGACGACACCACCTACCCCGAACTCTTCGAGAGCCGCGCCGCGCGCACCCCCGGCGCGCTCGCCCTGGTCGCGGGCGGCGAGCGGCTGGACTACGGCACGCTCAACGCCCGGGCCAACCGGCTCGCCCACCACCTCATCGCCCGCGGCGCGGGACCCGAGCAGCTCGTCGCGCTGCAACTGCCGCGCACCGCCGACATGATCGTGGCGATCCTCGCCGTCTGGAAGGCCGGCGCGGGCTACCTGCCGCTGGACCCGGCGCTGCCCGGGGAACGCGTCCGGCTGCTGCTGGACGACGTCCGCCCGGCGCTCGTCCTGGACGAGGCCGCGCTGCGGGCGGTGCCCGCCACCGCTCCGGACACCGACCCCCGCGACGCCGACCGGGTGCGGCCCCTGCACCCGGCCAACACCGCCTACGTCATCCACACCTCCGGCTCCACCGGCCGTCCCAAGGGCGTCGCCGTGCCGCACCGGGCGGCCGTCCACCTGCTGGCCGCGCACCGGGCGGGCTTCGTCGCCGACGCCGGCGGCGGCCCGCTGCGGGTGGCGCTGACCGCCTCGTTCTCCTTCGACACCTCCCTGGAGGGCGTGCTGCTGATGGCCGACGGCCACCCGCTGCACCTGGTCGACGAGGAGACCCGTACCGACCCGGCCGCCCTGGTCGAGTACGTCGTCGAACACCGCGTCGACTTCCTCGACCTGACCCCGTCCTACCTGCGGCAGCTGCTGCCCGCCGGGCTGCTGAGCGACCCCAGGCACCACCCCCGCGTGCTGATGGTCGGCGGCGAGGCGCTCGGGCCGGCCCTCTGGCGCGAGCTGGCCGGGCACCCGGACGTGGCCGCCTACAACTTCTACGGCCCCACCGAGTGCACCGTCGACGCGCTGTCGTGCCGCATCGAGGGCGAGGACCGTCCGCTGGTGGGCCGCCCGCTGCCCAACGTCCGCGCCTACGTCCTCGACGACCGGCTGCGCCCGGTGCCGCCCGGCGTCGGCGGTGAGCTGTACCTCGCCGGCGAGCAGGTCGCCCGCGGCTACACCGGCCGCCCGGGCCTGACCGCGGCGCGCTTCCCGGCCGACCCGTTCGGGCCGCCCGGCACCCGCATGTACCGCACGGGCGACCTGGCCCGCTGGACCGCCGACGGCCGCCTCGACTACCTCGGGCGCGCCGACGACCAGGTCAAGGTGCGCGGCCACCGCATCGAACCGGGCGAGGTCGAGGCCGCCCTGCTCGACCTGGCGCAGGTCGGCGGCGCCGCCGTCGTCGCCGTGCCCGACGCGCGCGGCCACACCCGGCTGGCCGCCTACGTCGTCCCCGCGGCGGACGCGGACCCGCCCGGCCCCGCCGAGCTGCGGGCGGCCCTGCGGCGGGTGCTGCCCGACCACATGGTGCCGTCGTCGTTCACCGCGCTGGCCGCCCTGCCGCTGACCACCAGCGGCAAGCTGGACCGGCGCGCCCTGCCCGCCCCCGACCTCGAAGGCGGCGGGCGCGAACGGGAGTTCGTCGCCCCGCGCACCCCCGACGAGGAGACCCTGGCCGGCATCTGGGCCGACGTGCTCGGCGTCGGCCCGGTCGGCGTCACGGACAACTTCTTCGAGCTGGGCGGCGACTCGATCCTCAGCATCCAGGCCGTCTCCCGGGCCCGCGCGGCCGGGCTGCCGCTCAGCTCACGGGACGTCTTCCGCCACCAGACGGTCGCCGACCTCGTCGCGGCCGCGGCCGGCCGCAGCGCCGCCGTCCCCGCGCCCCGGCGGCCCCGGCAGGAGGGCCCGGCTCCGCTGACCCCGGTGCAGGAGTGGTTCCTCGACGTCCACGGCCCGCGGCGCCGCTTCACCATGTCGATGCTGCTCGACCTGCCCGGCGACCTCGACGAGCGGGCGCTGGAGCGGGCGCTGGAGGCGGTGGCGGCGCAGCACCCGGCCCTGCGCACCCGGTTCACCCGCGAGGGCGACACCTGGCGCCAGCACCCCGGCGCCGCCCCGGCCACCGGCCTGCTCACCCGCCACGACCCGCCCCACCCGGGCCGGCCCGCGGACGACGCCGCCGCGGCCGCCGACCACGACGCCTGGCGCGCCGAGACCGCCGACGCCGCGCGCGCGGCCCTCGACCCGGCCACCGGGAACCTGCTGCGCGCCGCCCTGCTGCGGCCGTCCGGCGGCGAGCGCCCCCAGCTGTTCCTGACGGCCCACCACCTGGCGGTCGACAGCGTCTCCTGGCGGGTGCTCCTCACCGACCTCGGGCAGGCCTACCGGCAGGCCGCCGCGGGTGAGCCGGTCGTGGTGGAGGCGGAGCAGACGCCGGTCGCCGACTGGGCCCGCCGCCTCGCCGACCTGGTCGGCGCCGGCGACCTCGACGACGACCTGCCGTACTGGACGGCCGAGACCGCCGCCGCGCCCGCCCCGCTCCCGGTGGACCTGCCCGGCACCCCGCTCGCCGGTTCCGTCCGCACCGTCCGCACTCGGGTGGACCGCGACACCACCGAGGCACTGCTGCGCCGGGTGCCGGGCGTCTACCGCACTCAGGTCAACGACGTGCTGCTGAGCGCGCTGGGCCGGGTGCTCGCCGACTGGGCGGGCACCGACCGGGTGAGCGTCGCCCTGGAGGGACACGGCCGCGAGGAGGACCTGGCGGGCGACGCCGACCTGGCCCGGACGGTCGGCTGGTTCACCGCCCAGTACCCCGTCACCCTCGCCCCGGCCGGCCCGCCCGGCGCGCCGGACTGGGCCGCCACCCTGAAGGCGACCAAGGAGCGGCTGCGGGCCGTGCCCCGGCGCGGCCTGAGCTACGAGGCGCTGGCCCGGCTCGGCTCGCCCCGGGCCGACGCCCGCGCGCTGCGGGAGATACCGCTGCCCCAGGTGTCCTTCAACTACCACGGCCAGTGGACGGCCCCCGGTTCGGGCGACTTCGCCCCCGCCGCCGGCGTACCCGGCCGCGACCTGGCCCCCGACGCGCCGCTGGACCACCTCCTCGACGTCACGGCGGTGGTGAGCGGCGGCGAGCTGGAGATCACCTGGCACTACAGCGACCAGGTGCACCGGGCGGACACCGTCCGGGCGCTGGCGGACGGCATGGTCCGCGCGCTCGGCGCCGTCGCCGAGCACTGCGCCCGCCCCGGCGCCGGCGGACGCACCCCGTCCGACTTCCCGCTGGCCCGCCTGGACCAGGCCGGCGTGGACCGCCTGGTGGGCGACGGCCGCACGGTGCAGGACCTCTTGCCGCTGACCCCGCTCCAGGAAGGCATGCTCTTCCACCGCCTGGTCGGCGGTGACGACGACGTGTACGTCGACCAGGCCGCGCTGCTCCTGGAGGGCGTGCACGACCCCGACGCCCTCGCCACCGCATGGCAGCGGGTCGCCGACCGCACGCCCGCGCTGCGCACCTCGGTGGTGTGGACGGACGTACCCGTGCCGCTCCAGGTCGTGCACCACGAGGCCCGGGTGCCCGTGACCCGGCTGGACTGGCGGGACGTGGACGAGCGCGAGCGCGAGGAGCGCCTGGAGCGGCTGCGCGCCGACGACCTCGCGCGCGGCCTGGACCTCGCCACCGCGCCGCTGATGCGGCTCACCCTGGTCCGGCTGCCGGACGCCCGGCTGCACCTGCTGTGGACCTCCCACCACCTCATCCTGGACGGCTGGAGCCTGGCCCAGGTGCTCACCGAGGTGTTCGCCGAGTACACCGCGCTCACCACCGGAGCCGAGAGCCGGCCGCCCGTGCGCCGGCCCTTCGGCGACTACGTGCGCTGGCTGGCCGGCCAGGACTCCGACGCCGCCCGGACGCACTGGAAGGGCGTCCTGGAGGGCTTCGCCACCCCGACTCCGCTGCCCGCCGACCGCGTCCGCCGCGAGGCCCACCGCGCCCGCTCCGCCGCCGTGCACACCGCGGGGCTGTCCGACGAGGTCTCCGAACGGCTGGCGCGCACCGCCCGGGCGGCCGGGCTGACGCTCGGCACCGTCGTGCAGGGCGCCTGGGCCCTGCTGCTGTCCCGCTACAGCGCCGAGCGCGACGTCCTGTTCGGGACCACGGTCTCCGGCCGCCCCGACGACCTGCCCGGCGTCGAGTCGATGGTGGGCATGTTCATCAACACCCTGCCCACCCGGGTACGGGTGGACCCCGACCGCACCGCCACCGCCTGGCTGCGGGAGCTCCAGGAGGCGCAGGCCGAGGACCGGCGCTTCGCCGCCGTCTCCCTCGCCGAGCTGACCGGCCTGAGCGAGGTCCCGTCCGGCACCGCCCTGTTCGACAGCATGGTCGCCTTCGAGAACTACCCCTTCGACGAGGCCGGGGCCGCCGCCTCCGGGGTGCGCCTGGCCGGCGTCTCCTCCCGCGACGCCACCAACTACCCGCTGGTGCTGCGGGCCTACCAGGGCGAACGCCTCGGCTTCGACCTCGCCTACGACCCGGAGAGCTTCGACGCCACCACCGTACGGGCGCTGGCCGGCCGGCTGTGCCTGCTGCTGACGGAACTGGCCGAGGACCCCGAGCGCCCGCTGCGCGCCCTGGCCTGGACGACCGCCGCGGAACGCCGGCGGATGCTCGTCGACTGGAACGGCACCGAGACCGGGCGGCCCGCCGAGACCCTGGTGGACCTCTTCGAGGCACAGGCCGCCCGCACCCCGGCCGCCGAGGCCGTCACCTGCGGCGACGACCACCTCGACTACGCCACGCTGGACGCCCGCGCGAACCGCCTCGCCCACCGGCTGGCCGGACTCGGCGCGGCCCCCGAGCGGTTCGTCGCCCTCGCCCTGCCCCGCGGCACCGACCTGGTCGTCGCCGTCCTCGCCGTGCTGAAGACGGGCGCCGCCTACCTGCCCATCGACCCCAAGCTGCCCGCCGAACGCGTCGCCCGGCTGCTCGCCGACGCCGCACCGGTCGCGCTGGTGACCACCACCGCGGGCTGCACCCCGGCCGACGGCGCCGCCGTGCCCGTACTCGCGCTGGACGACCCGGACGTGCGCGCCGACCTGGCCCGCCGCCCGGCCACCGGCCCCGCGGACCCGGCCCGCCGGCCGCTGCCCGAGAGCCCCGCCTACGCCATCTACACCTCCGGCTCCACCGGCCTGCCCAAGGGCGTGGTGATCCCGCACGCCAACGTGGTCCGGCTGTTCAGCCGCACCCGTGAGTGGTTCCGCTTCGACGAGCGGGACGTGTGGACGCTGTTCCACTCCTACGCCTTCGACTTCTCGGTGTGGGAGCTGTGGGGCCCGCTGCTGCACGGCGGCCGGCTCGTCGTGGTGCCCGAGGACACCGCCCGCTCGCCCGAGGACTTCCTGCGCCTGCTCGCCGACGAACAGGTCACCGTCCTCAACCAGACCCCATCCGCGTTCTACTCGCTGATGCGCGCCGACGCCGAGCACCCGGCCACCGGCGACCGGCTGGCGCTGCGCACCGTGATCTTCGGCGGCGAGGCGCTCGACGTCACCCGGCTCACCGGCTGGTACGCCCGCCACCCGCACACCGCACCACGCCTGGTGAACATGTACGGCATCACCGAGACGACCGTGCACGTCACCTACGCCCCCCTCGATCCGGACACCGCCCGCGCCGGCGGCCCCGGCCCCATCGGCACCGGCATCCCGGACCTGCGGGTGTACGTCCTCGACGCCGGCCTCTCCCCGGTGCCGCCCGGCGCCGTCGGCGAGCTGTACGTGGCCGGGGAGGGCCTGGCCCGCGGCTATCTGAAGCGGCCCGGGCTGACCGCGACCCGCTTCCCGGCCGACCCCTTCGGACCGCCCGGCAGCCGCATGTACCGCACCGGCGACCGCGCCCGGTGGCGGGCCGACGGCCGCCTGGAGTACCTGGGCCGCGCCGACCAGCAGGTCAAGATCCGCGGCTACCGCATCGAGCCCGGCGAGATCGAGGCCGCCCTGCACACCCACCCGGGCGTCGGCGCCGCGACCGCCGGCGTCTACGAGGACGCCGCCGGCACCCGGCGGCTGGTGGCGCACGTGGTCCCCGCCGCCGGAGCCGGCCGGCCGCCGTCCGCCGCCGACCTGCGCGCCCACCTCGAACGGCTGCTGCCCGCCCACATGGTGCCCGCCGCCTACGTCCCGCTGACGGCCCTGCCGCTCACCGTCAACGGCAAGCTCGACCGGCGCGCCCTGCCCGCCCCCGGCCCCGACGGCTTCGCGGCCGACGGCGACCGCGTCCCGCTGCGCACCCCGGCCGAGCGGCTGGTCGCCGCCGCGTGGACCGACGTCCTGGACACCGACGAGGTCGGCGCCGACGACGACTTCTTCGCCCTCGGCGGCGACTCCATCCTCGCCGTCCGCGTCACCTCCCGGCTGCGCGCCGCCTTCGGCACGGACGTCTCGCCGCGACTGCTGTTCACCCACCCCACGCTGTCCGAGCTGGCCGCCGAACTCGGCGCGCCGGCAGGCCCGGACACCGCGCCGGACGACACCGTCCGGGCCGCGGACCCGGCCGCCGCACCGCCGCTGTCGTACGCCCAGCAGCGGCTGTGGTTCCTGGACCGCTTCGAGCCGGGCAGCACCGAGTACACGACGCTGTCCGTGCTGCGGCTGCGCGGCCCGCTCGACGCGACGGCGCTGCGCCACGCCCTGGACGGCCTGGTCGCCCGGCACGAGGCGCTGCGCACCACGTTCGCCGAACAGGACGGCCACGCCCACCAGGTGGTCCGGCCGCCGCACCCCGTCGCACTGCCGCTCGACGACCTCACCGGGCAGCCGCCCGCCGCCCTCGACGCGCTCCTGGCCGGCGTGGCCGCCGTCCCGTTCGACCTGGCCACCGGGCCCCTGCTGCGCGCCCGGCTGGTCCGCCTGGCCGACGACGAGCACGTCCTCGCGCTGGCCGTGCACCACATCGCGACCGACGGCTGGTCCATGGGCGTCCTGGGCCGCGACCTCGGCGAGCTGTACGCCGCCGCCCTGGAGGACCGCCGCCCCGACCTGCCCGAACTCCCGGTGCGCTACACCGACTACGCCGCCTGGCAGCGCGCCCGCACCGACCGCGCCGACGCGGACCTCGCCCACTGGCGCCGGGTCCTGGACGGCGTGACCCCGCTGGAACTGCCCACCGACCGGCCGCGCCCGGCCGTGCGCACCCGCGACGGCGCCCTGGTGACCTTCCGGCTGCCCGCGGAGCTGACCGAGCGGCTGCGCGAGACCGGCCGCGCGTCCGACGCCACCCTGTACATGACCCTGCTCGCGGCCTGCCAGGTGCTGCTGGCCCGCTGGGCGGGGCAGCGGGACCTCACCGTCGGCACGGTCACCGCGGGCCGCGACCGCCCCGAACTCCACGACGTGGTCGGCATGTTCGTCAACACCCTGGTCCTGCGCGGCCGGGTCGCCCCAAACCTGTCGTTCCACGAGCTGCTGACCCAGGTCCGCGACACCGTGCTGGAGGCGTTCGCCCACCAGGAGGTGCCCTTCGAACGGCTGGTGGACGCCCTCCAGCCCGAGCGCGACACCAGCCGCACACCGCTGTTCCAGGTCATGGTGGCCCTGCACAACCTGGGCGCCGAGGCGCCCCGGCTGCCGGGCCTGGACGTCGAGCCGGTGGCGCCGCCGGTCCGCAACGCCACCTTCGACCTCGCCTTCGACTTCGTCGAACAGGACGGCGGCCTCACCGGCTACCTGGAGTACAACACCGGCCTGTTCGACGCCGACACCGCCGAGCGGCTGGCCGGCTGGCTGCGGACCCTGCTGCGGGCCGCGGCCGAGGACCCGGCCGCCCCCGTCGGCACGCTGGCGCTGATGAGCGCCGCCGACCGGCTGCGGGTGCTGGAGCAGGGCGACGGCGGCCCGCTGCCCCAGACCGGCACCACCTTCACCCGGCTGTTCGAGACGCAGGCCGCCCGTACCCCCGCCGCCACCGCCCTGGTCGCCCGGGACGCCACCCTGGACTTCGCCGCCCTCGACGAGCGGGCCAACCGGCTCGCCCACCACCTCATCGCCGGCGGCGCCGGACCCGAGCGCGTCGTCGCTCTCCGGCTGCCCCGCACCAGCGACTGGGCGGTCGCCCTGCTGGCCGTGCTCAAGGCGGGTGCCGCCCTGCTCTGCCTCGACCCCGGCCTGCCCGAGGAGCGGCTGCGCCTCCTCCTCGACGACGCCCGGCCGCACACCCTGCTGACCGAGCGGACCCTGCGCGAGGTGCCCTGGGAGCGGCTGCCCGCCCACGCCCCCACCGACGCCGACCGCATCCTGCCCCTGCGGCCGGAGAACACCGCCTACCTCGTCTACACCTCCGGCTCCACCGGCCGCCCCAAGGGCGTCGCCGTCGAACACCGCCAGCTGGTCGCCCTCTGCCTCGACCACCGGGCCGGACTGGTCGCCCCGCACACCGCCGACGGGCGCCGGCTGCGGGCCGCGCTCAGCGCCTCGTTCTCCTTCGACACCAGCTGGGAAGGACCGCTGCTGCTCGCCCTCGGCCAGGAGGTGCACCTCGTCGACGAGGACGTACGCCTGGACCCGGAGGCGTTCTGCGCCCAGGTCGCCGAGCACCGCCTCGACCTGGTCAACGTCACCCCGTCCTTCCTGCGCGAACTCCTCGGCGCCGGACTGCTCGCCCCCGGCCGTCACCACCCGCGCGTGCTGCTGGTCGGCGGCGAGGCCCTGTCCGCCGCCGCCTGGCGGGAGCTGGTCGCTGCCGGAGAGGACCTCGGGATCAGCGCGTACAACATGTACGGGCCCACCGAGTGCACCGTCGACGCCGTGTACGGCCGCTGCGCCGGCCGCACCGACCGCCCCGTCATCGGCCGCCCCGGCCGCGGCCTGCGGGCCTACGTGCTCGACGGACACCTGCGGCCCGTGCCGCCCGGCATGCCCGGCGAGCTGTACCTGGCCGGCGCCCAGGTCGCCCGCGGCTACCTGGACCGGCCCGGCCTGACCGCCGCCCGCTTCCTGCCCGACCCCTTCGGACCGCCCGGGGAGCGGATGTACCGCACCGGCGACCGGGCCCGCTGGGACGGGCAGGGGCTGCTGGAGTTCCTCGGCCGCGCCGACGAACAGGTCAAGATCCGCGGCTTCCGCATCGAACCCGGCGAGGTGGAGGCCGCCGTCCTGGACCACCCGGACGTCGCCGACGCCGCGGTCACCGCCCGCGAGCACGCCGGCCGGCTGATGCTCGTCGCCTACCTGGTGCCCGCCGGGGACCGGGTGCCGCCCGCCGACGAACTGCGGGTACGGCTGCGCCGGACCCTGCCCGACCACATGATCCCCGCCGCCTTCGTCCCGCTGGCCCGCATCCCGCGCACCACCAGCGGCAAGACCGACCGGCGCGCCCTGCCCGCCCCGCCCGACCAGCTCGACAGCACCACCCCGTACGTGGCGCCCAGGCCCGGCACCGAGGAGCGGCTCGCCGCGATCTGGGCCGAGGTCCTCGGCGTCGACCGGGTGGGCGCGCGGGACAACTTCTTCGCGCTCGGCGGCGACTCGATCCTCAGCATCCAGATCGTCTCCCGCGCCCGGCAGGCCGGCCTCGCCCTCACCACCAAGGACGTCTTCCGGCACCAGAGCGTCGCCGAACTCGCCCTGTGCGCGGGCGAGGCGGCCACCCGCCCGGCCGTGGCCGGCGACACCCCGCCCGCCGAGGCGCCGCTCACCCCCATCCAGCACTGGTACCTCGACGGCCGCCGTCCCGGCGACCCGCTGCGCTTCACCATGACCCAGCGCCTGGAACTGGCCCCCGGCACCGCGGCGGCCGACCTGCACCACGCCGCCGACGCCCTGACCGGCCGGCACGCCGCCCTGCGCACCCGCTTCCGCCGCACCGGCGCCGGCTGGCAGCAGGAGGTCCTCCCCGCCGCGCCTGAATCCGTGTTCACCCGTCACGACGTGAGCGCACTGGACGGCGCGGAGCTGGAGGCGGAGGTGCAGCGTGCCACCGACCGGGCCCAGGCCGCGCTCGACCCCACCACCGGACGGGTCGCCGGCGTCCTGTTCTTCGACCGGGGCCCCGACCGCCCCGGCCAGCTCGTCGTCACCGTCCACCACCTGGCCGTGGACGGCGTCTCCTGGCGCATCCTGCTCGCCGACCTCGAAGCCGCCCACCGGGCGGCCGCCGCCGGGCAGCCCGCCGCACCGCCCGCCGCGAGCACGTCCTACGGCCACTGGGCCGCCCGGCTGGAGCGGCACACCCGCTCCGGCGCCCTGGACGCCGACCTGCCGTACTGGACGCGCACCTGCGCGGCCCCGGCCGCCCTGCCCGCCGGACGCACCGGCCCCAACACCTACGGCACCGCCGCCACCGTCACCGTCACCCTCGACCCGGAGACCACCGACGCGCTGCTGCGCCAGGTCCCGGACGTGTACCGCACCCAGGTCAACGACGTCCTGCTCAGCGCCCTGGGCCGCACCCTGGCCCGCTGGTGCGGCCGCGACACCGTGCTGCTCGGGGTGGAGGGGCACGGACGCGAGGACCTCTTCGACGACGTCGACCTGTCCCGGACGGTCGGCTGGTTCACCGCCGAGTTCCCGCTGGCGCTGCGCGTCGACCCCGGCGACGGCTGGCACGACACGCTCCGCTCGGTCAAGGAGCAGCTGCGCGCGGTGCCCCTGCACGGCCTCAGCCACGGCGCCCTGCGCCACCTGCTGCCCGGCAGTCCGCTCGCCGGCGCCCCGGCGCCCCGGGTCGGCTTCAACTACCACGGGCAGTGGGACGCGGGCGGTGCCGCCGGCGGCCTGTACCGCGGGTCGCTGCCGCCGGCCGGCCGCGACACCGACCCCGACGAGCCCCGCCCGTACCTGCTGGACATCACCGGCGTGGTCCAGCAGGGCCGGCTGGAGCTGGGCTGGACCTACCCGGCGGCCGTCTACGACGAGGCGGACGTCCGGCGGCTGGCCGAGGAGACGTGCGCGGCGCTGCGGGAGATCGTGGCGCACTGCGCCCGCCCCGGCGCCGGCGGCCGCACCCCCTCCGACTTCCCGCTGGCCGGCCTCGCAGGTCCGGACCTGGACCGGCTCGTCGGCGACGGCCGCCACGTCACCGACGTCCTGCCGCTGACGCCCCTGCAGGCCGGGATGCTCTTCCACGGGCTCGTCGGCACCGAGGGCGCCTACTTCGACCGGATCGCGGTCCGGCTGTCCGGGGTGGCCGACCCGCGCGCCTTCGCCGCGGCCTGGCAGCAGGTCGCCGACCGCACCCCGGCGCTGCGCACCAGCGTGCACTGGCGGGGCCTGCCGCACCCGGTGCAGCTGGTCCACCACCGCGCCGAGCTGCCCGTCACCCACCTCGACTGGCGGCACCTGACGGACGATCAGCGGGCCGGGCGGACCGAGCGGCTGCTCGCCGAGGACCGCGCCGCAGGGCTGGACCTGACCAGCGCCCCGCTCACCCGCCTCACCCTGGCCGCGCTGCCCGGCGACGAGGTGCTGCTGCTGTGGTCCACCCACCACATCGTGCTGGACGGCTGGAGCACCGGGCAGCTGCTGACGGAGGTCTGCGAGCGCTACGCCGCCCTCACCGGCGGCCCCGAGGCGGCACCGCCGGCCAGGCGGCCGTTCGCCGACTTCCTGCGCTGGCTCGGCGAGCAGGACGAGGAGGCCGCCGAACGCCACTGGACCGACGCCCTGGCCGGTTTCACCGCGCGCACCCCGCTGCCGTACGACCGCACCCCCGCCGAGGCGCACCGCGCCCGCTCCGGCGCGGCCGTCCACCAGGAACTGGACGAGGACGTCTCCGGGCGGCTGCGGCGCACCGCCGCCCGCGCCGGACTGACCGTCAACACCCTGGTGGAGGGCGCCTGGGCGCTGCTGCTCGCCCGCTACAGCGGCCGCGACGACGTGGTGTTCGGCACCACCGTCTCCGGCCGCCCGGCCGAGCTGCCCGGCGTCGACACCATGATCGGCATGTTCATCAACACCGTGCCGACGCGGGTGCGGCTGTCCGCCGGCGGCGTCCTGCCCTGGCTGCGCGACCTCCAGGCACGGCAGAGCGAGGCCCGCCGCTTCGACTTCCTCGCGCTGCCCCGCATCCGGGCGCTGGGGCAGGTACCGGCCGACGAGGCCCTCTTCGACAGCATGGTGGTGTTCGAGAACTACCCCGTCGACGAGTCGGCCACCGCCCGCACCGGCGTCCGCGTCGAGGAGGTGCGGGCCGACGACGCCACCACCTTCCCCTGGTGCCTGCGCGCCCACCTGGCCGAACGGCTCGCCTTCGACCTGGCCTACGACGCCGCGCTGTTCGACCGCGCCACCGCGGAAGGCGCCGCTGGCCGGCTCGCGGCCCTCCTCACCGCCCTCGCCGACGGCCTGGACGGCGACCTGGACGCCCTGAACCCGCTGACCGGGGCCGACCGCGCCCTGCTGGACAGCTGGCTAGACACCGCCCGCCCGGCCGTCCCGGCCAGCCCGGTCGACCTCTTCGCCGAGCAGGCCCGCCGCACCCCGGACGCGGTCGCGGTGAGCGACGGCGACCGTGTGCTGACCTACCGGCAGCTCGCCGACTGGGCCGCCCGGCTGGCCGCCCGGCTGCTGGACGGCGGACTGGCGCCCGAGGACCGGGTGGCGCTGCTGATGGACCGCTCGGCCGAACTCGTCGTCGCCCAGCTCGCCGTCCTCCTCGCCGGCGGCGCATACGTGCCGGCCGACACCCGGGCCCCCGCGGAACGCCGCCGCGTCCTGCTCGCGCAGGCCGGAGCCACCGTCCGGCTCACCGCCGCGGAGGTCACCGCCGCCCGCACCGCCGCCGGCGCCACCGGCCGGCCGGTGCCGCCCGCCGACCCCGACCGGCTCGCCTACGTGATGTTCACCTCCGGCTCGACCGGCCTGCCCAAGGCGGTCGGGGTACGCCACCGCGACGTGGCCGCGCTGGCCACCGACAGCCGGTTCACCGGCGGCGTCTGCGACCGGGTGCTGCTGCACTCGCCGGTCGCCTTCGACGCCGCCACCTTCGAGGTCTGGGCGCCGCTGCTCAACGGCGGCCGGGTGGTCGTCGCCCCGGGCGACACCGTGGACGCCGCGCTGCTGCGGCGGCTGGCCGGCGAGGGCGGACTGACCGCGCTGTGGCTGACCGCCGGTCTGTTCCGGCTGCTGGCCCAGGACGCCCCGGACTGCTTCCGGGGGCTGCGCCAGCTGTGGACCGGCGGTGACGTGGTGCCCGCCGCCGCCGTGCGCCGGGTGCTGGCCGCCTGCCCCGGCCTGAGCGTCGTCGACGGCTACGGACCCACCGAGACCACCACGTTCGCCACCTCCTTCGCCCTCACCGACGCCGACCGCGTCCCCGACACCGTCCCCATCGGTCATCCCCTGGACGACCTGCGCGTCCATGTCCTCGACGGCCGGCTGCGGCCCGTCCCGCCGGGCTGCGCCGGCGAGCTGTTCATCGCCGGTGAGGGCGTGGCCCGCGGCTACCTGGGCCGCCCCGGCGCCACCGCGGCCCGCTTCCTCGCCGACCCCGCCGGCCCGCCCGGCGCTCGCATGTACCGCACCGGCGACCTGGTCCGGCGGCGCCCGGACGGCACCGTGGAGTTCCTCGGCCGCGCCGACGACCAGGTGAAGATCCGCGGCTTCCGGGTGGAGCCGGGCGAGGTGGAGGCCGTCCTCGCCACCCACCCGGACGTCGTGGACGTCGCCGTGCTGGCCCGGGAGGACCGCCCGGGCGCCAAGCGGCTCGTGGCCTACGTCGTCGGCCCGGCCGGCGACGACCCCGAGGAGCTGCGCGCCTTCGCCGGCCGCGCCCTGCCGGACTACCTGGTGCCCTCCGCGTTCGTCCCGCTCGCCGCCCTCCCGCTCAGCGGCAACGGCAAGGTCGACCGCGCCGCCCTGCCCGCCCCGGACGCCGGGCACGCACGCCCCGAGCCGGTCGCGCCGCGCACCGACGCCGAGCGCCGCACCGCCGAGGTCTTCGCCGAGGTGCTGGGCGTGGCACCGCCCGGCGTGGAGGACGACTTCTTCCAGCTGGGCGGCGACTCCATCCTCAGCATCCGGCTCGCCTCCCGCCTGGCCGAGGCCTTCGGCACCGACCTCACCCCCCGGGCGGTGTTCACCCACTCCACCCCGGCCGCGCTGGCCCGGCTGCTCGGCGAGCGGCGCGCCACCCCTGGCGACGCGGGTCCCGCCATCGTGCCGGTCTCCCGCGAAGGCTCCCCGGCCCCGATGTCGTACGCCCAGCAGCGCCTGTGGTTCCTGGAGGAGTTCGCGCCCGGCGGCGCCGAGTACGTCACCGCGCTCGCGCTGCGCCTGCGCGGCACCCTCGACACCGGCGCCCTCGGCGCGGCCCTGCGCGCCCTGGTCGCCCGGCACGCGTCGCTGCGCACCACCTTCGACAGCGTCGACGGGCACGGGGTGCAGCTCGTCCACCCGCCGCGGGACGTGCCGCTGCCGCTGCGCGACCTGTCCGGGCTGCCCGAGCGGGACCGCGCGGCGGCGCTGCGCAGGCTGCTCGCCGAGGAGCGCGGCCGCCCCTTCGACCTGCGCCAGGGGCCGCTGCTGCGGGCCGGCCTGGTCCGGCTGGCCGACGGCGACCACGTGCTGACCCTCACCCTGCACCACATCGTCACCGACGGCTGGTCGACCTCCGTCCTGCTCGGTGACCTCGCCCACCTCTACCGCGCCGAACTGGGCCACGCCGGTGCCCCGCTGCCGCCGCTGCCGGTGAGTTACGCCGACTACGCGCACTGGCAGCGCACGGCCGGCGGCGCCGCGGCGGACGAGCAGCTCGCCTACTGGAAGGAGCGGCTGACCGGCACCGAACCGCTTCAGCTGCCCACCGACCAGCCCCGGCCCGCGGTGCGCACCAGCAACGGAGCCACCACCCGCCTGGTGCTGCCGGCCCGGACGGCCCGCCGTCTCACCCGGCTCGGCCGGGAGCGGGGGACCACCCTGTTCACCACCCTGGTGGCGGCCGCCCAGGCCTACCTCGCCCGGCTCTCCGGCGGCACGGACATCGCCGTCGGCACCGTCACCTCCGGCCGCGACCGGCCCGAGACGCAGGGCCTGGTCGGGTTCTTCGTCAACACGCTGGTGCTGCGCTCGCACGTCGAGGCGGAGCGGCCGTTCACCGACTTCCTCTCCGGAGTGCGCACCACCGTGCTGGACGCCTTCGCCCACCAGGACGTGCCGTTCGAACGGGTGGTCGACGAGGTCCAGCCGGTGCGCGACACCAGCCGCAGCCCGCTGTTCCAGGTCATGGTCGTCCTGCAGAACACCCCGTCGGCCGCCCTCGACCTGCCCGGCCTGGAGGCCGGTGACGTCGAGACCGAGCTGGAGCAGTCCGCGTTCGACCTCACCCTGGAGTTCGCCGAGCAGGACTCCGGGGCGCTGCACGGCCTGCTCACCTACAACACCGACCTGTTCGACGCGGCCACCGCCGAGCGGATGGCGGGCCAGCTCGCGGCCCTGCTGACCGCCGTCGCCGAGGACCCTGCCCGCCCCGTCGGCGCGCTGCCGCTGACCGCCGACGACGAGCTGAAGACCCTGCTGGAACTGGGGCGCGGCACGTTCCGCGCGGTGCCCGAGGCGACCCTGCCGGAGCTGTTCGAACGGCAGGCCGCCCGCACCCCGGACGCGCCGGCCCTGCTGGACGGCGGCCGGGAGCTGACGTACGCGGAGGTGGACCGGGCGGCCAACCGGCTCGCGCACACGCTGATCCGGCGCGGCGTCGGACCGGAGAGCGTGGTGGCCCTGGCCCTGCCCCGCACCGCCGAGACGGTGGTGGCACAGCTCGCCGTCGCCAAGGCGGGCGGCGCCTACCTGCCGGTCGACCCGGCCTACCCGGCCGAGCGGCGGGAGTTCATGGTGGGCGACGCGGGCGCACGCCTGGTCCTCGACGACCCGGCCGCGGTGTGGTCCGCCGACGGACCGCCGACGGCGCCCACCGACGCCGACCGCGTCACCGCGCTCACCCCCGCCCACCCCGCCTACGTCATCTACACGTCCGGCTCGACCGGGACGCCCAAGGGCGTGGTGGTGACCCACCGGGGCCTGGCCTCCTTCGCCGCGGCCGCCGCCGAGCGGTACGCCGCGGGCCCCGGCGACCGGGTGCTGCAGTTCGCCTCGCCCAGCTTCGACGCCTCCGTGCTGGAGCTGTGCGTCTCCCTGCTCGGCGGCGCCGCGCTGGTGACGGGGGAGGAGGGCCCGCTGGTCGGCGAGCGGCTCGCCGAGGTGCTGGCCGACCGGGCCGTCACCCACACCCTGATCCCGCCGGCCGCCCTGGCCACCGTGGACCCGGCCACGGCCGGCGCCCTGCCGGCCCTGCGCACCCTGATCGTCGGCGCCGAGGCCTGCCCGGCCGACCTGGTCGCCACCTGGGCACCCGGCCGCCGCATGATCAATTCCTACGGGCCCACCGAGGCCACCGTCGTCGCCACCTGGACCGGCCCGCTCGCCCCCGGCGCGGGCGCGCCGCCGATCGGCCGCCCCTCCGGCGCCACCCGCGTCTACGTCCTCGACGCCGCCCTGCGGCCCGTCCCGCCCGGCGTCACCGGGGAGCTGTACGTGGCCGGGCCCGGCCTCGCCCGCGGCTACCTGGGCCGCCCGGGACTGACCGCCGCACGCTTCGTCGCCGACCCGTTCGGGGCGCCGGGGGAGCGGATGTACCGCACCGGCGACCTGGTGCGCTGGAGCGCCGACGGCGACCTGCGCTTCGCCGGGCGCGCCGACGACCAGGTCAAGCTGCGCGGCTTCCGGATCGAGCCGGGCGAGATCGAGAGCGCCCTGCGCCGCAGCCCCCTGGTGCGCGACGCCGCCGTCGTCGTACGCGCCGACGCGCCCGGCGCCGGGGCGGCCGCCGGCCCCGCCCGGCTCGTCGCCTACGTCGTGCCCGCCGGGGACCGGGGCCCGGCGGAGGGCGACGGCGCGGGCGAGGGTACGCCGCCGGTCGCGGAGCTGCGGCAGCACCTGGCCGGGCTGCTGCCGCCGCACATGGTGCCCTCGGTCTTCGTGCCGCTGCCGCGGCTGCCGCTCACCCCGAACGGCAAGACCGACCGGCGCGCCCTGCCCGCGCCCGGCCCCGCCCACACCGCCGCCGCGGGCCGCGTCGCGCCGCGTACCGACACCGAGCGCCGCGTCGCCCGGATCTGGGCCGACGTGCTGGGCATCGAGGAGATCGGCGCCGACGACAACTTCTTCGAACTCGGCGGCGACTCCATCCTGAGCATGCAGGTGGTGTCCCGGCTGCGGCGCGACGGCCTGCACCTGGCGACCCGGGACCTGTTCACCCACCAGACCGTCGCCGAGCTGGCCCGCGTGGTGCGCGACGCCCCGCAGCGCGCGGGGGACGGCCCGGTCACCGGGGACGTACCGCTCACGCCCATCCAGGAGTGGTTCCTGACCACCCCGCGCGCCGACCACCGGCACTTCAACCAGTCGGCCCTGCTGGAACTCGCCACCGCCCCCGACCCGGAGGCGCTGCGCACCGCCCTGGACGCGCTGCTGGAGCACCACGACGCGCTGCGGATGCGGTTCACCCGACACGCTGACGGGACCGACGGGACCGACGGGACCGCCGGCGGCGGCTGGCGCCAGTTCAACCCGCCGCCGGGCGGCACCGGGGACATCCTGGTCCGGCACGACCTGACGGGACTGTCCGAGGCGGAGGCCGACGCGGCGATGCGGGAGGCCGCCGACGCCCTGCACGCGGGGTTCGACCTGGCCCGCGGGCCACTGCTGCGGGCGGCCCTGTTCACCGGTGACCCCGGCCGGCCGGTCTTCCTGCTGCTGGTCGCCCACCACCTGGTCGTGGACGCGGTGTCCTGGCGCATCCTGCGCGACGACCTGGAGACGGCCTACCGGCAGGCAGCGGCGGGCGAGCCGGTCGGCCTGGGGGAGCGCGGCACCAGCTTCCGCGAGTGGGCCCACCGGCTCGCGGCGCACGTCGCCGAGGGCGGCCTGGACCACGAGCTGCCCTACTGGGAGGAGGCGGTGGCCGCCGAGCCCGCCCCGCCCGCGCCCGCCGCCGCGCCGGACACCGTGACGACCGCCACGGTCGGCGTCGAACTCGGCGAGGAGGACACCGCGGCCCTGCTGCGGGCCGCGCCGACCGCCTACCGCACCCGGGTCAACGACGTGCTGCTGGCCGCCCTCGCCCTGGCCCTGGCCCGCTGGACCGGGCGCGAGCGGGTCCGGCTGGACCTGGAGGGCCACGGCCGCGAGGACCTGCTCGACGGCGTCGACCTCACCCGTACCGTCGGCTGGTTCACCACCGTCCACCCGGTCGCCCTCGACATCCCCGAACCCGGCGACCTCGGCCCGGACCGGGACTGGCGCGGCCTGGTGAAGTCGGTGCGCCGCCAGCTGCGCGCGGTGCCCGGCAACGGACTGGGCTTCGGCGCCCTGCGCACCTTCGGCCCGCCCGAGGTCCGCGAACGCCTCGGGGCGAGCGCGCACGGCCAGGTGGTGTTCAACTACCTCGGCCAGTGGGACGCCCGCCCGGAGGCCTCCGACGCCGGCCTGGTCCGCGCCGAGCACGGCTCCTTCGGCCAGGACCACGACCCGCGCGACAGCGGCTCGCACCTGGTGGAGGTGGTGGGCGCGGTGCAGGACGGCCGGCTCGCCTTCACCTGGCACCACCGCCCCGGTGTCCACGACACGCCGGCCGTGCGCCGCGTCGCGGAGGACTTCGCCGAGGCGCTGCGCCACATCGCCCGGCATGCGCGGGGAGGCCGGTGATCCCGTCCCCGCCCCGGGTGGCGCCCCCGCCGCCGGCGGCCCGGCACCGCGCCGGGCC
Source organism: Streptomyces sp. NPDC041135 (assembly GCF_055592085.1). Lineage (NCBI taxonomy): Bacteria > Bacillati > Actinomycetota > Actinomycetes > Kitasatosporales > Streptomycetaceae > Streptomyces > Streptomyces sp. NPDC041135. The sequence continues at coordinate 112,692 of NZ_JBVIYZ010000002.1, forward strand.
GCCCCCCGCCCCGGCCCGCGCACCGCCCCGGCCGTCACCGCGGTGACGGTCCCACCCACCTCACCGACGGCCACACGCAGCATCGACAGCCACCGACAGCCCATCGAGGACGAAGGAACACGACATGGACGAGAACACCCGCTACCAGGTCCTGCGCAACGACGAGGAGCAGTACTCGCTGTGGCCGGCCGACGTCGAGGTGCCCGCGGGCTGGCAGCCCGTCGGCAAGGAGGGCACCGAGGCCGAGTGCTCCGCCTACGTCGACGAGGTCTGGACCGACATGCGCCCGCGCAGCCTGCGCGAGCGCATGGAGAGCACGGGAGCCTGAACCACGCCGCGTGACGGGGGCGCCGGCCGCATCCGCCGCCCGGCGCCCCCGCGCCCGCCCCACCCCGGCCCCTCTCCCCCCACCAGCGTCCCGCGGGCCTCCCCCCTCACCACCGTCGCACCTCACCACCGCCCCGCCCCAGGAGTCCGCCATGACGCCCGCCCTGCGCACCGAGCACGTCGAGTTCCTGCCCTACCGGCCCGAGGACGAGGACCACTTCGTCGCCCTCCTGCGCGACGAGGAGGTGTGCCGCTGGATGGGCCAGGCCCTCGTGCCCGAGCCCGACCTGCGCACGATCTTCCGCGCCATCCTCACCGACGTGTACCCGCGGCGCCTGTTCGACGTGTGGGGCCTGTGGCTGGACGGCGCCTACGCCGGCCACGCGGAGGTGAAGAAGACCGGCAACGTCGACGGCCACGAACTGGTCACCGCGCTCGCCCCGCCGTACTGGGGCCGCGGCCTGGGCGGCGAGGTGGTCCGCGGCCTGCTCCGCCACGCCGCCGACAACCTGGGACTGAAGGAGGCGTACGGCATGGTGGGCGCCGAGAACACGGCCAGCCTGGCGATGTGCCGGCGGCTGGGCTTCCGGCACGTGCGCGACGTCGTCGACGACGACGGCTCGGTCACCCGCATGCTGGTGATCTCCACGACCGACCCCGGGTGACCCCCCGTACGGTCACAGGGGCTGCGCGGCCGTCCCATACGCGCTGTAATGGCCAAGTGGTCACTGAGGGCGCCGCGCTGCGCGGAACGAGGACGGAGCGTGCCGGAGAAGCCCTTGAAACGCTCACCTCCGGTACCCCGTCACCCGACCGGCTGCGCCGGGTGCTGGAACAGGCACTCGTCTTCGCCGGCGCGGGATTCGCCGGCGTGTACACGCCCCGCGAGGACGGCAGCATGCTGTGCCTGGCCGAGTCGGCGGGCCTGCCGCGCACCCTGTACGGGCTGCGGGACGTCTATCCGGTCGCCGGGCAGTCACCCGTCGCCGAGGCCCAGCGCAGCGGACGGTCGCGGTGGCTCGGCCCCGAGGAACTGGCCGGCTGCCCCGAGGCGCGCCGGACCGCGTCCCAGGACTTCTTCGTCGCCGCCCTGCCCCTGTCCGCGGACGGCGGGGGCTGCCTGCTCGCCGTCAGCGAGCACCCCGGGGGCTTCGGCGGCGACGACCGCGACTGCCTGGAGCTGATCGCCCGCGCGGTGGCCGTGCCCGCGGCGGCGCGGGCCGCACCGGCCGGCGAGCTGCCCGCCGACTCCTTCAGCCTCGCCATGGACACCGGCCGCGTCGAGGTCGGCGACCGCATCCTCCAGCTGTTCGGGATCCCCCGGGAGGAGTTCGACGGCCGGGTGGAGACCCTGCTCGGCCGCACCGTGCCCGAGGACCTGCCCGCGCTGATGTCCGTGGTCGAGGCCGACCACATGTCCATCGGCGACCGCGAGCTGGAGTTCCGCATCCTCCAGCCCTCCGGACCGCCCACCTGGCTGAGACTCCAGGGCCGGCTGCTGCCCGGCGACGAGGGCCGCACCGCCCGCCTGTCCGGCACCGTCGCGGACGCCTCCACGCTGCGCTCCGACGTCACCGACGTCACCCGCGTCCAGCGCCTGGCGGCCGCCCTGGCCACCGCGGGCACCGTCAAGGACGTCGGCCAGGCCGTGGTGGCCGCGCTGCGGGGCCCGCTCAAGGCCGACCGGATCGCCCTCGCCGAGCTGGAGCACGACCGCCTCGTCGTCACCGTCCTCGACCCGCCCGAACCCGAGTCCTGGCCCGAGCTGTGGCGCACCGAGTGGCGCACCGAATGGCCCGACGCGCCCGTACGGGCCATGCCCACGCTCGCCGCCGCGCTGCGCGAGGGCCGCGCCCACGTCTGGCCGGCCGGCACCCCCATGGAGCCCGCCCTCGCCGACGTCGGACCGGGTGGCCTCGCCGTGCTGCCGCTGCCCGCCGGCGGCCGGATGGCCGGGGCGTGCCTGATCGGCTGGGACCGCCCGCACGACTTCGGCACCGACGAACGCGCCCTGCTCACCGCCTCCGCCGGCCTCGCCGGGCAGGCCCTGGTGCGCGCCCACGCCTTCGACGCCGAACACGAACTCGTCGGCATGCTCCAGCGCACCCTGCTGCCCCGCCGCCTGCCCCGGCTGGCCGGCGCGGTCGCCGTCGCCCGCTACCTGCCGACCAGCGCGGGCCTGGAGGTCGGCGGCGACTGGTACGACGTCATCCCGCTGCCCGACAACCATGTCGCCCTGGTCATCGGCGACGTCCAGGGGCACAACGCGGGCGCCGCCACCCTGATGGGCCAGATGCGCACCGCGCTGCGAGCGTACGCGGCCGAGGGCCACCCGCCCGACGTGGTGGTCTCGCACTCCAACCGGCTGCTGCTGGAGATGGAGACCGACCTCTTCGCCACCTGCGCCTACGTCGACGTCGACATGGAGGAGGGCACCGCCTGGTGCGTGCGCGCCGGTCATGTGCCGCCCGTGCTGCGGCACCCGGACGGCACCACGGAGATCCTGGGCGACGAGGGCGGGCCGCCGCTCGGCGTGCTCCCGCAGGCCGAGTTCCCGATGACCCCGCTGCGGCTGCGCCCCGGCACCGTGCTCGCGCTCACCACGGACGGGCTGGTGGAGTCCGCCCAGGTCGACCTCGACGAAGGCCTCGAGCGGTTCACCGGGCAGCTCGCCGCCGCCGACCCCGCCCACCTCGGCCTGGTCGCCGACGCCCTGCTCGCCGGCGCCCACCGCGGCGACGACATCGCCCTGCTGCTGATGCGCTACGACGGCATGGCGGTACGCCCGCTGCGGGAGAGCTGGACGGTGTGGCGCGTGCCCGAGGCGGTCCGGCACGCCCGCCGCTTCTCCCGGCGCAGCCTGCGCGCCTGGGGCGTGCCGCCGGAGGCCATGGACGCCGCGCTGCTCGTCGTCTCGGAACTGGTCACCAACGCCCTCGTGCACACCGAAGGCCCGGTCCGCCTCGACCTGAGCCTGGTCAACCACAAGCTGAGCGTCTCCGTCCTCGACTCCTCGCCGCGCAGCCCGGTCAAGCCGACCAGCATCGGCTGGGAGGCCACCGGCGGCCGCGGCGTCCTGCTGGTGGAGGCCGTGTCGACGGCCTGGGGCACCGTGCCGGCCGGCGGCGGCAAGCAGGTGTGGGCCGACATCACGCTCGGCGACTGAACCCGGCCACCCGGCCCGCCGCACGGACGCCGGCCGGACCCGCCACACGGGTACCGGTCGGCGCCGCATCCGGCAGGTCTGTGCCGTTCGGCGGCCGATCCTGCCTAGGGTCCTTGGCGTGTCACACACCTTCGAAGAGCTCGTGGCGAAGCAGCGCGCGGCCGAGGCGGCCCACGCGCAGGTCCTCGAACTGCGGGACGCCTACGGTCCCCCGGCCGAGCAGCGCCACACCGGCGCGCCCTCGGACACCTACGAAACCGCCCTGCGCGCCTGGCGCGACCTGGCCCGGGACGTGCAGACCGCGGTCAGCGAGTACGCCCGGGACACCGGCCGGACCCGCTCGGAGGTGGAGGCGGAGGTCGAACGCGCGGCGGCCGAACCGGAGACCTAGGTGTGTCGTCCGGATCAGGCCGGCCCGGTCCACCGGTGGGCGTGTCCGCACGCGGGGGTCGTATCCGCCGCTCGGCGGGGTACCCGCCCCGCATGGACACCACCACGTACCAAGCCTCGTCGGGATCGGTCGCCGGACCGATCGTCATCGTCGTCATCGGCGTCGCCATCACGGCCGGACTGGTGTGGGCGTTCCGGTTCGGCCTGAAGGTACGCGCGCGGGAGCAGACCCATGCCACACCGGCCGAGCAGCCCACGCCCCCGGCGGGCGGACCGGTGCGCGAGAGCCATGAGATCCGCGAACCCGACGAGGTGCCCCGCGCCGCCGACGGCGGCGAACGGCTGACCCCGCACCAGCTCGGCGGCTCCGGCACCAAGCGGGCCGACGACCAGACCCGCGAGCGCTGGTCGCCGGGCTCCAGCGGCTCCTTCGGCGGGGGTGGCGGCGGCCGCACCTGACGCCCCCCGGCCGGGCCGGGCCGGGAGCCGGCCGCTCCCGGCCGCCCGCGGGGCGCGGGCCGCGGCGGACCGGTCGTACAAACCGGGGACCGACGCGGACGATCACCGCTAGGGTGTGGTGAATGAAGGCTCTGGTCCTCTCCGGCGGTGCCGGAACCCGGCTGCGGCCGATCACCCACACCTCGGCCAAACAGCTCGTCCCGGTGGCCAACAAACCGGTGCTGTTCTACGGGCTGGAGTCGCTCGCCGAGGCAGGCATCACCGAGGTCGGGATCGTCGTCGGGGACACCGCGGCCGAGATCGAGGAAGCCGTGGGCGACGGGGCGAAGTTCGGCCTCCAGGTCACCTACATACCCCAGGACCGCCCGCTCGGTCTCGCCCACGCGGTGCTGATCGCCCGGGACTTCCTCGGCGACGACGACTTCGTGATGTACCTGGGCGACAACTTCGTCGTCGGCGGCATCAGTTCGCTGGTCGACGCCTTCCGCGCCACCCGCCCCGGCGCCCAGATCCTGCTCACCCACGTCCCCGACCCGCGCTCCTTCGGCGTCGCCGAACTCGACGCGGACGGGCAGGTGATCGGCCTGGAGGAGAAGCCGGAGCACCCCAGGAGCGACCTCGCCCTGGTCGGCGTCTACCTGTTCAGCCCCCTCATCCACGAGGCGGTGCGCGCCGTCAAGCCGTCCTGGCGGGGCGAACTGGAGATCACCCACGCCATCCAGCACCTCATCGACACCGGCGCCGACGTGCGCTCCACGGTGATCCAGGGCTACTGGAAGGACACCGGCAACGTCGACGACATGCTCGAGGTCAACCGGATGGTGCTGGAGAGCGTGGAGCGCCGCATCGACGGCACGGTGGACGAGCGCTCCGAGACGGTGGGCCGCGTGGTCGTCGAGGAGGGCGCGCGGATCGCCAACTCCAGGATCGTCGGCCCGGTCGTCATCGGCGCCGGCACGGTCGTCAGCGACTCCTACGTCGGCCCCTTCACCTCCGTCGCCGAGAACTGCCGGATCACCGACAGCGAACTGGAGTTCTCCATCGTGCTGCGGGACTCCTCCATCTCCGGCGTGGGCCGGATCGAGTCCTCGCTGATCGGCCGGCACGCCGAGGTCACCCCGGCGCCCGGCGTGCCCAGTGCCCACCGCCTCGTCCTCGGAGACCACAGCAAGGTGCAGATCCGTTCATGAACCTCCTCGTCACCGGTGCCGCCGGATTCATCGGCTCCACCTACGTCCGCTCGCTCCTGGCCGACGACGCGGCCGACGCGCCCCGCATCACCGTGCTGGACAAGCTCACCTACGCCGGCACGCTCACCAACCTGCCCGTCGGCCACCCCCGGCTGGACTTCGTGCACGGCGACATCCTGGACGCCGCCCTGGTCGACAAGCTGATGGCCCGGGCCGACCAGGTGGTGCACTTCGCCGCCGAGTCGCACGTCGACCGCTCCATCGACGGGGCCGGCGAGTTCGTACTGACCAACGTCGTCGGCACCCAGACCCTGCTGGACGCCGCACTGCGCCACGGCGTCGGCCCGTTCGTGCACATCTCCACCGACGAGGTCTACGGCTCCATCGAGTCCGGCGCCTGGCCCGAGACCCACCCGCTCGCGCCCAACTCGCCGTACTCCGCCTCGAAGGCCTCCTCGGACCTGCTCGCCCTCGCCTACCACCGCACCCACGGCCTGGACGTCCGGATCACCCGCTGCTCCAACAACTACGGCCCGCACCAGTTCCCGGAGAAGGTCATCCCGCTGTTCGTCAGCAACCTCCTCGACGGCCGCACGGTCCCGCTCTACGGCGACGGCCGCAACGTCCGCGACTGGCTGCACGTCGACGACCACTGCCGGGGCGTGGAGCTGGTGCGCACCGGCGGCCGCCCCGGCGAGGTCTACAACATCGGCGGCGGCACCGAGCTGAGCAACCGCGAGCTGACGGGCCTGCTGCTCCAGGCCTGCGGCGCGGACTGGGACCGGGTGGAGTACGTCACCGACCGCAAGGGCCACGACCTGCGCTACTGCGTCGACTGGAGCAAGGCCCGCGACGAACTGGGCTACCGCCCCCGACGGGACTTCACCACCGGGCTCGCCGAGACGGTCGCCTGGTACCGCGACCACCGCGACTGGTGGGAGCCGCTGAAGCGCCGGGAGTCCCGATGAGGTGGCTGGTCACCGGCGCCGGCGGCATGCTGGGCCGCGACACGGCCGACGCGCTGCTGCGGCGCGGCGCGCACGTCACCGCCCTGGACCGGGCCGCCCTCGACATCACCGAACCGGGCGCCGTCGCCGGGGCGCTGGACGAGCACCGGCCGGACCTGGTCGTCAACTGCGCGGCGTACACGGCCGTCGACGACGCCGAGAGCGACGAGGAGCGGGCGCTGCGCGTCAACGGCGACGGCCCGCGGCTGCTGGCGCGCGCCTGCGCGGCACGCGGCGCCCGCCTGATCCACGTCTCCACCGACTACGTCTTCTCCGGCGAGGCGCGCACCACGCCCTACCCGGAGGACCACCCGCCGGCCCCGCGCACCGCCTACGGCCGCACCAAGCTCGCCGGGGAACGGGCGGTGCTGGCCGAACTCCCGGGCGCGTCGGCCGTCGTGCGCACCGCCTGGCTGTACGGCGTCCACGGCCGCAGTTTCGTGCGCACGATGCTCGAACTGGAGGCCCGCCGCGACACCGTGGACGTCGTCGACGACCAGCGCGGCCAGCCCACCTGGAGCGCCGACGTCGCCGACCGCCTCGCCGACCTCGGCACCGGGATGTGCGGGGACGCCGCCGTGCACGGCGTCTTCCACGCCACCGGTTCCGGCGAGGCCAGCTGGTACGACCTGGCAAAGGAGGTGTTCCGGCTCGCCGGCGCCGACCCGGACCGGGTGCGGCCCACCGGCAGCCGGGCCTTCGCCCGCCCGGCGCCCCGCCCCGCCTACAGCGCCCTCGGGCACGCCCGGTGGCGTGCGGCGGGCCTGGTCCCGCTCAGGGACTGGCGTTCCGCCCTGCAGGAAGCACTGCCCCACATCCGCAAGGAGATGTCTCAGTGAAACGGCACGAGTTCCTGCGGGAACTGCACAAGGTCACCGCGAACCGCAACTACCTGGAGATCGGCGTCAACGACGGCCGCAGCCTGACGCTGTCCCGGGTGCCCAGCATCGCGATCGACCCGGCGTTCAAGGTGGTCACGGAGATCCGCTGCGACGTCCACCTGGCGAAGGCGACCAGCGACGACTTCTTCGCCCGGGACAACCCGCTGGCGCACCTCAGGGGCGGCCGCCACCCCCTGCGCAACCTGGCGCGCAACCGCAGCCCCTTCGGGTACTTCAGGCGCACCACGCTGGACCTGGCGTTCATCGACGGCATGCACCTGTTCGAGTACGCGCTGCGTGACTTCATCAACATCGAGAAGCACGCGGACTGGGCCAGCGTCATCGTCTTCGACGACATGCTGCCGCGCAACGTGGACGAGGCGGCCCGCGACCGGCACACCAACGCCTGGACCGGAGACGTCTACAAGCTGGTGGAGATCCTCAACCGCTACCGGCCCGACCTGCGCACGGTCCTGGTCGACACCGCGCCCACCGGCCAGCTGGTGGTCTTCGGCGCCGACCCGGACAACACCGTGCTCAAGGACGCCTACGACGACATCGTCGCGGAGTTCGAGGTCCCCGACCCGCAGAAGGTGCCCGAGTCGATCCTGTCGCGCACCACGGCCGTGAAGCCCGAGGCGCTGGTCGGCGCGGGCTTCTGGAAGCCGCTGGTGGCGGCCCGCAACCGGGGCACCAAGCGGGCCCGCGGCTGGGAGCCGCTGCGGCGGGCGGTGGAACAGCTCGGCGTCAGCTGAACCGGCCGGCGCGCAGCCGCCGGTAGTGGGCGGAGCAGTCCGCGTAGCTGGGCAGCAGCCCGGACCGCTCCGCCTCCGCCAGCGAGGGCGCCGCGGCGTCCTTCTCCGACAGCACCGGCTCGACACCCTCCGGCCAGGCGATGCCCAGGGCGGGGTCGAGCGGGTGCACCCCGTGCTCGCGCCCCGGCGCGTACCCGGCCGAGCACAGGTACACCACCGTCGCGTCGTCGGTGAGCGCCATGAAGGCGTGCCCGAGGCCCTCGGCGAGGAACACCGCCCGGGGCGTGCCCTCGTCGAGGCGCACGGCCTCCCAGCGGCCGAAGGTGGGGGAGCCGACCCGGATGTCCACCACCACGTCCAGCACGGCCCCGCGCACGCACGTCACGTACTTGGCCTGACCCGGCGGCACGTCGGCGAAGTGCACGCCGCGCAGCACGCCCCGCCGGGACACCGAGCAGTTGGCCTGGGCGAGGGTGAGGTCGTACCCGGTGGCGGCGCGGAACTCCGCGCCCCGGTACCACTCGTGGAAGCTGCCCCGGTCGTCCGGGAACACCGTGGGCTCCAGGACCCAGGCGTCCGCCATGTCCAGCTGCCGCATGCCGTCATGCCTTCCGTGTCGTGTCCGGTGCGGTGGCCCTGGCGCCCGCCCTGCCCAGGGCGGCGGCGAGCACCCGGCGCGCCAGGCGCACCAGGCGCCGCGCCGGCCCGGCGGGCACGCTCCGGGCCACCCGGACCCGCCCGGTACGGCTCACGCCCACCACCAGCGGCACCCCGACGAAGCGCGGCTGCGCGGCGTCCGGGGCGAGACACACCTCCACCCGCCAGGCGGCACCCCGCATCCGCCGCAGCGGCAGCGTCGCCCTGAGCAGCGCGCCGGTGTCGTCGGCGGGGGTGAGCGTGGCCGCCTGCCGCACCGTCCGCCCCGCTCCGGCGGTCAGCCGCACCAGGACGTCGGTGCGGTCGGCGACGTACAGCGGTACGGCCAGGGTCAGTTGCTCGTCGCCGGAGACCGCAGCGTCCGCGGGGGTGAGCCCGGCCAGGCCCAGGGACCGGGTCGCGCGGTCCACGTCCAGCGAGAAGTTGGCGTAGCCCTTCGTCCAGTACGGCAGCACCACGCGCCCGGCGAGGGCACCGGCGGGCGGCCGGGGGCGCTGGTGGGCGGGGGCCGGGCCCAGCCGGCACTCCTTGGTCCAGGGGCCGAGGCCGACCCGGGCGTAGGCGTCCCACAGCCCGTCGTGCAGCGGGGCGCCGCCCGCCGCGGTGGCGGGGTCGACGGCGGCGGTGGCCCGCAGCACCAGGCGGACGCGGCCGTCGCCGGCCGGGACGCGCTCGCGGGTGACGTCGACCGGCTGGAAGAAGGACGCGGAGCTGGCCCGGTCGCGCAGCACCAGGTCGACGCTCGCGCTGTCGAAGGCGTCGTCGGCGGCCCCGGCGAGCCAGGCCACCGCCTCCTCGATGTCCCGGGGCGCGCCGTCGGCCGGGGGGCGGGGGGTGCCGGGCGCGACGGTGAGCGGGCCGTCCCCGGTGTGGTATTCGGCGCTGAACTCCACCCGCAGGCGGCCCTCGCGCCACCGGACGCCGGCCGGGGCCGCCTTGGGCCGGACGGCGGCCTCCCGCTCGGCGAAGGCCACCAGGTCGTCGTACCGGTCGGCCCTGATCAGGGCGGCGACGATCCGCTGGGCGGGCCGCAGGCCCGGGGCGACGCCGGGCCCGAAGCGCTCCACGACGACGTCGTGCATCTCGCGGAACAGCGCGCGCCGGTAGTCGTCCGGCTTGGCCAGCAGCCGGCGGCCGCTCATCCGGTCCACGATCTCCACCCGCAGCCAGCGGCGCAGCAGCCGGTCGCGGCGGGGGCCCGGTTCCGTGTACGTCTCCACGACGTCCAGGGCCTCGCGCAGGTTGGCGAAGTAGCCGACCGGGTCGAAGCGCTGGAAGCCCGCGTTGCCGGCGTCGTCGCGGCGGACGTGGTAGTAGCAGACGTAGTCGCTCAGCACCGAGACGTTGTCCGCGCGCAGGTACGCCTCGGTGACGAAGACGTGGTCCTCCAGGCGCCGCCGGCCCTCGGGGAAGCGCAGTCCGGTGCGGTCCAGGAAGGACCGGCGGAGCATCTTGTGCGGGGTGAGGCTGTCGATCAGCGGGGCGTTGTCGACGGTGGCGTAGGGGTGGTTGCGGCGGAACAGCTCCACCGGCACGGTGCGGCCCCGGCCGGCCATCTTGCCGACCACCACGTCGGCCTTGTGGGCGACGCCGTACTCGTACATCCGCTCCAGCGCCTCGTCGCCGAGGTAGTCGTCGTTGTCGACGAACATCACGAACTCGCCCCGGGACGCCTCGATCCCGACGTTGCGCGGCCTGCCCGACCAGCCGGAGTTCTCCTGGTGCAGGACCCGGATGTGCGGGTGCTCGGCGGCCAGCGCGTCCAGCCGGGCCGGGGTCGCGTCGGTGGAGCCGTCGTCGACGAAGACGACCTCGAACTCCCCCGGGGGCAGCGACTGCCGCAGCAGCGAGGCGACGCAGTCCTCGATGTACGGACCGGGGTTGTAGACGGGGACGACGACGCTGACCTTGACCGGCATCCGGCTCCAATCCCCCTTGCCTCGCCACCCGTTGCTCGCGGTGGCAGAAGTGCGCGTGTGGCGGAATGCTAACCCGGCCCCGGGGGCCGGCGGACGTCGGGTCAACGTTCCGCGGCCTCGGGGACCGGGGTGGAGGGGGCCGGGAACGGCCGCTCCGGCCGCTCCGGTCAGGCGTGCGTCTTGGCCAGCAGCTCGAGGATCTCGGCCGTGGTGCCCGACTCGCCGAGCCGCGGGAAGATCCGTTCGACGCTGCCGCGGTGCGCCTCGGGGTCGCTGTCGGCCATGGCGTCGGTGGCGAGGGTGACGTGGTAGCCGTGGGCGTAGGCGTCGCGCGCCGTCGACTCGACGCCGATGCTGGTGGCGATGCCCGCCAGCACGACCTGGGTGATGCCGCGCCGGCGCAGCTGGACGTCGAGGTCCGTGCCGTGGAAGGCGCTCCAGTTGTGCTTGGTGACGCGGATGTCGCCGGGGTGGCCGGACAGTTCGCCGACGACCGTGTCCCAGCCCTCCGGGAAGGACAGTCCCCGCGCCTGGCGCTCGGTGCGGCCGGGCACCGCGTCGGCCCAGTCGGCGGCGAAGGAGACGCGGACCAGGACCACGGGGAGGTCGCGGGCCCGGAAGGCGTCGGCGAGTTCCGCCGTGCGGGCCACCACGTCAGCGGCGGCGTACGGCTGGGTGGGCATGCCCACGATGCCGTGCTGGAGGTCGATCGCGACGAGGGCGGTGCGGGCGTCGAGGGTGCTCAGGGACATGGGTGGATCAGGCCTTTCGAGGGGTGGGCCGGCCGGGCGGGCGGCGGGAGTGCGCGCCGGAAGCGAACACGGGACGGACGAGCGGGCACCGGCCCGGGCGGCGCGGCGCCGGTGGGCCGGCGCGCCGGGGTGTCACGGGCGCGACAGCCGCTCCAGCAGCTCCAGCGCCGTGAGCACCGTCTGCCGCTCCTGTGCGGTGTACCGGTCCTGGAAGGCGCGGGCCAGCCATTCCTCGCGGGCCTGCCGGTTGCCCTCGACGCGGGCCTGGCCCGCCTCGGTGAGGGTGACCAGCTGGCGGCGGCCGTCGGCGGGGTCGGGCGTGCGGCGGATCAGGCCGTGCTGGTCGAGGGCGGCCAGGGTGGTGGCCATGGACTGCGGCCGGACCCCTTCGGCGGCGGCCAGGGCGCTCGCGGTGGCGGCGCCGTGCTTGCCGACCAGGGTGAGCGCCGACTCCTGGGACGGGCTGAGGGTGCCCGCGTCGTCCTGGCGGGCGACCTCGCGGATACGGCGCCGCAGCCGGCTGTAGACCACGCGCAGATCGCGTGCGGCCCGTGCCGCGGAGTCGGAGATGTGCTCGTCCATGCCCCCACCCTAGACATCGTCAGCCCAGACTGTCCAGTTCAACCTGTTCAGTCTGCGCTGTTCAGCTCACTCTGTTCAGTCACCCTGTTCAACTGTCGCGTGGGGGCGTTGCACAGGCGGTCGCGGGGGTACCCGTCCGCTTCCGTGAGGTCCGTCCGCTCCGTACCGAAGGGGAACCCCAGATGTCCGCCACCGTCGTCATCACCGGTGCCAGCGCCGGCATCGGCCGTGCCACCGCCCGCCTCTACGCCCGGCGCGGCGCCCGGGTGGTGCTCGTGGCCCGCGGCCGGGGCGGCCTGGAGGCGGCGGCCGACGAGGTCGCGGCCCTCGGCGGCCGCCCGCTGGTGCACGTCGCGGACATGGCCGACCCGGACCAGGCCGAGGCCGCCGCGGAGGCCGCCGAGAAGGAGTTCGGCGCCATCGACGTCTGGATCAACTGCGCCTTCTCCACCGTCTTCGCGCCCTTCGACGAGATCACCCCCGAGGAGTACGAGCGCGTCACCCACGTCACCTACCTCGGCTACGTCAACGGCACCCGGGCCGCGCTGAGGCGGATGCTGCCGCGCGACGCGGGCACGATCGTGCAGGTGGGCTCCGCGCTGGCGGAGCGGTCGATCCCGCTGCAGTCGGCGTACTGCGGCGCCAAGCACGCCATCAGCGGCTTCACCTCCTCCCTGCGCGTGGAGCTGCTGCACCGCGGCAGCAACGTGCACGTCACCGTCGCGCAGATGCCGGCGGTCAACACCCCCCAGTTCGGCTGGGTGCGCTCCCGGCTGCCCCGGCACCCCATGCCGGTGCCCCCGATCTACCAGCCCGAGGTCGCCGCGCGGGGCGTCGCGTACGCCGCCGACCACCCGCGCCGCAAGCAGTACTACGTCGGCGGCACGACCGTCGCCACGCTCTGGGCCAACCGCCTCGCCCCCGCCCTGCTCGACCGCTACCTCGCCCGCACCGGGTTCGACTCCCAGCAGACCGCCGGCCGCCCGCCGAGCGGCGAGAGCAACCTCTTCGCCCCGCTCGACCGCCACCCCGGCGACGACCACGGCGCCCACGGGGTCTTCGACGACACCGCGCACGCCCGTTCCTGGCAGGAGACGCTGGTCCGGCACCCCGCCGCCACCGCGCTCGGCGCCGGACTGGCGCTCACCGCGGCGGTACGCGGACTGCGCCGCCTGTCCTCCTGAGCCGTGCCGGAGTGCCGTGGCGAGCGGTGTCCCCGGCCGGTGCGCCGCGCCGGCCCGCCCGGTCCGGTCTACGCTGGCCGGGTGCGCCTGCTCCTGATGTCCGACACGCACCTGCCCAAGCGTGCCAAGCGGCTGCCGGACCAGCTGCTCGCCGAACTACCGCACGCCGACGTGGTGATCCACGCCGGTGACTGGGTGGACGCCGCCACGCTCGACCTGCTGGAGAGCCGCAGCCGCCGGCTGGTCGCCGTGTACGGCAACAACGACGGCCCGGATGTGCGCGCCCGGCTCCCCGAGGTGGCCTACGCCGACCTGGCCGGACTGCGCTTCGGCGTCGTGCACGAGACCGGCGCCGCCCAGGGCCGCGAGGCCCGCTGCGCGGCCCGGTTCCCCGGCCTCGACGTCCTGGTCTTCGGGCACAGCCACATCCCCTGGGACACCACCGCGCCCGGCGGCCTGCGGCTGCTCAACCCCGGCTCCCCGACCGACCGGCGCCGCCAGCCGCACTGCACCTACCTGACCGCCACCGCCGCCGACGGCGCCCTCAGCGAGGTCACGCTGCACCGCCTGCCCCGGCGGTGAGCGGCAGCGCGCCCGGGCGACCGTCCGGGCCTCCGGGGCGCCGCGCACCCCGGAGGCCGGTGGTCCGCCGGCCCGCCGGCCCGGGTCAGCCGGCCGAGGGTCCCGTCCAGCCGGCCTGGACGTGGCCCAGCCGGACGCGCTGCGGATGGTCGCCGACCGGGACCGAGGTCACCTTCCGGCCCGTCGCGAAGTCGATCGCGGTGACCTGGTCGGCGCCGCTCTCGGAGATGACGCAGTCCTTGCCGTCGCCGCTGACCGTGGCCCAGTAGGGCTTGGACGCGGCGATCAGCGGGCCCTCCTGGAGGGTGGCGCGGTCGACCACGGTCGCGTAGTCGTCCATGGTGCCCGCCACGCACAGCGCGCTCCCGTCGGGGCTCATCGAGATGCCGTGGTGCCGCGAGTCGTTGACCCAGGTGGTGCGGTCCTCGCTGGTCGCCGGGTTCTTCGGCAGCGTCTTCACCCGGGTGATCCGGTCGGCGGCGACGTCGTACTCCAGGAAGCCGTTGAAGAACGACACCTGGAAGTACAGCGTGGACTGGTCGGGGGAGAAGACGGCGGGCCGCACGGCGTCGGAGAAGTCCTTCAGGCCGATCGCGTCCAGCCGCTGACGCATGTCGATGACCTTGACCTGCTGGTAGGTCGTCGCGTCCACGACCGTGATGTGCCGGTCGCCCTTCGTCCAGTCCCAGCCGGGGCTGTCGAGCGAGGTGTTGACGTCCCCGATGGACATGTTCCAGATGTACTTGCCGTCCTTGGTGAAGACGTTCTCGTGCGGCTTGTCCCCGGTGGCGAACGAGCCCAGCTGCTTCCCGGTGCCGATGTCCAGCACGTGCACGGTGTTCGCGGTGGAGGCGGACACCGCCACCCGGGTGCCGTCGGGGGAGACGGCCATGTGGTCGGCGCGGTAACCGCTGACCCGGAAGCGCCAGTTGACCTTGCCGGTCGCCAGGTCGATGGAGACGACGTCGGCGAAGCTCGGCCGGGAGACCACCACGGACTTCCCGTCCGGCGTGGAGTACATGTCGTCCGCGAACTGGTCGTGGCCCTCGCCGACGCCGTTGCGGATCGCCTGGAAGTAGATCCACCGGATCGGATCGGCGTTGATCTCCGCCATCCGCTCGGCCTTGTCCGGGACGACGTCGATCCGGCCGACCTTCGCGAAGTCGCCGGAGGAGGTGATCACGTCGGCCGTGCCGTCCCAGTTGTTGCCGACGAAGAGCACCTCGCGCAGGCCGGCGGCGGTGCCGGGCGCGGCGGAGGCGGGGGTGGCGGTGGCGGTGGCGCCGACGGTCAGGGCGAGTGCCGCGGCCGCGGCCCCGGCCGCGGCACGGAGGTGCCTGGTGCTGATGGCAGGCATGGCTGCTCTCTCCTCTGAGAGGTCTGAACAGGTCAGGTCCGAGCAGGTCCGAACACGTGCAGGTCTGAGACACGTGCAGGTCTGAACACGTGCAGGTCTGAACACGTGTGGATTCACAGTCAACTTACTGAAAAGTAAGGAACGGGACGCCTTCTCGACAAGACGTGTGCACGACACGATTGGGCCATCGTCCCGATGACGGAGGGAGAGGGCGTGGCAGGCAGGCTGAAGGCGCCGACGGGCCGGTACGGCGGCAGGTCCGCCGCGGAACGGCAGGCCGAGCGGCGCCGCCGCTTCCTGGACGCGGCCCTGCGGCTGTTCGGCGGCAGCCCCGGCTTCCGCCAGACGACCGTCGCCGCGCTCAGCCAGGCCGCCGGCCTGTCCACGCGCCAGTTCTACGAGGAGTTCCGCACCCTGGAGGACGTACTGGCCGCGCTGCACCTGGAGGTGAACGCCTGGGCCGAGCGGGCGGTGCTGGACGTCGCCGGTCAGGCGGCGCGGCTGCCGCTGGCCGAGCGGGTCACCGTGCTCTTCGGCGCCTACGCCCGCGCCGTCACCTCCGACCCGCGCCGCATCCGCATCACCTTCGTGGAGATCATCGGCGTCAGCGCCCGCATGGAGGAGCAGCGGCTGGCCCGCCGGGCGCGCTGGGTCGACCTCATCCGCGCCGAGGCGGACGCCGCCGTCGCCCGCGGGGAGGCGGCCCCACGCGACTACCGCCTCGCCGCCACGGCGTTCATCGGCAGCGTCAACGGCCTCCTGCACGACTGGAGTTCCGGCTGGGTCGACGCCACGCTCGACGAGGTGGTGGCCGAACTGGTCCGGCTGCTGATGGGCATGCTCCGGCCGCAGGGCTGGGCGGCGGGGGAGGAGTGACCTCCCGCGCCGCCCGTGGATGCGGGTTCGCCGGGGTGTGCTCGGTGCCGTACTCCGCTCTCTGCTGCGCTGTGCCGTGCCGGGTGCTGGACGGCCGCCGTCACTCGTCCCACGCCTGGAGCATGATCTGCTCGCAGATCCTGCCGTCGCGCAGCGTGATCATCGACTCGGCGAACACCCGGATGCCGTCCGGGTACCGGCAGGACTCGCTGAAGGCGGCGTGGTCGCCCTGCACGATGCACTGCTCGAGCTTGTGCGTCATGTCCCGGCTGTAGACGTCGTCCAGCATCTCGCCGATCTCGTCCCGGCCGTGCAGCACCTTGGGGCTGCTGGGCTGGGAGTTGCGGTCGACGATACGGATCTCCGCGTCGTCCGTGTACAGCGACAGCAGAGTGGGTGTGCCGTCGCCCTCGATGCCCCGGCGCAGTGTCTCGGTGTCGAAGGCGGAACCGGTCGCGGTGCCCATGGTGACCTCCTTCAGGCCCGCGGCCCGCAGGGGAGGTGGGCCGCGCGGGCCTCTCCTTCGAGCGTCCTCCGCCCCGGCGGGCCAGGCAAGCGCGGCGGCGCGCTCAGCCTCACGGGTGAGCGGCACCCGGTGGCCGTGTCCGGCCGGGCCCGGGAAGCGTTGCTGGAGGCATGATCCCAACACGACGTATCGTCGCCGCCCTCGGCCTCGCCGCCGGGGTCACCGCCCTGGCCGCCCCCCTGGCGAACGCGGCCGACGCCGGCGCTCCGGGCACCGGGCTGATCAGCCCGCTCAGCACGCTCGACTCGCTGGCCGTCAGCGACATCCCCGCCGCGCACCAGGACCAGATCCCCCGGGTCAGCGAGCAGATGGGGGCGCTGAACCGCATCAACCAGCTCAACGAACTGACCCGGCTCGGCGAGCTGCACCAGGTCACCGACCTCGCCGCACCGGTCACCGGACTGCTGCCCAGCGCGCAGTAGCGCCGCCGGTGACCCGGCCGGGAACCGCCCGCGCCCCGGGCGGACCCGGCCGCGTCCCCGGGGCGCGGCACCGGCCCGGCACCGGTCCGGCGGTGCGGGGACCGCGCCCCGGTCGCGCTCCGTGCCGTTACCGATCAGTCGCGCGTAGGCTGCGGAACGTCAGCGGAATCGACGGAGAGGAGCCGGCGCATGGCGCAGGAAGTACGCGGCGTGATCGCACCGGGCAAGGACGAGGCCGTGCGGATCGAGACGATCGTGGTCCCGGACCCGGGGCCGGGTGAAGCCGTCGTACGCGTCCAGGCCTGCGGTGTCTGCCACACCGACCTGCACTACAAGCAGGGCGGAATCAGCGACGAGTTCCCCTTCCTGCTCGGCCACGAGGCCGCCGGAGTCGTGGAGTCGGTCGGCGAGGGCGTCACGGACGTCGCGCCCGGTGACTTCGTCGTCCTCAACTGGCGTGCCGTGTGCGGACACTGCCGGGCCTGTCTGCGCGGCCGCCCCTGGTACTGCTTCGACACCCACAACGCCGCCCGGAGGATGACCCTCGCCTCGACGGGGCAGGAACTCTCCCCGGCCCTCGGTATCGGCGCGTTCGCCGAGAAGACCCTGGTCGCGGCCGGACAGTGCACCAAGGTCGACCCGTCGGTCTCCCCGGCGGTGGCCGGGCTGCTGGGCTGCGGCGTGATGGCCGGCATCGGCGCCGCGATCAACACCGGCGGCGTCGGCCGCGGTGACAGTGTCGCGGTCATCGGCTGCGGCGGCGTCGGGGGCGCGGCCGTCGCCGGGGCGCGCCTGGCGGGCGCGGCCCGGATCATCGCCGTGGACATCGACGACCGCAAACTCGACACGGCCCGCACCCTGGGGGCCACCCACACCGTCAACTCCGCCGACCGGGACGCCGTCGAAGCCGTCCGCGAGCTGACCGGCGGCTTCGGCGCCGACGTCGTCATCGAGGCGGTGGGCCGCCCGGAGACGTACAAGCAGGCCTTCTACGCCCGCGACCTGGCCGGCACCGTCGTCCTGGTCGGCGTGCCCACGCCGGAGATGACGCTGGAACTTCCGCTGCTCGACGTCTTCGGACGCGGCGGCGCCCTCAAGTCCTCCTGGTACGGCGACTGCCTGCCCAGCCGGGACTTCCCCATGCTGATCGACCTGCACCTGCAGGGCCGGCTGCCGCTGGACGCGTTCGTCACCGAGACGATCGAACTCGACCAGGTGGAGCAGGCGTTCGAGCGGATGCACCAGGGCGACGTGCTGCGCTCGGTGGTGGTGCTGTGATGGCCGCCCGCATCGAAGGCCTCGTCACCTCGGGGCACTTCACCCTCGACGGCGGCACCTGGGACGTCGACAACAACGTGTGGATCGTCGGCGACGACCACGAGGCGATCGTCATCGACGCGGCCCACGACGCCGAGGCGATCGCCCGCGCCGTCGGCGACCGGCGCCTGACCGCCATCGTCTGCACGCACGCCCACAACGACCACATCGACGCCGCGCCCGCCCTCGCGGACCTGACCGGCGCCACCATCTGGCTGCACCCCGACGACCTGCCGCTGTGGAAGCTGACCCACCCGGACCGCGACCCCGACGCCCATCTGGCCGACGGGCAGGTCATCGAGGCCGCCGGCGCCGACCTGCGGGTGCTGCACACCCCCGGCCACGCGCCCGGCGCCGTCTGCCTGTACGACCCGGGGCTGGCCACCGTGTTCACCGGCGACACCCTCTTCCAGGGTGGCCCGGGCGCCACCGGCCGGTCCTACTCGCACTTCCCGGCCATCATCACCTCCATCCGCGACCGCCTCCTCACCCTCCCGCCGGAGACCGAGGTCCTCACCGGGCACGGCGACCGGACGACCATCGGCGCCGAGGCACCCCACCTCCAGGAGTGGATCGACCGCGGGCACTGAGCCGCCCGGTCCCACCTCCCGGCCGCCCACCCCGGCCCCGGCTCCCCACCGCACACCCCGGCCGCGCAGCCGGGGCGTTCGGCTGCGGCGTGGCCGACCCCACGGCAGGCGGAACTTAACCGTTTCGTCACAGCCCGGCCGTCCCTACAACCACCGCCCCCGCCCGCCGGTCCAGTACTACGAGAACCCGGCATCGCGGCCGTCGCGGCGGGGTAGGCACCAGGGACCGAGGAAAGGGCCTGACATGGGGGACATACGCAGACGCGGAGCCGTCGCACTCGGCATCACCGGACTGGTGGCGCCGCTCACACTCGCCCTGACCGCGGCGCCGGCCCAGGCGGCGAGCTGCACCACACAGGCGGGGCCGTACCAGAAGCAGGTGGAGAAGTTCCTCGGCCGCCCGGTCGACGGCAAGCAGTCCGCCGCCGACTGCACGGCCATCCGGGCCTTCCAGAACAAGCACGGCATCACGCCGAACATCGGCTACGCGGGCCCCGTCACGTGGGGTGTGATGGACCTCATGAACAAGCAGAAGGCCGTGGGCACCAAGCCGAACAAGGACGGCAAGTGTCCGGTGAACAAGGGCCGCATCGCCTGTGTGAACCTCACCCTCCAGCTCAGCTGGGTCCAGGACGGCGACAAGCTGGTCTACGGTCCCGTACCGGTGCGCACCGGACGTGACGGCTACGAGACCCGCACCGGGCTGAAGAAGATCTACTGGCGGGACATCGACCACGTCTCCAACCTCTACAACGTGCCGATGCCCTACAGCCAGTTCTTCGACGGCGGCCAGGCCTTCCACTCGGTCAACCTCAGCATGTGGAACCCGCCGGGCTCGCACGGCTGCGTCAACATGACCACGACGACCGCCAAGAAGTACTGGTCGCTGCTGAAGAACGGCGACGACGTCTTCGTGTACGGCCGCAAGCCGGGCACCTGAGCCGCCGTCCCGCCCGCCGGCGCCCGGTGCCGGATGACGAATCGGTGTGAAGTCCCGCCTGCCCCTTGACACCGGACGTGATGAGCAACACGGTCCGTTCTGTCCGTATCGAGGGTGATTACTCACAGCGCCTTCACGTCGCCCGGCATATGCTTCACAGCATGTCCACCACTGTTGAAGCCGTTACCGAGCGATCGGCCGCGGAGGTCAACGAGGAGATCCGGGCCCTGTGGCGCCGGTCGGGCGGGACACTGACCACCGAGCAGCGCGCGGAGTACCAGCGGCTCGTGATGGAGTGGGCCGCCGCGGCCCCGCGGGAGCGCCGGGCGGCCTGACCGCCCGCCGGCACCGCGCCGCACCGCCCCGGGCATCCGCGCACGCACGGATGCCCTTCTCGTTTCCTCCCCGGCCCGGGGTCCCGCACGTCCTCCCCGGCCCCCGACCGTGCTGTCCGCGCGGTCCCGGGCCGCGTCCGCCTGCTCAGTTCCAGGTCGCCGAGTAGTAGCGCTGGTACGCCTTGCGGTCCTGCTCCGCCCGGATGTACCGGGTCGCGACCAGGGCGATCAGGCTGCCCGCGATGACCAGCAGGCCCGGGCCGACCGTGCGCGTGTCGGTGAGGCGGGCCAGCAGGGTCGTACCGGTGGAGACGCCGGTCACCGGGGCCGCCGAGCCCGGGGAGGCCGCGCCCGGGGCCGGTGCGCCCTGCGCCGCCGACGCCGATGGCACCGGAGAGGGCGAACCGCCCTGCCCGCCGCCCGAGTCCCGCGCCGACACGATCAACCGCACGCCCAGCGCCGACAGGGCCTTGGTCACCGGCTGGAAGAACGTCGTCCCGCCGACGGTGCAGTCGCCGCTGCCGCCCGAGGTCACGCCCAGCGCGATCCCCTCGGAGAACAACGGGCCGCCGCTGTCGCCGGGTTCCGCGCACACGGTGGTCTGGACGAGACCGGTGACCGTGCCCTCCGGGTAGTTCACCGTCGCGTCCAGCGCCGTCACCCGGCCGTCGCGCAGCCCGCTCGTGCTGCCGCTGCGGAACACCCGCTGCCCCACCGAGGCGTCGCCCACCCCGGTGATGCGCACCCCCTTGCCGCCGCCGACGGCGACCACGTCGGCCCCGTCACCGGCCTCGCCGGACGCGTACCCCACGAGCGAGAAGTCGCTGCCGGGGAACGTGGTGCTGACCGTGGTGCCCAGCTGCCGGCCGCCCCCGGCGTCGGCGAACCAGACGGAGCCGGCGGGGCCGCAGTGCCCGGCGGTGAGGATGAAGTCCCGCTGCCCGTCGGTGACGTTGAACCCCGCCGAGCAGCGGCCGCCGGTCGACAGGATCGGCTGGGCCCCGTTCAGCCGCGTGGTGAACGTGCCCCGGGCGCGCTCCATGCGCACGAAACCGCCGATGCCCGAGGCGACCCGGCTCATCCGCGACCAGTCGCCGTCCGAGACGCTGCTGTCGGCCTGCACGACCACCTGGTTCGAGCGGTAGTCCACCGCCCACGCCGTACCGGCCACCCGGGGCGCCGCTCGCAACGTCGCCGTGGCCGACCGGAGTTCGTCCATGCTGTGCCGCACGACCTTGGCCTCGGCCCCGGCCCGCCGCACCTCGGCCGCGGCCCGCGGGTCGGTCACCGCCACCACCGGGCGCCCGTCACCGTCCGTCCAGCTGCCCGCCGTACGGGAGGTGCCCAGCCGCGCCACCAGCGTGCCGCCGGTGTCCGCGGGCGCGGCGGCCGTACGGGCCGGGCCGGGGGGCGCGGCGGAGCCCTGGGTCGTCTCGCTCGCCATGGCCGCCTGCGTGATCATGGCGCCGCCCAGCAGAAGTCCGCCGACCGCCGCCAGCCGTGTCACCCGCCGGACGACCCGTCGTCGTACGTGCCTCATGCCTGGCTCCCGAACCCGAACGCGCGGTGTCAGCACCGCGGGGCCCTCCGGTCGTCGAGCGCCCTGCCCTTGATACGGCGCCGGACGCGACGGCGTTCAGCCCGCCGGTCTCCCCCCGGTCTCCCGCCGGGTCCTGGCAGGTCAGTCCTTGCGCGCCACCCCGCCGAACATGGCGACCTCCTCCGGCTCCGCCCCGTTGTCGTGCTCCGGGCGCCAGCGCGAGCAGGACACCACACCCGGCTCCAGCAGGTGCAGCCCGTCGAAGAAGCGGGCGACGTCCTCGGGCCGGCGCTGGGTCAGCTTCGGAGTGCCGTGCTCGTTCCAGAACTTGACCGCCTCGTCCACGTCCGGCATCGACGGGCTGGTGATGGTGTGCGACAGCACCAGGTGACTGCCGGAGGGCAGCCGGTCCGTCAACTGCCGCACCAGCCCGTACGGGTCCTCCCGGTCACCGATGAAGATGACCACGCCGAGCAGCACCAGCGCCACCGGACGGCTGAAGTCCAGGGTCTTACCGGCGTGTTCGAGGATGCTGTCGACGTTGCGCAGGTCCTCGTCGAGGTAGTCGGTGCGGCCCTCGGGCGTACTGGTCAGCAGGGCGCGCGCGTGCGCCAGGACCAGCGGGTCGTTGTCGACGTACACGATTCGCGCGTCCGGCGCGTACCGCTGGGCGACCTCGTGCGTGTTGTCGGCGGTGGGCAGCCCGGTGCCGATGTCCAGGAACTGACGGATGCCGACGTCCCGCACCAGGTGCCGTATCGCCCGGCCGAGGAACAGCCGGTCGGCCCGCGCGTACTCCCCGATACCGGGGTGCAGCGTACGGATCTGGTCACCGGCCGCGCGGTCGACCTCGTAGTTGTCCTTGCCGCCCAGCCAGTAGTTCCAGATCCGGGCCGTGTGCGGCTGGCTGGTGTTGATGCGCGCGCGCAGCGACGCGGCCACGTCGTTCGTGGCCGCCGGGTTGTCCGTCACGTCGTCAGCTCCTGGAAACCTGAGGCGAGATACAGGGTCACCAGGCAATCTAGACGCCCCGGTCGGTCCGCGCGGCCCGTCCGGGGATTTCCCCGCCCCGCCGGCAACGGCCCGCGCCGGTCGCCGCCCGTGCACCGCCGGCCTCGTTCCGTGACCGCGGGCGGCCCTCTATCGTGAGCCTCATGACCAGCATCCCGCACAGCACCCCGGACGAACCCGACCCGCTGCGCGTTCTCACCCTCGACCAGCTGCGCCGGCGCACCAGCGAGAAGTGGCGCGCCCATCCCGCGGACGTACTGCCGCTGTGGGTGGCCGAGATGGACGTCCCGCTCGCCGCTCCGGTCGTCCGCGCGGTCACGGACGCCCTGGCCCTCGGCGACACCGGATACCCCGCCGGCACCGCGTACGCCGAGGCGCTGGCCGGCTTCGCGCAGAAGCGCTGGCAGTGGGACGGCGTCGCCGTGGAGCGCACCGCGCTCGTCCCCGACGTGATGCTCGGCGTGGTCGAGATGCTCAGGCTGGTCACCGGGCCGGGCGACCCGGTGGTCGTCACCCCGCCGGTGTACCCGCCGTACTACCCGTTCATCGAGCACCTGGACCGCCGGGTGGCCGAGGCCCCGCTCGGGCCGGATCTGCGGCTCGACCTCGACGTCCTCGAGGACACCTTCCGCACCGTCACCACGGGCGGCGGCCGCGCCGCGTTCCTGCTGTGCAGCCCGCACAACCCCACCGGCACGGTGCACACGGCCGCCGAACTCGCCGCCGTCGCCGCCCTCGCCGAGCGGTACGGCGTCCGGGTCGTCGCCGACGAGATCCACGCCCCGCTGGTCGTCGCCCCGGACGCCCGCTTCGTGCCGTACCTGAGCGTGCCGGGTGCCGAGCGCGGGCTGTCGCTGATGTCGGCGTCCAAGGGCTGGCACCTGGCCGGTCTCAAGGCCGCGCTCGCCGTCGCCGGTCCCGGGGCCGCCGCCGACCTGGCCCGGCTGCCCGGCGAGGTCGCCGACGGGGTGAGCCACGTCGGCGTCATCGCCCACACCGCCGCCCTGCGGGACGGGACCGGCTGGCTGGACGCCCTGCTGACCGGTCTCGACCGCAACCGGCGGCTGTTCGCCGAGCTGCTGGCCGAGCGGTTGCCCGCGATCCGGTACCGCCCCGCCGAGGCGACCTACCTCGCCTGGCTCGACTGCCGCCCGGCAGGCCTCGGCGACGATCCCGCCCAGGTCTTCCTGGACCGCGGCCGGGTCGCCCTCAACTCCGGCCTCCCCTTCGGCACCGGCGGCGCGGGCCATGTCCGGCTGAACCTGGCGACGTCGCCGCAGGTGCTGCGGGAGGCCGTGGGGCGGATGGCGGCGGCGCTCGGCTGACCGGGCACCCGCTGCCCGGCCGGCCGCGGGAGCGGATGCCCGGGCGCCCGAACAGCGGGCCGGGCAGGGCGGTTCGCCCTCACCCTCCGCGCCGGGGCGGGCGGCCTCCTAGACTGCCGGGTATGGACGACTCACCGCTGGACCGGCTCGCAGCGGGCAAGTACCTGCTGCTCACGAGTTTCCGCAAGGACGGCCGCCCGGTCGCCACCCCGGTATGGGTGGTCCGCGACGGAGACGGCCTCGGCGTCTGGACCGCCGCCGGCTCCGGGAAGGTGAAGCGGATCAGGCGCCGCGCCGACGTCCTCGCCGGGCCCTGTGACGTGCGCGGCCATCCGACCGGCGACCAGCTCCCGGCCACCGCCGAGATCGCCGACGCGGCCACCACCGCCCGCTACCGCGCCCTCATCGCCCGCAAGTACGGCCTGGCCGGCCGCCTCACCCTGCTCGGCAGCCGGCTGCGGCGCGGCCTCGACGGCACGGTCGGCGTCCGGGTCACCCTGGGCCCCTGAGCCGACCGTGCCCCACAGGCCCTGGCCCTACGACCGGTCCAGCACCGTGCCGGTCAGCTCGGGGCCGCCCGGGCGGGGTTCACCGGTGTTCTCGTCGAGCTGCCGCAGGCGCACCGACTCCGCGGGTTCCGCGGTGCGGTCGCGGACGGTGGGCAGGGTGACGTCGGCGCTGGTCCGCCCGGCGGGCAGGTCCACCCACACGTAACAGCCCTCCAGGGCGGACAGCGCCCGCTCCGGGTCCGGCGGGACACCGGCGGCCTCCCGCAGCCAGTCGGCCGGCACGTCCTTCGTGGACAGCTCCGGGCCGGTCACCGGCGCGGCGGCGGCGAACAGCATGCCCAGATCCACGTCGGCGGGCTCCGACAGGGACAGCCGCCACGCCAGCGACTCGCCCTCGGTGACCCGGCCGGCCACCGGGGTGACGGTCACCGTGGGCCTGGGGTCGTCCTCGCGCGCGGTGACCCCGCCCCGGTAGGAGCCGACGACGGCGCCGTGCACCGCCTTCACCAGCACGTCGTGCGCCACGTCACCGCCGTAGCGGGTGTTGCCCCGCACCTCGACCGGCACGTCGATGCCGCCGCCGGGCCGCACCGTCACCAGCCGGTTCCCGGCCCGCCCGGTGGCCGGGTCGACGACGTACACCCGCACCTGTCCGCTGCCGTGCCCGGACACCCGGACAGGCACCTGGTAGGTGCGCACACCCGAGTCGCCCTCGTTCACCGTCGCGCGGCCGACGTCGACGCGTGGCAGTCGCTCCGCCCGCACCGCCGGCGTCCCCGGGCGCCAGCCCCAGGCGTCCATGAGCCAGGCTCGCCCGGACGCCGAACGCGGCGTCAGCGTCAGGGACTCGACGCGGCGCAGGTCGACTCCCGCGCGCGTGGCCGCCGTCAGCGGCACCCGGACCTCGCGCGCCCAGTACGACGCGGTGCGCGCACTGCCCGGCAGCCCGTCGACGCGGACCGTGCCGAGGACAGCGCCGCGGCCGGAGGCGTCGGCGACGGACACGTCCAGGCGCGTGCCCGCCGAGTTCGGCGGCACGATCACCCGCAGCGCCAGGGCCCGGGCACCGGCCAGCGACACCGGCGCGGCCGGCCGCACCCGCGCCGCGGACCCGGCCGCCCGCCAGCGCAGCGCGACCGCGCGCCGCCCGGTCTCCCGGTCGGTCTCCCACATCGCGAAGTGCGGCGAGGCGCCCTTGACGCGCGGGCCCAGGCAGGCCGCGCCCGGGCCGGGGTCCACCGCCGAGCACAGCCGGCCGCCCGTCACGGACACCGTGCCGTCCGGCAGGAACCCGCCGCCGCGGCCGGCGCCGACCGCGTGGCTGAGCACCCGCGCCGGGTCCGCCGACGGCGCCCGCCGTCCCGAACCGTCCAGCAGGGGACGCACCCGGTCGTCCCCGGCGACGAACAGCCGGGCCGCGGCGGCGATGTACGTCGCACCGGCCCGGTGCTGCTGGGTCGCGGTCAGCCGGGTCGCGGCGTGCTGGGCGCAGACCGGGTCGTGCGCCCCCGGCTCGTCCCAGAAGTCGTCCTCCGCCGGTGCCGCGGACCGCCCCGGGGTCCACTCGGTGTTGAAGAAGTTGTGGTTGGCGCCGATGACGTAGACCGCGCTGTGCAGCGCGCGCCCGCTGCTGACGCCCCGGGTGCCGTCGACGTACACCTCGCCCTGGAGGTCGGACACGTCACCGTCGCAGCCCGGCAGCACCGACACCGACGGCACGTCCGGCACCGGGTTCTGCCCGAAGACGGTGGGGCCGATCAGCACGGTGCCGCGGATGTGCCAGCGCACCGGGCCGCGGTAGCCGTCCTGGTCGGCGGGCGGCGGGTAGAGGCTGTCCAGCGATGCCCGGCTGACGCCCTCGCCGCCGCGCGAGTGCCCGATCAGCAGCACCCGGGACAGGTCGGCGCGCGGCGCGGCGCGTACGGCCGGGGGCGCCGTGCCGGGGTGTGCGGCCCAGTCGGCCCACCGGGCCAGGTGCAGCCGCACCAGCGACGAGCGGGCCTGTGCGCCGCCGTCCTCGGCGGCCCAGTCCTGGCCGTTGATGCCGTTGGCCGACACCGACACCGTCACATAGCCCTGCGAGGCGAGCAGTTTCTGGTCGCGCAGATAGCCGCGGTGGCTCGGCACCGGCTCGGTGCCCGGCGGGCAGGGCCAGGCGCCGCTCGTGTCGCCGTGCGGGCCGGAGCCGGGGGTGTAGCAGGTGGAGTGCCGTCCGTGCAGGAACAGGGCGAGCGGGCGGGCGCCGGGGGCGCCGGCCGGGGCGACCACCACCCCGCGCATCTCCACCGGCTCGGAGAAGCCGGGCAGGCGCACCGACTTGAGCGTGTACTCGCCGCTGGTCGTGCGGTAGCGGCCGGGCTTGCCCGGGTCCACCGAGCCCGCGGGCAGGGGAGCGGGCGGCCGGACCGCGTCCGGCGCCGGCGTGTTGGTGCCGCCGGTGTGGCCGCCGGTGTCCAGGCGCCGTCCGCCGGACCAGACTTCGAGACTCTTCACGCTCGCGGAGGGCCCGCCGGGCAGCGGAAGCCGGAAGGTGTGCCCGTCCGGCGCGGGCGCGGGTATCCCGAGCAGCCGTCCGCCGGCCCGGAACTCCACCCGCGCGTCACCCATGGGCATCCGGCGGTCCACGTGCCACAGCAGCTGCGGCGCCGACCGGGAGCCGCCGATCGCCCAGCCCGGCGGCAGCTTCCCCGTCAGGGCCGCCGCTGACGCCGCCGGGGACGCCGACGGCTCGACCGCGGGCGGGGGTTGGGGCTGTGCGAGCGCCGCTTGCGAGGATCCCCCGGCCACCGCGAGCAACGCGGCGGCGGCGACCCAGATCTGCCGGGCACGGACCACTGTCTCTCCTCCTCGAACACCGGGCGCGGGCGCCCTGGTGGTCCCGGGAGCGCCTCGCGCCCCGGAGGACGGACGGAGCGGACTGTGGGTTGCCTGTGAGACCCGCGCGGTTCGGCGGCGGCGGCCGCGCCGGCGAGCCGGTGCCGGGGTCAGCTCCAGGCGCGGTACGGCTCGTCCAGCAGCTGGAAGACCGGCTCGCCGCGCACCGGGTCCTTGGCCGTGGACAGCTGGACGCGGTCCCCGCTGTGGATGCCCATCGCCGGACCCATGACCCGGCCCCGCACGACGAACCCCTCCGCCAGCTCGACCAGCGACACGTTGCGCGCCGCGGGGGAGTTGCGGTGCACCACGGTGGCGTGGCGGACCGTCCCGGTGCCCTCGCTGCGCTCCGTGCGCAGGTCGCTGCCCTGGCACACCGGACACAGCAGCCGCTGGTACATCGCGGTGCCGCACCAGGTGCAGCGCTGGAAGAGGAGGGCGTCCCCGGTGTCGGCCGGAACGGGGTCGAGGACACCCGCCGCGGAGCCGGCCCCTGTCTGAGCGGCGCTTGCTGAGTGGTGGTACACGCTGTCAACTCCCTGCGCTCGGCCGGAATCCCGTGTGCCCGGCGCGAGCCGCGCACGCCTGTGCCCGGTTCCCGTGCCACCGTGCACGCCGACAGAGTATGGCACTCAGTGCCAGCGGTAAAGGTACCGCGTACCCCTATTTCAGGCCGTCGTCCAGCGTCGACTCGATCTCCTGGAGCATCCGCCACAGCGGCGTCCCGCGCCGGGCGACCAGCACGACCACCTCGTCCGCCTCCGCCCGGCCGGGGGGCGGGGGAACGGGGTGCGCGGGGAGGGGGCGCGTGGCGGCGGGCGCGCCGTCGTGGGCGAAGGCGGACTGCACCCAGCCCAGTGCGTGGTCCACCGCGGCGCCGGCGTCCCCCCGGCCGTCGGAACGCAGCCAGGAGCGCAGCGCGTTGTTGTGCGCCGCGACGACGGCGGCCGCGATCACGTCCGCGCGCAGTGTGCCGTCGGGCCGCCCGGCGAAGCGCTCGCGCAGATACGCGGCGAGCGCCCGCTCGTAGCGCCACACCACCGACAGCTCATAGGCCCTGAGCCCCGGCACCTTCCTGGTGAGCCGGTAGCGCTGCACGGAGAACGTGGGGTTCTCCGCGTACATCCGCAGCACCAGCCGGGCCGCGTCGCAGACCCGCCGCACCGGTTCGTGCCGCTCGCCGCTCGCGGCGAGGAAGGCGGTCATGTCGGCCAGGCAGCGTTCGTGGTCGGGGAAGACCACGTCCTCCTTGGAGGGGAAGTACCGGAAGAACGAGCGCCGCCCGACCCCGGCCAGGGACACGATGTCGTCCACCGTGGTCTCCTCGTAGCCGCGTTCCAGGAAGAGCTGGAAGGCCGCCGCGACCAGGGCGTCCCGCATGGGCGGCTTCGCGGCCGCCGCCGCGCTGCTGGAACTCATGGACGGGAACGTAACACCCGAACCGGCCGGATGACACTCAGTGCACTCCGATGGCCCGTCGAGGGAACTCGGTGCTCTGCGGGGCGTACCGCACGGCTGCGCACCCCCCGGGGCGGGCCCGGTCGCCGGACGGCCGGGCCGGGACGTGGGCTGCCGAGGGCGCGAAGTACCCTTTCGGCGCTGCTGAGGGCGCCCGTCCGCCCCGGCCGCCCCGACCCACGAGGAGCCCGCATGCCCGCCGCCCGCCCCCGCCTCCTGTACGTCACCGACCTGGCGTACCAGGCCCGCGGGCGCCGCTACTGCGACGAGGACATACACCTCACCTCCCGGCTGCGCGCCCACTTCGACCTGGCCCTGTGCCACCCGCTGGACGCGGCGGCCCTGATGGACGGTTGCGACGCGGTGGTCGTCCGCAACAGCGGGCCCGTCCTCGGCTACCAGCGGGCCTACGACGACTTCCGCGCCCGCGCCCTGCGCGGCGGCGTTCCCGTGTACAACCCGCTCACCGGCAAGGCGGACATGGCGGGCAAGCAGTACCTGCTCGACCTGCACGCGGCGGGCTTCCCCGTCATCCCGACCGCGGACCGCCCGCAGGACGTGCGCCGCCTGCCGCGGGCCGAGCGGTACGTGGTCAAGCCCAAGCGCGGCGCGGACTCCCTCGGCCTGCGCGTCGTCAGCGAGGAGGAGGCCCGGGAGCTGGCCGACGGCAGCGTGCTGGTCCAGCCGTGCGTCGACTTCGCCTACGAGGTGTCCTTCTGCTTCGTCGACCGCGACTTCCAGTACGCCCTGTACGCACCCGACCCCGGCCGGCGCTGGCACCTGGAGCCCTACACCCCGACCGCCGGGGATCTGGAGTTCGCCCGGCGCTTCATCGACTGGAACGGCCTGGCGCACGGCATCCAGCGGGTCGACGCCTGCCGGGCTCCGGACGGCGGCCTGCTCCTGGTGGAGCTGGAGGACCTCAACCCCTACCTGTCGCTGGACGCGCTGCCGCAGGCGGCCCGGGACGCCTTCGTGACCGCGATGACGGCGTCCCTGAACCGGTTCCTGCGGGAGCCGGTCCCCGCGCGGTCGTCTACCCGTTCTCCGGCGGCACCCTGATGTCCAGCACGCAGACGTCGTCGCGCAGTTCGTCCGTCAGCAGGGCGGAGAGCAGCGAGTCGAGGAAGCCGGCGTCGCCGCCGTGGCTGAGCACGGCCTCCGCGAGGCGCGTGAAGCCGGCGTCGATGCCCTCTCCCGGACGCTCGACCAGACCGTCGGTGTAGAACAGCAGCCGGTCGCCGGGTTCCAGGCGGCACTCGGCCGCGCCGTACACGGGCGTCGCGCTGGCGCCGAGCAGCATGCCGCAGGGGCGCTCCAGATAGCGGACCCGGCCGTCGCGCAGCAGCAGCGGGGGCGGGTGGCCCGCCTGGGCCCAGGCCAGCCGGCGGCCCCGCGGCTCGTAGCGGGCGAGGACGAGGGTGGCGGTGGTCCGGCTGTCCCTGGACTGCAGCAGCAGGGAGTTCAGCCGCGTGAGGGCACCGGTCAGGGAGGAACCCGTGCTCACCATGCCCTTGGCGGTGAAGCGGAGCTGCGCCATGGTGGCGACGGCGCCGATGCCGTGCCCGGCGACGTCGCCCACGACGAACAGCGCGGACTCGTCGGGCAGTTCGATCGCGCTGAACCAGTCGCCGCCCACGTGGATCTCCGCCTGGGCGGGCAGATAGGCGACCTCGACCCGCAGCCCGGCCAGCTGCACGGGCTTGCGGGGCAGCGGCAGCAGCGCGTGCTGGAGCCGGGCGGCCACCGCCCGCTCGGCCTGGAGGACGCCGTGCTGGAGGAGCACCGCCCGTTCGCTCTCCATCAGCGCCAGTTCCGCGCTGCGCTGCGCGGTGAGGTCCTGGACGAAGCCGTGCACCTCGACGGGGGTGCCGCCGGTGTCCGTGACCGCCTCGGCGACCATCCGCAGGTGCCGTGCGCCCTGTGGGGTGGCGATACGGAACGGCACGTCGAACTGGTGGGCGTCGCGGACGAGTTCGGCGATGGCGTGGGCCAGGGTGCCCGCGTCCTCGGCGGCCACCAGGTCCGGCAGCCGCTCCAGGCGGACCGGCCCGCGCGCCGGGTCGCGACCGAGCACCCGGTAGGCCTGGGAGGACCAGCTGATCTGCTGGGTGACGAGGTTCCAGTTGGCCCAGCCGAGGTTGCCCAGGCGCTGGACGTCGGACAGGCGCTGCTCCTGGCGGTCCGTGGGGTCGTGGCGCAGCCAGCTCACCAGCAGGCCGCCGGCGAGCGGCGCCGCCCGCACGGAGTAGGTGGCGGTGACGGGCACCCCGTCGATGACGTCCTGGTAGGCGAACGGATCGCCCACGAACGGCTCGCCGGTGTGCAGTGCCCGGAGGTAGCCGTGCCACAGGCGCTCGCCCGCGACCGAGGGGTAGCTCTCCAGGACGTGCGTGCCGACCATGTCGCGTCCGGTGCGGCCGAAGATGTCGACGGCCTGCGGGGTGGCGGCGTCGATGCGGTAGTCCTCCACCTCGCCCGTGGCCGAACGCAGCGGTGTCAGCAGGAGCGCGGCGCCGGGGAGGGCGTCGAGCACGCCCTGGACCGTGTGGGCGGCGTCCGCGAGGGGGTGTTCCACCGGCGCGTCGAAGGCGCGCAGCCGGCCGGCGCACAGGCGCGCGGTGGCGCGCAGCTGCTCCCGTTCGCGCGGTGTGAAGGGCCCGCCGCGGCGGCGCAGCACGCCGAGGGCCACGCTGGTGGTGTCCCCGGCCGGCACGGGCAGCCAGGCACGCGAAGCCCAGCGCTCGGGCGGGTCGCCGATCAGCAGGAACTTCGCGCGGTCCGTGGGGAGGTCCTCCAGCCAGCGTGGTTCCCGGGCCTCCAGGGCCTCCAGCGCGGCCACGCCGCTCAGCGGCGGGATGTGGCGCCACCGCACGGCCAGGTCGGCGTCGACCCCGGCGTGGCCGATCAGTTCCAGGCCGCCCTGCGGCAGCAGCCGGTAGAGCAGCACCGCGTCGGCGCCCAGCCGCGGCTCCAGGTGGTCGAGCAGGCAGCCCGCCAGCTCCTGCGGCGAGCCGACGCGGACCAGGGCCGTGCCGAGGCTGCCCAGCACCCCGGCGAGGTCGCCGCTGCCGGCGGGCGGGGTGTCCCAGGAGGCCCCTGCCGCCGGCCGCGCGGACGGGGCGGCGGCGCCGCGGGCCGCCGCCGGGGCCAGGGCGCCCAGGGTCAGCCAGCACTCCTCCAGCAGCGTACGGTCGCCGGTGGCCGCGCGTTCCTGGAGTTCCTCGTACGCGGCTTCGGGGGAGCAGCCCGTCGTGGCCATCAGCGCGCCCTTGGCGCGCTCCAGCACGGCCGAGGTCGCCGCCAGGTCCCGCAGCCGGTCCAGCTCCGCGCGCTGCCTGGCGACCACCTTGGCCAACGCCGCCAGGTCGGCGCCGCCACCGGTGTCCATCGGGGGCGCGGGCTCGCTCGTCACGCGTCGAGCATCGCACATCCGGGCCGGTCCGATCACTCGTCTGCGGGGTCCGTCCGCGGCTGTCCGGGGGCGTGCCGGTGCGGGCGCGCGAGCGCCGGCGGCCGGTGCCCGCAAGCTCAGCGGCCGGTGCCGCGGCCGGCCAGCGCTTCGGTGACGGCGCGGACACTGCGGGCGATGTGCTGGAGCTGGAGCACCTCGGCCGCGTACAGCTTGATCGTGTGTTCGATGACCGATTCGGGCAGGCCGAGGACGGGCAGTTCGGCCCGCGCGGTCTGCAGGGCGGTGCGGGCCACCCGTATTTCGTGCTGGACCTGGATCTGCGCGTGCCGGGCGAGCAGCACGGGGTGGCGCATCAGCGCCGGGTAGCTGGCGTAGCGGGCCGGTACGAGGTCGCGCAGCCACCTGGCGGCCGACCGCTCCCAGTCGAAGGTGCCGGGCGTCTTGACCTGGCAGGGCCAGTCCGGTCCGATGCGCGTGGTCGTCAGGGTCATGATCATCGCTTCCGGTTCTGCGGCGTCGTGGGGGGTGGGTCCGACGGGTCTGTGGCGGCCCCGGCCCAGGGGATGACCGGGGCCGCCGTGGGCGGCGTCGCGCGGGCGACGCCCGAGCGGACACCCCTGGCGCCGACGCGGGTAGGAGACGGCGGCCGGTGGCGTCCGTGCGGGGGCCCCGGCCGTCGGGCGCCGGCGCGGCGAAGGGGCGTGCGTGCGCATGGCGGACCGTCGGCTTTCTCGGGGCGGGTGCGAGCCGTGGGGCCCGCGGGTGCGGAACGTGCCCGGAGTGGGTCGGGTGCGATCCGTGAGCAGTATTTATATATGCCGACCGGTTTGCAAGACGTATGAAAACATTCATGCGCTGCGCACGCTGAATGATCCTGTCCGCACGGCAGCCGCCGTCCTGCGGGCCGGGTGCGCGACGGATGCGCGCCGGATGCCCGCCGGGTCAGTCCCGCATGAAGAACTGGTGCTGGTCGGCGACCTGTTCGTACTTCTCCAGGCGCGCCTGGGTCCGCTCGGGGTCCGCGTCGGTCATGGCCTGCAGCAGCGCGGCGGCGAGCAGCCCGGGCGCGGCGTAGGTGTCGAAGACCAGCCGGGAGCCGGTGCCGGTGGTGAAGACGACGTCGGCCTCGTCGGGCAGCGGGCCCAGCGCGAGGTCCGTGACCAGGGCGACGCGCAGCCCCTCGCCGCGGGCGACCCGGATCGCGGTCAGCGTCTCCTGCGAGTGCCGGGGCATGCCGAACGCCAGCACCCAGGTACCGCCGGCCTCGCGGGACTGTAGCAGCGCGTCGTAGGCCACGCTGCCGCCCCGGGTCACCAGCCGCACGTCGGGGTGGATGCGCCGGGCCGCGTAGGCGAAGTACTCGGCGAGCGACACCGAGATCCTGAGGCCCAGGACGGTCAGCGGGGCAGACCGGGAGAGCGCGCGGCCGACCCGGATCACCCGGTCGGGATCGGCGAAGTCGCGGCGCAGGTTCTCCAGGTTCTGGATCTCGGCGTCGACCGCCGCCTGCAGTTCGTTGCTGCGGTCGACCTCGTCGGGGCCGCCCGCCAGGGTGCGCAGCGCGATCGACTGGAGCTTCTCGCGCAGCGCCGGGTAGCCGCTGAAGCCGACCGCGGCGGCGAACCGGGTCACCGACGGCTGGCTGACGCCGACGCGGTCGGCGAGGTCGGTGATCGACAGGAACGCGGCCTCGGTGATGTGCTCGATCAGGTACTGGGCGATGCGCCGCTGCCCCGGGGACAGCCGGGGCCCGTCGAACAGCTCGCGCAGCTGGGAGGTGGGTGCGGCCTCGGCCCGCGGCACGGTCTTTCCCGAGGTGATCGCGGACGCCTGTGCACGGGCCTGCTGCGGCGAGGGCACCGGTCCTTCTCCTTTGTCTCCCACGAGGACTCAACATAGCTCACCGCCCGTGGTGACCAGCGGCTTGTGCGGCCCCGGCGCCGGTGCGGGGACCCGCTCTCAGCGCCGGTACACGGTGATCGAATGACCGACCTCGTCGATCACCCGGCTGCCGCCGATCAGCTCGGCCAGCGCGCCCCGGGCCTTGGCCGCCGCCGAGTCCGACACCACGAGCAGCCCGTGCACCTCGGCGGGCGGCACGGTGCGCGGATCGCGGGCGTGGATGCCGTAGTACGACGGCACGCCGCTGCCCTTGTACACCAGCCAGACCCGCTCGCCCCGGTACCGCGTGGAGAGGCGGTCGGCGAGGCGGCCCAGGTCCTGGCCCCAGTCGACGTTGGAGTCGTGCAGCCGCAGATGGGTCGCGGCCGGCCCGCCGAACGCCTCGTTGGCGTAGGGCAGGTAGTACGGGTACGTGCGCAGCGAACCGGCCGCCACCCACAGCACCAGCGCCCCCGCCGCCCAGCCGCGCCACCGCCGGCCCGGCGCGGGCACGCAGGCCGCCGTCACCGCCAGGAACATCGGCACGAACACCGCGTACCGGGTCCCGAAGTCCCGCGACCCGGTCATCGCCGCCGCCAGCAGCACACCGGGCGGCAGCAGCAGATACGGCGCCGCGGGCCGCAGCCGGCGCACCGCCGTCACCGTGACGGCGCCGGCCGCGCCCAGCGCGAGCAGCCCCAGCGGGGTCTTCACCAGCAGGGCCGCCGGCAGGTAGTACCAGAGCGAACCGGTGTAGAGGCGGCCGAAGAGGTAGCCCTGCCACGGGCGGCCCTCCAGGCCGAACTGCACCCGCATCCCGTCCCGGTAGGCGCGGGGCAGCGGCAGCAGCCCGGTCAGCCGCCCGCGCAGCCCGTGCACGGCGGGCACCGGGTCGGCCGGCAGGAACCGCAGCCGCGGGTCGACGGCGAGGTAGCACGCCCAGACGACGGCCACCGCCACCAGCGCCACCACGGCCGCACCCGCCAGCCCGGGCAGCAGCCGGCGCCACCGGCCGGCCGCGCCGGACCCGCCGGGGCCGCGCGCGTGCAGCACGGCGGCCACCGCCAGTGCCAACAGCACCGGTACCGCCGGGAGCGTGCTCATCTTCGTGGCCACGGCCGCGCCGAGCGCCGCCCCGGCCGCCGGCAGGTACGCCCGGGGCCGCCGGCGCGCCCGCCACAGCAGCCAGACGGCCGTCAGCACGAAACCGGCCGCCGGCACGTCGAGCGTGGCCAGCGAGCCGTGCGCGACGACGTCGGGGCTGAAGGCGTACAGGGCGAGCGCGGTGACCGCGCCGGCCGGGCCGGTGACGTCCCGGGCGAAGGCGAAGACCACCAGCCCGAACAGCAGGGTCAGCGCGACGACCGGGAGCCGGGCCCAGAGCATCAGCCGCCAGGGGTCGTTGCCGGACTCGTACAGCAGGTGCCGCCCGGCCTCGCCCTGGGTGCCGGTGAACGACGGGTCGTAGTGCGGGCGGGCCGCCGTGACCCCGGCCATGACGACGAGCTTGCCGAGCGGCGGGTGTTCGAGGTTGTAGTGCAGCCGGTGCTCGCGCAGGTAGTCGGCGGCGGTGACGACGTACACGGGCTCGTCGATGGTGGGTGTCTGCTGGCGGGCCGTCACCACCATCACCGCGGCCATCTGGCCGAGCAGCAGCACCACCAGCAGCGGCACCGGCCACCTGCGGCGGCGCAGCCAGGCACCCGGCCGGGTGCCCGGCGAGGCGCCCGGCCGGGGCCGGAGCGGGCCCGCGCCCGGTGACGGGGCGCCGCCGGGCGTCCCGGGTGCGAGGACCGAATCCTGTGCGCCTGCCATCGTCCGCCCCGACACGAGTCCGACCGGCGGTCCCTCCGCCGTGTACACCGGTACGGCCCGCGGCCCCGCGGGGTTCACCTGCGGTGCGCCCCGCCCGGCCGGGCGCGCTCAGATGCCGGGCGGCACCGCCAGGTCGGCCCGCTCCCGGGTGGCGGCGACCAGGTCGGCGTTGCGCTGGTCGGTACCGAGGACCCAGGCCACGGCCGCGTCGTGGTCCTTGCCGAACTCCTCGTGCCGGGCCACCAGCCGCCGCACGCGTTCGGCCTCGTCCGTCTCGCAGAACCAGACCTCGTCCAGGCACGGCCGCACCCGCGCCCACGCGCCCTGCTCCAGCAGCAGGTAGTTGCCCTCGGTCACCACCAGCCGGGCGGACGGCGGCACCGGGATCGCCCCCGCGATCGGCTGTTCCAGCACCCGCTCGAAACCGGGCGCGTACACCACCTCGCCGAGGTCCGGGTCCGGGCCGCCCGCGCCGCCCGTGCCGTCGGGGCCCTCCGTGCCGGGAGTCTCGCGCAGCCGCCGCAGCAGCGCGGCGTACCCGGCCGCGTCGAAGGTGTCCGGGGCGCCCTTGCGGTCCCGGCGGCCCAGCCGGTCCAGTTCGGCGTCGGCCAGGTGGAAGCCGTCCATCGGCACGTGCGCCACCCACGGCGCGCCGGTGCCGTTCAGGTCGCGCACCAGGCGCTCGGCGAGGGTGGTCTTGCCCGCGCCCGGACCGCCGACGATGCCGAGCAGGGCGCGGCGGCCGCCGGCGGTGAGCCGCCGGGCGCGGCCGAGCAGGTCGTCGTAGGTCGGGCGCACCCGCCGAGTGTGCCACCCGCCCCGGTGCGCCACCCGGCGCACACGACGCGCCCCGGATGTGGCGTGCGCCACCCACTGGAAGCGTTCCGACGGGGAACGCTGCTGGGTATGACTCAGCTCGGTCTGCCCGACACCATCCAGGCCTGTCTCTTCGACCTCGACGGAGTGGTCACCAAGACGGCCGTCGTGCACGCGGCCGCCTGGAAGGAGGCGTTCGACGCCTTCCTGCGCGAGCAGGACGGCCTGGACCCGGACGCCGCCCGGCCGTTCGACACGGCCGCCGACTACGACGAGTACGTCGACGGACGCCCCCGTGCCGACGGGGTCCGCGCGTTCCTCGACTCGCGCGGCATCCACCTGCCCGAGGGCACCCCCGACGATCCGCCCGACGCCCGGACCGTGCACGGCCTCGGCAACCGCAAGAACGAGCTGCTGCTGGAGAAGATCCGCACCGGTGGCGTCGAGGCCTACGAGGGCACCCTGCGCTATCTGGAGGCGGTCCGCGCGCAGGGCCTGCGCACCGCGATCGTCTCCTCCAGCGCCAACTGCCAGGACGTGCTGCGCGCGGTGGACGCCGAACGGTTCTTCGACGTCCGCATCGACGGGGTGGTCGCGGCCGAGCGGGGCCTGCCGGGCAAGCCGCGCCCCGACACCTTCCTCGCCGCCGCCCGCGACCTGGGCGTGGAGGCGGCGCGGGCGGCCGTGTTCGAGGACGCCCTGGCCGGCATGGACGCCGGCCGCTCCGGCGGCTTCGGGTACGTCGTCGGCGTCGACCGGGTCGGGCAGGCCGACGCCCTCCACGCGCACGGCGCCGACGTCGTCGTCAAGGACCTGGCCGAACTCGGAGGCAAGGAGTGATCACCCAGCGGGCGTACACCGTCGAGCCGTGGACGGTCCGTGAGACCACCCTCGACCTCGACGTGCTGGCGCAGAGCGAGTCCGTGTTCGCCCTGTCCAACGGGCACGTCGGCTGGCGCGGCAACCTCGACGAGGGCGAACCGCACGGCCTGCCCGGCAGCTACCTCAACGGCGTGCACGAGGTGCATCCGCTGCCGTACGCGGAGGCCGGCTACGGCTACCCCGAGGCCGGCCAGACCGTCATCAACGTCACCAACGGCAAGGTCATCAGACTGCTCGTCGACGACGAGCCGTTCGACCTGCGCTACGGCCGGCTCGTCTCCCACGAGCGCGTCCTGGACCTGCGGCGCGGGGTGCTGGAGCGGACCTGCGAGTGGACCTCCCCGGCCGGTTCCACCGTGCGGGTGCGCTCCACCCGGCTGGTGTCGCTCACCCAGCGGGCGGTGGCCGCCGTCGCGTACGAGGTGGAGGCCGTCGACAGCCGCACCCGGGTGGTGATCCAGTCGGAGCTGGTCTCCAACGAGACGCTGCCGCAGGCGAACGGCGATCCGCGCGCCGCGATGGCGCTGCACTCGCCGCTGGAGCAGGAGGACGGCTTCGCCTCCGGCCGGCGGCTGCGGCTGGTGCACCGCACCCGGCGCAGCGGTCTGCGGGTGGCGGTCGCCGCCGACCACCGCGTCGACGGGCCCGAGCGCACCACGCACCACAGCGAGAGCGGCATCGACGTGGCCCGGCTGACCGTGACCTCCGTGCTGGAGCCGGGGGAGCGGCTGCGGGTGGAGAAGCTCGTCGCCCACGGCTGGTCCGGGGCCCGTTCGCTGCCCGCGATGGCCGACCAGGTCGACGCCGCGCTCGCGGCCGCCGCGCACGACGGCTGGCAGGGCCTGGTCGACGCGCAGCGCACCGCCCTGGACGACTTCTGGGCCCGGGCCGACGTCGAGGTGGACGGCGACGAGGAGATCCAGCAGGCCGTCCGCTTCGCCCTCTTCCACGTCTTCCAGGCCGGCGCCCGCGCCGAGCAGCGGGCGATCCCGGCCAAGGGCCTGACCGGCTCCGGGTACGACGGGCACGCCTTCTGGGACACCGAGATGTTCGTGCTGCCCGTGCTCACCCACACCGCGCCGCAGGCCGTCGCCGAGGCGCTGCGCTGGCGGTACAACACCCTGGACACCGCCCGGGAGCGGGCCGCCCAGCTGGGTCTCGACGGGGCCGCGTTCCCCTGGCGGACCATCGAGGGCTCGGAGGGCTCCGCGTACTGGCCGGCCGGCACCGCCGCCTTCCACGTGAACGCCGGGATAGCGGACGCGGTCGTCCGCTACGTCGCCGCCACCGGGGACACCGACTTCGAGCGGGACACCGGGGTGGAGCTGCTGGTGGAGACGGCCCGGCTGTGGCGCTCGCTCGGCCACCACGACCACCACGGCGCCTTCCACGTCGACGGTGTCACCGGCCCCGACGAGTACAGCGCGGTCGCCGACGACAACACGTACACCAACCTGATGGCCCGGGCGAACCTGCTCGCGGCGGCCGACGCCGTCGAACGCCACCCCGGGCAGGCGGACCGGCTCGGCGTCGACGACGAGGAGAGCGCCGCCTGGCGGGACGCCGCCGAGGCCATGTACGTGCCGTACAACGCCGAGCTGGGGGTGCACGAGCAGCACGCCGGGTTCACCCGCTACCAGCGCTGGGACTTCGCCGGCACCCGTCCCGAGCAGTACCCGCTGCTGATGCACTTCCCCTACTTCGACCTGTACCGCAAACAGGTGGTGAAGCAGGCGGACCTGGTGCTGGCGATGTACACGTGCGGCGCGTACTTCGACGACGAGCACATCGTGCGCAACTTCGCCTACTACGAGCCGCTGACCGTCCGCGACTCCTCCCTGTCGGCGTGCGTGCAGGCGGTGATCGCCGCCCAGGCGGGACACCTGGGGCTGGCCTTCGACTACGCGGCCGAGGCCGCGCTGATGGACCTGGCGGACCTGGAGCACAACACCCGCGACGGGCTGCACATCGCCTCGCTGGCCGGCACCTGGATGGCGCTGGTGGCGGGCTTCGGCGGGATGCGGCACCACGGCGACGGACTGCTGTTCGCCCCCCGGCTGCCGGAGCGGCTGAGCCGGCTCGCCTTCAGCCTGCAGTTCCGCGGCCGCAGGCTGCGGGTGGAGATCAGCGCGGAGAAGACGGCGTACACCCTGCTGGACGGGCCGCCGCTGAGCGTGTGCCACCACGGGGAACCGCTGACGGTGCGCACCGGCGAACCCGCCGTGCGCGCCGTACCGCCCCTGCCGCCCCGCCCGGCGCCCCAGCAGCCCCCGCACCGCGCTCCGAACGGCGGCTGACCGGCAGGTCCGGCGTGCCCGCGCCGCCGCGCACGCCGGACCTCACCCGCTGACGCCCTCGCCGCTGCCGCCGCCGGTGCCGTCGGTGAACAGGCCGCGCAGCGCCCGCTCGGCCTCCGGGCTCAGGCCCGACACGAACTGCCGCAGCGCGGCGACCGGATCCGGGCCCCGGCCGAGGGCCTCGTGCATCGCCGCCGCCGTCAGCTCCGCGGCGTTCTTCGCCGGCCGGTACGCGCCGCGCCGCCCGTCGGCGTCGCGCAGCACCAGACTTTTGTCGAACAGGCGCTTGAGGATGGTGTGCACCGTGTTGTAGGCGAGTCCGCCGCCGAGCGCGGCCTGGATCTCGGCGGGCGTCAGCGGCCGCTCGGTCGCCCAGAGCGCCGCCAGCACCTCGCCCTCCAGCTCACCGGCGCCGCGCCGCCCGGCCCCGCGGCGAGAGTCCGTTCCAGCCATGCGGCCAACCTTACAGCGCGTAGGGCCGTCATGCGCATGGCTGAACCATGTCCGCGGCCGCGCCCGGAACCAGATAGTTTGACCATGCTTTTTACCGACTCTCACCCGTGCTTCCGAGGCCCTGACGGATAACTGTGCGACCCTGCCCTACAGGCTGTAGGGGTAGAGGGGTGGAACATGGCCGGCACCACGCACGCCACGCTGGACGGGACCGGGCGGCACGCACCGCCGTGGCGCGGACGCTTACGGACCTCCCGGGCCGACGGCCCGCTCGCGGCCGTCGCCGCGGCCTTCACCCTGGCCCAGCTGCTGCTGGTCCGGCCGGGCCTCGGCCTCGGCTGGGACGAGACGGTGTACGTCAGCCAGGTCAGCGGCCACGCCCCGGCGGCCTTCTTCAGCGCGCCCCGCGCCCGCGGCGTCACCCTGCTCGTCGCGCCCGTCACCACCTGGTCGGCGTCCACACCGCTGCTGCGCGTCTACCTCGCCGCGCTCTCCGGACTCGCGCTGTTCCTGGCACTGCGCGCCTGGCGGGACCTGTTCCCGCGCCGCGTGCTCACCCTGGCCGGCGCCCTGTTCGCCTCCCTGTGGGTGACCCTGTTCTACGGCCCCCAGGCCATGCCCAACTACTGGGTCGCCGTCGGCGCCCTGGCCGCCGTCGCCTGCTTCCTGCGCGCCGGCGCCGACCGCTCGGACCGGGCGGCGCTGTGGGGTCTGGCCGCCGCCGGCGCGCTGATGGCCTGGATGCGGCCCACGGACGCCGTCTGGACCACCCTCCCGCTGCTCGCCCTCGCCGTGCTGCGCCGCTACCGGCGCCCCGCGGCCGCCGTCGCCGCCGGGCTGGTGGCCGGGGCCGCCGAGTGGGTGATCGAGGCCTACGTCTCGTACGGCGGTCTCCTCCAGCGGCTGTCCGACGGCTCCGCCATCCAGGGCGGCCTCGGTCTGCACGTCGCCGTCGCCGACCAGCTGCGCAGCCTCGGCGGCCGGGCCCTGTGCCGGCCGTGCACCGGCGCCGCGCCCCACCCGCTGGTCACCGTCTGGTGGTACGCGCTGCCCGTGCTGGCGGCGCTCGGGCTGCTCCTCGCCGTCCGGGCCCGGCGCACGACGGCCACCGCGGTGCCGCTGGTCTGCGCCGCGGCGGCCGCCTTCCCCTACCTGTTCCTGATCGGCTACGCGGCCCCCCGCTTCCTGCTGCCCGCCTACGCCCTGCTGGCCCTGCCGGTGGCCGACGCCCTGCTGCACCCGCTGACCCTCCGGCGCGGCACCCGGCGCCGGGTGGCCGCGCTGGCCGTGGTCCTCGGGCTCGCCGCGCACCTGGGCGTGCAGCTGATCGTCCTGGAACGCACGGTGCACCGCACCGCCGCCGCCCACGACGCCTGGTCCCGCACCGCCGACCGGCTGCACCGGCTGGGCGTCGAGCCGTCCTGCCTGGTCACCGGGAAGGACGCCATCCCCGTCGCCTTCTACGCCGGCTGCGCCTCCGCCGCGACCGCGGGCCACAACGCCAACAGCACGGCCGACGGCATCGCCCGCACCGCGCACCACATCCCGGTCGCCGTCCTGGTGCCGTCCGGGTCCCGCCCGCCCCGGTACGCCCGCGGCTGGCCGTCGGTGCCGTTCGAGGGTCTGCGCCTGCACTACGCGGTCCCGGGACCGGGATCGTGACGACCCCGGCGGGCCCCGCCGGCCGGGCACGCTCACCGGGCCGGCGCCGCGACGACCCGCCCGCGGCGCCGGCCGGCGGGGCCCGCCCGAGCGGGCGGCGCCGTCCGGGCACGCTCACCGCGCCGGCCGGGGCCGTCGCCGCCGTCACCGCCACCGGGCGGCGGCGGGCCTGCTGGCACGCCGCCGCCGCACTGGCCGTCCTCGCCGCGGCCGGGCTGCTGGCCCACCGGCACTGGCCCGCGGTGCGTGGCGGAGCCCTGCGGCTGGCCGCCGCCGACCACGGCTGGCTGCTGCTCGGCGCCACGGCCGCGGTGTGCACCTGGGCGGCCTCCGCGCTCGCCCAGCAGGGCGCGGTGGTGCAGCGGCTGCCCGCCCCGCGGCTGGTCGCCACGCAGTTCGCCGCCTGTGCCGCCAACCACGTGCTGCCCGCCGGG
The DNA here is from genome assembly GCF_055592085.1 of Streptomyces sp. NPDC041135. Lineage (NCBI taxonomy): Bacteria > Bacillati > Actinomycetota > Actinomycetes > Kitasatosporales > Streptomycetaceae > Streptomyces > Streptomyces sp. NPDC041135. Next base: position 155,278 of record NZ_JBVIYZ010000002.1, read on the forward strand.
CTCGGCGCCGGCGCGGTCAACCTGCGCTTCCTGATGCGCTGCGGACTGCCCGCGACCCGCTCCGCCAGCGCCCTGGCGGTCAAGGCCGCCTCCGGCGCCGTCGCCCGGTTCACCCTGCTCGCGGCCCTCGTACCGGCCTGCCCGGGCCTGCTGCGCCTCCCGCCCGCAGGCCCCGCCGTGACCGCCGTCGTCCTGGCCGCCGCCGCGCTGTCCGCCGTACTGGCCACCCCGCTGTGGCCGCGCTGCCGCCGGGCGCTCGCCGCGGTGCTGGCCGACATCCGGGCCGTGCACGCCTGCCCGGCCCGCGCGGCCGCCCTGTGGTGCGGTTCGGCCGCTTTCGCCGCGCTGCACGCGCTGGTGCTCGTCGCCGTCACCCGGGCCGTCGGCGTGCCGCTGCCGCCGCCGCAGGTGGCGCTGCTCTACCTCGCCGCCAGCAGCGCCGCCGCCCTGCTGCCCACCCCCGGCGGCCTCGGCTCCCTCGACGCGGCCCTCGCCGTCGCGCTCACCGCCTCCGGCGCCCCGGCCGCGGCGGCCGCCTCAGCCGTGCTCGGCTACCGCCTGCTGACCGTCTGGCTGCCGCTGCTGCCGGGCCTGCTCACCCTCGGGCTGCTGGTGCGCCGCAAGGCGCTGTGACCCGCCGGGGGCCCGGACCCGCCCCGCCGGCCGCCAAGGCGAGCGCACCGCAGGCCGACGGACGTACGGTCCGGGGGGTTAGGGGCGCACCTGCGGGAAACGCGGTGTGACGAGCTTCGTGTGACGAGAGAGAGGCGACCATGAGCGATCAGCAGTCCGAGCAGACGCCGATGGCGGACGACGCCTACCAGCCCACCGGGACCAACGAGGAACAGGAGGACGCCGGGCCGCTGGATCTGCAGGACGCGGTCGACGAGCGCACCTACGACGACATCCTCGACGAGGGCTACTCCCCGCCCGAGCGGCCGCTGGGCGTCACCAAGCACGGCATCACCGCCGCCGAGCAGCACGAGGGGGAGTCCCTGGACGAGCGGCTGCGCCAGGAGGTCCCCGACGTCGAACCGCCGGCCGGTGACGGCATCGGCGACCTTCCCGGGGGCGAGGGCGAGCCGGTGGACCCGGAGACGGGGACCGCCCGCGCGGGCCGCCTGGTCGCCCCGGACGAGGGCGCCCACACGGACGCCACCAAGGAGGAGGTCGCCGCGGACGTCGGCATCGACGGCGGCGCGGCGGGCGCGGAGGAGGCCGCGGTGCACGTGGTCGAGGACGACACGGTCCTGCCGGACCGGCCCTGAGCGATCTCTGGGCCACCGGGGCCCGTGCACCCTGCCGGGCGGGGCGCACGGGCCCCGGCGGCGCCGGTCGGAGCGGGCCGTGTCAGAGCGGGCCGAGGCGGGCCTTCAGGAGGCAGAACGCGTTGCCCTCGGGGTCGGCGAGGACGTGCCAGGACTCCTCGCCGGTCTGGCCGACGTCGGCCGGGCGCGCCCCGAGCTTCAGCAGGCGTTCCAGTTCGGCGTCCTGGTCGCGGTCGGTGGCGTTGACGTCGATGTGCAGCCGGGGCTTGGCGGGCTCCGGCCGCTCGCTGCGGCTGAGGATGATCGTCGGCTGCGCGCCGCCGAACCCCTCGCGCGGCCCGATCTCGATGCTGCCGTCCTCCTCGCGGCCCAGCTCGACGAAGTCCAGCACCTCGCACCAGAAGCGCGCGAGCGCCTCGGGGTCGCGGCAGTCGAGCACGAGTTCACTGATCCGGCACGCCATGGACGCAACCTGCTCTCATCGGCGGGGTGGAGGGGACTGCCCGGGGACACGCGCTGGGAACCGTACCGGGCGGAGTGAGCCCGGGCGAGTCGTTTTCCGGGCCGCTCACCGCCCGCCCGCTGCCGCGGACACGCGGGCGCGCAGCGCGCAGCCCTGACGGCCGTGACGGACACCGGACCCGGTGCCGCCACGGCCGTCAGGGCACACGGGCGGCAGACGGCCCTACGGCAGCAGCCTCTCGACGGCTGACGGGCCCTCCGCCTCCATCTTGCGCCGGGCCCAGTCGAGGCTCGCCGGGGTGATGTCCCTGCCCGCCGCCAGCACCAGGTCCTCCGGGGTCACGCCCTGGGCCGGTGCGCTGTGGAGCAGGGAGTCCGGGGTGGCATGGTCGTCGGACGACCTGGACTCTTCGGGTTGTGACGTCGGCATGATGCCTCCTCCTCGGTCCGGATGGCCGCATCGGCGCCCGGGCCGCGCCGCACGGAGCGACCGGGCACACTCTCACGATTGCCCGCCGGAGCGCACCCTGCATCCGGAAGGCACCGGCGGCTCGTGCCGGACCTCCTGCCCGCGCCACGCGCGGGCACTCGCTCCTAAGCTGGAACTCCTAGGCTCGAAGCAGCCCGGACGGCAGCCACCGCGGCCGGCCCGGGCGGCTGCACCCGGCAGCGGCCCGCACCGCGACCGCCGCCGCATCCCCCGCACCGGGAGGCCGCGATGGTCGCGACGCCGTTCCAGCAGGACGCCGGTACAACCGCCCCCCGCTACCTCCCGATCGCCGAGCACGGGCTCATCGGCGACCTGCGGAGCGTGGCCCTGGTCGGCAGCAACGGCACGATCGACTGGTACTGCTGCCCGTCCTTCGACTCGCCCAGCGTCTTCGCCGCCGTCCTCGACGCCGAGCGCGGCGGCCGCTTCGAGCTGGCCGCGGCCGTCCCGGCCCGCACCAAGCAGTTCTACTTCCCCGACACCAATGTGCTGATCACCCGCTTCTTCACCGAGGAGGGCGTCGGCGAGGTGCAGGACTTCATGCCGGTGACCACCCAGAGCGAGCGCGCCGACCCCGCCCGCGAGCCCGGCCGGCACCGGCTCATCCGGCGCGTGCTGTGCGTACGCGGCACCGTCCCCTTCCGCGTCCTGGTCGCCCCGCGCTTCGCCTACGGCGCCGACCCGCACACCGTGACGCTGCTGGGCGGCATGGCCCTGTTCGAGTCACCGGCCATGTCCCTGGCGCTGACCTCCACCGTGACCCTGGGCAGCGACGGCAGGGACGTGCGCGCCGACTTCAAGCTCAGCGAGGGCGAGAGCGCCGTGTTCGCCCTCGACCAGCTCGGCAACGAGGTCGCGCCCCGCGGCTGCGCCCGCGCCGAGGCCGAGCACGAGTTCGCCGCCACCGTCGCCTACTGGCGGCGCTGGCTCGCCCAGTCCCGCTACCGCGGCCGCTGGCGCGAGATGGTCCACCGCTCCGCCCTCACCCTGAAGCTGCTCACCTACGCGCCCACCGGCGCGATCGTCGCCGCCCCCACCACCAGCCTGCCCGAGCAGGTCGGCGGGGAGCGGAACTGGGACTACCGCTACGTGTGGATCCGCGACGCCGCCTTCTGCGTGTACGCGCTGCTGCGGCTGGGCTTCTCCGGCGAGGCCGCGGCGTTCATGGGCTTCCTCACCACCCACATCGGCCCCGGCGACGGCGCCGCCGCGGGCCCGCTGCAGATCATGTACGGCATCGACGGCCGCTCCGACCTGCCCGAACGCGTGCTGCCGCACCTGGAGGGCCACCAGGGTTCGGCCCCGGTGCGGGTCGGCAACGCCGCCGCCGACCAGCTCCAGCTCGACATCTACGGCGCCCTCATCGACTCCGTCTACCTCTTCGACAAGTGGGCCGAGCCCATCTCCAGCGGCCAGTGGGACGACGTGTGCCGGCTCGTCGACTGGGTCTGCGCGCACTGGGACCAGCCGGACGAGGGCGTGTGGGAGACGCGCGGCGGACGCAAGGACTTCCTGTACTCCCGCCTGATGTGCTGGGTGGCCGTCGAGCGGGGCATCCGCCTCGCCAACCGGCGCGGACTGCCCGCCGACCTGCTGCGCTGGCAGCGGTGCCGGGACACCATCTACCGGCGGATCATGGAACGCGGCTGGTCGCAGCGGCGCCACGCCTTCGTCCAGTACGAAGGCGGTGACGTCCTCGACGCCTCCGTGCTGATGATGCCGCTGGCCAAGTTCATCGCGCCCACCGACCCCAAGTGGCTGTCCACCCTGGACGCCCTCACCGAGGACCTCGTCTCCGACTCCCTGGTCTACCGCTACGACCCGCAGGCCAGCCCGGACGGGCTGCGCGGCGACGAGGGCACCTTCTCCATCTGCTCGTTCTGGTACGTCGAGGCACTCGTGCGCGCCGGACGCGTCGACGAGGCCCGGCTGGCCTTCGAGAAGATGCTCACCTACGCCAACCACCTCGGCCTGTACGCCGAGGAGATCGGCCGCACCGGTGAGCAGCAGGGCAACTTCCCGCAGGCGTTCACCCACCTGTCCCTGATCAGCGCCGCCTTCAGCCTCGACCGCGCCCTCGGCTGACCCGGCACCGCCCCGCCCGGACGACCGCCGCTCAGCCCGGCAGCGGCTGCTCGGCCCAGATGATCTTCCCCGTGGCGGTGTAACGGGTGCCCCAGCGCTCGGCGAGCTGCGCCACCAGGAACAGGCCCCGGCCGCCCTCGTCGGTGCTCGCCGCGTACCTCAGGTGAGGGGAGGTGGTGCTGCGGTCGGAGACCTCGCAGATCAGCGTGCGGTCGCGCAGCAGCCGTACGCCGATCGGGGCGCGGCCGTAGCGGATGGCGTTCGTGACGAGTTCGCTCAGCACCAGTTCCGTGGTGAACGACAGGTCCGCCAGGCCCCACGCGGTCAGCTGCCGGGTCACCGCCGCCCGCACCTCCGCGACGGCCGCCGGGTCGGACGGCACCTGCCACTCGGCGACCCGGTCCGCGCCCAGGACGCGGGTCTCGGCGACGATCAGCGCCACGTCGTCGCTCGGCCGGGCCGGCAGCCGCTCCAGGACGGCCCGGCAGGTGTCCTCCAGGGAGGCGCCGGGCGTCCGGGCGAGGGCGTCGCGGAGCATGTCGAGGCCCTCGTCGATGTCCCGTTCCCGGTCCTCGACCAGCCCGTCGGTGTACAGCACCAGCCGGGAGCCCTCCGCCAGGTCCAGATCGGCCGTCTCGAACGGCATCCCGCCCAGACCCAGCGGAGGCCCCGCGGGCACCTCCGGGAACTCCACCGTCCCGTCGGGGCGGACCACCGCCGGCGGGGGGTGACCGGCCCGGGCGACGGTGCAGCGCCCGGCGACCGGGTCGTACACCGCGTACAGACAGGTCGCCCCGGTGACCGGGGCGGCGCCGTCCGCGGGGGTCTCGTCCTGGTCGAGTCTGCCGACCAGCTCGTCCAGCAGCCCCAGCAGCTCCTCGGGCGGCAGGTCCAGCGCGGAGAAGTTGTGCACCGCCGTCCGCAGCCGGCCCATGGTCGCCGCCGCGTGCAGCCCGTGCCCGACGACGTCCCCGACCACCAGCGCCACCCGGGCACCCGACAGCGGCAGCACGTCGAACCAGTCCCCGCCCACGCCCGACTGCGCCGGCAGGTACCGGTAGGCGATCTCCAGGGCTCCTTGCTCGGGCAGGCTGCGCGGCAGCAGGCTGCGCTGAAGCGTCACCGCCATGCCGTGCTCGCGGGTGTAGCGCCGGGCGTTGTCGATGGACACCGCGGCCCGGGCGACGAGTTCCTCGGCGAGCGCCCGGTCCTCGGTGTCGAACGGCTGCGGCTTCCCGGCGCGCCAGAAGTTGACCACCCCCAGGATCAGGCTGCCCGCCCGCAGCGGCACCGTGATCAGCGAGTGGATGCCGTACGCCACGATCCGGTCGGTGCGTTCCGAATTCTGCGCGAGCCAGCCGGGTGCCTGGCGCAGCCTCGGCTCCACGACCGACTGCCCGGTGGCCAGGGAGCGGGCCTGCGGCGAGCTGTCCACGAACCGGATGCGCTCCCCCACCGGGTACAGCGGGGCGCCGTCGCGGACCCCGCCGCCGGCCACCCGGCGCAGCGTGGACCCGGGCCGCGGCTCCTCGCCGTCGAGCACCGCGTCGAACAGGTCCACGGTCGTGAAGTCCGCGAACCGGGGCACCGCCAGCCGCGCCAGCTCCTGCGCGGTGCGGGTCACGTCCAGGCTGGTGCCGATGCCGACACCGGCGTCGTACAGCATGTTCAGGCGTTCGCGGGCCACCTCGGCGCGGCCGGACAGGGCGCGCAGCTCGGTGGAGTCCCGCAGGGTGGTGACGCTGCCGGGCGGGCCGCCGCGCAGGTCGGTGGGCCGCTGGTTGACCGCCAGCAGCCGGTCCTTGACCCGGTGCACCTCGTCCGTGACCTCCCGGCCCGAGGCCAGCAGTTCGGCCGTGCCGGGGTCGAGGCCGAGGTCCAGCACACTGCGCCGCTCGGCGTCCTCGGGCAGGTCCAGCAGGCGGCGCGCCTCGTCGTTGGCGAGCAGCAGCCGGCCCTCGTCGCCGACGATGAGCACGCCCTCCCGCACCGCGTGCAGCACCGCGTCGTGGTGCTCGTACATCCGGGTCATCTCGTACGGGCCCAGCCCGTGCGTCTGGCGCAGCAGCCGCCGGCTCACCAGCGCGGTGCCCGCGGTGGCCAGCACCAGTGCCACCCCGGCCGCCGCGAGCAGCAGCGGCAGCTGCTGGTCGGCGGCCCCGCCCACGTGCGCGGTGGTGATGCCGGCCGACACCAGTCCCACCACCGTCCCGGCGGAGTCCTTCACCGGCACCACGACCTGCACCAGCCGCCCGATCGTGCCGTCCACCTGCTCGACGACCGTGCCGCCGGCCACCGCGGGCCCGATCGTGCCGACGAACCGCTTGCCGATGCGGTCGGGTCTGGGATGCGTGTAGCGGATGCCGGCGGTGTTCATCACCACCACGAAGTCGACACCGGTCGCCTCGCGGGTGGCCTCGGCGCTCGGCTGGAGCACGGCCGTGGGGTCCGGGGAACGCAACGCGTCCGCGGTGCCCGGGGCGTTGGCGAAGGTCTCGGCGACCGCGAGGGAGCGGTTGCGGGCCTCCAGGTTGCTGTCGTGCCGCACCTGGAGCACCTGGGCCACCACCGCCGACACGACCAGCAGCAGGACGATCACCACCTGAAGGACGAACACCTGCCCGGCGACACTGCGCCCGCTCAGCGTGGCCCGCAGGGTTCCGTGCGCCCCGCCGTCCCGTCCGCCCGCCGGCCGCCGGGCACCGAACGGCGCGCGCGCGGACCCGGTGGGACGGGGCGGCCGAGTCGCGGGCCGGCCGGGCAGTCGGACCATGTGCCCATGTCTACACTGCCGGGCCCCTGAGGGCGAGGCTCGTCGCAGCGGGTGACGGCGGCCGGTCCGCACCGGCCGCGGGAGGTGCGCGGCCGGGGTGGGCGCGCCGGTGGGCGTGCCGGTGGGCGTGCGGGCTGCCGGGTCACCGCTTCCGGCCGGGTGCCGCGCGGCGGGCGGCGAGCAGCAGGGCGACGTCGTCCGGGCGGTCGGTGGCGTGCCGGGCCGCGGCGGTGAGCCGGTCGGCGACCTTGCCCAGGGACCGGCCGTCCAGCCGCCCGGCGGCCCCGCCGGCCCGCGCCAGCGCCTCCCGCAACGCCGCGATGCCCTCGTCGATGTCGGTGCCGGGCCGCTCCACCAGCCCGTCCGTGTACAGGGCGAGGATCGTCCCCGGCGCCATGGTCAGCCCGGCCACCGGGTACCGCGCCCGCGCGTCGACGCCGAGCACCACCCCGCCGGGCAGGTCCAGGACGTCGGTGCGCCCGCCGGGGCGGTACAGCAGCGGCGGCAGATGCCCGGCCCGCGCCACCCGCGCCAGACCGGTCGCGGGGTCGAGGCGCAGGTAGCAGCAGCTGGCGAACTGGCCGGGGTCGAGGTCGATGAGCAGGCGGTTGGTGCCGCTCAGCACCTCGTCGGGCGGCCGGTCGCCGAGCGCGAACGCGCGTACGGCGCTGCGCAGCTGGCCCATGGTGGCCGCGGCCTGCACCCCGTGGCCCTGCACGTCCCCGATGACCAGGGCCAGGCCGTCCCCCGCCTCGACGACGTCGTACCAGTCGCCGCCCACGTCCATGCCCTGCGTCCCGGGCAGATAGCGCCCGGCGGTCTCCACCCGGGGGTGGGCCGACAGCCGCCTCGGCAGCAGCGCCCGCTGGAGGCCGCGGGCCAGGGCGGCCTCGCTGTCGTAGCGCCGGGCCCGGTCCATCGCGTGCGCGATCAGGCCCGCCAGCGCGGTGAGGACCGTACGTTCCTCCGTGCTGAAGCCGCGCTCCCGCTCGAAGCCCAGGATGCACGAGCCGACCGCCCGGCCGGAGGCGATCAGCGGCAGGAAGGCGCGGGCACCCGTCTCGGCGTCCAGCGGGATGCCCGGGTAGGTGGCCGCCAGTTGCACCATGGACTCGAAGAACAGCGGGCGGCCGGTGGTCAGGGTCTCCACGCCGGGCAGCCGGGCGTCCAGGCCGACCCCCTCGAAGGAGGACAGGAAGCCCTGCGGGAACCCGGTCTCCCAGGCCAGGTGGAGATGACGGTCCTGGAGCAGGTAGATGGCCAGGCGCCGGCCGCCGAAGGCCGGCAGCAGCTCCTGCATCACGACCGCCGACACCTGCCGGGCGGTCACCGCGTCGGTCAGCGCGATGGCGAGGGCGATCGGCCGGTACAGCGGGGCCATCGACGGCCCGCCCGGCACCGCCGGCTCACCGTCCGGCCGCTCGCCGGGCCGACCGGGGGAGTCGGGGTGGCCCGGGGCGTCGGGGCCTGGCCGGGCGGGGTCGTCGGGCGGCAGGTCCACCGGGGCGTCCACGCGGCCGGCCCGGGCGACCGTGCAGGTCACCAGGTCCGGGCCGCTGTGCAGGGACAGGGCCAGCCACTCGCCCTCGCCGCCCTCGCCGTCGTGCCCGGGCGGCCGCCGGACGCGGAAGCGCACCGTACCCGGCACCAGCAGCGCGCCACGCAGCTGATCGTCGTAAGGAGGCCCGTCCAGCCACGGCAGCGCCTCCCACACCGGACGCCCGAGGAGCCCCTCGCGCGGACACCCGGCCAGCCGGGCCGCCGCCGGGTTGGCGTACACCACCAGCCCCAGCCGGTCCAGGCAGAACACGCCCTGCGGCAGCAGATCGGCGGCCCCGTCCGCCCCCGGGTCCACCACCAGGCCGTCCACCGGGGCACAGGGAGCGGCGGAGGCCTCGCGACCGGAATCCGGGGGCGGCCGCAGGTCGACGAGGCGGACGGCGCCGTCCGCGGCGCGGACCCGCAGCGGCGCGGACGGCGGCCGCCCCGCGGCCGTCTCCCGCAGCGCAGCCAGGACCCGGTGGGCGTCCCCGGCGGCCACGGCGTCCGCGAGCGCCGGGCCCGTCCCGGCGAACTCGCCCGGCCGCAGGCCGAGCAGGCCGTGCAGGGGGCCGTCCGCGGTCACCGCCGAGGTCCGCGGGTCCCAGGTGAACCGCCCCACGCGCGCCCCGGCGGGCCGCGCCTCGGGCGGCCGTACGCACAGCGGCTCGTCGTCCCAGACCAGCGCCCCTTCCGCATCCGCACCGCCGGCCAGCTCGCGCAGCCGCGCGCCCAGCTCCTCGGCGAGCCGGGTCAGCGTCCCCCGGTCCACCAGTTCGTCCACCGTCTCCGAGAACGGCGGACGCAGCACGGTCAGCACGCCCAGGGAGCCGTCCGCCGCCGGTACGGGCATGTACAGCGAACCGAACTGGAAGGGCAGCAGGGCCGCGAACTGGGGGAAGCGGCGCATCGTCTCCGTCGCGTTCGGCAGGACCACTGGCACGCCCTCACGGTAGGCCTCCGCCACCGGGAACGGACGGTCCATGTGCAGCCGCCACCAGGGCCGGAACAGCGGACCGGGCAGGCCCTCCAGCACCGCCAGCCGCAGCAGGCCGGGGGTGGCGGAGCGCAGGTAGACACCGGCCACGCGCCCGCCGGCCACGCCGATCGCGCTGGTCGAGGCGTCGACCAGCAGCGCGGCCAGCCGTGCGCGGGTCCGGCCCTGCGGTGTCCCGCTCCCCGTCATCGGCCCTGCCTCGTCCGTCCGCCCGGGTGGGGTGACACAGCAAGAATGCGCCCCCCGCGCCCTGCCGTGCACGCCGGGCGGACGCCGCTCCCCGGCCGGCCGCACCGCGCCGGCGTCCCGCGCACCGCCCGCACGGCCCCCGCGGAGGCGCCGGCGGCCCGTTCCTCACCCGTCTGCCCCGTCCGCGGCTCACCCGGGTGGCAGGGCGCCGGGCGGGCTCCTAGTAATGGGTGGCGTACCACCGCGTGCCGTGTTCAGGGCTGATGCGCGGACGCACCCCTTCCCTGGGAGCGAACATGACCACCAGCTCTCCGTCCCCCCGTCCGCACGGCGCCGGGACAACCCCACCGGACATCTCCGCCCCCGGCACCCCGCTCCCCGACCTCACGGCCCGGCCGGCCCCGCCCCCGGTGCCTCCCGGCCCCCAGTACCCGGCGCCTCCCGGCCTGCCGCCGGACCCCGGCGCCGCGTACCGGCGTGACCCGCGTGAGGCGTTCACCGCCGCGTACGGCGGCCCGGGGACGTCTGCCGCCCTGCTCGGGGACGCCGGCCGGACGGCCGCCCCGGACGCCTTCGACGCCCCCGGCGTGGACTCCGCGCGGCCGGCGGCCTCGTCCCCGGGGCTGCCCGGGGCCGGCCTGACCCGAGCGGACCTTCCCCCGGCCGACCCGCCGACCGCCGACACCCCGACCGCCGAGCTGGACCTGCGGCGCGCCCTCCCCTCCTGGAGCGGCGGCCCGCACCGGCCGGACGCGCCCGCCGCGGCCCCCGGCCACCGCACGGCGTCACCCGCTGCCCCCGGCGCGACCGCCGCGCCGCCCCCCGCGCCCGCCCGGGCCCCGGCGGCGCAGGACGGCCCCGGCACGGCGGGCGGCGCGCACGGCGGCCCCCCGGAGGCCGACGCCCCGCTCGGCGACCCGCTGCGCGGGCTGGTCCGCGCCGCGGTGGCCGACCGGCCCCTGGAGGACGTCGTCCGGCTGATCACCTTGCTGGAACGCTCGCCGGAGCACGCGCGGGCCCGCGCGGCGGCGCTGCGTGCCGTCGGCGTCGACCGGTCCGTCGAGGACGTGACGCGGCTGGTCACCCTGCTCACCCGGCCGCCCCGGGACCCCGGCGGCGCCGACGAGGTGATCCGTGCCGCCGCCGCCTCCCGGCCCGTGGAGGAGGTGACCCGGCTGATGGAACTGCTGCACCGCACGCCCCTGGAAGCGCACTGCGGCGAGGAGGCGGTCCGGGCGGCGGCCGTCAACCGCCCCGTCGAGGAACTCGCCGAGCTGATCACGCGGCTGGCGGGCGAGCCGGTATGGCCACCCGCCGCGCCGCCGCGCACGGAGGAGCCACCGCCGGCCGGACAGCCCGCCCCGTCCGGGTACGGCGGTCCGGCCCCCGAAGCCGCGCCCGAGCGGCCCCGCGTGCGCGCGGGCGAGGCCGGTGACCGGTCGCGGGAGTCCGCGGCCGCGGCCGTCCGCCCGGCCCGCACCGCCGCCGTGCTGGTGTTCCTGTGCGGGGTGGCCCACGTGCCGCGCCACCCCGACCGGTTGCCGCCGGACGTCCTGAGGTCGAGCCTCGTCGCGTCGGGACTGTGCCTGCTGCTGGCCCTCGCGCTCCTGGCGCGGCCCGCGGCCTGCCGGCTCACGGCGGCCGGGGCCGCCTTCGCCGTGACGGCGGCGCTCGCCGCGGGCCGGCTGCTCCAGGGGTGGGCCGAGCTGCCGCCCGGCGTCACCCGGGTGCTGACCGACACGCTGGAACCGCCGTGGATCACGGGCGCGGCCGCCGCCGCGGCGGCCCTCGCCGCCCTCGCGGTGCTGCTCGCCGCGCGGCCACCGGCGAACGCGCACGGGGGCCACCGGGCGCCGGGCCGGACCGCCGGACCCAGGCCCACCGGACGCGGCACGACCTGACCGTACCCACAGGCGCACGGCCGCCCGGCGGGACCGGGCGGCGGTCAGGACTCGGGCAGGTCCGTGGGCAGCGCCCGCCCGGCCCGCATCGAGCGCAGGGCGAGGAGCAGGACGCCGATGTCGTCCAGGTAGACCGGGTCGGGCAGCAGGTCGGTGGGCAGCACCAGGTAGAGCACCGCTCCCCAGAACACCCAGCGCGGGCCCGTGGGCATCCCGGCCCGCCGCAGCGTGCGCCGGGTGCGGACCAGCCGGAGCAGGAGCACGACGGCCAGGGCGAGCAGCGCCGCCGCGACGACGGCACCGATCACCAGCAGGGTCCTGGTGTTGTCCATGGGGGCCTCCTGTACCCGTGGCGCGGGCGGCCCGCACCGGCCGCCCCCTGTCGCCTTCCCGCTCCGGGCCGCCGTACCGCCGCCCTACGGCAGCCGGTCCGCGGTGGCCGCCGTCGCACCGGTGCCGACGGCCCCGCCGGTGACGGTTCCGGGAGTCCCTTCGGTGCCGGGGGTGGCGGGGGCCGCGGGGGTGCCGTCGGGCCCGGTGACCGCGTCGGCCGAGGTGGCCGGGCGCAGAACCTTGCCGGCCTTGAGCCGTTCGAACGTCCGGGTCAGCTGCTGCAGGGGCGACGGTGTCCGGGGCGCGGGCTGCTGCCGGGGCAGCTCGGCCGGGGCGGGCAGGTCGCGGTAGACGGCCAGCGCCTGGTGCGCCTGCTCGGCGGCCTCCCGGTACAGGTCCCGCGACCTGGTCATGGCCTCCAGCGCGTCGGCGTACATCGCGACGAGCCCGCGCGCGCGTTCCAGCTCCTCGTGGACGGTGAGCAGGGTCCAGTTCTCGCGCAGGTCGCTCAGCGCCTCCTCGGCGCCTTCCGGCAGGGGCCTGTCCAGCGCGGTGAACCGCCGGAGGACCTCGATGAGCTCGGTGGGCGCGGAACCGTCCAGGAAGACGTTGCGCACCTGGTGGTCCTGCCCGTCGTAGCCGGCCGGCGCCGGGTCCGGCGGCAGCAGTACGGCGCCGCCGCGCGGCACCTCGACGCCCAGGTCCTTCAGCGCCCAGTTGACGGCGCGGAACTGGTGCGGCGCCGCCCGGTGCTCCAGCACGCGGTGCCGCAGCCCGGGCGGCAGCAGGCGCGCCAGCGGCCGGCGCCCGCGCTCGTCCGGGGTCATCGCCTCGTGCACGACGACGTTGACGCACCAGGACTCACGGGCCGCCGCGCGCAGCAGGCGCCGCATCTCCTTGTCGTCGGACGGCAGCGGGTTGATCTGACCCTGCCGCAGACCCGGGACGGTGGGGTGCCGGTCCCAGACGAACGGGCCCTCCTCGTCCGGCTCCGCCCCACCGGGGTCGTCCTCCCCGGGCCAGAACATCGTCGCGGGCGAGGGCCAGGCGTCGTCCCACGGCCGCTCCGCCTCGGCGACCAGGGTCCACACCCGTCCGGTCGGCGGGTCCGCTTCCGGCAGGAGGGTCAGCCGCGCGCGCACCGCAACGGCGGCGCCGGCCTGCCAGCGCGCCTCGAAGACGTGCCGGCCGCTGTCGTCGGCCACGGGCGGTTCGGCGAAGTCGTCGAGGGTCCGGCTCTCCTTCAGCCGGCTCAGCCGGCGGCGGACGGCGTGCTCGGCGGCGGGCCCGGTGTGACGGCCGCGGACCGCCCACAGGGTGGGCGGAACGGCGGCGCGGTCGGTGGCGGAGTTCGACATGAGCCAATCTGCGGATGGGGGCCGGGGGTCCGCCCACCAGTATCACCGCCCGGCGCCGCGACATGCCGGGCGGGTCCCGGCGGCCGCCCCCGGACGGGGCACGAGCACGGCCGGACGGACCAGCGCGCACGCCGCGCGTGCGCCGCGCGCCCGGCCCGCGCGCGGAGCGCACGGACAGCGCTCCCGGCCCTTCGGCCCGGCGCTCCCGAGGCTGTTCCCGCGCTCCCGGCACCCGGTCCCGCGCTCCCGGGCCGCCTTCGCCGCCATGGTCGTCCGGTGGCGGGGAAGCCGGTCCGCATGGACCCCATGGACCCCACGACTCCGGTGACAGCGGCATCCCTGCGGCGTATCGGCCGGCGCACCGGCCCGTTCCTCGCGGTCGCCCTCGCCGTCACGGCGTGCGGCTCGGGCCACCACGGCGCCGGCGCGCACGGCGCACCGGCCGCGGTTCACCGCGGCTCGCACCTGGTGATCAGCACCGAGAACGGTCTGCGGCTGCGGCCCGCCTCCGGTGACCAGGTCGGCCTCGACCAGCGGGTGGACGGCGGCTGGTCGCACCGGGGCGGCTCGTGGGTGCTCGATCTGCGCTGCCCCGCGCACGGCGACCGGGCCGCGCACTGCCCCCGCATGCCCGAGATCCGCGTCCCCGAGGGCACGTCCGTCACCGTCACCGCCCGCAACGCCGGCATCGACGCCGCGGGCGTCCGGGCGGCCCTCGACCTCACCACCGTGAACGGCGACGTGACGGTGACGCGTTCGGGGCAGAGCGGCCGGCCGGCCCGCCTGGTGACCCGCAACGGCTCCGTGCGGGCGGTCGCGCTGAGCGCCGGGCGGCTGCACGCCGAGACCGTCAACGGCGACGTGGACACGGGCTGCGCCACCGCCCCCACGGCCGTGACGGCGGCCACCACCAACGGCTCCGTCCACGTCCGCGTCCCGCACGACGCCCCGGGCTATCGGGTCACCGCGACCACCGCCAACGGGCGGCCCTCCGTCTCGCTGCCCGCCGCCGGTGACCGCGACGGGCAGCACCGCATGAGCCTCACCACCGTCAACGGTGACGTCACCGCGGCCGCCGAGTGACGTCACCGCCCGCGCCGGGACCTACGCCCCGCTCTCCCGCAGCATGTCCGCGCGCTCGACGAGCTTCACGCGCTCGCGGCCCTGCGGCTCGCCCAGGGCCCGCTCGGCGGCGTCCAGCCGGTACCAGCCCTCCCAGGTGGTGAAGCGCACGTTCCGCTCGGCGAGGAAGGCGTCGACGGCCTCGGGCGCGGGCGCGGCCGGGGTGTGCAGCCGGCCGCCGGCGTAGTCGTCCAGCAGGTTCGCCACCGTCTCGTTGGCGTCGCCCTTGGTGTGGCCGATCAGACCGATCGGGCCGCGCCGGATCCAGCCGGTGACGTACGTCGACTGAAGATGGCCGCCGCTCTCCTCGATCACCCGGCCGCCCTCGTCCGGGACGGTGCCCGACTCCAGGTCCCAGGGCAGCTTGGGGAGCTTGTCGGAGAGGTAGCCGACGGCGCGGTAGACCGCGCTCACGTCCCAGTCCTTGAAGGCGCCGGTGCCCTTGACGTTGCCCGTGCCGTCGAGGGCGGTGCGCTCGGTGCGCAGGCCGACGACCTTGCCGTCCTGACCGAGGATCTCGGCCGGCGACTCGAAGAAGTGCAGGAACAGCTTGTGCGGCCGGTCGCCGACGTCCCGGATGGCCCAGTTCTCGAGGGTCTTGGCGACCATGTCGGCCTGCTTGTTGCCGCGCCGGGTCTCGATGGAACCCGCGTCGTAGTCGATGTCCTCGGGGTCGACGATGACCTCGATGGTGGGGGAGTGGTCCAGCTCGCGCAGCTCCATCGGGCTGAACTTCGCCTGTGCGGGGCCGCGGCGCCCGAAGACGTGGATCTCCCGGGCCCGGTTCGCCTTCAGGCCGTCGTGGACGTTCGGCGGGATCTCGGTGGGCAGCAGCTCGTCGGCGGTCTTGGCGAGGATGCGGGCCACGTCCAGGGCCACGTTGCCGACGCCGAGCACCGCGACCTTCTCGGCCTCCAGCGGCCAGGTGCGCGGCACGTCCGGGTGCCCGTCGTACCAGGAGACGAAGTCGGCGGCGCCGTACGAGCCGTCCAGCTCGACACCGGGTATCCGCAGGTCGCGGTCGGCCGTGGCGCCCGTGGAGAAGATCACCGCGTCGTAGAAGGCACGCAGGTCGTCCAGGCTGATGTCGGTCGGGTAGTCGACGTTGCCGAACAGCCGGATCTGCGGCTTGTCCAGCACCTGGTGCAGGGCGGTGATGATGCCCTTGATGCGGGGGTGGTCGGGCGCGACGCCGTACCGGATCAGACCGAAGGGGGCCGGCATCCGCTCGAAGAGGTCGATGGACACGCCGGGCTCGGCGGCCACCGCGGACTTGAGCAGGGCGTCGGCGGCGTAGATCCCGGCGGGGCCGGCTCCGACGATGGCTACCCGCAGGGGGCGCGGCATGATCAGGTTCCCTTCGAGCGATGACAGGTAACTCGAACGGGAAGCCTAAACTGAGGCTGTCCTAACTTGCTACGCGGGTCGGGTCTATGACCCCATAAGCGGAGCTTATGAGCCGCGCCGCACCCGGCTCACGCGGACCCTGCCGCCCGGTCGTGCGGGTGATGCCACTGGGTCACGCGGGTCGCACCACCCGGTGGATGGCCGACTCCCCGGCGCCGAAGACCGACTCCTCGCGGATGGTGGCCCCGGGGCCCGGCGCGTGGATCATCAGACCGTCGCCGGTGTAGATGCCCAGGTGGTTGCCGGTGTCGAAGAAGAAGACCAGGTCGCCCGGCTCGATGCGGTCGAGGGTGACCCGCGTGCCCGCCTCCGCCTGCTCCCGCGCGGTACGGGGCAGGACCACCCCGGCGGTCCGCCACGCGGCCCGGGCGAGGCCCGCGCAGTCGTAGGAGTCCGGGCCCATGGCACCCCAGACGCACGGCCGGCCGATCTGCGCCCGGGCGAACGCGATCGCCTTCGCGGCACGTGCGGCGGACGACGACTCACCGGCCGCGGCGGGCCAGGCATACGCGGGAGCGTCCGCCGGGGCGGGCCAGGGATACGCGGCGGTCACTGCCGGGGCGACCGGTGCCTGCTGGGCCGGTGCGACGGCCGTGGCGGGCGGGATCTCGGCGGTGGGCAGGGTCTCCGGGATGAACAGGGTCTCCGATATGGGCAGGGTCTCCGGGGCGGGCAGGGCGAGACCGGCCGGGATGGCGGGAGGGAGCGGCGCCGGCGTGGCCCACTGGGCCGTCTGACGGAGCAGCAGCTCCCGGGCCGCGGCCAGCTTGCGCCGGTTGCGCTCCTTGGCGGTGGCGAAGGCCGGGCGCCGGTTCTCCGCGTCGGGGACGGGGGCGGGCGCGGGCAGCGCCTCCAGCGCCGGGCGGACCGGTTCGGCGGGCGGCGGCGCGGAGGGTGCGGGCAGGGCGGGCAGCGCGGGGGACGGGATGGACGGGGTGGAGGTGGTGAACGGGGCGGAGGCGGCGGGGAGGGCCGCGAGGGCCCCGTGCGGAGGCAGTTCGGGGACCGGTCCCGCGGTCGGCTCGGCGACCGGCCGTGCGGACAGCTCGCGGGCCGGCACCTCGGGCAGCAACACGCCCTCGATGACCTCCGGTTCACGTGCTTGACGCTGTTGACGCGGTTCACGCCCGCGCCCCGGGGCGGGCCGGCCCGGCAGCCGGTCGGCCGGCAGCGCGGCGGGAACGGTCGGGCCCACCTGGGCCCGGACCACGTCGAACCACTGCCGGGCCATGTCGTCGAGCGCCGGATCGACGCTCCCGCCCGGCCGCTTGGCCAGCGGAACCCCGCGCCGGCGGGTCCCGGCCGTCATGGCCCGGGTGGCGTTGAAGTTCCCGGTGGCGTTCTCGGCCCGGTCGTAGAGCGTGTCGATCAGCTGCCGAACCTCGTCGCGGCTCTCCGGCGCCATAGGAGGCGTACTCCTTCCGTGCTCCGCCTGCCGGCAGCGCTGAAGGTCCCGCGGAACTGCCGCGGAACGCCGGGGTTCCGGCGGGGGAGCGGGGCGGCTGCTCCGGGCGTCAGGACGGGCACCGGACTCGGCGGAGGCCACGCGGCCCGGCGGGGTTCGCCGGGGGAAGCCGGGCGGCCTGGCCGTCAACCTAGCCAACGTGTGTCCCTCGTGTGAAGGTCGGGGCGTGATATGTCCGTTACGTAGGTGTGATGTTCGCCGAGACGTTCGGCGTGCCACGTCGTTCCCGTGAGATTGCCGTGAATCCGGGCGGCCGTTGAACACCTTCGCGCCCGGATCCGTACCTGTGCGGGGGAAGTCCATGTCCGCTCGCCCGCACACGACTCGCAGGGGTACGACCTTGGTACGCAACAGGCGCAGACGACCGACCGGCGCACAGCGCGCGACCTTCGCGGCAGTCGCCCTGATGCTGGGCGGAGGAGGGCTGGTCGTGGCGAACGTCTACGCCTCGGCCACCGAGAGCGGATGGGACGGCTCCGGCGGCACCGACCGGGTGCTGTCCGCGGGCGCGGCCACCGTCTACTGCCCCGACGTCGGCAACCGGCTGACCGCCGTGCCCGAGGCGGCGCGCGCGGACGTCGACCGTGAACTCGCCCAGCTGGACCAGCAGACGGCGGGCGCCTACCAGCAACTCCAGCAGTCCGCGGACGCCGTTCGGCAGGACCCCGCTTCCGCCGACAGCACGATCATGAACCCGCTGAAGGAGAAGCGGGCCGCGACGATCGGGCGCATCGCCGACGCCATCGACCGGGTCGGGGACCGGCCGCAGGGGCTGGACACCCTCGCCGCGTGCACCCTGCACTCCACCGGCGACGGCACCGGGCAGGACGCGAACGGCGCCCAGGGCACCGCCTCGCCGGGCACCGGAGACCAGGGCGGCGCCGGACAGGACCAGAACGGCGGCGGCGAGAACGGCGGCGGCCAGACCGGTGCGGGACCGGCCGGTACGGGGCAGGGCGGCAACGGGCCCGTCGCCTCCGACTACGCGGACATCACCACCGTCCAGCCCGGCGCCGCCGCCCCGGCCCAGCAGGACGGCGCCTCGCGGGGCAGCTTCAGCTCCAGCTGCGGCGTCAACGCCAACGGCCGGTTCAACTCCGACAACGTCATCGTCGCCCCCGGCGTCACCAACGGCGCCCACCACTTCCACGACTACATCGGCAACCAGGCCAACAACGCCTTCGCCTCCGACGACGACCTGGCCCGGGGCGACACCAGCTGCGTGGACCGGGGCGACAGGTCGACGTACTACTGGCCGGTGCTGCGCCTGCAGAACGGTACGCAGGAGCGGGACGCCGGTGCTCCCGGCGGCGGCACCGAGGGCAACGCCGGGCGGATCGTCACGCCGAAGGAGGTGACGCTCACGTTCGTGGGCAACCCGCGCGGTGAGGTGACCGCGATGCCCCGCCTGCTGCGCATCATCACCGGTGACGCCAAGGCCTTCGTCAACGGCCCCGCCAACGCCAACGCCTCCTGGAGCTGCACCGGGTTCGAGGACCGGCAGCTCAAGGACAAGTACCCGCTCTGCCCGTCCGGCAGCAAGGTCGTGCGGACCTTCAGGTTCCAGAGCTGCTGGGACGGCCGGAACATCGACAGCGCCAACCACCGCACCCACGTGGCCTTCACCGACGCCGACGGCGCCTGCCCCCAGGGCTTCAAGCCCATCCCGCAGCTCGTGCAGCGCATCGTCTACGACGTCGCGGCGCCGAGTCTCGGGGACGGCGGGCGGACGGTTCCGCTGTTCGCGGTCGACTCCTTCCCCGAGCAGCTGCACAAGCCGGTCACGGACCACGGCGACTTCATCAACGTGTTCGACGAGAAGCTGATGCGCGAGATGGTCGACTGCATCAACAGCGGCCGGACCTGCGGAGCCGGCGGCGGCGACGACGCCACGCCCCCTCCCGGCGACGACGGCACGCAGAACCCGGGTGACGACGCCACGGCGAACCCCGGTGACGACACCACGGCGAACCCCGGCGATGACACCTCCGCGGGCCCGGGCGACGACGGCACGCAGAACCCCGGCGACGACGCTTCCGCGAACCCCGGCGACGACGGCACACAGCCCGCGCCCTCCGCCTCCGCATCCGTCCCCGCGTCCTCCGCCTCCGCATCCGCATCCGCCTCCGCCGAGCCCACCGCACGGCAGCCGCGGGTGTACGTGACCTCCTCGCCCACCCAGGCGGCCGGAGGGGGTGAGCCCGCCGAGTCGGCCAAGGCGGCGAAGCCGGCCCGTGGGACCGGCGGATCCGGTTCCGCCGCGGCCTCCCCGGAGGCCACCGTGGGCGACGCCGCCACCGGTGAGCCCGCCGAGTCCGCCCAGGCCGGCGGGGCGGGCGGGCTCCCGCAGACCGAGCCGCGGACCGAGCCCCAGGCCGCGGCCCAGGGCGGCCTCGCGGAGACCGGCGCCCACCTGTGGCCCGCCGCCCTCGGTGCCGTACTCCTGACCGGCGGTTTCCTGCTCCTGCGCCGCACCCGGCGCGCCTCCCGGTAACCGGCGGACCGGGGGAACCGGTCGACCGGAGCCTCAGGAAGAGGGGTTGCGGAGAATGGGGGACCCGCGCGGGTCCCCCATTGCGCTGCCCGCCGGCCCCTCCACCCCTTGTGGGAGCGCTCCCACCTGCCGCAGGATGTCCGCATGGAACCCCAGCCCGGCATCCGCCCCTACCGCCCCGCCGACCGCGCCGACGTCGCCGACGTGTGCGTCCGTACCGCGGACAACGGGGGTGACTCCCGCGCCCGCTACCCCGACCAGCGGCTCATGCCCGCCCTCTTCGCCGAGCCCTACTGCCACCTGGACCCGGACCTCGCCTTCGTCCTGGACGACGGCCGGGGGCGCGCCGTCGGCTATGTCGTCGCCACGGCGGACACGGAGCGGTTCGTCGAGGAGTTCCGCCGGACCTGGCTGCCCCGGGTGGCCGACCGCTACCCCGAGCCGGTGGCGCCGCCGCGCACGCCCAGCGA
Organism: Streptomyces sp. NPDC041135; assembly: GCF_055592085.1. Taxonomy (NCBI): domain Bacteria; kingdom Bacillati; phylum Actinomycetota; class Actinomycetes; order Kitasatosporales; family Streptomycetaceae; genus Streptomyces; species Streptomyces sp. NPDC041135. The sequence goes on from NZ_JBVIYZ010000002.1 coordinate 175,631, forward strand.
GGAGATGATCGGCCTGCTGCACCGGCCGGAGCGGATGCTCGTACCGGAACTCGCGTCCTATCCGGCCCACTTGCACATCGACCTGCTGCCGCAGTGGCAACGCCGCGGCTACGGACGCCGGTTGATGACCACGCTGCTCAACCGGCTGCACGAGCGCGGTGTCCCGGCCGTGCACCTGGGCATGGTGACCGCCAACACCGCGGCCCGTGCCTTCTACGACCGCGTCGGCTTCCACGAGATCGCGGTGGCCGACGCCGGGCCTCTCACCTACCTGGGCCGGCCGACCGGGTCCGGCTGAGGTGTCCGCCCCCGTCGGCGTTCACGCCACCCGCAGGGTCCGCCTGGCCAGTTCGTACGCGGGGCGCATCTGCTCGTGCTCCTGGGTGTCCATGCCCCCGAGGTGCACGACGACCGGGCCGTCCGGGGTGACGACGGCGAAGGCGCTCTCCGCCTTGGTCTCGTCCAGGAGCGTGCTGGTGCAGAGGTAGTCGACCTCGGCACCGGTGAGTCCGCCGGCCGTGAAGGTGCGGTACTTCGCCTCGCTCGTATGGTCCTCGGCGGTCACGAACGCCTGGAGGACGGCACGTGCGTCGTCCGTGCCCGGAGCACCGGTCCACACCCGCAGGAAGCCGATGTTCCCGGCGGGCTTGGCGTCGATCTCGCACACGGCCGTGACCGGGCCCTGGCGCAGCAGGGCGTCGGCGACGGCGTCGGACAGGTCGTCGCGGGCACCCGAACCGCCACCGGTACCTGTGTCGATGGCCTCCGCCTTCCAGTCCTCGGCGACGTCGAAGGTGACCGGCAGTGCGCAGGCGGAGCCCTTCGCGCCCAGGGTGCCGCCGCTCACGGCGACCGGCCGGGCCCCGGAGGAGGCGCTCGGGGCCGCCGACGGCGTGCTCCGTCCGGTGGGTTCGGCGTGTTCCGCGTGGTGCGCGGGCGACCGGGTACAGCCGACCAGCAGACCCGCCAGCACCGCCAGCACCGCCGGCACCGCCACCTGAGCCACTCTCGCCCGCACCCGTCCCACCCCTTGCTGCATCGCTTGCCGCACCGCTCGCTGTCCCCGGCCCCCGCCGGCGGCACAGCGTAACCGGGCCCGCCTGCCGTGCCTCAGCCCGCCTCCCGCCGGCAGTGCAGGAACAGCTGCGGCTCGGGCCCGCCGTCGGGATGGTCCGGGGTGAACAGGACGTGCTCCTCGGCCAGTACCGTCAGGCCCGCTCCGGCCGCGAGTGCCGCGAAGTCCGCGGCGGCGAAACTCGTCAGCCGCACCGGCTGCCCCATGAAGACACCCGCCACGTCCTCCACGTCGAGGGGGACGGTGGCGAGGACGGCATGGCCGCCGGGCCGGACCGCCCGCGCCAGCTCGCCGACGACGGCGGACTGCTCCGCGCGCGTCATCTGCAGCAGCGTGAAGTACACGCACACCGCGTCGAACGAGGCCTCGGCGAGTGGCAGTTCGCGGATGTCGGCGCGGCGGAACTCCGCCTCCGGCACCTGCCGCGCGGCCAGTTCCAGCATGACGGGGGAGACGTCGACCCCGACCACGCTGTGCCCGGCCCGGGTCAGGGTCGCGGCGGTGGGCCGGCCGGTGCCGCTGCCCACGTCCAGTACCCGGCTGCCGGGCTCCAGCCGGCCCAGCAGCCAGTCCAGCGACGCACGGTGCGCCTCGGACCCCGCGAACGCCCGCTCGTAGGCGAGCCCCAGCGCGTCGAACACCGCCGCGGCGTCGGGCACCTGCTGACCGTCGTCGGCCACGGCCTGTCCTCCCGTCGTACCTGCGTCCCCTGCCTCACGCGGACGGGTGGGCGCATCCTCCCACCGCGCGCACCGCTGCACCATGCCGTCGCGGCGGGCCGGGTCCGCGCCCGGGGGCCGGTCAGGCGTCGGCCAGGCCCGCGGCGACCGTGGCACCCAGCTCCCAGCACGCCTCCAGACCGGCCCGGCCCGGTTCGCCGGTCAGGGTCACCGCCTCGGCCGCGCGGCGCCAGCCGAGGCCGGTGGTGACCGCCTCGATGCCGCGGACCGCGCCGGTGACGTCGTTGCCGCCGTGCACGTAGTAGCCGAACGGGCGACCGCGGGTGTCGTCGAGGCAGGGGTAGTAGACCTGGTCGAAGAAGTGCTTGAGGGCACCGGACATGTAACCGAGGTTCGCCGGAGTGCCCAGCAGATAGCCGTCGGCGCCGAGCACGTCGGCGGCGGTGGCGGCCAGGGCGGCCCGCCGCACGACCCGGACGCCCTCGATGTCCGGGGTCGTCGCTCCGGCGACGACCGCCTCGAACATCGCCTGGCAGTTCGGCGAGGGGGTGTGGTGGACGATCAGCAAGGTAGGCACACCCCGAACCCTGCCGTGCCGCCCCGCCGCCCGCAAACGCCACCCGCCCGGCGGCGCCGTACGGCGTCAGGTCCACCTCATGCCGAGCGCGGTCAGCTGCTCGGCCCGCTCGGGCGCCAGCGAGGCGGCCCGGCTGCGCTGGTTGCTGATCCAGGCGCCGAGCCGGACCGGCCGGGGTCCTCCCGCCCCACCCGCGTCGACGCTCTCCACATGCCCGCGCGGCACGCTCAGATGGCCCTCGCGCGCCCGGAACTGCCGGGCGGCGGCCAGGTTGAGCGCCCACCTGTCGGCGTGCGGGACGCGGGGCGGGGGCACCTCCCGGGCGGAGGCGGGCCCGGCACCCAGGACGTGGGCGCACAGCCACTGCTGCCCGGCGCTCAGCCGGTCCCAGCCCAGCCGCTGCGCGCGGACCCAGCGGCCGAGGTCCTCGCCCTGCCGTACGGCCGCGCCGGGCGCGGTCGGCAGCCGTCCGCCCTCCCGCAGGTGGAGCCGGGTGAGGTGGAAGCAGCGCTGCCACTCCACCGGCCAGGCCGGGCACCAGGACGGGTCGATGTCGTCCAGCGCCTCCCGCCGCTCCTCGGACAGCCCGCCGGCGGCACCGGTCGCGTGCGTCCCGGCCCGGCGCGCGGCGGCCCGCTGGTTCTTCAGCCAGATGCCCACCTTGAACCCCTGGTGCGTGGCGTCGTGCGGGGCGAGGAGGTGGCCGTGCTCGGCCGCCCAGGCGCGCGCCGCCGCCAGTCCCTCCTCCCAGGCGACGTCGAAGTGGGACCAGACCATGCCCAGGTCCTCCAGCCGGCGCACCCGGTCCGCGGCGAGGGTGCCGCGGGTGTGGAAGCGGCGGGCGTCGGCGATCCACTGGCCGAGCGGGAACCCGGCGAGCGCCGCCGGCCAGCCCGCCTCCCGGGCCTCCTCGCCGCCCGGCACCCGAAAGGTGAACGGCACCCGCAGACCGCGGTGGACGCGGGCGTACAGGGTGGCCGCCTCGACACCGCGCCGCCAGTGCGCCCGCTCGGGGTTGATCACCCGCAGTTCGATGAACGCGGCCAGCTGGGCCGGGTCCCGGGGGGTGGAGAACTTCAGCAGGGCCCGTGCCGGGGCGCTCACGCCGGGCGGCCCCCCGGCGAACTCCTCCTCGTCCCCGGCCTCGTCCCGCGCGGTGCGTCCCTTGGACGCGCGGCTCGGTGCCTGCGGCTCGGCGAGCCGCTCCACCAGCCGCGCGTCGTGGGCGCGCAGCGCCTCCAGCAGCCGGGCCAGGCCCGCGTAGGCGCGGCTGGTCAGCAGGGAGCCGGGCGCCTCGCCCGGTCCCAGCAGCACCGGGACGACCAGCGACGCCGTCTTGCCCTCACCGGGGTGCAGCCGCAGGGCCCGGCCCACGGCCTGGACGAGGTCCGGCATGGAGCCGCGGACGTCGGCGAAGTACACCGAGTCGCAGTGCTTGGTGTCCACGCCCTCGCCGAGCACCCGCACCGAGCTGAGGAACGCCCGGTGCCGGGTGCGGGCGAACGCGTCCAGCACCACGCGCCGGTGCGCCGGAGGATGGTCGCCGCACAGCCAGTCCGCCCACACCGCGCGCGGGTAGCGCCGGGGGGACTGTGCGCGCAGCCGTGCGGCCACCTCGGGCAGCCCGGCCGCGAAGGCCTCGGCCTCCCGCACCAGGTGGTGGAAGACCAGGGTGCGCCGCAGCCCCTCGGCGCCCGCCGCCTTCACCAGGGCGGCCTGCAGCGCGGCCAGCCGCGCCCCGCGCACCTCGTCCGTACGGCCCTCGACACCGAGCAGCTGGGCGGCCTGGAGGTGGGTGTCGGTGACGTCGACGCACACCACCTGGTAGGGCGCGCAGATGCCGCGGTCGATGGCCTCGGACAGCGTCAGGGTGTGGCAGCGGGCGCCGAACGGGCCGGCCGGGTCGTCGTCCATGGAGGCGACCAGCTCGCCCGGCGCTCCCGGCGCGGCCCCCTCCTGCTCCTCCTCCGGCTGCCACAGCCGGGGGGTGGCCGTCATGTACAGGCGGCGCAGCGAGGGGATGCGGGCGTTGTCGTGGACGACCGCCCACGGCTTGCCGATCCGTCCCGAGGTGCGGTGCGCCTCGTCGACGACGATCAGGTCCCAGCCCGGCAGCCCGGCGGCGTGCGCCCGCTCCAGAGTGCCCAGGCCGAGGGAGGCGTACGTCGCGAAGACGGTGACCTTGTCGAAGGGGCGTACCCGGGCGACCAGTTCGGACACGTCCGTGGTGTTCGGGAAGCCGGCCTGATCGCCGCGCAGCGACGACACCCCGATCACCGGGCCGGCCCGGCCGCCCGCGCGCCAGGCGGCCTCGGTCTGGGCGAGCAGGTCCAGCGAGGGCACCAGGACCAGGACGCGGCCCGCCCGCAGCTCCTCCGCGCTCCGCACGGCGACGAGGGTCTTGCCGGACCCGGTCGCCATCACCACCTGGGTGCGCAGCCCCCGCGGCGGCAGGGTCCCGGCGGCGGGCAGTCCGAGCGCTCGGACCACCGCGTCCACGGCTTCTCGCTGGTGGGGGCGGAGTCTCACGTCACAGACGATAGACGAGCGGGGTCATGGCGTGTTCCGGCCGCGGATCGGGCGACGGCTGTGTGTGCGGCACGGACGCGGTGACGGCGGTGCGGCCCGTGCGGCGCAGCGCGCTCGGCGGCACGCCGGGGCCGGGTTTGGGGCGGGTACCGGTCCAGGAGGGATCGGCGGCGGACGCGGGGCTCGGAGGCGGTCGGTCCATGGGGAGGGCATCCTTCGGACGAGTGGGGGACGGTCCGGGGCCGGGTGCGGGGGGAAGCGGGTGCGGAGGGCGGCCGGGCCGGGGCCGCGGCATCCGCGGGGACGGTCCGGTCGGCGCTGCGGCGGGGGGCCGCGCGAAGAAGGAGGGGGAGTCGTCGTCGTGGGCCTCCCGTCCGGCCTCGCGTCGTGGGTGTCGGGCGGTCCCGGAGCGCGTGGGGGGAAGGGACGGCGGATCCCTCGCGGACGAGTCCGGACAGGGCCCGGACGCGTCCGGGCACGGCCCGGTCCGGCCCCGACCGGACCGGTCGCCGCCCCAGGGGCCGGGCGGAGCGGCCGTTCCACTGTGGCATCCGCCGACAGCGCCTCGCAACGGGGCAGTTGAACATTGCAGGAGACGCCGCGCGGCGGACCGGTACCGGTCCGAGCACGGGGAATTCCCGGCGACGAGCGTCCGGTGACCGAAAGGAAGCGGAAAGGCGTCCAGAATTCGGCACAACCTTTTCCCTGTTCGGGCGGGGCGGAAATTCCCCTGAATGGGACGGAACCGGCGCGGGCGCACCGCGGTCTTAGGGTCCGCCGACGGCCGGGAATCAACCCGGCCGCGAGACAACGGGGGAAGATCCAGATGTCCGACCGCATCCGCACCCGCAAGACCCTGCTCACCGCCGTCACCGTCGCCGCCGGCCTGTCGCTGGCCGCCGTCACGCCCGCCCTGGCCGGAACCGGGGCCGCGCCGAGCACCCGCACCGCCGCCGTCTCCACCACGCAGGGCGACCCGCGTGACGTCACCCAGCGCGTCGCCGACTTCTACGGCGCCTACATCGACTCCGTCTGGGACAACGAGGACCCGGCCGCCGGTGCGAACGGCGACGCGCTGCGCGCCTTCTACCTCTCCGCCGCCGCCCGTCAGAAGGTGGCCGCGTACGAGGCCAAGGAGCACGCCGACGGCATCCTCTTCGCCCAGAACGTGCCGGTGAAGTGGAAGGTCACCTACACCGGCTCCGGCGCCGGCCACGCCACCAGCCGGGTCACCCTGACCTGGAGCGACGGCAGCGGCGCCGAGGTCAGCAAGATCGACGTCCAGTCCGACCTGGCGACCCGCAAGATCACCGACCTCAAGCCGGTCGGCTGACGCCGGGTCACCGCGCCACGCCGCCGCCCCGGGTCCCGCCCCGTCCCACTCGGGGCGGGACCCGGGGCGGCGGCGGCTCCGGAAGCGGCCGGGAGACGGCCGGCGGCCGGTGTCCGCCGGGTCAGTCCCGGTGGCCTCCCGCCGCACGCGGGTGGTGGTGGCGGGGGACGGCGGCAGGGCGGTGGAGGGCGACCAGGGCCGCGTCGTCGCCGAGCCGGCCGCCGACGTGGGCGAGGAGGTCGCGCCGCAGGTGGTGCACCAGCGCCTCCGGCGTGTCGTCCGTCCACCGCGCGGCCCGCTCCGCCAGCGGATAGAAGCGGCCGCGGGCGTCACGGGCCTCGACGACACCGTCGGTGTAGAGCAACAGGGTGTCGCCGGGCTGGAAGGAGACCACGTCCAGCGGATACTGCGCGGGACCGGCCACCCCCAGCGGCGGCGCCGGGTGCACGCCCGGGACGGTCACCACGTGACCGGGGCTCAGCAGCAGCGGGGGCGGGTGACCGCAGCTGGTCATCCGGGTCACCGGGTCCCGGTCCGGCACCTCCACCAGCAGCGCGGTGGCGAAACGCTCCCCGTCCTCCCCGGTCCCCTCGGGCGACTCGCAGTCGACCGCGTAACGGGTCACGCTCTGCTCCAGCGCGGCCGCCAGGTCCGGCAGGCCCACCTGCCGGTGCGCGCTCTCGCGGAACCCGCCCAGCAGCAGCGCGGCCTCGCCGACGGCGGCGAGCCCCTTGCCGCGCACGTCGCCGATCAGCACGCGTACCGCGTCCGCGCAGCGGGTCGCCGCGTACAGGTCGCCGCCGATCTGCGCCTCGTCCTCGGCGGCCAGGTACAGCGAGGCGATCCGCAGCGGCCCGATCCGCTGCGGCAGTGGCCGCATCAGCACCTGCTGGACGGCCTCCGCCACCATCCGCACCTGCGCCAGCTGGGCGGTGCGCCGGTCGCGGACCGCGCAGTAGACCACCACCAGCACCGACAGCAGGGTCAGCACGATCAGCTGCACGATGTGGTTCACGGTGCCCAGCCCGCCGTGCAGCGCGGCGATGACCAGCTGGGCGGCCACCGCCAGCGCCCCGATCAGCGCGGTCGTGCGCGGACCGGCGAACGACACGGTGATCGCGGGGGCGATCACCAGGGCGGGGCCCAGGTGGATGTCCTCGGGCGAGCGGACGTCCACCAGCGTGATCACGACGATGAGCAGGACCGGGAACAGCAGCAGCGCGCGGCCCGGCTGCCACGGACCGGCACGGCTCTCCCGGGGCCCCATGGAAACAGGGTGCGCCCCCGCCTCCGGGCGGGCCACTCACCGTCGGCGTACCGGGTGACGGCCCGCCGCCGTCCGTGTCTCCCCGCCGGTGGCCGGGCCGCCGTACACGTCCGCCTGCCGGTGGCCGGGTCGCGTACCCGCCCGTCGGCCCGGCCGGTGTGCCGTGTCGTCGCGCGGGCCCGGGGTACCCGCATGGTCCCGGCGGGTCCGAGCCGCGCGGGAGTGATGCCCGATGGGCGGTGAGGGGAGTGGTGATGACGCAGAACGGGGAGGAGACCACGCTCGCTTCACGGGCGGAGGTGACCGGCCTGCGCCTGGCGCGCGAGGACCAGGGGAGAGGACCGGACGCCACTCCCGAGCTGCCGCAGGACCGCAGCCAGGCGATCCTGGAGGCGGCCAAGCACGTGGGCGCCATCCTGAAGAAGCGGCACCCGTTCGCGCTGGCCGGAAGCGTGGCCGTCTACGCCCACGGCGGCGGCCGCTACCTCCAGCACGACGCCGACTTCTGCGTGCTGCCCGAGGACGCCCAGGCGGTGGCGGACACCCTGCGCGAGGCCGGCCTGAGCGTGCGGACACCGCCCGAGGACTGGCTGCTGAAGACCACCTCGCACGGGCAGGACGTCGACATCATCTTCGAGCTGGGACACCGGCCCGTCACCCGGGACATGCTCGACCGGGCGCGGTACATCTCGGTCGACTCGGTGCAGATGCCCGTCCTGGCACCGACCGACCTGCTGCGCAGCCTGATCACCGCGTTCTCGGAGCACCACTGCGACTTCGGGTCCGTGCTCCCCGTGGCCCGGCTGCTGCGCGAGAAGGTCGACTGGGACGCCATCCGGGACAGCTGCGGCGAGGAGCCCATGCCGGCCGCCTTCCTCTTCCTGCTCGAACGGCTGGACGTGATCGGCCCGCGCGGGACGGCGGGGACGGGCGACGACCGGGAAGGACAGCCATGAGCGAGGACGACACGGCACGGCCGCCGGCCGGCCCGCACGCCCCGGACACCGCACCGGCGGCCCCGGCGGCCGAAGCGGAGAACCTCGACTACCGGGTCGCCCACCTGGCCGACCGGCTCGCCTCCGGGTCCCTCGCGGAGCTGGGGGTGCGTCTGGTGACCCACGGCGACTCGGTCCTGCTGACCGGTACCGTGCCGTCCGCGCAGTGCCGTGACGAACTGCTGGCCATCGCCCGTGCGGAGCTGGCGGGGCACCCGGTCCACTCCGACATCCTCATCGCCGGAACCTCCTCGCCCGACCACGCGGAGGACCTGTCATGATCCGGATCGCGGCCGTCGGGGACATCCACATGGGCCCCGAGAGCCAGGGCACGCTCCGCCCCTCCTTCGAGACCCTGCCCGAGCACGCGGACGTGCTGCTGCTGGCCGGTGACCTGACCCGGCACGGCACCCCGGAGGAGGCCCAGGTGGTCGCCCGGGAGATCAAGGACCTCGCGGTGCCCGTCGTCGCGGTGCTGGGCAACCACGACCACCACGCCGAGGTGCCCGAGGAGGTCACCGCGATCCTCCGGGACGCCGGCGCGCACGTGCTGGAGGGCGAGGCCGCCGTGGTCACGGGCGACGGCGGCCACCGCATCGGGGTGGCTGGCACCAAGGGCTTCGGCGGCGGGTTCGTCGGGCGCTGCGCCGGGGAGTTCGGCGAACCGCTCATGAAGGAGTTCGTCCGCTACTCGCGCCGGCGCGCCGACGGGCTGCGCGCGGCCCTGCGGGAGCTGGACGACGCCGACTGCGACGTGCGGATCGCCCTGACCCACTTCTCACCCGTGCCGGACACCCTCGCCGGGGAGCCGCCCGAGATCTACCCGTTCCTGGGCAGCTACCTGCTGGCCGAGGCGATCGACACGGGCGGCGCCGACCTCGCCGTGCACGGCCACGCCCACGCGGGCACCGAGCACGGGATGACCAGCGGTGGCGTCCGCGTGCGCAACGTGGCCCAGCCGGTGATCGGGCAGGCCTTCCACGTCTATCAGCTGCCCTCGCGCGAGCGGGCCCGAGGGGCACCGGCCGGCTGAGGCGGTGCCGGGCGCCGGGCCCCTCGGGGCCGCAGCGGCTCACGCAGCCGTACCGAGCGCCTCCCGGCCCGGGACGCCGGCCTCCAGCGCGGGCACGGCGACCGGTGCGGCGGCCGTGCGGGTGCGTGCCAGCAGCCCCGCGCCGATCGCGCCCGCGATGAGCAGCCCGCCGGTCACCAGGGCGCCCCGGGCTCCGGCCAGCTCCATCAGCAGACCGAGCGCGGGCGGGCCACCGAGGCTCCACACCGTGCCGACGCTGCTCCACACGCCGAGCACCCGGCCCCGCAGCCGGGCCGGCGGATCGGTCTGGAGGACGGCCGTACCGGCGGTGTCGGACACCGACTCCACGACCGCCATGGGCAGGACCAGCACCAGCAGGACGGCCAGCGACGGGGACAGCCCCGCCACCGCCTGGAGCAGCCCGCCCGCCGCGGCGAGCAGTCCCACGGTCCGCACCGAGGGGCGGCGCAGCCGGGCGCCCAGCACCGCGCCGACGATGCCCCCGGCGGCGAGCACGGTGGAGACCGTGCCGAAGGCACCGGCGCCGCCCGCGAGCGGTCCGGTGACCAGGACGGCGAGGGTCAGGGCGTAGTTGCGGCCGAAGACGGAGCTGATCCCGTAGATGCCCGCGAGGGCGACCAGCCGGGGCCGGCGCACGAAGAAGACCAGCCCCTGGCGCACCCCGTAGTCCTTGCGGGCGGGCGCGGCCGCGGGCCCGGCTCTCCGCCCACCGGCCGCGGGAGGTACGGCGGCGCCGGCCACCGGCCGCAGGAACGGCACGACCGACGCGACGAACAGGAACGACAACCCGTTGGCGGCGTAGGCCGAGGCCGTGCCGAGGGAGCCGACGGCCACACCGGCCAGGGCGGTACCGGCGAGGCGGCCCGCGCTGTGCACGAGCGCGCCCACCCCGATGGCGGACGGCACGTCCGGCACGGGGACGAGGTCGTTGCCGAGCAGGGCGCACGCCGGCGCGTCGACGGTGGCGATGAGACCGGTGACGGCGGCCAGCACCAGCAGCGACGTCATGTCGAGGCGGTCAAGCGCGACCAGCAGCGCCGTCACGAAGGCGACGGCGCCCAGCAGGGCCTGGCTGACGGCGACCGTGAGCCTGCGCGGCCAGCGGTCCACCGCCGCGCCGCCCAGCAGGCTGACGAACAGCGCGGGCGCCGCCTGCACCGACATCGACAGACCGGTGGCCGCCGCCGAGCCGGTGATCTGCAGCACGAGCAGGTTCTGCACCGTCAGCTGCATCCAGGTGCCGGCGTTGGAGACGAGGTTGGCGGCCGACCACCAGCGCATGCCGCGGTGCCGCAGGGACCGCCAGGGCGAACGCGAGGTGTCCGGTGACGGGGCACCGGCGGCGGCGGGCACGGCGTGGGGCACGGCGGAGGGCAGGGTGGAGGCAGGCACAGTGAAGGACTCGGCAGAAGGGGGTGACCAGGGACGCGGGGAGGTGCGGGGGCGGACGGGGACGGCGGACCACGCATGCGCGGCTGCGCTGCGCGGCCGTTCCACCGCGTCGGTCACGGCGCGGACCATCGTGACAGACGGGGCGGCCGGGCCCGCGCGGGCCGCCCGGCCGCCGGAGCCGTCCGGGTGCCAAGTCGCCTCCGGATGCGCGCACTTGGCGGCCGCGTGGGGTTGCTCACAGGGGAACCCGGCGCCGCCGCGCCGCAGGCCGCCCGGCCCCGTCGCGGTGCCGCCCGCCGCGTCCCCGGAGTGCCGCCCGCCGGGTCATCCGGCACGCTGGACGCAACGGAAGGAGCAGCACCATGGCGACGTCCGACGGGGTGCCGGCGACGGGCCGGAGCCGCTCGTGGTGCCGCGACGTCGTGTGCGCCGGCTGACACCGCGCCGGAGGAACGGCCGCGACCGGGCCGGCGACCCGAGCCAGGACCGGAGCCCCGGCCAGGAGAGCAGTCCCGGCCAGGAGGCCGGCCCCGGCCAGGGAGGCGATTCCGGCCAGGGGACCGGCCCGGCCGAGGCCGACAGCAACGGCGAGGCGGACGGGCGGTGGCGGAGCCGGGCCGCCGCGCTCACCGAGCGGGCCAGGACCACACAGGACCAGGCCCGCACCCGCTTCCCGGTGATCATCCGCCTCGCCGACCGGATGGTGTCGGTGAACATCTTCGACTCGGCCACCCGCCTGGCCTCCGAGTGTTTCCTGACGGCCGTTCCGCTGCTCTTCGTGGTCGCCGCGTACGCCCCCTCGGCGGTGCGCCACCAGATCGTCAGCTCCGTCACCGCCTTCTTCGGCCTGTCGGGAGACACCAAGAGCCAGTTGGACAAGCTCTTCAACGCACCGGACGGCAACCTGCGGCAGGCCACCGGCGTGGTCGGGGCGGTGGTGGTGCTGCTCTCGGCGACCGCGGTGAGCCGGGCCGTGCAGCGGCTGTGCAAGCGGGCCTGGCAGGTGCCCAGGGCCGGAACCCGGATCGCCCCGTGGCGGTGGCTGGCCTGGATCGCGCTCTGGCTCGGGGTGCTGGTGGCGCAGGCGCCGCTGCGCGACGGGTTCGGCATCGGCATGTGGCTCGGGATTCCGGCCACGCTGGTGACCGACACCCTGCTGTGGTGGTGGACCCAGCACCTGCTGCTGGGCGGCCTGATCCGCTGGTCGCTGCTGCTGCCCGGCGCCGTCATCACGGCGTGCGCCGTCACGGCCGTCTCCGTGAGCGCCCACTTCTACATGCCCCGGGCGCTGGGCCGGGCCATGGGCGAGTACGGCTCCCTGGGCCCGGTGTTCGTGCTGCTGTCCTGGCTGATCGTCGTGTGCGTGGCGGTCACCCTCGGGCTCACCGTCGGGGCCGTCGCCGCCGGGGAACCGTGGATCGCCGCACGCCTGGAGTCGCTCCCGTCCCGCCGGGGCCGGCCGGACGGGAGCGACGCGGGCACGCCGCGAGAGTGACCCGAGGGGGCCGCGGGATGACCTGACGGCGCCGCGGGCCGGCCGGCCGGGGCACGTTCCGCACCGGGCGGACGCGAGGTGCGGGGCCACCCGGCCGATGGTGCAATGGCTGGGTAAGTCGTCCCGGGCCGCCGGCGCGCCGGCCCGCATGTTCCGGCTCCGGATGCCACGCCGGGCCGTATCCGCTTCTGGGAGTGGCCATGATGGAAGACGTCGAGGACATGGGGCCCGTCGACTACCTGGTCGTCGAATTCCCCGGCAACCGCATGACGGGCGAGGGCTTCCCGCTCCTCGTCGACCTGGCCGAGCGCGGCATCATCCGCATTCTCGACCTCGTGTTCGTCCGCAAGGACACCGACGGGTCGGTCTCCGGGCTGGAACTGCAGGAGATCGGGGACGAGATCGACCTTACGGTGTTCGAGGGGGCCGCCTCCGGTCTGCTGGACCAGAGCGACCTGGACGATGCCGCCGCCGCCCTGGAGGCCGGAAGCTCCGCCGCGATCCTCGTGTACGAGAACACCTGGGCCGCGCCGCTGGCCCGGGCGCTGCGACGCGGCGGCGCGCAGCTGGTGGCGGGCGGCCGCATCCCCGTGCAGGCGATCCTGGCCTCCCTGGACGCGACCGAGCCCACCACTCCGCCGAGCGGCCCCGTGGCCGCCTGACGTTCGCCCGCACCGGCGTTCACACCTCAGGACTTGGGAGATGACCAGCATGCCAGGACTCCTTCGGGGCGTCGCACGGACCGCCGTGATCTCCGGTACGGCCACCGCGGTGTCCAACCGCGTCTCCCGGCGGCAGGCGGGCCGCTGGGCCCAGCAGGACGCCGCACAGCAGGCCGCCTACGCGCAGCCGCCGGCGCCGCCCGGTCCCGCGACCCCCGCCGCGGAGGCACCGACCGTCGCCGACGACATGAGCAGCAAGATCGACCAGCTGAAGCAGCTCGCCGACCTCAAGGCCCAGGGCATCCTCACCGACGAGGAGATGCAGGAGCAGAAGCGCCGCATCCTCGGCTGACGCGACAGGAGCGCCACGTGACCCGGTCGGACCCGTCCACGGCACCCGCCACGAGCGCCGAGCCCTCTGAGGCACCCTCCTCGGGCACGCAGCCCGAGGAGGCGGACCGGCTGCGGGACCTGCTGCGCGGGCCCGGATACCAGAAGGCGCTGCTGATCTCGGCGATCCTCGGCGTGCCGGTGTCGCTGGCGGCGTTCTGGTTCCTCGCCGGTCTGCACGGGCTGGAACACCTGCTGTGGGCCGGGCTGCCGGAGAACCTGGGGTGGCACACCCCTCCCTGGTGGTGGCCGCTGCCCCTGCTGGCCGTCGCGGGCCTGGTCGTCGGCCTCGTCGTGCGGTACCTGCCCGGAGCCGGCGGACACGTCCCGGCCGGAGGGCTGCACTCCTCGGGGATGGCGCCGTCCGTCCTGCCCGGGGTGATCCTCGCGGCCGCGGCCAGCCTCCCGCTGGGCGCCACGCTCGGCCCCGAGGCCCCGCTGCTGGCCCTGGGCGGCGGGCTGGCCCTGCTGTTCCGGGATCTGGTCCGGGCACCCGCGACACCGCGGAGTTCGGCGCTGCTGGGCGCGGCCGGAGCGGCGGCGGCCCTGTCGGCGATCTTCGGCAACCCGCTGATCGGGGCGGTGCTCCTCATCGAGGTGGCCGGCGTGGGCGGACCTCAGCTGTTCGCGGTCATGCTCCCGGCGCTGCTGTGCAGCGGGGTCGGCTCGCTGGTCTTCACCGGCTTCGGCCGCTGGACCGGGCTCGCGACGGGGAGCCTGTCGCTGACGCTGGGAGTGCCGTCCCCGCACCTCGACGCCGGTGACGTGATCTGGTCGGTGCTGATGGCGGCCGGCCTCGGCGCAGGCGTGCACCTGCTGCTGTCCGCCGGGCGCCTGTCCGCGGTGTTCCTCGCCCCGCGGTCCGTGCCGCGTACGGTGCTCTGCGCCCTCGGCGCCGCGGTGTGCGCCGCGGTGTACGCGCTGGCCACCGGTCGCTCGCCGGCGGACGTGGCGTCGTCCGGCGAGGCCGCGCTGGCCCGGCTCGCCGCGGACCCGCACGCGTGGGGAGCCGGTGCGCTGGTCACCGTACTCCTGTGCAAGTCCGGCGCCTACGCGTTGTGTCTGGGCAGTCTGCGCGGCGGTCCGGTCTTCCCCGCGGTGTTCCTCGGCGCCGCCGCGGGCGTGCTGCTCGCCCCGCTGCCGGGCCTGGGCGTCGTACCGGGCATGGCGGCGGGCATGGCGGCGGCCGTGACGGCCGCGCTGCGGCTGCCGGTCAGCGGCGTGGTCCTGGTCGTCCTGCTCCTGGGCAGCGCGGAGATGATCCCCGTGGTGATCATCGCCGCCGTGGTGAGCTTCGTGACGGTCGAGCTGCTGCCGCCCGGCCGCCCGGTGCCCGCCATGGGCAGAGGCGCCGCCCCGGCCGGCGGCGGCGAGCGGACGGGCTGAGACGGCCGAGGGTCAGCGGGACGCACACGACCGCAGCGCCACGCCGTCGGCAGCCGCGTCACCAGCGGCCTCGTCGTCGAGCGTCACGCCGCCGGGAACCGTGCCGTCGGACGGGGCCGCCAGTTCGAACCAGGTGGTCTTGCCGGTCGCCGTCCCGTAGCTGCCCCAGGCGGCGCTGAGCAGGTCGAGCAGCTCGGTGCCGCGCCCGTCCTCCGCGTCCGGGGTGGTGGTGCGCCGTACCGGAGCGGCGCAGTTGGTGTCCTCGACCTCGACCCGCAGCCGGTTGCCGTCCCCGTCCCCGGTCACCCGCAGATTGAGCCGCACCGACCCACGCGCGTGCCGCAGCGCGTTGGTGACCAGCTCGCTGACGAGCAGCTCGGCGGTGTCGGACAGGTCGTCCAGCTCCCACTCTGCCAACTGCCCCGTCACCGCGCGCCGGGCCGTCCCCGGCGACCTCGGGTCCCGCGCCAGGGGCCAGGACGCCTCCAGGTCCGTGGCGCGTGCCGCGGGGGCGTCCAGGGGGCGCAGGGGGGCCAGCGTCCGGGCCCACAGGCCGAAGTGCCGTGCGAACCAGGACGTCGAGGCGTCCTTCGCCACCCATGCGCCCCGAGGGGTGTGTGTACGGATCTCCGGGGAGCCGGAGAGTCCGGGGGTGGGGCGGCGCATGACGAGTCGTTCCCTTCGGGAGTGGCGGAGGCTTCCGTGTAGCACTCGCTACGTAAATAACCATACCTGTAGCGAGTGCTACGGTAAAGGGGTAGATGGGGCAAATCCGGAGATAAGGTGCATGGGAGGGCGTCATGGCGCGCACGGCCGACCCGGTCAGACGCCAGGAACTGCTGGACCGGGTCCGTGACTACCTGCTCCGGCACGGACTCGCCGACCTGTCCTTGCGGCCCATGGCACGGGAGCTGGGAACCAGTGACCGGATGCTCCTCTACTACTTCGGGACCAAGGAACAACTGATCTCGCGGGCACTCGCCCTGGACGAGGACCGGCCGCTGTACCGGGTCCGGGAACTGCTGGAGAGCGTGGGCGCGCCGCGCGACGCCGCCGGACTGCGCCGCTTCCTCGAGGAGCTGTGGCAGCGGTTCGGCACCGACGACCGGCGCGCCGTGCTCCCGCTGTACCTCGAGCTGCTCACCGCGGGGCTGCGCCACCCCGACCGTTACGGCTCGGTGCTGCGGGACGCCCTCACCGGCTGGACGCAGCTGCTGACCACCATCTTGCGGGGCTTCGACCTGCCCGCGGAGCGGGCCGTGCGCGAGGCGACCCTGCTGGTGGACGCCGTCTTCGGGCTGCTGACCGCGCCGCTGTCCACCGGCGACTGGGAAGCGGCCGGGCAGGCCTTCGGGCTCCTGCTCGACCGGCTCGAACCGGGCTGGCGCGTGGCACGCGGGTGAGCCGCGCACGGCGGCCGGACCGGACGAGGATCGTCCGCCACCGGCCCGGCCGGCCCGTCAGCCGGGCGGCGCAACGCGGGGCCGCCCGGCGTGCCGCCGCCCGCGCCCGGTGGTTGTGTGGCGCCTGAGACCTCCGGGCCACGGCCCGGCCGCCGGTCCGGGCCACCGCAGTGGAGGAGTGAGTCATCGTGGGTTCCCCCCGCAGGCGCACCGCACGACGTCGTACCCGCCCACCTGCTGAAGGGCCAGAAGGCACTGGTCACCGGCGCCGACTCGGGGATCGGCCCCGGCTTCGCCACCGGAGGCTGATCCGCCCGCCCGCGCCGGCCCCGGGGAGACTCGCATGCACAGCACGGTCCCGTTCCCGGCGGACACACCGCCCCACTCGCTCACCGCGCGGGACCGGCCCGCACCCGGCGAGGCGGGCGCCGGATGAGCGACGACCAGATCCTGCTGGGCATCGGCCTGACCGTCGCCCTCGCCGTCGGCTCCCAGATCCTGGCCGGCCGGCTGCGCATCCCGGCCCTGATCCTTCTGCTGCCCGCCGGATTCACCGCCGGCGCCCTCACCGAGGTCGTCCACCCCGACAACCTGCTCGGCGCGGCCTTCCCGCCCCTGGTGTCCCTCTCGGTCGCGATCATCCTTTACGACGCCGGGCTCGGCCTGGACCTGCGCCACCTCAAAGGGGCGACCCGCGGCGTCGTCCTGCGGCTCATCGTGTCCGGCGTGCTGCTCACCTGGGGGGCCGTCATGCTCCTCGCGCCCGCCCTGTTCGGGGTGCCGGCGGCCACCGCCAGCATGATCGGCGTGATCCTCGTGGTGTCGGGGCCCACCGTCGTCGGCCCGCTGCTCGAACACGTCGGCCCGTCCGACACCGTGCGGCGCATCCTGACGTGGGAGGGGTCGCTGATCGACCCCGTCGGCGGCATCCTCGGCGCCGTCGTCTTCCACTCCCTCGTCTCCGGCGGACTGCAACCCGGGCACTTCCGCCTCGGGGCCTTCTTCGCCGGCCTCGTCGTGGGAGCCGCCGGCGGAGTCGTCGGCGCCGCGCTGCTGTGGTGCACGCTGGGGCTGCTGCGCCTCGGCGAGACGCTCGGCACCCTCGCCCAGCTGGCCACCGTCGTCGTGGTCGCCGCCGGCTGCGACATGGCGTACGACGACACCGGGCTGATCGCGGCGATCGTCACCGGGCTGCTGGTGGCCAACCTGCCCCGCTTCGACATGCCGGCGCGCCGTCCGTTCTTCGAGGTCACCGTCCAGCTGATCATCGGCCTGCTGTTCGTGTCCATCTCGGCCACGGTGGCCCCGGCGGCCGTCCGCCCGGTGCTGCTGCCCGCCCTCGTCCTCGTCGCCGTACTGGTCCTGGTGGTCAGGCCGCTGGCGGCCTGGCTGTCCACCCTCAGGACGGACCTGCTGGGCGGCGAGCGGGCGTTCACCGGCTGGATGGCGCCGCGCGGCATCGTCGCCGCCTCCACCGCCACGACCTTCGCCGCCTCCCTCACCGCCGCCGGACTGGCCGGCGCCGGCACGATCCTGCCCGTCACCTTCCTGGTGATCGTCGGGACGGTCCTCGTCTACGCCCTGACCGCGGGGCCCGTCGCCCGCCGGCTGGGCGTCGCGCGGCCCGCCCGGTTCCGCCCGCTCCTGATCGGCGGCGAGCCCTGGGTCGTCGACCTGGCCCGGTCGCTGCGCACCGCGGGGCTGGACGTGCTGATGTGGGCGGGCTCCGCCGGGGAACGCGAGCGGATCGAGCGGGCCGGGATCGAGCTGGCCGCCGGTGAGTTCATGGCCGTGGCCGCCGATCCCCAGGCCCGGCTGGAGGGCGTCACGTCGGTCTTCCTGCTCACCGACGACGACGACTTCAACGCCCTGGCCTCGATCGTCATGGCGGACAGCGTCGACGGCCCCGTCCACCGCGTCCGTCCGGCTCCCGACAGCCCCGGCGTGGTGGCCCCCTACACCGGCGGCGCCGTCCTGTTCGGGCCGCGGCTCGCCCGCCCCGGCCTGGCGGCCCGCCACCGGCGCGGCGCCCGCTTCCAGGTCCGCCCCGCCTCCGCCCCGCCCCCGCCCGGCTGCGACACCCTGTTCGTGGTACGCCGGGACGGGCGGCTGGAAGCGGTCGGGGAGGCCGCCCCGGCCGACACGGCGGCCGGTGACACGCTCGTGCTCCTCGGCCCCGCCCCGGCCCCCGGCGACACGTCCGGCGACACGTCCGGCGAGGAGCCCGGGGAGGAGCCCCGCGGAGCGCCGGAGGCCTGAGCGCCGCCGCACCAGGGCCAGTTCGCGACCGGACCTACGTCCGGTCCAGGGCCGCGTTCAGGGTGAGGGCCGCGTCGATGAGGGCGAGGTGGGTGAACGCCTGCGGGAAGTTGCCCAGCTGACGGCCCGTCGGGTCGATCTCCTCGGAGAACAGGCCCAGATGGTTGCCGTAGCCCATCATCTTCTCGAACACCAGCCGCGCCTTGTCGGTGCGTCCCGCGCGGGCCAGGGCGTCGACGTACATGAACGTGCACAGCGAGAACGTGCCCTCGCAGCCGCGCAGACCGTCGGGGGAGGCCTCCGGGTTGTAGCGGTAGACCAGGCTGTCGCTGACCAGATCCTCCTCCATCGCGTCGAGCGTGGAGCGCCACATCGGGTCCTCGGGCGTGATGAAGCCGACCGTCGCCATCCGCAGCAGGGAGGAGTCGAGCACCTCACCGCCGTAGTGCTGGACGAAGGCCTGGCGTCCCTCGCTCCACCCCTTGGTCATCACCTGCTCGTAGATCTCGTCCCGGGCCGCCTGCCAGCGGGCGGCCGCGGCCGGCCGGCCGTTGTCCGCGGCCAGCCGCAGCGCACGGTCGAACGCCACCCACGACATGACCCGGCCGTACGTGAAGTCCTTGCGCCCGCCGCGGGTCTCCCACAGGCCCTCGCCCGCCTGGTCCCAGTGGTCGACCAGCCAGTCCAGGTTCGTCAGCAGCGAGGTCCACCCCCGGTGCCCGACCCCGAGCCCGTGCCGGTGCGCGAAGTAGATGCTGTCCAGCGCCTCGCCGTAGATGTCCAGCTGGAGCTGCGTCGCGGCGCCGTTGCCGATGCGGACCGGCGCGGACCGCGCATAGCCCTCCCAGTGGCCGAGCAGCTGTTCCTGGAGCTCGGAGGAACCGTCCACGGTGTACATGATGTTGAGCGGCCCGGAGTCCCCGTCGCTGCCGGCGCGCTCCTTCACGCGGTCCGCCAGCCAGCCGATGAACGCCCTGGCCTCCTCGGTGAAGCCCAGCCCCAGCAGCGCGTACACGGAGAAGGAGGCGTCCCGGATCCAGGTGAAGCGGTAGTCCCAGTTGCGCTCGCCGCCCAGCTGCTCAGGGAGCGCCGTGGTGGGGGCGGCCACCACCGCACCGGTGGGCGCGTACGTCATCAGCTTCAGGGTGATCGCGGACCGCTCCACCGCCTCCCGCCAGCGTCCCGTGTACCGCGACTGGCTCAGCCAGGTCCGCCAGTACGCGACGGTGTCGTGGAAGATCCGCTGGTACTCGGGCAGGTGGATCTCCCGGGGCGGCCCCTCGGCGGCCCACTCCAGCACCATCCCGCGCTCCTGGCCCGCCTCCAGGGTCAGGGTGAAGTGCAGGTCGTCGTCCCGCTCGGTGAGGACGTCCAGCACCCGTCGGTCGCCCGGCTCGCGCACCGGATGCACGGTGAGCCGCGAGCCGTCGTCCGCGGCGAACACCGCGCCCTGCTCCGCCAGGTGCAGCCGGTGACCGGTGCGCCCGTAGTCGAACCGCGGGGCGATCTCCACCGCGAAGGTCATCCGGCCGCGCACACAGCGCACCATGCGCACCAGCCGGTGGGCGGCGGTGACCGTCGTCCCGGTGACCGGCATGAAGTCCAGGACCTCACCGGCGCCCGCCTCCGTCATGAACCGGGTCACCAGGACGGCCGTGTCCGGGAGGTAGAGCTGCTTGGTCGCGTAGGTGGCGTGCGCCGGCCGGACCGTGCAGTGGCCGCCCTTGTCCTTGTCCAGCAGGGCGCCGAACACACTGGGCGAGTCGAACCGCGGGGCGCAGAACCAGTCCACGGTGCCGTCGGTGGTGACCAGCGCCGCGGTCTGGAGGTCGCCGAGCAGTCCGTGGTTCTCGATCAGGGGGTAGTCGTCCATCGGGGGCGTCCTTCCGGCCTGCGGTTCACCCGAGCGCGACCCCCCGCTCAGCGTAAGCCGGGGGCGCGACCCCGGCGCGCCGGACCACGGGCCGGCCCCCGAGCGGTCCGGGGGCGGCCCACCGCGGGTCGTGCGGCGCCGGGGGGACGGCCCCTAGTGGTTCAGGGCGCGCATGCCGGCCTCGTCGTAGCGCTCGCCCGCGGCGCGGGGCAGTTCCGCGTCGATGCGGGCGAGGTCCTCCTTGCTCAGCTCGACGTCGACGGCGCCGGCGTTCTGCTCCAGGTAGGTGCGGCGCTTGGTGCCGGGGATCGGGACGAGGTCCTCGCCCTGGGCGAGCACCCAGGCGATCGCCAGCTGGGCCGGGGTCACGTCCTTCTCCGCGGCGATCTCCTTCACCTTCTGCGCGAGCCGGAGGTTCGCCGCGAGGTTGTCGTCGCTGAAGCGCGGGTTGTTGCGGCGGAAGTCGTTCTCGTCCAGCTCGTCGGGAGAGGTGAACCGGCCCGCGAGGAAGCCGCGGCCGAGCGGGGAGTAGGGCACGAAGCCGATGCCCAGCTCTCGGCAGGTCGGCAGCACCTCCGCCTCGACGTCCCGGGTCCACAGCGAGTACTCGGTCTGCACCGCGGTGACCGGGTGCACGGCGTGCGCGCGCCGGATGGTCTCCGGTGCCGCCTCGCTCAGGCCGATGTGGCGCACCTTGCCCTCGGCGACCAGCTCGGCCAGGGCGCCGACGGTCTCCTCGATCGGCACCTGCGGGTCGACGCGGTGCTGGTAGTACAGGTCGATGTAGTCGGTGCCCAGGCGCTGGAGCGAGCCGTGCACCGAACTGCGCACGTGCTCGGCGGAACCGTCCTGCCGGCCCACCGTGCTCATGTCGCCGGGTATCGCGTCGTCCATCCGGTAGTTGAACTTGGTCGCGATCACGTATTCGTCGCGGTGTCCCCGGACCGCCTCGCCGACCAGTGTCTCGTTGGTCAGCGGCCCGTAGACCTGCGCCGTGTCCAGGAAGGTGACGCCCAGGTCAAGGGCGTGCCGGATGGTCCTGACACCCTCGTCCTGGTCGGCGGACCCGTAGAAAGCGGACATCCCCATGCAGCCCAGGCCGATGGCTGATACCCGCAGGTCCCGCAGAGTGCGCTGTCGCATGTGCGTGCCAGCCTTTCCTCGTTCGTCGGCAGTCCGCCCCGGTGCCGTTCGACGTCACCGGAACACTCCCGACGCTACGACTTGGAGCGCGCTCCAAGTCAAGATCGGCCCCCGGAGCCCCGCGACCGCGCCCACCGGGTGCCGGCCGGTGCCCGGGGCACCGGCCGGGGCCGGGCTCAGCCGCCGAGCCGCACCGGCAGCTCGAACAGGTCGTTCTGGGTGACCACGGGCTTGTGACGCAGCTCGGACGCCGGCACGGCCAGGTCCAGGGCGGGGAAGCGGGCGTAGAGGGCGGGCAGGGCGACGCCGGCCTCCAGGCGGGACAGGGCCGCGCCGGGGCAGACGTGCGGGCCGTGACCGAAGGAGATGTGCCGGTTGCGGGTCTCCCGGGTGATGTCGAAGTCGCCGGCCGTCGGCCCGTGCGCCTCCTCGTCCCGGCCGAGCGCGCCGTACGACACGATCAGCGCGTCCCCGGCCGGCAGGACCTTGTCGCCGACGGGCACGTCCTCGGTGGCGAAGCGGATCAGGACGTGCGAGGTCGGGGTGGACCAGCGCAGCGTCTCCTCGACCACCGCCGACCAGTCCGCCTGCCCGGACAGCACCAGGGCGCGCTGCTCGGGGTGGGTGGAGAGGTTGACCACGGCGTTGACGATCAGCGAGATCGTCGTCTCGTGCCCCGCGGCGACCATCAGCTGGAGGGTGGAGACGATCTCCTCGTCGGTGAGGTGGTCGCCGTCCTCGGAGGCCAGGATCAGGGCGCTGGTCAGGTCGTCGCCGGGCTCGGCCCGCTTCGCGGCCACCGTCCGCCCCATGATCTCGGCCAGCTCGGTGAGGGTGGCGAGGACCTCGGCGGGCGGGGTCTGGGTGGAGAAGAACTTCTCGAACAGCACCTTCAGCCGGGGAAGCAGCGACTCCTCGATGCCCATGAGGTCGGCGATGACGTACATGGGCAGCGGGTAGGCGAACTCCGCCTTGAGGTCGATGACGTCCGCGCCGGCCGGCAGCCGGTCCAGCAGGGTCCGCGTCAGCTCGGTGATCCGCTCCCGCATCCGCTCCACCCGGCGCGGGGTGAGCGCCTGCGCCACCAGAGCGCGCATCCGCCGGTGGTCGGCGCCGTCCACGGTCAGCATGGAGCGGCCGGGGTTGGCCAGGCCGATCAGCGGCCAGTCGGCCGGGATCTCGCCGCGCCGCCAGGCGCCCCACACCTCGATGTCCTTCACCAGCCGCGGGTCGGTCAGCAGCGCCTTGGCCTCGGCGTGCCGGGTGACGGCCCACACGGGGACGCCACCGGGCAGCTCGACGGCGGCGAGCGGACCGGCCGCGCGCAGCCGGGCGCTCTCGCCGTCCAGGTCGGTGACGAAGGGGTCGAGCGCGATCCGGGTCTGTTCGGCTCCGGTCGTCGTTCCGTCGGTTCCGGTCGTCATCGGGGCGTGCCTCCCAGGGCAGGGGTCGGGGTGAACCGCACGGGCAGCTCGGTCAGTCCGCGCAGCCAGGGCGAGGGCCTGCGGGTGAGGGACTCGGCCGGCACCGCCAGGTCGATGTCCGGCAGCCGGTCCAGGACGACCTCGATGCCGGTGCGCGCGATCACCTCGGCGATCTCCTGCGCGGGGAAGGGACAGCGGTGCTCGCCGTGCCCGAAGGAGAAGTGCGCGTTGTTGCCGCCGGTCAGCGCGCTCGCGTCGGTGCGGACCTGCGGATCGGAGTTGGCGCCCTGCAACCCGAGCAGCAGCAGGTCGCCGGCGCGGACGCGGCGGCCGCCGAGGTGGGTGTCGCGCGAGGCCCAGCGGCCGGCCACGTTCTGGGTGGGCGTGTCCTCCCAGAGCACCTCGTTCATGGCCTCGGCGACGCTGTTGCGGCCGCCGAACAGGGAGGCGGCGAACCGCGGGTCGGTGAGCATCAGCCGGAGCGAGTTGCCGATCCAGTCGGCGGTCGGCTGGTGCCCGGCCGCCAGCATCACCATGAGGTCCTGGGCGATCTCCTCGTCGGTGAAGCCGCTGTCGTCGGCGAGCATCCGGGAGACCACGTCCTGCGCCGGCTCCTTGCGGCGGTCGGCGAGCAACCGCGCCATGGAACCGCCCAGATGGGCCTGACCGGCCAGGGCCCGCTCCCGCCCGTCGATCATGTCGTTGAGGGCGGTCACCAGGGCCGGGCCCTCCTCGTCGGAGAAGCCGTACAGCCGGGCCAGGACCCGCACCGGCAGCAGCATCGCGAAGTCGCCGACCAGATCCGTCTCGCCGGTCACGCACACGGCGTCGATCAGCTCGTCGGCGAACCGCTCGGCGTGGTGCCGCAGTTCGAAGGGGTCGACCGCCTCCAGCGCGTCGCTGATCATCGCGGCCCGCTGCCGGTGCCGCTCGCCGACGGTGTAGAGGATCGACGGCTGCTTGCGCCCGATCATCGGCAGCAGCGGCCAGTCGGCCGGGATGGCGTCCCACTGGTTCCACAGGTCGGAGTCCCGGCTGAACAGCACCGGGTCACCGGTGACCTGGTGCAGCTCGCGGTAGCCCAGCACCAGCCAGGCCGGTACGTCACCGTCGAGCAGCACCGGGGCGACGGCGCCGTGCTCGCGCCGCATCTCCCGGTACAGCCGGGCGGGATCGGTGCGGAACCGGTCTCCGCCGAGGGGCACGGCATCGGGGGTCACACGAACTCCTGTCGGGGCTGGGCCGCCGCCGCGGCCGGACCGGCGTACCGGTTCTTGACGTGCTGCACCAGCGTGATCAGCACCTGCTTGCCGGAGGCGCGGGAGCGGGCGTCGCAGTCGAGCAGCGGCACGTCCGGGTCCAGGTCGAGGGCGGCGCGCACGTCCTGCGGGGCGTACACCGGGCCGCCGAAGTCGTTGCAGGCCACGATGAACGGAGTGCCGTGGTGCTCCAGCCGGTCGATGGCGTACCAGGAGTCGTCGATCCGGCGGGTGTCGACGAGCACGACCGCGCCGAGCGTGCCGGAGAACAGCCGGTCCCACAGGAACCAGAACCGCTCCTGGCCGGGCGCGCCGAACAGGTACAGCACGTTGTGCGCGTCCAGGCTGATGCGGCCGAAGTCGAACGCCACCGTGGTCGCGGTCTTGCCGCGCACCTGCCGGATGTCGTCGACCGCCTCCCCGGCCTGGGTCATCGTCTCCTCGGTGTTGAGGGGACGGATCTCGCTGACCGAGCGGACCAGGGTGGTCTTGCCGACGCCGAAGCCGCCCACGACCACGATCTTCAGGCCGTTGTCGGCGGCGGCACCCAACGGGGTGCGCGCGTCAGAGGTTGCGGAGTCCAACGAGCACCTGCTCCAGGATGTCGGGGTCGGTTATGGCCGGTCTGCGCGGGTGGCGGGCGCTGACCCGGCCCGCCGCCAGCAGGTCGCACAGCAGCACCTTGGTGATGCTCACGGGCAGCCGCAGCTCGGCGGCGATCTCCACGACGGAGGTCGGGAACTCGGCCATGCGCAGGATCGCCGTGTGCTCGGACTGCATGCCGGCGACCGGCTCCGACTCGGCCACGACCAGCGTCACCAGGTCGAAGGGGTTGTCGGCTCCGGTCCGGCTGCGGCCCTGGGTGATCGTGTAGAGGCGGTCGGGAGCGTCGTCCCTGCCGGGACGGCTCATGACGTCCGCGGCTGAGCCGTCAGATGCTCGCCGAGCTGCTCCACCAGTTCGCTCATGTTGTGCCCGACGAGCCCGGCGTCCGCGTCCTCGGTGGTGATCACCGCCAGGTGGGCGCCGTCGCCCGCCTCCACGATGAACAGCACGCCCCCGTAGAACTCGGTCATCGCCGACCGCACGCCTCCGCTGCCGTCACCGAACTCCACCGACGCCCCGTGCGACAGCGACTGGATGCCGGCGGCGATGGCGGCGAGCTGGTCGGCCTGGTCGACGCTCAGCTCCGGGGTGCGGCACAGCTTCAGCCCGTCCCGGGAGAGCACGAGCGCGTGCCGGGCGCCCGGGGTGCGCTCCAGGAGCCCTTCGATGAGCCACGTCAGCTTGTCGTCGGCGGTGGTCCTGCCGGTCATGAGGTGGTGTCGCCTTCCGGGTGCGCGTGCGAATGGGAGGAACGGGAGGAGTCGGAGGACTGGGGGGAGCGGGAGGAAGCCGCCGTCGACGAGGGCCCGGCGTGCTCGCCGCTCCCGGTGTGCCCGCCGTGCCCGCCGTGCGGGGTGTCGTCGGGGGAGGAGGGGCGGACGGCCTGGCGGAAGCTGCTGAACCGGGCGGCGCGCACCCGGGCGTCGTCGGCGGCGGGCGCGGGCCTCGGCTCGCCGCCGTGCTGCCCGGGCCTGGACCGCTCGGCCTCGGCGAGCGTACGGCCCCGGCGCCGCCTGGGCAGCCCGGCGGGCCCCACCGCACCGTCCGCCGCGTCCGTCCCGTCCGCCCCCTCCGGCCCGGCCGGCTCGTGCACCGGGCTCGGACCGGGCGCGACCGGTGCCGGGTGGGACCGCTGCGGCCCGGGGTGCTCGGCGGCGGGCGGCCGTTCGGCCACGGCGGGGCTGGTGAGGATGTCCTGCGGGATGAGCATCAGCACGCCGGTGCCGCCGCGGGCGGAGGGCCGGAAGGACACCTTCAGCCCGTACTTGCGGGCCAGCCGGCCCACCACGGCGAGGCCGAGCCGGGTGCCGCTGAGCCCGCCCAGGCCGGTGACGTCGCCCGCGACCGCGCGCTCGGCGCGCCGCAGCTGCACGTCGCCCATGACCAGTCCGCTGTCCTCGACGGAGACGATGACGCCGGCCGGCACCTCCTCCACGTACACGTGCACCTCGGCCGTGGGCGGGGAGAAGTTCGCGGCGTTGTCGAGGAGTTCGGCGAGCGCGTGCATCACGCCCTCGGCGGCGTGACCGGCGACGGCCGCCTCGCTGACCGAATGGACGCGCACCCGGCGGTAGCCGCTGATCCGGCCCATGGCGCCGCGCAGGATCGACTCCATGCCGATCGGACGCGCCCAGCGCCGGCCCGACCGGGCGCCGGTGAGGACGGCCACGGAGTCGGCGAGGCGGCCCGCCTGGGCGGTGCGGTGGTCGAGGTGGAGCAGGTCGGCGAGGACCTCCTCGTCGGTGTGGCGCTCCTCCATGGCCCGCAGGTCGGCGAGGGTGGCGGTGGCCAGGGCCTGCATCCGCCCGGCGGCGTTGGAGGTCGCCGCGATCGCCGCCGCCCGCTCCCGGGTGGCCCGCTCCAGCTCCGCGGTCAGCCGGGCGTTGTGCCGCGTCAGCCGCTCGGCCTCACTCGCCTGTCCCTGGCTGAGCCGGGCTCGCTCCCGCTCGAACGACTCGGTGAACTCGGCTCGCTGCTGCGCGAGTTCGTCGATCAGCCGCTGCTGTTCCTGGCGGGCTTCCTCGGTGCTGCGGGCCTGCTGCTGGAGGAGCCGGCCGATGTCCTGGGTGACTGTCTCCAGCCGCCCGCGGGTGCGGCGCGCGCTCAGCACGGCCTGCACGGCCGTGGTGACCGCCGCGCACAGCACGAGCGCCGCCGCGCCGCCGCCCAGGGCGAGCGGGGCGCGCACCGGGCCGGGCGCGGCGGCGACGGCCACGACGACCACGAGCGCCGAGACGACGGCGGTCAGCGCGAAGGCGGGGGCGAGCGTGCGGAGGGAGGGTCGGTCGCCGGGGTGCGTGGGCGCGGTCATCGGTCCGGTCTGGTCCTCGGAGCAGGGGGTGGCGGGAGGCCTGGGTGCGTGAGACGTGACACTCGGTTGGAACTCGGCGTCACTATACGAGAGTTCGTGATCGAAATAGAAAGGATCTGAGGCCATCTCATGAAGCGGATGGTCAACGGTGATCGAAAGCAGGTCACTTGCCCCTGTCATGCGCGGTCTGGCGCAGGCAGCAGGCCTCCTGACGAGCCGTGGTGCATGTCGTCGCTCGCCGCCCCGGGGCCGGCCCACCGCCCGCGCCCGGCGCCACGCCCGCGGCCCACCCGCGCCGACGGCCTGGCATCTCGGCGGCCCGGCGTCGGTCCCCGGTGCCCCGGGCGTCCCGGGGGCCGGCGCGCCCCTGGCCGGACCGGTCCCGAACGGCGGAGGCAACACGCCCACCGACGGCGTCAATGTGACGGTTTTCGCACTTCAGTCAGGGCGGCCACCCCCTAATGTGGCGGCGAGCAACCCAGGGCAGGGCTGACACCATGGTGTCCGTCGCCGGCAGGCTGAAGGGATCCAGGATGTTCCGCAAGGTGCTGGTCGCCAACCGTGGCGAGATCGCGATCCGCGCGTTCCGGGCGGGCTACGAACTCGGCGCGCGAACCGTCGCCGTCTTCCCGCACGAGGACCGCAACTCGCTGCACCGGCTCAAGGCCGACGAGGCCTACGAGATCGGCGCACCGGGGCATCCGGTGCGCGCCTACCTCTCCGTGGAGGAGATCGTGGGCGCCGCCCGCCGGGCCGGGGCCGACGCCGTCTACCCGGGCTACGGGTTCCTCTCCGAGAACCCGGAACTGGCCCGCGCCTGCGAGGAGGCGGGCATCACCTTCGTCGGCCCGAGCGCGGCCACGCTGGAGCTGACCGGCAACAAGGCCCGCGCGGTCGCCGCCGCCCGGGCCGCCGGCGTACCGGTGCTCGGCTCCTGCGCACCCTCCACCGACGTGGACGAACTGGTGCGGGCCGCCGAGGAGGTCGGCTTCCCCGTGTTCGTCAAGGCGGTCGCCGGCGGCGGCGGCCGCGGCATGCGCCGCGTCGAGGAACCGGCGCAGCTGCGCGAGTCCATCGAGGCGGCCTCCCGGGAGGCCGCCTCCGCGTTCGGCGACCCCACCGTCTTCCTGGAGAAGGCCGTCGTCGAGCCCCGCCACATCGAGGTGCAGATCCTCGCCGACGGCGAGGGCAACGTCATCCACCTCTTCGAGCGGGACTGCTCGCTCCAGCGCCGCCACCAGAAGGTCATCGAGCTGGCCCCGGCCCCCAACCTGGACCCGGAGCTGCGCGAGCGGATCTGCGCCGACGCCGTGCGCTTCGCCCGCGAGATCGGCTACCGCAACGCGGGCACCGTCGAGTTCCTGCTCGACCGCGCCGGCAACCACGTCTTCATCGAGATGAACCCGCGCATCCAGGTCGAGCACACCGTGACCGAGGAGGTCACCGACGTCGACCTCGTCCAGGCCCAGCTGCGCATCGCCTCCGGCGAGAGCCTGGCCGACCTCGGCCTGTCCCAGGACACGGTCACCCTGCGCGGCGCCGCCCTGCAGTGCCGCATCACCACCGAGGACCCCGCCAACGGCTTCCGCCCGGACACCGGCCGCATCAGCGCCTACCGCTCGCCCGGCGGCTCCGGCATCCGGCTCGACGGCGGCACCACCCACGCCGGCACCGAGATCAGCGCCCACTTCGACTCCATGCTGGTCAAACTCACCTGCCGCGGACGGGACTTCAAGTCCGCCGTCGGACGCGCCCGGCGGGCCGTGGCCGAGTTCCGCATCCGCGGCGTGGCCACCAACATCCCCTTCCTCCAGGCGGTCCTCGACGACCCCGACTTCCAGGCCGGCCGGGTCACCACGTCGTTCATCGAGCAGCGCCCGCACCTGCTCACCTCCCGGCACTCCGCCGACCGCGGCACCAAGCTGCTCACCTACCTCGCCGACGTCACCGTCAACAAGCCGCACGGCGAGCGCCCCCAGCTGATCGACCCGGTCACCAAGCTGCCGCCGCTGCCCGCGGGCGAACCGCCCGCCGGCTCCCGCCAACTGCTCGTCGACGTCGGCCCGGAGGGCTTCGCCCGCCGGCTGCGCGAGTCCCCGACCATCGGCGTCACGGACACCACCTTCCGCGACGCCCACCAGTCGCTGCTGGCCACCCGGGTGCGCACCCGGGACCTGCTCGCCGTCGCCCCGACCGTCGCCCGCACCCTGCCGCAGCTGCTGTCCCTGGAGTGCTGGGGCGGCGCCACCTACGACGTCGCCCTGCGCTTCCTCGCCGAGGACCCCTGGGAGCGGCTGGCCGCCCTGCGCGAGGCCGTACCGAACATCTGCCTCCAGATGCTGCTGCGCGGCCGCAACACCGTCGGCTACACGCCGTACCCGACGGAGGTGACCGACGCCTTCGTGCAGGAGGCCGCCGCCACCGGCATCGACATCTTCCGGATCTTCGACGCGCTCAACGACGTGGGCCAGATGCGGCCCGCCATCGAGGCCGTACGGGAGACCGGCACGGCGGTCGCCGAGGTCGCCCTCTGCTACACCTCCGACCTGTCCGACCCCCGCGAGCGCCTCTACACCCTCGACTACTACCTGCGGCTGGCCGAGCAGATCGTCGAGGCGGGCGCCCACGTCCTGGCCGTCAAGGACATGGCCGGACTGCTGCGCGCCCCGGCCGCGGCCACCCTGGTGTCGGCGCTGCGCCGCGAGTTCGACCTGCCGGTGCACCTGCACACCCACGACACCGCCGGCGGCCAGCTCGCCACCTACCTCGCCGCGATCCAGGCGGGCGCGGACGCGGTGGACGGCGCGGTGGCCTCCATGGCCGGTACGACCTCGCAGCCGTCGCTGTCGGCGATCGTCGCCGCCACCGACCACTCCGACCGGCCCACCGGCCTCGACCTCCAGGCCGTCGGCGACCTGGAGCCGTACTGGGAGAGCGTCCGCCGGATCTACGCCCCCTTCGAGGCGGGCCTCGCCTCCCCGACCGGCCGCGTCTACCACCACGAGATCCCCGGCGGGCAGCTGTCCAACCTGCGCACCCAGGCCGTCGCCCTCGGCCTCGGCGACCGCTTCGAGGACATCGAGGCGATGTACGCGGCCGCCGACCGCATCCTCGGCCGGCTGGTCAAGGTCACCCCGTCGTCCAAGGTGGTCGGCGACCTCGCCCTGCACCTGGTGGGCGCCGGTGTGGCGCCCGGGGACTTCGAGGCGACCCCGGACCGCTTCGACATCCCCGACTCGGTCATCGGCTTCCTGCGCGGCGAGCTGGGCACCCCGCCCGGCGGCTGGCCGGAGCCGTTCCGCACCAAGGCCCTGAAGGGCCGCGCCGGGGCCAAGCCCGTGCCCGAGCTGTCCGCCGAGGACCGCGACGGCCTGCTCAAGGACCGCCGGGCCACCCTGAACCGGCTGCTGTTCCCCGCCCCGACCCGCGAGTTCGACACCCACCGCCAGAGCTACGGCGACACCAGCGTCCTCGACAGCAAGGACTTCTTCTACGGCCTGCGCCCGGGCAAGGAGTACGCCGTCGACCTGGAGCCCGGGGTGCGGCTGCTGATCGGGCTGCAGGCGGTCGGCGAGGCCGACGAGCGCGGGATGCGGACCGTGATGTCCACGCTCAACGGCCAGCTGCGCCCGATCCAGGTCCGGGACCGGGCGGCGGCCTCCGACGTCCCGGTGACCGAGAAGGCCGACCGCGGCAACCCCGGCCATGTGGCGGCGCCGTTCGCGGGTGTGGTGACGCTGGTGGTGGCCGAGGGCGCGGAGGTGGTGGCCGGCGCGACGGTGGCCACCATCGAGGCCATGAAGATGGAGGCCACGATCACGGCGCCGAAGGCGGGCCGGGTCTCCCGGCTGGCCATCAACCGCATCCAGCAGGTGGAGGGCGGCGACCTGCTCGTCGAGATCGCCTGAGGGACCGTCCTCGGGGCTCACCCGGAACAGTGCTCGCCGCGACCGGTCCCGGTCGCGGCGAGCGCCGTTCCGGGCCACGTGCGCGCCGCTACACCCGGCCCAGGAGATGCCGCAGGCTGGCGAGCAGCAGGTTCGGGTCCCGCCCGTCGGCGTACGCCGCGCTGGGCACGTACACGGTGCGGCCGCGCACCGTCACCGAGGTCGGCCCGGACAGCCCGTCGCCGCGGGTGAGCAGGACGCTGCGGGTGCCGTCCGGGCTGACCAGGACGACCTCGTCGCGTGCGTTCAGCGCGGCCAGCACGGTGCCGCCGCGGCCGGGGAAGGAGAAGTCGTCGATCCCCTCCAGGCCGCCGGCCCGGGTCTCGGTGGTGTCCGCCGAGCCGTCGGGGCGGACGGGGACGCGCAGCAGCGTGCCCCGGTCGGTGTTGGACACCCATACGGCGCCCCGGTGGACCGCGATGCCGTTGGCGCCGATCCCGGAGGCGGGCGCCGGGAGCCCGGTGAACGCGGTGCCGGTGGCCCAGGCGGTGGCCCGGCCACCTTCCCGGGGCACCTGCCAGATGGTGCCGCGCACCGAGTCGGCGGCGTAGAGCACGCCCCGCTGCTCGTCGAGGGCCAGCCCGTTGGGCATCCCGTCGGCGGGCAGCGCGGCGATCCGTACGGGTGCGCCGCCGCCCGGGGTGACGCGCCAGACGCCGGTGGCGGCGGAGGTGCCGGTGGCGTAGTTGACGTAGAGGGTGCCGTCCTGGGCGCGGGCGATGCCGGTGACGACGGCGCCGTGGACGAGCGGGGTGCGCGGGTCGGGGACGGCCGGCAGTTCCGCGAGGGGGGTGGTGGTGCCGTCGACGCCGATGCGGACGACCCGGCGGGCGAAGGCGAGGGTGACGTCGGCGGAGCCGTCGCGCTCCAGCACGATGTTCTCGGGCGTCTGCCCGGCGGCGGGGTCGAAGTGGGCGACGATGTGCGGGGCGGTGACGAGCGGCTCGTCACCGGTGGCGGGTGCGGCGACGGCCAGACCGAGCGCCAGGGCGGTCGTGGCGGCACCGGCCAGGCGGGGGAGTCGGGGCATGTGACCTCTTTCCGGTCGGCGCGCGGGGCGCCGGCGTGCGGGGCCACACCAACATGACGGGGCGGGGGGTGCCGGTTGCGGGAGCCGGGCCGCAGGATCGCCCGCGCGGCCCAGGCCGGACCGCCACGCGGCACACGCAGGGGTGACGCACGGGCCCGGCCGCCCGGTCCGGGGCGGTCCGTCCGGGGCCGGAGGCGGTCAGTCCCAGAGCGGGTAGGTCGTGACCTGCTGGAAGCCCTGCGGACGGGCGCCGTCGTAGGTCAGCACGATCCGGGTCCAGTGCTGGACGGCCGGGTCCTTCTTCCAGGCCTGCGGGTGGTCGAGCCGCACCCGCACCTGGTAGTAGCGGAAGGTGCCGGCCGCGCAGTACGGCTTGCAGTCGTTGACCGCGTTCACGCCCACGGCGGTCGCGGCGTCCGGGCCCCACTGCTTCCACTGGAGCCCGGTCAGGCGGCTGTTGCCGTCACCGCAGGCGAGGATGAAGTCGGTCGGGCGGATGTCGCGCTGCCACTGGCAGTCGACGAGCACGGGCGGCGGCGGAGCGGCCTCGGGTGCCGTGGTGGCCGGGCCGGCCGAGGCCGTGGTCATGGCCGCGGTGAGCAGCGCTCCCGCCGCCAGGGTGACCGCCGTTCCCGTCAGTGATGCGCGCATGGTCGCTCCCACCCGTCGAACCGTCCCCGAGCGCTGCTCCCGACGCTACGACCGCCCGCCCGGATGCACCAGTCGCGCAGGTCGGAGCATGTGTCAGCCGTGTGAGACGGTCAGGCCGTAGAACGCCACCCGCGCCCCCGCGGTGGTGCTGTCGGAGGAGGACTGGTTGTAGGAGCCGGCCTTGAAGTACTGGTGGTAGGGGCTGAAGGAGGACGGGATGCCGTAGTGGGTGGTGGTGCCGTTGACGGTCAGGTCGACGGTGTTCCCGCCGGAGACGGCGATGGTGTAGTTCCAGGTCTTGCCGATGGACACGTGGCCCACGGTGTGCGTGGTCTGGCCGCCGGACGGCGAGTTCTCGGTGCCGAGCACGATGTCGCCGTTCGCGTGGTAGTACAGCTCGACCAGCGGTTTCGTGGAGGTGCCGCCGGAGCCGAGGTGGATCTGGCCCACGCACACGTTCTTGGTCACGGAGACGACCCGCAGGGTCGCGCTCATCCGGTGCGAGCCGCCCAGGGCCCAGTCCGCGGCGCCGCCGTCGCGGTTCATCTCGCGCAGCTCGGAGCGGGCGTAGTTGGAGTTCGGCGTGGTGACGCCCTTCTCGGGCGCCCAGAAGGTCATCGCGCCGTCGCGGGTGTCGGTGTAGAAGTACGCGTCCTGGTAGCCGTTCGCGCCCTGGAGCCGGGAGGAGGGGATGGTGGTGGGGGAGCCGGGGGAGCCGACGGGCTCCTGGAGCTGCCAGACGGAGAGGTCGAAGTTGCCGCCCGGGGCGACGCTCGGATCGGCCGCGTGCGCGCCGCCGGTGCCGAGGGCGGTGAGGGCGAGGGCGAGGCACGCGGTGGCGCTCGCCGTGAGGAGCCGGGATCGGGTCATGTGGGGGTCCCTTTCGTCGGACCGGTACACGTTCGGCGCTCGTTCAGCCAGCTGAACGCCGAACGCATCCGTGGTCACCGGTGACCGAGAAGCTAAAGGTCCGGACCTGACCCGTCAAGGGGTTCAGCAGGCGCCCTCGTCCTGCCACGGTCCCCACTCCGAGGCGCCGGGCGCCTCGTTCTGGGTCCACCACTTGGCCTTCCAGTTGTGCTTGTTGTACGAGACCTCGTTGCCGGAGGTGTACACCGCGCTGGAACTCCACGCCGTCTTGCACGAGTTCGGCGTCGGAGTGGGCGTGGGCGTGGGTGTGGGGATCGGCGTCGGGGTGCCGGTCGGCGGGGTGACGCCGGCGAACTTCACCGAGTACTTCGCGAAGTCCCAGGCGTTCTGGGCGACGCTGGAGCAGGTGCCGGAGGTCCGGCCGCCGTTGTCGGCCGGGGTGCACTGCCGGTCGCGGTTCAGCGACCAGAACGTGAACCGGTCCATGTGGTGGCTCGTCGTGTAGTCGAGCACCGTCTGGAAGTCCGCCTGGCTGAAGTACTCGCCCGTGTCGCTGCGCCCGTTCATGCCCGAGAAGCCCTCGTGCGCGTACGCCGTCGCCTGGTCCCAGCCGAAGGTGGACTGCAGGATCGAGTTGAAGTTGGTCAGCGCGGCGGTCTGGCTCGCCGCCCCGTTGAAGCCACCGTCGAACGGCATGATGGAGAAGTTGTTCGGGGTGAACCCCTGCGACTTGGCCTCCAGCAGCATCTGCTTGCCGAACCAGCCGGTGCCGTCCGCCGTGCCGGCCGTGGTGACCGAGACGTACAGGCCGGGGTTGTTCTGCTGGAGGATCTTCGCGGCGCCGATCTCGTTGTGGATGGCCGCCGTGTTCTCGTACTCCGGCTCCTCCAGGTCGAAGTCGATCGCGTGCAGGCCGTACTTGGTGATGACCTGCTGGTAGGCGGCCGCCGTGGCGGCCGGGTCCGCGCAGGCCTGGCCGAGCTTGGTGCCGCCGTAGCCGCCGATGGAGACGGAGACGTCACCGCCCTTGGCGCGGATGGTGTTGATCACCGACTGCACGGCCGTGTCCGAGGAGACCGGCGCCGTGCCGCCCCAGGTGGGCGAGCAGCCGCCGCCGTTGGGCGCGAGGACGAAGGCCAGCTGGAAGGCCTTCAGGCCGGTGGCGTCCATGATCGCGCCCGCGTCCGGCGGGTCGTTGTCCAGCGGCATCAGATAGGGGGCGGCGGCGTACCACCGGTTGCTGAGCGCGGTGGTGGCGCCCGAGGCGCTGCCCGCGACGAGCGCGGTCGTGCCCGCGGCGGCGAGCGTGACGGCGGCCGCCGCGCCCAGACATGCGCGAAGACGTCTCACTGGAGCCTCCAGAGGGGGTGGGGTGGGGAGGTGCCCCAGCCTCTGACGGCTGTTGGGATCATGTCAATGGATTGGACTAGACCAAGTTGGCTTTTGGACTAGACCATACGATTTCTTTGCCGTCCGGCGCGGGTCGGCGCCGGGGGACCGGCCGGGTACCGCCCGCCCGGGCACCGGACCGCCGCGCCGCCGGCTGGTCAGGGTCACTGCATGGCTGACGCGGATGAGGGGATCGTGCACCCCGGTGAGCGGGCGTCGCCGCGCAGGCGGTGGCCGCCGGGGCGACGGTCCGGTGCGGCAGCCGGGACCTTCACCCGCTGGACTTCGTACAAGGACGATCCGACGGTGACCGCCGCCCGGCTCCTCGCCGCGCTCACCTCGGCGGACGACGGGCCGGGACCGGGACGGCACGAGCCGCCGCACGCCGGTGCGGGGCAGGGCGCGGCGGCGGACCGCGACGACGGGTAGGGCCCGCGCTACGCGGAGGGCGTGGCGATGCGCAGGGCCGGCGCGGGCGGGGTGAGGGCGCCGGAGCCGGGGCCGGTGGCGCAGTCCGCGGTGGTCCGCGTCCACCAGTCGGCGCCGTCCTCGATGTACCGCAGGAGGATGCCCTCGCGGATCGCCCACGGGCAGACGACGACCCGGCGCAGCCCCATCAGCTTCAGCGCGGTGTGCCCGACGACGGCGCCGGCCAGGCTCTGCCCGGCGCGCGGCGCCGAGATGCCGGGCAGCTGGGCGCGCTCGGCGGCGGGCACGGCGGCCAGGGTGCGGATCGCCTCGCAGAGGTCGCGGCGGAGCATCTCGCGCCGGACGAAGGGGCCGTGCCGCCCGGGCGCGGCGCCGCACAGCCGGGCCAGCTGCTGGAAGGTCCGGGAGGTCACCGCCGCGGTGCGCGGACCCTCCCAGCGGATGCGGGCCGCCACGTCCCGCAGCTCGTGGCGGACCCGGCGGCGCAGCTCCTTCAGCTCGCCCTGCCCGGGCGGGTCCTGGACGCCGAGGTACTCCTGCGTCAGCCGGTTCGCGCCCAGCGGCAGGGAGGCGGCGAAGTCGGGCAGCCGCCCGCGTCCGAAGGCCACCTCCAGCGAGCCGCCGCCGATGTCCAGCAGCGCCAGCGGGCCGGCGTTCCAGCCCAGCCAGCGGCGCGCGGCCAGGAACGTCAGCTCGGCCTCGGTCTCCCCGGGCAGGGTGCACATGGTGATCCCGGTCTCCGACGTCACCCGGTGCAGCACCTCGTCCCGGTTGGGCGCGTTGCGCACGACGGCGGTGGCGAAGGCCAGCGGGCCGGCCGCCTTCCAGCGCCGGGCCGTGCTGCCCGCCGCGGCCACCGCCCCGACCAGCTGCTCCACCGCCTCCTCGCCGATGGTGCCGTCGGGCTCGACGTGCTCGGACAGGCGCAGCTTCCACTTGACCGTGTGCACGGGCAGTGGGACACCGCCCTCCGCGTCCGCGACCACCAGCCGGACCGTCTTCGAACCCGCGTCCACCACACTCACCCGCATGGCCCGGCACGTACCCGCTGGGCCGCCGGAAACGCCTCGCCGCGGCCGTCGGACACACCGCGCACGGACGTGACGTCCCGGTTCGCCGTGCGCCCCCGCCCACGGGTGCGGACGAAGGCCCTGTCCGGATCTCGCCCCCGTGCGCGCCCGGGAGCCGCCGCTGCTCTTGGATGGAGGTGTCACACGGCCGACGGGAGCTGGGCATGACGCGCGTGGTGGTGATCGGCGCCGGGATCGCGGGCACGGCGGCCGCGCTGGCCCTGCACAAGGCCGGCCTCGAGGTCAGCGTCCACGAAGCGCATCCCGGTACGGCGGAGGACCTCGGCGCGTTCCTGACGCTGGGCAGCAACGGCATGCGGGCGCTGGCCCAGCTCGACGCCTCGGACGCCGTCACGGCAGTCGGTTTTCCGCTGACTTCGATGCGCGTGCTGGACGCCCTGGGCGCCGAACTGGCCCACGTCCCCCTCGGCGAGGCCGGCGACCCGGTGCTGCGGTACCGGTGCGTGCGCCGGGGGGAGCTGAACGCCGCGCTCCAGGCGGAAGCCGTGCGCCGGGGCATCCCCCTGCGCCACGGCGCCCGGCTGGTGTCCGTGGCGGACGGCCCGGACGGCGTGAGCGCCCACTTCGCCGACGGCACCCGCTCGACCGGTGACCTGCTCGTCGCCGCGGACGGCCTCAACTCCACGGTCCGCGGCCTGACCGCCCCGGCCGCCCGCCCGGTCTACGCCGGCCAGCGCGTCTTCTACGGATACGGATACGGATACGGCTGCGGGGACGGCCATGGGGACGGCTCGGAGAGTGGCCGCATCACCATGATCCGCGGCACCGGCCCCGCCTTCGGCTACGCGGTCTCGCCCGCCGGGGAGACGTACTGGTTCGCCCGCGTCAGCGACTCCCCGCTGACCGCGCCGGAACTCGCCCGGCCCACGCCCGCCGCCTGGCGCGACCGGCTCGTCGAGCTGCTGCGCGCCGACCGCACGCCCGCCGCCGGCATCGTCGCCGCGACCGGTGCGGGGCTCATGGGCGTCAACGCCACCGAGATGCCGCTGGGCACGCCCTGGCGGTCGGGCCGCGTCCTCCTCGTCGGGGACGCCGCCCACGCCGCCTCCCCGGCGACCGGACAGGGCGCCTCGATGGCGCTGGAGGACGCGGTGATCCTCGCCAAGGCACTGCGGGACACGCCCGGCACGCAGAGGGCGCCGGCCCTCTACGAGGCGCTGCGGCGCCCGCGCGTGGAGCACAACATCACCGTCAGCGGCGGGTTGTCCCGCGGCACCGGCACGCCGGGCGGCCGCCCCGCCCCCGCCCCGGCCGGCCGGCAATCCGTGCCGGCCGACCGGCAATCCGTGCCGGCCGACCGGCAATCCGTGCCGGCCGACCGGCCGCCCGGGAGCGACGACCTGGTCCAGCGGCTGGACTGGAACACCGACCTGCGCACCCTGCGCCCCCGCTCCGCCGCCCGGGACTGAGCGGCCCGGCCGGGCAGCCCACCCGGGCAGCCCACCCGGCGCCCCCGGCCCCGGCGCCGGACGCCACCGACGACGCGGACATGCCGCTTTTGCCGGTGAAGGTCACGAAGCGCGTCGGCACGGCCGCCACAGTGGTTGAAGTATTTCGCTTCCGAAGGCTTGCCCCGCGGTTGGCTCACCACTTAAATCAAAACATGAACTAAGCGATGAGATCAGTCCGTTGCCCGCTCGGGACAGCTCGTCGTTTTTCCGCCACCGCAGGAGCCGCAGCATGAGACTGAGATCCCTGGGGATCGCGCTAGCCGCCACGGCAGCGCTGATCGCCCTGCCAACCGCCCACACTCCGGCCGCAGCGGCCGCCGACGCCGCGACGCCCCTGTCCCAGGGGAAGACGGCCACCGCGTCGTCCCAGGAGAACGCCGGCACCGCCCCGGCCTACGCCGTGGACGGCAACACCGCCACCCGGTGGTCCTCGGCCGCGACCGACGACCAGTGGCTCCAGGTCGACCTGGGCGCCACCGCCTCGGTCAGCCAGGTGGTCCTCAACTGGGAGGCCGCGTACGGCAAGGACTACAAGCTCCAGATATCGCCGAACGGGTCCTCCTGGACCGACCTGAAGTCCGTCACCGGCGGCGACGGCGGCGTGGACACCGTCGACGTCTCCGGGCAGGGCCGTTACGTGCGCGTGCAGGGCGTGCACCGCGCCACCCAGTACGGCTACTCCCTCTGGGAGTTCCAGGTGTTCGGGACCACCGGCACCACCACCCCGCCGGCCTCCTGCGACACCGCCAACGCCGCGCAGGGCAAGACCGCCACCGCCTCCTCCACGGAGAACGCGGGCACCCCCGCGTCCGCCGCGTTCGACGGCAACACCGGTACCCGCTGGGCCAGTCAGGCCGCCGACCCGCAGTGGCTGCGGGTGGACCTGGGCTCGGTCAAGGACCTCTGCAAGGTCGACCTCAACTGGGAGGCCGCGTACGGCAAGGACTTCCAGATCCAGGCGTCCTCCGACGGCACCACCTGGAACACCCTGAAGACCGTCACCGGCGCGACCGGCGGCACCGCCTCCTACGACGTCAGCGGCTCGGGCCGGTACGTCCGGATCTACGGCACCGCCCGCGGCACCGGCTACGGCTACTCGCTGTGGGAGGTGGCCGTGCACACCGGCTCCACCGGTGGCACGCCCCCGATCGAGGGCGGCGGCGACCTCGGCCCGAACGTCATCGTCGTGGACCCCTCCACGCCGAACCTTCAGCAGAAGTTCGACGACGTCTTCGCCAAGCAGGAGTCCAACCAGTTCGGCTCCGGCCGCTACCAGTTCCTGCTGAAGCCGGGCACCTACAACGGCATCAACGCCCAGATCGGCTTCTACACCTCCATCTCCGGTCTCGGCCTGAACCCCGACGACACCCAGATCAACGGTGACGTCACCGTGGACGCCGGCTGGTTCAACGGCAACGCCACGCAGAACTTCTGGCGTTCGGCGGAGAACCTGGCGATCACACCGTCCAACGGCACCGACCGCTGGGCCGTCGCCCAGGCCGCGCCGTTCCGCCGCATCCACGTCAAGGGCGGCCTCAACCTCGCCCCCAACGGCTACGGCTGGGCCTCCGGCGGCTACATCGCCGACTCCAAGATCGACGGCACCGCCGGACCGTACTCCCAGCAGCAGTGGTACACCCGGGACAGCTCCGTCGGCGGCTGGTCCAACGGCGTGTGGAACATGACCTTCTCCGGTGTCCAGGGCGCTCCCGCGACCAACTTCGACAGCGGCCCGTACACCACGCTGGACACCACCCCCGTGTCCCGGGAGAAGCCCTTCCTGTACCTGGACGGCTCCACCTACAAGGTGTTCGTCCCGGCCAAGCGCACCAACGCCCGCGGCGTCTCCTGGCCGGCCAACGCCGGCACCTCGCTGCCGCTGGACCAGTTCTACGTCGTCAAGCCCGGCGCGACGGCCACCACCATCAACGCCGCTCTCGCCCAGGGCCTCAACCTCCTCTTCACCCCGGGCGTGTACCACCTCGACCGGACCATCGACGTCACCCGCGCCAACACCGTCGTCCTCGGGCTCGGTCTGGCCACGCTCGTCCCGGACAACGGCGTCGACGCCATGCACGTGGCCGACGTCGACGGCGTCAAGCTCGCCGGGTTCCTGATCGACGCCGGCTCGGCCAACTCCGACACGCTGCTGCGCATCGGCGCCCCCGGCTCCACCGCCGACCACTCCGCCAACCCCACCACCATGCAGGACGTGTTCGTCCGCATCGGCGGTGCCGGACCCGGCCTCGCCACCAACTCGGTCGTGGTCAACAGCAACAACGTCATCATCGACCACACCTGGCTGTGGCGCGCCGACCACGGCAGCGGAGTCGGCTGGGAGACCAACCGGGCCGACTACGGCCTGCGCGTCAACGGCAACGACGTCCTCGCCACCGGCCTGTTCGTCGAGCACTTCAACAAGTACGACGTCTACTGGGCCGGCGAGCGCGGCCGGACCATCTTCTTCCAGAACGAGAAGGCGTACGACGTCCCGAACTCCGCCGCCATCACCCACGACGGCATCGTCGGCTACGCGGCCTACAAGGTCGCCGACACGGTCACCACGCACGAGGCGTGGGGCCTGGGCAGCTACTGCAACTTCACGGCCGATCCCTCGATCGTCCAGGCGCACGGCTTCCAGGTGCCGACCGGCTCGGGCATCAAGATGCACGACCTGCTGGTGATCTCCCTCGGCGGCATGGGCCAGTACGCCCACGTCGTCAACAACACGGGCGCTCCCACCTCGGGCACCAGCACCACGCCCTCCAAGGTGACGCTGTTCCCGTAACCGCATCACCGCATCACCGCATCACCGCGTGACCCGGTCACGCCGCAGTACCGAACGACCGCGTCCCGGGACGGAGCACCTGCGTCCCGGGACGCGCCGTTCCTCAGCCGCCCAGCGTCCGGTGCGGAGCGCGCCGGTAGGTGTCGCGGTACAGGGCGGCGAAGCGCCCCGGGTGGTAGAAGCCCCAGCGGGTGGCGACCTCGGTGACCGTGACCCCGGTGCCGGGGTCCGCGGCCACCAGGTCGTGGTGGGCGTGGGCCAGCCGCACCCGGCGCAGATGGGCCAGCGGGGTCGTGTCCAGGTGCCGCCGGAACGCGTACTGCAGGGCGCGCACGGTGACATGGGCGGCCGCCGCGATGTCACCGACGCTGACGGGCTGGTCGGCGTGGTCGTCGATGTAGGCGAGCGCGCGGCGCAGCGCCTCCGGGCGGGCGTCGCCCCGGTCCTGGCCCGTCGCCTCGGTGAGGGCGGTGTTGGGGAACGTCGCCAGGACGCAGGCGGCCAGGTGCTGGGCGGCCGTCGAGGCGACCAGCGGCTGGTCCGCCAGCGTGGCGTCGCTCAGCACGTGGTCGCGCAGATAGCCGATGGTGCCGCTCAGGCGCCGGGCGGCGGCCGCGTCGTGCGGCCGGTGACCGGTCAGCCGTACCGGCCGGGTCCGCTCCGGTCCCGTGGCGGCCACCTGGGTGAGCAGGGCCGGATCCAGCATCGTGATGGTGTAGCGGGCGTCGCAGATGCGCCCGGAGTACGGCAGGTCCGGCGGCGCGAGCTGCACCACGTCACCGGGGCCGAAGGCGTCGTCGACGCCCTGGAACCGGTGGTCCCGGATCGTTCCGTCATGGACGACGCACAGACAGATCCGGCCGAGCGGGGTCACCGCGTAGCTCATCTCGAAGTCCAGGTCGAGTTCGTCGACAGTGAGCGAGGGGATCCCGGTGCGGCGGACCCGGGCACGGCTCGCCTCCGGCGTCGCGCTGCCGATACGCATCCGGGCGTAGGCGCGGCTGAGGAAGTCCTCGGTGACGTCCAGGTCGTCACTGTCGAAGGTGAGCGTGTCCATGGAGGCCCAAATTCCCCCGAAAGCCACCCGCACGCTCGCGTGACCAGGTGCTCTTCGTTTTCTGTACGACGGCTCGCCGAACTGTTCGCCTGGCGGCTGTCGCCGGGGGCGCGCGCTGCGGAGGGTGAGCTGGAACGTGACGTCCGCGCTCCCCTCGGCGCGGACCGTCGGGCGAAAGGAGAGGGCGACTGCAATGACCGGACGCGACGAGCAGGCGGACCGCCTCACCGCCCTCGAGGAGGAAGTGAGCCAGCTCCGCTGGGCCGTGGTGTCTCACGCCCTCGTCGACCAGGCGATCGGAGTGGTCGTCGCCGTCGGCGGCCTGCGCCCCGAGCAGGGCTGGGACGTCCTCAGGGAGATCTCGCAGCGCACCAACACGAAACTGCGGGAAGTGGCGAGCTGCCTGGTGCGGTGGCCGTCCGGCGGGCAGCTGCCCGAGGAGATCCGGCGGGCGCTGCCCGCCGCGGTCGACCTGGTGCGCGGCAGCCCGGACGCCGCCCCGGCCGCCCCGGCCGCCGCGTCCGGCGCCGGCGGCACCGGGGCGGCCGACGGGGAGAAGGTCTGGTTCGGGCGGCCGGAACTGCGGTCGGCGCTGCGGCGGAGCACCGCCTGGCAGTGACGGGCCGGGGGTCAGGAACCGCCGGCCCCCGCCCCCTGTGCCGCACGTCCGGCGACTAGCCGGTCCCGGGCGCGGGTGCGCAGGTCCGGCTCCCGCAGCACGTCGACGGCCGTGCAGGCCAGCGCCTCGACCACTGCCGTCAGTACCTGGCGGCCGCGCTCCGAGGCGGCGGCCGCGGCGAACTCCGGGGTGTGGTCGGAGCCGCTGTCGTCCATGATCGCGACGAACGGATGGATGGCGGGCACCCGGCCGCTGACGTTGCCGATGTCCGACGAGCCCAGGTAGACGCCGGGCGCGGGCGGGGTGAGGGTGATCCCGGCGCGGCCCAGATG
Organism: Streptomyces sp. NPDC041135; assembly: GCF_055592085.1. Classification (NCBI taxonomy): domain Bacteria; kingdom Bacillati; phylum Actinomycetota; class Actinomycetes; order Kitasatosporales; family Streptomycetaceae; genus Streptomyces; species Streptomyces sp. NPDC041135. The sequence goes on from NZ_JBVIYZ010000002.1 coordinate 218,398, forward strand.
CCCCGCGAACCGCTCGGACAGCACCTCGCTGTCGCGGAAGTGCTCGTAGCGCACGCTCGCGGGCTCCACCTCGACGGCCGTGCCGGTGGCCCGGGCGATGCCCTCGGCGGCGGTGCGCAGCAGCGCGGCCAGCTCGTCCAGGGCGCCCGTGGTCAGCGCGCGCAGGCCGAACCGGCCCTCGGCGTACTCGGGCACGATGTTGGTGGCCGTGCCGCCGTGCGTGACGATGCCCTGGACGTGGGAGCCCTCCGGCAGCCGCCGACCGAGGCCGGCGAGGACGTTGAACAGCTCGATCAGGGCGGCCAGCGCGTCGATGCCCTCGGTGGGGTTCCCCGTGGGGTGCGCGGCCCGGCCGCGGAAGCCGACCCGGTACTGCTCCTGCGCGGTCAGCGGGGCCCGTACCCAGTCGTACACGCCCGGATGGAACATCAGGGCGGCGTCGACGTCGTCGAAGACGCCGGCCGCCACCTCCAGCGCCTTGCCGCCGCCGCCCTCCTCCGCGGGCGTGCCCACCGCCAGCACCGTGCCGTCCGTCCCCTCCAGCACCGCGTCGGCGACCAGGGCGGCGCCCAGCCCGGCGGCCGCGATCAGGTTGTGCCCGCAGGCGTGGCCGAGACCCGGTAGGGCGTCGTACTCCAGCAGCAGCGCCACGGTGGGCCGGCCCCGGCCGGAGCGCGCGGTGAAGGCCGTCGGCAGGTCAGCCACGCCCCGGCGGACCTCGAAGCCCGCGCGCTCCAGCTCGCCGGTGAGCAGCGCGGCCGCCCGGTGCTCGGCGAACGCGGTCTCCGGGTCGGCGTGCAGGGCCGACGCGACGCCCCACAACGCCTCGGCGCGCTCTGCGGCCTCGGCCCGGACACGGCGGTGCAGGGGCTCGGGACCGGACGGCACGGGACTGGACGGCACGGGACCTCCTGGGGCTCGGGCGGCTCGCTCCACGCCCGGCCGGGTTCCACCGAACGGGTCGCCGACACCGGCCCGTGGGTTTGGAGTGCCCGGCGGGTGCAACACGGTCGGTGCTGCGCCGGGCACCACGCACGCGCCGCGCACCACGCCCCACGGGCCGGGGTGCGCGGCACGGCCGCCCGGTGGCCCCGGACCAGTGGAGGAAGGACAGCAATGGATCACTCGCGCGTACCCGTGCTGGAGGCCCTGCAGGAGTTCCGGCGCCGGGGGGACGTGGCGTACGGGCCACCGGGCCACAAGCAGGGCCGGGGTACGGACCCGCGCGTCACCGACGTCCTCGGCATGGACGTCTTCCGCTCGGACGTGCTCTCCCTGAACGGGCTCGACGACCGCCGCCAGTCCCAGGGGGTGCTGGAGCAGGCGCAGGAGCTGATGGCCGACGCCGTCGGTGCCCAGAAGGCCTTCTTCTCGACCTGCGGCAGCTCCCTGTCGGTCAAGACGGCCATGCTCTCGGTCGCGGGTCCGGGGGAGAAGCTGCTGCTGTCTCGCAACGCGCACAAGTCGGTCATCGCGGCCGTGATCATCAACGGGGTCGTCCCGATCTGGGTGCACCCGAAGTTCGACGCCGACCGCCACCTGGCCCATCCGCCGGAGCCGGACGACGTGCGCCGGCGCCTGCGCGAGCACCCGGACGCCAAGGGCATGCTGCTGATCACCCCCACCGACTGGGGCACCTGCGCCGACGTCCGGGGCGTGGCCGACGTCTGCCACGACTTCGACGTGCCGCTCATCGTGGACGAGGCCTGGGGCGCCCATCTGCCCTTCCATCAGGACCTGCCCGCCTGGGGCATGTACGCGGACGCGGACCTGGTCGTCACCAGCGTGCACAAGATGGGCGGCGCGATCGAGCAGAGTTCCGTCTTCCACCTCCAGCACGACCGGGTGGCGCCCGAGGTGCTCAAGCAGCGCGAGGACCTGCTCGGCACCACCAGCGCCTCCACCCTGGTGTACGGCGCCCTGGACGGCTGGCGGCGCCAGATGGTGGAGCAGGGGCACGACCTGCTGGACGCGGCCATCCGGCGTGCCGAGCGCGTCCGGGACGCGGTGGCCGACCTGGAGGGGCTGCGGGTGATGGGCCGCGAGATCGTCGACGAGGGCCTGGCCGCCGCGTTCGACCCGTTGAAGATCATCATCGACGTAAGGGGCCTCGGTGTCAGCGGTATGCAGGCGACCGAGTGGCTGCGGGCCAACTGCCACGTCGACCTGGGCGGCTCCGACACCTGCCGGATGAGCGCCTCGATCACCCACGCCGACGACGACGAGACCGAGAAGCTGCTCGTGGAGTCCCTGCGGTCCCTGGTGGAGCACGCCGGTGACATCGAGCGGCAGCCCGCCGTCCACCTCCCGGCCCCCGAGGACCTCGAACTGGAGCAGGCCGTGCTGCCGCGCGACGCCTTTTTCGGGCCCACCGAACAGGTGTCCGCAGAACAGGCGGTGGGCCGGATCGCCGCCGAGACGATCAGCCCCTATCCGCCCGGCGTGCCGGTCGTCGCGCCGGGCGAGGTGATCACCGCGGAGGTCGTCGACCACCTGCGCAGCGGTCTCGCGCACGGCTTCCTGATCTCCGACGCGGCGGACACCTCGCTCGACTCCTTCCGGGTGGTGGCGCGCCGCTGACATGGAACGCCCGGACTGCGTGCCCCCGGCCCAGCGCCTAAGGTGTCGTAAGCGGAGGGCCGGTACCTGCCCGCCGACGGGTCAAGAAGCCGGCCCTCGCCCCACGCCCGTCCCGGCGGCGTACGCCGGGCCGACGCGCCGCATCCCGCCGCGGCAGCCGGACGCCCGGCAACCCGCCCTGCCCGGGCGGGACTTCCCGCCCGGCCGCCCGACGCCACCCGGGGACGCCGGACTTCACCCGTGACCGGCGGACCGTTCGCGAGGACGCCGCACCTCCACCGGTTTCGGATGCCGTGGTCCGGGGACCCCGGGTGGGGGCTCACGCCCCGGTTCGAACCTGTTTGTTCACTTTGCCGGCCTGCGCACTGAGGCGCGCGGGCCGGCCGCCCGCGCCGCCCGGCACGCCCCGGCTGTGCCGGGCGCACCCCTGTGACCAGCGAAGGAATGGTAGTGATGAGCGAGAGCAACCCCCTCAAGCGGGCGGCGGACAAGGTCGCCCAGGCGGTGCAGGGCACGGGACCGGAAGAGGGGATCCCCGGCAAGCCGGGACCGCAGTCGCCGTCGGTCGCCGAACCCACCGAGCCCCGCGAGCCGCTGCCCCCGAAGCCCGACCAGACGGGGCCGGACACCTACTCCCCGACCGGCCGGCCCACCGGCGCCGACCAGGGCCGGATGGCGCAGGGCGGCGCCTACCTGACCGACGCCCAGGGCACCCGGCGGTACGACACCGACCACTCGCTGAAGGCCGGACCGCGCGGCCCGGTCCTCCTTCAGGACCACCACCTGCGCGAGAAGATCATGCACTTCGACCACGAGCGCATCCCGGAGCGCGTGGTCCACGCCCGGGGCTCCGGCGCGCACGGGGTGTTCCGCAGCTACGGCACCGCGGCCAACGTGACGAAGGCGGCGTTCCTCGCCGAGGACGTGGAGACACCGGTCTTCGTGCGCTTCTCCACCGTCCTGGGGTCCCGGGGCTCCGCCGACACCGTCCGCGACACCCGGGGATTCGCCACCAAGTTCTACACCAGCGAGGGTGTCTTCGACCTGGTCGGCAACAACATCCCGGTCTTCTTCATCCAGGACGCCATCAAGTTCCCGGACGTCATCCACGCCGGCAAGCCGCACCCGGACCGCGAGATCCCGCAGGCCCAGAGCGCCCACGACACCTTCTGGGACTTCGTCACCCTGCACACCGAGGCCACCCACCACACCCTGTGGAACATGTCCGACCGGGGCATCCCGCGGTCGTACCGCACCATGGAGGGCTTCGGCGTCCACACCTTCCGCCTGGTCGACGCCGAGGGCGGGACGGTCCTGGTGAAGTTCCACTGGAAGCCGAAGCTGGGCGTGCACTCCCTGGTGTGGGAGGAGGCGCAGATCATCAACGGCGTCGACCCCGACTTCCACCGCCGCGACCTCGCCGACGCCATCGAGGCGGGCGCCTATCCCGAGTGGGAGTTCGGCATCCAGGTCTTCCCCGACACCCCCGACCAGACCTTCGAGGGCATCGACCTGCTCGACCCGACCAACATCGTGCCCGAGGAACTCGCCCCCGTGCAGCCGATCGGGCTGCTCACCCTCAACCGCAACGTCTCGAACTTCTTCGCCGAGACCGAGCAGGTCGCCTTCCACGTCGGCCACCTCGTACCCGGCATCGACGTCACCGACGACCCGCTGCTCGCCGGCCGCCTCTTCTCCTACCTGGACACCCAGCTCACCCGCCTGGGCGGCCCCAACTTCCCGCAGCTGCCCATCAACCGGCCGCACACACCGGTCAACGACATGCTGCGCGACGGCTTCCACCAGACGGCCGTGCACCGCGGAGTCGCTCCCTACCGCCCCAACTCCCTCGACGGTGGCTGCCCGTTCACGGCCGGTGCCGACATGAGCGCCTACGTCGAGACGCCCGTGCGGGTCCCGGAGGGCACCAAGGTGCGCGAGGCGCCCGAGTCGTTCGCGGACCACTTCAGCCAGCCCCGCCGGTTCTGGCTGAGCATGAGCCCGGTGGAGCGCGAGCACATCATCCACGCCTACACCTTCGAACTCGGCAAGTGCTACGAACAGGCGATCAAGGAACGGGCCCTGCAGGTCCTCGCCAACATCGACCCGGAGCTGTGCGCCGACGTCGCCGCGGGCCTCGGCCTGCCCGCCCCGCGGCCCACCGTGCCCCTGGCGGACGTCGAACCCAGCCCCGCGCTGTCCCAGATCGGCCAGGTCTGGCCCACCGACGGGCGCATCATCGGCATCGTCACCGGCCCCGACGGCGACCTGGACGGCGTACGCGCCGCCCGGCAGGCGATCCTCGACGGCGGCATGGTCCCGCTCGTCGTCGCCCCGGCCGGCGGTGTCCTCGGCGACGGCTCCGACGCGCTGACCGTGCAGCGCACCTACACCACCGCCCGGTCCGTCGAGTTCGACGCCCTGCTGCTGGCGGGCACCCCCGGCGTCGGGGACGACGCCTACGGCGCCCGGGACGCCAAGGCCGGCCTGACCGCGGCGCGGCCCGCCGTCCACGACCCCCGGGTCGGCCTGCTGCTCAACGAGGCCTTCCGGCACGGCAAGGCCATCGGCGTCAGCAAGGGCGGCGAGGCGGTCCTGGAGACGGCCGGCGTCCCCACCGGGGCGCCCGGTGTGGTCGTCGCCGACAGCGCCACGAGCGCGCTGCAGCAGCTCACCCAACTGCTGGGCACGCACCGCGTCTGGGAACGCTTTCCCGCCGCGGCCTGACGGCCGGCGCGGCGGCGGCCGGTCCGGACGGCGTAGCAGGACAGGCGGGCCCGCGCCGGGTCGGGTGTGATGGAAGCGTCCTTCCCCCGACCAGTGAGGTCCCCTGTCATGCGTATGCGAAGCTTCGCCACCACGACCGTCCTGGCCGCCGCCCTCGCCCTCGCGGGTGCGACGTCCGCGCAGGCCGGCGACGGCCCCGGCCCGACCGGTGTCGCCGTCGGCAGCCCCGGTGTCCTGTCCGGCAACGTGGTCCAGATCCCCGTCGACCTCGGCCTCAACGTGTGCGGCAACAGCGTCAACGTGGTCGGCCTGCTGAACCCGGCGATCGGTAACAGCTGCGTCAACCACTGACGGTCCCCGGCGGGCCGGCCCTCCTCACGGGCGGGCCGGCCCGCTTCCGCGTGGTCTCGCTTTCGACACGGGTTGCTTGGCCCCGCGCTCCTCGGGTAGTCCGAGTGCTGAAGGGAGACACCCGCGTAGTGCACGGAGACTGCTGAAAGTGATGTGTTCGTGACCCGTCTCGGCGACCCTGGGCAGGGAAGGGAAGAGGGCGACGGCCCGGAGGCCGTCGCGCGGGAGACGGCGGATGCCGTGGAGAGCCTGACCGACCTGTGGTCACTGACCGCACAGGACCCGGCACTTCGGCTGTCCCCGCACCAACTGCGCGCCATGCGCACCCTGCAGACCACGCCCGGACTCAACCTCACCGGCCTGGCGGACTGCATGGACATCGGGCTGCCCACGGCCAGCCGGCTGTGCGACCGGCTGGAGGCGGCCGGCCTGCTGGAGCGGGCACTGCACCCGCACCGGCGCCGCGAGGTGCAGCTGCGCCTCACCACCCGGGGCGTGCGCGCGCTCGCCGACGTCACGGCCCGCCGGGTCCGCGCCCTGGCCGCCGTGCTCGCCGCGATGGAACCCGCCGAACAGGCCGCGTTCACCCGCGGGATGCGGGCCTTCCACGCCACCCACCGGTCGGCGGGCAGAACCGGGTTCCCCTAGGGCCTGTCGTTCGGATCATGTCGGCGTCCGAAAGGCGCAGTTCCTCTCAGCCGACCTGATCCGAACGACAGGCCCTGGGCGAGCGCCCGTTTCGCCGGGGTGACGTCAGCCGTCCTGCGGTGCCGTGCGGCACAGCAGCAGGCACACGTCGTCGTCGTGCTCGGAGTCGTGCAGCATCGGCTTCAGCAGCGACTCGGCGGAGGCGCCCAGATCCTCCAGCTCCGCCGCGTTCAGCATCCCCAGGGCCCGGGCCAGCCGGTCGATGCCCGCGTCGATGCCCGCGGCCCGCCGCTCCACCAGACCGTCGGTGTACAGGGCGAGGGTCGATCCGGCGGGGAGGGCGACGGTGTGCTCCTCGTACTCGTACGGCACCGGAACGCCCAGCATGATCCCCGGCTTGGCGTCGAGCACCCGTACCGTGCCGTCCGGGTCCCGCACGATCGCGGGCGGATGCCCGGCGGCGGCCCACACCAGCGTCGGCTCGCCCGGGGTGAAGCGGACCACGGCGCACGTCGCGTACAGCTCGGGCGACTGGTGGCACAGCATCCGGTGCAGCCGGGTGAGGATCGCGGCGGGGCCGTTGCCGTCCACCGCGTAGGCGCGCAGCGCGGTGCGCAGCTGCCCCATGATGACGGCCGCGCGCAGCCCGTGCCCCGTGACGTCCCCTATCACCGCCAGCACGCTCCCATCGGGCTGGCGGAAGGCGTCGTACCAGTCGCCGCCGATGTTCAGCCCGTGCGTGGCCGGCAGATAGCGGGCCGCCAGCGACAGCCCCGGCGTCGCCGGCAGATCGGTGAGCTGGGCGCGCTGAAGGGCCTCGGCGACATCGCGGTGCTGCTCGTACTGGCGGGCGTTGTCCAGGGCGATGGCCGCGCGCCGGGCCAGCTCGATCAGCATCACGGAGGTGTCGGGATCGAAGCGCGGGCCGGGCGCCGTCAGGGTGAGGACGCCGACCACGGCGCGCGCGCCCAGCGGGATGCACAGCAGCGGCCGGTCCGGCGACAGGGCGGACGGCGGCAGGTCGTCGACGCCCGGCAGTTCCCCGGGGTGTACGCCGGCGTGCTGGGGGCGTCCGGTGCGGGCGGCGGTCACCGCGGCGGCCGCGCGGCTGCCGGAGGCGGGCACCTGCTCGTCGCCGTAGAGCCAGATGTCGACACCGGCCGCGTACTCGGGCACCAGCAGCCCGGGCAGCCGGCGCAGGATGTCCTCGTGGTCGAGGGAGGCGTTGAGGGAGGCGCTGGCGTTCGCCAGGAAGGTCAGCAGGCGCCGGGCGTTCTGCGCCGCGGCCAGGGCGGCCCGCTCGGCGTCGAGGAGTTCGCGCTGCGCCAGGGCGGCGGCCTCCAGCTCGGCGTGCAGGGCCAGCACGCCCTGGTTGGTCTGGTGCAGCTCCTCCCGGTGGAAGCGGAGCAGCTCCTCCTTCTCGGACAGGCTGTCCAACAGCCCGGCCGCGTCCTCGTCGGCCCGCAGCAGCGCCTCGGCCAGCTCCTCGCCGTCCAGGTCCTCCGGGCGGGGCAGCGGGCGGGCGACCGGCTCGGAACAGGGCAGCGTGCGCTGCCACCGGTCGCCGCCGGGCACCTGCGCAACGCACACCCGCAGTTCGCCCGCGCCGTCACCGTCGGGCCGGCGGACGGTGAGGGCGAGTTCCGCGCCGCCGTGCCGCAGGCAGTGCCGCAGCCGCGCGGTGAGGCCGGCCAGGAAGCGGACGCGCTCCGGCGCGGGCACGCCGGCCTGCGCGGTGAGCCGCGCCAGCAGGGCCCGGGCCCGGCCCGCGCCGGCGGTGGAGTCGATCGTCCAGAGGTCAGTGTCGGCTGTCATCGGCGCTGGTCCGGCGGTCGGGGGCCAGTACGGCCACGCTGGTGTCGTCGCGTACGGGGCGGGCCGGACTGCTGGCGTCGCGCAGGACCGCCGCGGCCACCACCGCCGGTTCGAGTGTGAGCAGGTGGGGGTCGCCGGGTGGGGACCAGCGGCTGGGCAGCCCGTCGCTGTGCATGACGAGCAGACTGTCCGCACGCCAGGGCGCGCGTCGTACCGGCACCATGGCCGGGAAGTAGGCGCCCACGATCCCCGGGTGGGAGATCAGCGGGGTCCACGACTCACCGGTGCGCAGGCGCGCGCCGATGTTGCCGACTCCGGCGTAGTGGAGTTCCTCCGCCTTCAGGTCCAGCTGTGCGACGGCGACGGCCGCGCCCCGGGTGGGACGCAGCTCGGTGTGCAGCCGGCGCAGCATCTCGTCGGGCGGCAGGTGCGCCGCGCCGGGCAGTGCCTGCACCGCGGCGGCGGAGGCGCGGGAGGCCTTGGCGCCGTGTCCGAGGCCGTCGGCGAGCAGCAGCGTCAGCCACGGCCCGGAGCGCGCCCAGCTCCAGGCGTCACCGGAGTACGGGTCCTGGGCGAGGGCGACGTTGATCCCGCCGACCCGCGGGCCCGCGGCCGGACCGGAGTCGCGCACCGGCGGCTCCGGGTCGATCCGGGCCGCCGCCACGGTCCCGCGGCCCCGGACGCTGTACACGTCGAAGGCGTTGGCGATCCGCCGGCAGCTGCCCAGCCCGGCGCCGAGCGAGGTGCCCGTGGTGTAGCCGTCCCGCATCGCCGCGCCGACGTCGGCGATCCCGGGGCCGTGGTCCAGGGAGCACACCTGCACCGAGGACGCGCGGACACCGGCCGGCGGCTCGACGAGATTGACCACCATGCCGCCGCCGCCGGCGTGCTTGAGCAGGTTGGTGGCCAGCTCGGTGGCCACCAGCTCCGCCACCGCCGTACGGTCCCGGTCCAGGCCGGCGAGCGTACCGGCCTCCTGGACCGCCACCCGGACGTCCCGTACCCGCGTGGAGTCGTGCACGGGGACCTCCCACACCCGGCTCATCCCGCCCCCGGCCGGGCCGACGGCACCGCCGTCACCCATGCGACGGCCGTGACGGTGGTGCCGCGGCCGGGCTCGGTCTCGACGCCGAACTCGTGCACGAGCCGCTTGGCGCCGCTCATGCCCAGCCCCAGGCCGCCCCCGGTGGTGTAGCCGTCGGTCATCGCCAGGTCGAGGTCGCGGATGCCGGGACCGGTGTCGGTGAAGGTCATCCGCAGCCCGCGGGCGCGGCCGTTGTCGAGCGCCGCGATCTCCGCCTGGCCGCCGCCGCCGTGCACCAGGGTGTTGCGCGCGAGTTCGCTGGCCGCGGTGACCAGCTTGGTCTGCTGCACCAGCCCGAAGCCGAGCCGGGCCGCGTACTGCCGGACCTGCCGGCGGACCCAGGCGAGGTCCGCGTCCGAGCCGATCGGCAGGGTGGTCGCACAGGCATGACGTGACGCGGGCATCACGGCTCCCTCGGGCCGAGCAGTTCCATCGCGCGCTCGACGTCCAGGGCGGTGTCCAGGCCGGGCAGGGTGAGACCCAGCTCAACCAGCGTGATCGCCACGGCGGGCCGCATGCCGGCGAGGACCGTACGGGCCGCCAGCAGCCGGGCGGTGGAGGCGATCTCCGCGAGCACCCGGCCGAGGAACGAGTCGAGTATGTCCACGCCGGAGATGTCGATGACCACACCGCCGACCGGGCCGGCGGCGATGCGCCGGCTGAGGTCCTGCTGGAGCTGCTCGGCCAGGGAGTCGTGCAGTTCCCCCGGCAGCGTGACGAGCAGCACGTCTCCCAGCGCCAGCACCGGCACCGGACCCGACTGCACGGGGTAGGAGTGGGTCACCGCGCGATCGCCCCGAACTCCGGACGGACGGAGATCTCGATGCCCTGTTTGCCGAGCGCGTAGGCGAGGGCGTCCGCCAGGGAGGCCCGGGTCTGCACGGTCCCGAGGTCGATGCCCAGGTGCACGATGGTCTGCGCGATCGCGGGCCGGATGCCGGAGACGATGCACTCGGCGCCCATCAGCCGGGCGGCGGCGACCGTCTTCATCAGGTGCTGGGCGACGAGCGAGTCCACCGTCGGCACACCGGTGATGTCCAGGATGGCGTACCGGGCACGCTGTTCGACGATCGCCTCCAGCAGGCTCTCCATGACCACCTGGCTGCGGGCGCTGTCCAGGGTCCCGATCAGCGGGACGGCGACCGTGCCCTCCCACAGCTTGATGACCGGGGTGGCGACCTCCATCAGCTGCTCGCGCTGCCGCTCGATCAGGTCCTCGCTCTCCATGATCGCCGTCTCCATCACCACCAGGCGCAGCGTGCCCATCAGCACGGTGAGGGCGAGGACGCCCTCCTGCGCCTCGGCGCCGGCCGGGTCGGAGTACTCCTGGCGCAGCAGGGCCACCGCGGGGGCGCGCAGCGCGGCCACCTCGTCGGCGATCTGGGCGGGGGTGGAGCCGGTGCGCGCCCGCGAGGCGGCCATCCGCGCCAGCTGGTCACGGACCGACACGAACCCGGGGGCCGCGATGTCCTCGAGCCGCCCGCTCAGCGCCACCTCCGAGAGCGCGTCCAGCACCGCCTTGCACGCCTCGACCGCCTCGTCGCGGGAGACGGTGAAGACCGTGCGGAACAGGGGGGCGTCCGCCCAGCGCTGGGCGATCTGCTCCCGCCGGCTCTCGAGGAAGGCGCTCACCACCCGGGGCGCCGCCTGGGCCGCGTCCTGCTCCGACACTACGCATCCTCTCCCTTCGACGAGCCGACCGGATGGCTCGGCTCCTCGGCTTCAAGTCAATCCTTGCCGCATGACAACAGTAGCCCGCGCGTTCCCGCGCGAACAAACCTCCGCACGCCCCCGCACCTCCTGCGACCTGCCTCAACCGGGTGAACGTCCGCGCCAGTCGAGGCACACCACCATGGCGTCGTCGTCGGGCGTGACGTGCCCGCGGTGACCGGTCAGCTCCCGCAGCACGGCACGCGGCACGTCGGCGGCCGGCAGCAGCCGGGTGGCCTGGATCGCCCGGGCCAGGGCGGCGTCGCCGTACACCTCGCCGCGCGGGGAGGCGACGGAGTACACGCCGTCGCTGACGAGGACCAGGCGGTCGCCGGGCTCGACCCGGAACGACTCGGCCACGTAGTCGGTCTCCTCGAACATGCCCAGCGGCAGCTGGGCCTCGAAGGGGACCCGCTCCACCGTCCCCCGGCGCACCCGCAGCAGCCGCGGGGACCCGGCGTCCACCACCCACGCCCGGCCGGTGTCCAGCTCGAAGTCGAACATCAGCGCCGACACGTAGCCGCGGCCCTGGTAATGGGCGTAGACGGCCTGGTCGGCCAGCGCCGCCTGGTCGGCGAGCGGGAGCCCGGCCCGCCGCGCGTTGCGCAGCGCGCTCACGGCGAGGCTGGTCAGGAGGGACGCCTCCATCCCCTCGCCCATGCCGTTGGTGACGTACAGCAGCAGGTGGTCCTCGGTGGCCGACCAGTCGAAGTTGTCGCCGAAGATCGCATAGGCCGGCTCCAGCTGGGCACCCAGCTCGTACTCGGGGCGCGAGCAGGAGCGGCCGGGCAGCAGCTGCCACTGCATCTCGGCGGCCAGGGTCAGCCGGTCCTTGCGCCGGGCCTGCATGTACAGGTCGGTGTCCCGGTCGGCGACCACCACCTCGTGCGCCAGCACCTGCGCGATCTCCGCCAGCTCGCTCAGACAGCCGCCCAGGTGGTCGCCGCCCGGCAGGGTCACGGTGAGCACGCCGAGGCGGTCGCCGCGCACGGTCACCGGCAGGTGGGCGCGGACCAGATCGTCCTCGGCGGGCTCGACGAAGGGTTCCTGCGAGCCGAACGCCCGGCCGGGCGGGCTGCCGTGCACCGGCAGCGGCTCCAGGGTGTCCGGCAGCACGGTCACCGGCTGCAGAACCGAAAGGCCGTAATCGGCCATGAGCAACACGACGGTCCGCGCCGCGTACCGTTCGGTCAGGACGCGGCGTGCCGCCTCGGGCAACTCATGGGGAGCCGCTGTACGCAAAGCGCGCTCAGCGGCCACGAATCTGTTCATGATGGACTGATGCAACCAATCATCCGCCGGACACGAAGGGCCTGGTCCGGGCGACGGTACGGCCCTCCGGCGCGAACGCACCGGCGCCGGACCGTCTCCTGCCGCGTGGCGTGCCTAGTACGCTGGCGGCCGTCCCAGTGCCTGCGAGAGTGTGACAGTGCCTGACTTCCCGCCCCGCCCGCAATCCGCCGAGGTCGCACGTATGACCGCGACGGCCGCGGAGCTGCTGGAAGTCCTGTGGGGGCGGGCTTCCACCGCGCCCGCTTCCGCGTCCCAGGTCCGGGTGCTGCTGGTCCTGGAACACCATGACGGCATCAACCTGCGCACGCTCGCCGACAGTCTGGCCTCCACACCGCCGTCCACGAGCCGGCTGTGCGACCGGCTCCAGGCCGCCGGTTTCATCGAGCGTGCCGTGAGCGCCGCCGACCGGCGCGAGGTGCGCCTGCGCCTCAGCGGCCGCGGCCGGGCGTACCTGGCCGACCTGCGGCTGCGCAGAGAGCAGGAGGTGCGGGAAGTGCTGGCCCTGATGCCCGCCGCCGGCCGGAGCGCGCTGCTGGCGGGCCTGGAGACGTTCTGCGACGCGGCGGCGGCGCAGATCCGGGACGACGAGCCCGGCGACCCGGGCCGCCGTACGGCCTGAGCCGTGAGCACCCGACGGTGCGACACGTGCCGGTGCGGGAGCACGGGTCTCGGGCCGCTGCCCGTGTCCCGTGACCGACCGGATGGTTTCCCGCGCACGTCCGACTGGCACCTCACTGGATCGAGCGGCGGCCGCCGTCTGGCAGCCGCCGGCTTGAGTTCGTCTCGAGGTCCGTCTACCCCGATTCCGGCCGGCCTCTCCTGTCGCGTGTGCCGGAGGGGCCGGCCGGGGCGGGTTCACCGGGGTGCGTGCGGCGGGGTCTGCGGGGTCTCTGCGGGGTCGGACGTGGCCGCGCCAGGCGCCGGTCTCCACGCCGCCGCGCCGCTCGGTGACGTGGTGGCGGAGTCGTCCGTCCGGTGGTGACGACGCCGGCCTGCTCGGCCCCGCCGGACACCGTGAGCGCCCCGGCCGCCCTCAGGCGGTCAGGGGCAGGACGGCGGCGACGCGCTTGCCGTCGGTGAGGCGGGTGATGTCGACCCGTTCGCTCAGCGCGTGCACCAGCCGCAGCCCGTGCCCGCCGACCCGGCCCGGGTCGGCGGGCTGGAGCCGGGGCGGCCGGGGCGAGGTGTCCCGGACGGTCACGCGCAGCACGCTCCGGTCGGCGGCCAGCTCCAGCAGCAGCCCGCACGGCCCGGGGGCGTGCCTGACGGCGTTGGTGATCAGTTCGCTGACGACCAGCAGGGCGTCCTGGAGCGGCCGGGTGTCGAGGGCGAGACCCGCCCGGCAGGCGAGGGCGGCCAGGGCGCGCCGCGCGTCGGCGACACGCGGCACCCCACGCGCCCAGGTCGCCTGGTAGCGCAGCTCGGATACGGGTGCCTGCGTCGCGTGCGTGCGGGTGGAGAGGTCCATGCGCGGTGCCCTTTGAGGTGGGGGGTCCGTCGGCCTTCCGGGGGGTGTGGGGTCCCGGAGACCCGGGTTCGCAAAGGTGTGCCGTCAGCCCGGCTACCCGCTGGGACGTCACTCAAAGGCGGAGCGGCGCGCGGATCTCCGCGTGCGTCTCCGGGCGGCGCGTGGCGCGCCCCGGTGGGGCGTGGGCGGAAAGGGCAGGATTCGAACCTGCGTGGGCGGTGAAGCCCGACCTCGAGACGTGCTCGCGGGTCCCCGATAAGCCGCTCCGGGCACCTTTCCCTGTTCCCGGCCACCGTTCCGGCGTGCCGTTCACAGGAACGACAGTGCCAGGGCCGCCTCGAGCGGCGCCGGGGCGGCGGTGGTGGCCGCACGGAGTATCTCTCGAGCACAAAGCCCCCCGGCCGGGCGGCGGCGGCGCGGTACGGCGGTGCGCGGCCGCCCGCCCAGGAGGGGGGTACGGGGCTCAGCCGGAGGCGGCGTCCGGGGCGGGGGCGGCGCCGGCCGGTTCCGGTGCGCCGGTGCGCGCCCGGGGCTGCGCCGGAGGTGACTGCGGCGGGGCGGAGGGCGTTCGGCGCCCGCCGAGCAGCAGCCGGCGCGCCGGGCGCTCCACCGCCTCGTACAGGACCCAGGACAGCGCGAGGGAGACGGCGAAGGCCGCGGCCGTGGCGGCCAGACCCGCGCCGGCGCCGAGCCGGGGACGGGTGCCGAGCACGCTCGTGCCGGCCTTCAGCACCAGCAGGTGGACCATGTAGAAGGCGAAGGAGAGTTCCCCCAGCCGGACCAGCCGCCGGCGTCGCCACAGCGAGGGCAGCCCGTGCAGGTCCGCCACGGCCGCCGCCGGGATCAGCAGGGCGAACCCGGCGAGGGTGCAGAGCGTCGCGGAATACCCGGGGGAGACCTGCGGCACCAGGAAGTAGCCGGTGACCGTCAGGGCCAGCGACGCCTCCGGGCCGGGCCCCCGCCACCGCCCCAGGAGCACCAGCCGCGCCACGGCGGCGCCCAGCACGAACTCGGGCAGCCGGGCGGCGGGCAGGGAGCTGAGCGGCTGGTCCAGCCAGTGGTGGGTCTCCGCCCGGGCCAGCACCGCCACCGCGAGCACCGACGCCCCGGCCAGTGCCGTCGCCCCGCGGGCGCCGAGGCGGCGCAGCAGCAGGGCCAGCAGCGGGAAGCAGGCGTAGAAGAAGGCCTCGCAGGCCAGCGACCAGCTGACCGGGTCCAGCGTCTGCCACCAGGGACGCCACCAGGAGTGGACGAGCAGGAGGTTGGCCAGGCCCTGCCGCGGTGTCGGCCGCGCCAGGTGCATGGGCGCGTACGCCATCACCAGGGCGAGCACCAGGGTGACCAGGTGCACCGGGTACACGCGGGCGAACCGGCGCCGCCAGAAGGCGAGGGCCCGGTCCTCGGTCCGCGCGGACCACATGAGGACGAACCCCGAGAGGACGAAGAAGAACGACACGCCGCTGGCCCCGGCGCCGAAGCCCCAGGTCATCAGGCGGCCGCCGCGGCCTCCGAAGTAGTGGAAGTTGCTCACGTGCAGCCCGAAGACCAGCAGGGCGGCCACCCAGCGCAGCGCGGTCAGGGACGGCAGCGACGGCGCCGGTGCGGGCGGAGGGGGCGTGGGACGGGTCGGGGTCGTGGTGGCGGTGGCGGGTGGCGTCCGGGGCACCCTGGTCGCCGTCGTCATGGGGTCCTCACCTGCCGGTGGTGTTCGCTCGGGGCATGAGGGGGGACGTCGCCCGTTCCCCTCCTTCCGGTAGCCGCCCCTGCGGCCGTCCCGCTCACGGGCGGACACGGAGGGCGTCAGGGACATGGAGGACATCACCCTGCCGCCGCCCGGCCGCGCGCGGCGGGCCGTACACCCCGACCGCCCGGCGAGGCCACCCGTTCGGGGGAGGAAACGGCCTTACCGGGCGCCACCCGCGGCGCGACTTCCGGGCGCCGCGGGACCGCGGACCCGGCCCAGGTGCGGAAAGGACGGTCCGGCAGCCGGGACTGCGTCCGGTGCTGCGTCTTCTTCCCTATGGGCCGCGGGCCGCCGGCGGCAGGCTGCTGCAAAACACGGCTTGGAGGCTCACAGTGACAGCAGGCCCGGCCCCGGAAGGGGCACCGAACGACGGCGACACCCTCACGGCATCCTTCGCCCAGCGGCGGCTGTGGTTCCTGGACCAGCTGGCCGGCACCTCCACCGGCGCGATGCTCCCGCTGGTCCTGCGTCTGCGCGGCGACCTCGACCCGGACCGCCTGGAGCGCTCCCTCGCCGGGATCGTGCGGCGGCACGACGTGCTGCGCACCCGGTTCACGGCCGTCGACGGCGAGCCCGTACCGATCGTCGACGCCCCCGCCGGCACCCTGCTGGAGCGGACCCGGGCCAGTGGCTCCGAGGACCTGTTCGCCCGGTACCTGGGCCGCCCGGTCGACCTGGCCGCCCAGCACCCCCTGCGCGCCACCCTCGCCCGCGTGGCGCCCGACGAGCACCTGCTGCTGATCGAGGTCCACCACATCGCCGTGGACGGCTGGTCCTGGGGCATCCTGCTGGACGAACTCGCCGCCGGCTACCGCGGTGAACCGGTGGCGCCGCCCGCCGTCGCCTACGCCGACCTCGCCCGCGCCCAGGCCGGCCGGCTCTCCGGCGGCCGCCTGGAACGCCTGCTCGGCCACTGGCGCGACCGCCTGGCCGGACTGACCCCGCTGGAGCTGCCCACCGACCGACCCCGGCCCCGCGTCTGGGACGGTTCGGGCGACGTCGTCCGCTTCGACCTGCCCGCCGACCTGATCGCCGGCGCCGACGCCCTCGCCCGCGCCCACCGCGCCACCCGGTACATGCTGCTGCTCACCGCCTACCAGGCGCTCCTCGGGCAGTGGGCGGGCCGCACCGACGTCGCCGTGTGCAGCACCCTCGCCGACCGCGCCCAGCGCGGCGCCACCGGCGTCGTCGGACCGCTGGTCAACACGGTCGTGCTGCGCACCGAGCTGTCCGGGAGGCCGGGCTTCGCGGACCTGCTGGAGCGGGTGCGCGGCCGCGTCCTGGAGGACCTCTCGCACGCCGAGGCGCCCTTCGACCAGGTGGTCGGCGCGGTCGGCGGGCACCGGGACCTGTCCCGGCACCCGCTCGCCCAGGCGTCGTTCACCCTGCTCAACAGCCCGCTGCGCCCGGTGGAGATGCCCGGTCTGGACGTCGGGCTGGTGCAGCCGCCGCTGGCCGAGACCCCGCTGGACGTCTTCCTGGACCTGACCCTGCGCACCGACGGCAGCGTCGCCGCCGTCCTGCAGTACGCCACCGCCCTCTTCGACGCCGCCACCATGCGGTCCTTCGCCCGCGCCTACGTGGCGCTGCTGCGGGCCGTCGTGGCCGATCCCCACGCGCCGGTGGCCGACCTGGCCCGCGCCGCCCTGACCGCGGGCCGGGGCACGGCCGGCCGGCCCCGTCCGGAGTGGCACCACGCCCCCGACCGTCCCACCGCACCGCCGGCCCCGCTCGCCTTCGCCGGCCGGCCCGACGCGACCGCGCTGGTCTGCGGCGACGAACGCGTCAGCTACGCAGAGCTGGACGGCATGACCGGCGGCCTCGCCGCCGCGCTCACCGCCGCCGGGGCCGGCCCCGGCAGCGCCGTCGGCGTCCTGCTGCGCCGCGGCCCCTGGTCGGTCGCCGCGATCGAGGGCGTCTGGCGGGCGGGCGGCGTCTACGTCCCCCTCGACCCCGAACTGCCGGCCGAGCGGCTGCGGTTCATGGCGCGGGAGGCCGGCCTGAGCTGTGTCGTCGCCGACGCGGCGACCGGGGCGGCGGCGGCCGGGCTGGCGCCGGTCACGGTCGGCGTCGACGCCGTGGCGGCCGACCCGCACGGGCCCCGGCACCGGCCCGACCCGCGCGACCTCGCCCACGTCATCTTCACGTCCGGCTCCACCGGCCGGCCCAAGGCGGTCGGCGTGGAGCACACCGCGCTCGCCTCCCACGTCGAGGCCGCCCGCCGGCGCCTGGGCGTCACCGCCGCCGACCGGGTGCTCGCCTTCGCCTCCTTCTCCTTCGACGCCTCCCTCGACCAGGTGCTGCCCGCGCTGACCTCGGGCGCCACCGTCGTCATGCGCCCCGACGAGCCGTGGCTGCCCACCCAGGTGCCCGAGGTCGTCCAGCGGCACGCCCTCACCGTCGTCAACGTGCCGCCGACGTACTGGTCGGAACTGACGCTGTCCCTCGACCGCCGCGCCGCGGCCCGGCTCGCCTCCCTGCGGCTGCTCGTCCTCGGCGGCGAGGCCGTCCCGGCCGACACCCTCGCCGTCTGGCGCGCCGCGGTGCCGTGGGCGCGGGTGTGCAACGCCTACGGGCCCACCGAGACCACGGTCACCGCGACCACCTACGAGGCCGAGGGGCCGACCGCCGACACCGTGCCCATCGGCCGCCCCCTGGGCGAGCGCCGGGTGTACGTCGTCGACGCCGACGGGGAGCCGGTCCCGGTCGGTGTCTGCGGCGAACTCCTCATCGGCGGCCGCGAGGTGGCCCGCGGCTACCTGGGCCGCCCCGCCCTGACCGCCGAACGCTTCGTGCCGGACCCGTTCGGCCCGCCCGGCGGCCGCCTCTACCGCACCGGCGACCTGGTGCGCTGGACGCCCTCGGGGAACCTGGAGTTCCTGGGACGCGGCGACGACCAGGTGAAGATCCGGGGCTTCCGCATCGAACTCGGCGAGGTCGAGTCGGTGCTGCGCGCCTGCCCGCTGGTCGCCGCCGCCGCCGTACGGCCCGACCGGGCCACCGGGCGCAGCCTCACCGGCTACGTCGTGCCCGCCGCACCGGCCGACGGCGACGCGTCCGCCACCGTGCCGCGCGCCGACCTGCGTGCCTGGTGCGCGCGTTACCTGCCGCACTACGCCGTCCCGTCCGAGTTCGTGGTCCTGGACGCCCTGCCCGTCGGCGTCTCCGGCAAGCTCGACCGGGCCGCCCTGCCCGACCCCGCCCACGCCCGCGGCGCCGACGGCGCGCCGCAGGTGGAGCCCCGGGACGAGACCGAGCGGATCGTGGCCGAGATCTGGGCCGACGTCCTGGGCCTGGAGCGCATCGGCATCGACGACAGCTTCTTCGACCTCGGTGGCCACTCCCTGCTCGCCACCATGGCGGTCTCCCGCATCGCCCAGCGCCTGGGCCGGGACATCGAGCTGCGGACCGTCTTCGAGAACCCGACCGTGCGCGGCTTCGCCCCGCGGGTCGCGGCCGCCCGCGCGGCCGGCGCCACCGAGGTGGTGCCCGTGGACCGGTCGCAGCCGCTGCCGCTGTCCTTCGCCCAGGAACGCCTGTGGTTCCTGGACCGCACCTCGGACCGCGGCGACTCCTACCTGCTGTGGTACTGCTGGCGGGTGCGCGGCGGCCTGGACCGCGCCGCCTGGCAGCAGGCCCTGGACGACCTGGTCGGGCGGCACGAGGTGCTGCGCACCGCCCTCACCGAGAGCGACGGCCGCCCCGTGCAGCAGGTCCTGGACGCCGTACCCGTGCCGCTGCACTGGGAGCGGGCCCCCGGCGGCGAGCCGGCCGAGCGCCTGGCGGCGGTGCGGCGCGCGGCGGTCGCCCTGGCCACCCGCCGCTTCGACCTGGCCCGGCCGCCGCTGCTGCGGGCCGGGGTGTGGGAACTCGCCGGTGACGACCACGTGGTCGTGCTGTCGCTGCACCACGCCGTCACCGACGGCTGGTCCAAGGGCGTCCTCGTGGAGGAGCTGGCGCAGCACTACGCCGCCCGGCTGGCCGGCCGGCCCGCCGGACTCGCTCCGCTGGCCGTGCAGTACGCCGACTTCGCCGTCTGGCAGCGCGAGCGCGCCGACAGCGGCGCCCTGGAGGAGCAACTCGCCTACTGGGAGCGGACCCTGGCGGCCGCCCCCGCCCTGGAACTGCCCACCGACCGGCCGCGGCCCGCGGTGTTCAGCGGCCGGGGCGGCGCGGTCGAGGTCGACCTGCCCGCCGGCCTCGCCGACCGGGTGGACGCCTGGGCCCGGGAGCGCGGCGTCACCCGCTTCATGGTGCTGCTGGCCGCCGCCCAGGCCGTCCTGGCCCGCTGGACGGGACAGACCGACGTGACGGTGGGCACCCCCGTCGCCGGCCGCGGCCGGGTCGAACTGGAGCCGCTCGTCGGCTTCTTCGTCAACACCGTGGTGCTGCGCACCGACCTGTCCGGACGGCCGGACTTCGCGGCGCTCCTGGAGCGCGTCCGGGACGGGGTGCTGGGCGCGTTCGACCACCAGGACGTGCCGTTCGAGCGGGTCGTGGAGCGGCTGCGGCCCGAACGCGACCTGTCCCGCAACCCGTTGTTCCAGGTGATGGTCGACGTGCAGGACTCCGCCACCGGCGGCCCCGCCCTGCCGGGCCTGGAGGCGGCCGACTTCGCGCTGCCGTGGGGCTCGGCGAAGTTCGACCTCACCGCCACCTTCCTGGTGCGGCCCGGCCGGTTCGCCCTCAACGTGGAGTACGCCGCCGACCTGTTCGACCCGGCCACCGCCACCCGCTTCGCCCAGCACGTGGGCCGGGTGCTGGCGGCCGCGCTCGCCGCCCCCGCCACCCCGGTGGACGAGCTGCCGCTGCTGTCCCCCACCGAGCGGACCCACCTGGTGGCGAGCGCCGGACAGGCGCCCGCGCCCCGGCCCGCGCCGCCGCTGCGGATCACGGGCCGGCCGGCCGACCCGGCCGTGGTGTGCGAGGACCGCACCCTCGACCACGCCGAACTGGACGCCCTCACCGGCGGACTGGCCGCGGCCCTCGCGGACGCGGGCGTACGGCCGGGCGACGCGGTCGGGGTGTGCCTGGGCCGCGGTGTGTGGCCGGTGGCCGCGATGCTCGCCGTCTGGCGCGCGGGCGGCGTGTACGTACCGCTCGACACCCGGCTCCCGGCCGAACGGCTGCGGTACATGCTCGACGAGGCCGGGGTGCGCCACGTCGTCACCGACAGCGGCACCGGGGAGCTGATCACCGGCCTGGGCGCGGTCGCGGTCGACGTCGCACGGGTGCGCCCCGCGCCCGGCGGCCCCCGGCACCGGCCCGGCCCCGGCGACCTCGCCTACGTCATCTTCACCTCCGGCTCCACCGGCCGCCCCAAGGCCGTCGGTGTCGAGCACCACGCCCTGGACGCCCATGTGGCCGCCGCCCGCGAACAGTTCGCGCTGACCGCCCGCGACCGGGTGCTCACCTTCGCCTCCACCTCCTTCGACGCCTCCCTGGAACAGATCCTGCCCGCCCTGAGCGCCGGAGCGGCCGTGGTCGTACGGCCCGACGCGATCTGGTCACCGGACGAACTGGCCGACCGGGTCGCCGCCGAGCGGATCACCGTCATGGAACTCACCCCGTCCTACTGGGCCGAGGTGGTGGCCCGCCTCGACCGCCTCGCACCGCGGCTGGCCTCCCTGCGGCTGCTGGTGACCGGGGGAGAGGCGCTGCCCGCCGACCCGCTGGAGCGCTGGTTCGCGCACCTGCCCGGGGTGCCCGTGGTCAACACCTACGGCCCCACCGAGGCGGTCATCTCCGCCACCGCCCGCCGGCTGGAGCGCGCCCCGCACGGCCGGGTGCCGATCGGCCGCCCCCTCGGCGGCCGCCGCGCCTACGTCGTCGACCCGCACGGCGCCCTCGCCCCGGAGGGCGTCCCCGGCGAACTCCTGCTGGGCGGCGGTGAACTGGCCCGCGGCTACCTCGGCAGGCCCGCCCTGACGGCCGAGCGGTTCGTGCCCGACCCGTTCGGCGCACCGGGCGGCCGGCTGTACCGCACCGGTGACGTCGTACGCCGGCTGCCGGACGGGGAGCTGGAGTTCCTCGGCCGCAACGACGACCAGGTGAAGATCCGCGGGTTCCGCGTCGAACCCGGGGAGGCCGAGGCGGTCCTGCGCGGCCATCCCGGCGTACGGGCCGCGGCCGTCGTCGTGCGCACCCTGCGCGGCGAACCCGCCCTTGTGGGCTACGCCGCCGGCAGCGGCCTTGCCGAGGAGTCGCTGGAGAACCACTGCCGGGCCCGGCTGCCGCACTACCTCGTGCCGTCGGCCTTCGTCGTGCTCGACGCGCTGCCGCTGACCGTGCAGGGCAAGCTGGACACCGCCGCCCTGCCGGAGCCGGCCGAACCCGCCGCGCAGGCCTTCGTCGCCCCGCGCACCCCGGCGGAGACGGTCGTCGCGCAGATCTGGTGCGAGGTCCTCGACCTGCCCCGGGTCGGCGTCCACGACGACTTCTTCGTCCTGGGCGGGCACTCCCTGCGGGCGGTCGCCGTCACCTCCCGGCTGCGCTCCGCCTTCGACTGCCCCCTCCAGGTCCGCGACCTGTTCGAACACCCCACCGTCGAGCGGCTCGCCGCCGAGGTGGAACGCCGGCTGCTGGAACTGATCTCGCAGATGAGCGACGACGAGATCGACCTCTCCCTCACGGCCGACTTCTGAGCGCCGGGGCCCGGCCGCCCCCGCACCGACGGCTTTCTTTCACGAGTAGGAACGGAAGTGCCCTGATGACCACTTCGGACGTGCGTCCCGGTCCCCTCGCCACGAGCAGCGGCCTGTCCCCGGCCGCGCGGCGCCTGCTGGAGCAGCGGCTGCGCGGGCGGGCGGCCGCCCGTGACGACGGCCCCACCCGCATCCGGCCCCGCCCGGACCGCATCCCGCTGTCCGCCGCCCAGCAGCGCCTGTACTTCCTCGACCGGCTCGACCCCGGCGCCGCGACCTATCTGCTGCCCGCCGCCTGGCGGTTCACCGGCCCGCTGGACGTGAGCGCCCTGGCGGCCGCCGTCACCGCCCTGGCCGACCGCCACGAGCAGCTGCGGACCGTCTTCCGCGAGCACGAGGGCACGCCCTACCAGCAGGTGCTGCCGGCCGGCGGCACGTCCCTGGACGTCGTCGACCTGCCCGGCGCACCCGATGACGGGCAAGCGGACGCCCTGGACGCGGCCGAGCGGGAGCGGCGCCTGGCGGCCGCCGTGCACGCCGCCGCCACCCGCCCCTTCGACCTGGCCCACCACCCGGCCTTCCGGGCCACCCTGATCCGCGCCGCCGCCGGTCACGACGGCCCGGACGAGCACCTGCTGGTCCTCGCCATGCACCACATCGTCTCCGACGGCTGGTCGCTCGACCTGATCGTCCGCGACCTCGCGGAGCTGTACCGGGCCAGGACCGAGCACCGCGACCCGCGCCTGCCCGACCTGCCCGTCGACTACACCGACTACGCCCTGTGGCAGCGCGACGCCGACCAGAGCGCCGCCCTCGACCACTGGCGCTCCCGGCTGGCCGGACTGACCCCGCTGGAGCTGCCCACCGACCACCCCCGCCCCGACACCCCCGGCAGCCGCGGCGCCGCCCACACGGTCACCCTGCCGCCCGCGCTGACCGGCCACCTGGCCGACCTCGGCCGGCGCACCGGCACCACGCCGTACATGACGGTGCTCGCCGCCTTCCAGGCCGCGCTGGCCTTCCACAGCGGGCAGAGCGACATCGCCGTCGGCACGGTGGTCGCCGGCCGCGAACGGCCCGAGACGGAACAGCTCGTCGGCTTCTTCGTCAACACCCTGGTGCTGCGCGGCGACCTCTCCGACGACCCGACCCCCGCCACGCTGCTGGAGCGCACCCGGGAGCGCGTCCTGGACGCCTTCTCCCACCAGGGGCTGCCGTTCGAGCAGGTCGTCGACGCCCTCAGCCCCGAACGCGACCTGGCCCGCAACCCGCTCGTGCAGGTCCTCTACACCCACTCCGCGGCGGGCGGACCCACCGGCTTCGCCCTGGGCGACGTGACCGGCACGCCGTACCGGATCGACCTCACCACCGCCAAGTTCGACCTCACGCTCGACCTGCGCGACGGCGACGGCCGTACCGACCTGGTCTTCGTCTACCGGCCCGACCTGTTCGACGAGGCGTCCATCGCCGCCCTCGCCCGGCACACCGTGGCCCTGCTGGAGGCGTTCCGCACCGCCCCCGGCACCCCGCTCAGCGGCATCGACCCGCTCAGCCCCGCCGAACGCGCCCACCTGCTCGGCCCCGACGGCCCCGCCCACCGCACCACCCCCGCCGCCCCGGCCCTGCCCGCGCCGACCGCGCCCGAGCGGCTCGCCGGGCACGTCGCCCGCACCCCGCACGCACCGGCCGTCAGCGGCGCGGGGCGCACCCTGACCTACGCCGCACTCGACGCCGCCGCCTCCCGGCTGGCGCTCCGGCTGCGGGCCGCGGGCGTGACCCCGGGCTCGCTCGTCGGCGTCTGCCTCGACCGCACGCCCGACCTCGCGGTCGCCCTGCTCGCCGTGTGGCGCGCCGGTGCCGCCTACCTCCCGCTCGACCCCTCCCACCCGCGCGCCCGGCGCGAGTTCACCGTCACCGACTCCGGCATCGACTGGGTCGTCACCGACCGGGCCACCCGCGCGGCCGTCGAGGGCATGCCGGTCGGCATCGTCCAGCTCGACGACACCGCCGCACCGGACACCGGGCAGGCCGACGGCGGCGACCTCGCTCCCGCGCCCGGCGACCTCGCCTACGTCATCTACACCTCCGGCTCCACCGGCCGGCCCAAGGGCGTCGAGGTCACCCACGCCAACCTCGCCTGGCTGCTGGGCGCCGCCGACCGGCACTTCGGCTTCGGCCCGGACGACGTCTGGACGCTGACGCACTCCCCGGCGTTCGACTTCTCGGTGTGGGAGCTGTGGGGCCCGCTGACCAGCGGCGGCCGGGTCGTCGTGCTCGGCGCCGACGAGGTCCGCGACCCCGCCGCGGTGCACCGGGTGCTGCGCGAGGAGGGCGTCACCGTCCTCAACCAGACCCCGGCCGCCTTCAAGGGCCTGCGCGCCCACCTCGCCGCCGCCGGGTCCGGCTTCGGCGACCTGGCCCTGCGCACGGTGATCTTCGGCGGCGACGCCTTCGACGTGCGCGACTACCGCGACTGGTTCACCGCCCCGGGCCGCCGTCCGGACCTGGTCAACATGTACGGCATCACCGAGACCACCGTCCACGTCACCTTCCGCGCGATCACCGAGGACGACGTCAGCGCGGCGGTGCGCTCACCCATCGGCCGCCCGCTGGACGGGCAGCACGGGTACGTCCTCGACGCCTGGGGCCGGCTGGTCCCGCCCGGCAGCGTCGGCGAACTGTACGTCTCCGGCGGCGGCGTCGCCCGCGGCTACCGCAACCGCCCCGAGCTGACCGCCGAACGCTTCCTCGACGACCCCTTCGGCCCGCCCGGCGCCCGCATGTACCGCACCGGCGACCTGGTACGGGTGCTGCCCGACGGCCAGCTCGGCTACGTGGGGCGCGCCGACCACCAGGTGAAGATCCGCGGCTACCGCATCGAACCCGGCGAGATCGAGACCGCCCTGCGCGCGCTGCCCGGAGTCGCCGACGCCGCGGTCGTCGCCCGCCGCGACGGCGGCACCGCCCGGCTCGTCGCCCACGTCGTCACGCCCGAGGGCCGCCCGCTGGACGCCGCCGCCCTGCGCGAGGGGCTGCGGCTGACCCTGCCCGACTACATGGTCCCGGCGCTGTTCGCGCGCCACGAGCGGCTGCCCCTGACCGCGAACGGCAAGGTGGACCGCGCCGCCCTGACCGCCGTCGCGCCCGCCGACCGCGGACCCGGCGGCCAGGTGCCGCCCGAGGGCCCGGTGGAGCGGACCCTGGCCGGGGTCTGGACCCAGGTGCTCGGCTGCGAACACGTCGGCCGCGGCGACAACTTCTTCGACCTGGGCGGCGACTCCATCCTGGCCCTGCGTCTGGTCGGCCTCGCCCGGCAGGCCGGACTCGGCTTCACCGTCGCCGACGTCTTCCGCTCCCGCACCCTCGCCGACCTCGCCGCGGCGGCGACCGAGGCCATCGACACGCCTCCGCCCGTCGCCCCGTTCTCCCAGCTCGACCCCGCCGACGCCGAACGGCTGCCCGACGGCCTGGAGGACGCCTACCCGCTGACCATGCTCCAGGCCGGCATGCTGCACGAGATGCTCGCCGACCCCTGGCGCGGCGCCTACCACAACGTCACCGACCTGAAGATCACCGTGCCCGAGGGGTTCGACCGGGCCGCGTTCCAGGCCGCCGTGGACGCCGTCGTCGCCGGCCACCCCATCCTGCGCACCTCCGTCGACCTCGTCTCCTACCGCGAACCCCTCCAGCTGGTGCACCGCGCCGCCCACCTCCCCGTCGGCTACACCGACCTGCGCGGGCTGCCCCGAGAGGAGCAGCGGGCCCGGCTGCGCCGGTTCGTGGACGAGGAGTTCGCCCGCCGCTTCGACCTGGCCGCGGCCCCGCTGGTCCGCATCCACCTGCACCACGTCACCGACCACGAGCTGCGGCTCGTCCTCACCGACTGCCACGTCGTCCTGGACGGCTGGAGCCTGACCTCCCTCATCGCCGACCTCCTGGCACTGCACCGGGAGGCCGTCGCCCACCGCACCGCCCCCCGCCCCCCGAGCGCCCCCGCCTTCGCCGAGTACGTGGCCCTGGAGCGGGCCGCCGTGGGCAGCGAGGAGTCCCTGGAGTACTGGCGCGAGCGCCTCGCCGACCTGCGCCCGGTACGCCTGCCCCGCCGGGCGGCCGGCGCCGGCGCGGACCTGCCGCCGGTGCACGAGGTACGCCGCTCCTACGCCCACCTCGCCGAACGCATCGGGCAGCTGGCCAGGCGGGCCGGGGTGCCCCGCCGCACCGTGCTGATCACCGCCTTCCACCACACCATGAGCCTGTTCGCCCAGCGCGACGACAGCGCCCTCGGCCACAGCGTCGGCCTGGTCACCAACGGCCGGCCCGAGGTGCCCGGCGCGGACCGGATGCGCGGACTGTTCCTCAACACCGTGCCGTTCGGCGTCGCCCGCCCGCGCGGGAGCTGGCTGGCCTACCTGCGGGACGTCTTCACCGCCGAGCAGGAGATGCTGCCGCACCGCCGGGTGCCACTGGTCCGCATCGCGCGCCTGCGGCCCACCGAACCGGACCTGACCGACGCCGTGTTCAACTACGTCAACTTCCACCGGCTCTCCCACGACACCTGGGACGAGTCGCTGGAGATCGCCCGCACCATGTTCCCGCTGCTGGTCAACGCGAGCGTCAACGAGTTCACGCTGGACGCCGACACCGAGCGCGTCGCCCCCGCCACCGCCGAGCAGCTCGCCGACGTGCTGTGCGCCCAGCTGGAGGCGATGGTCGCCGACCCCGGCGCCCCCGTGACCCGGCCCGCGCTCACCGGCGCCGCCCGCAGAACCGCCCTGGAGGACTGGGCGCGCGGCCCCGCGATCCCCTCCTCCCCGCTGCTGTTCCACGAGCACATCGCCGCCCACGCCGCCCGCACCCCGCACGCGGTCGCCGTCGAACACCTCGGACGGCAGGTGACGTACGGCGAACTCCACGACGGCGCCGAGCGATTGGCGCGGCGGCTGCGGCGGCTGGGGGTGGGCCCGGAGACGGTGGTCGGCATCTGCGCGGAGCGCGGACCGGACCTGGTGCGGGCCGCCGTCGGCGTGCTCCGCGCGGGCGGCGCCTTCCTGCCGCTCGACCCGCAGCACCCCACCGAGCGGCTGGCGTTCATGGCCGGCGACAGCGGGATGCGGGTCCTGCTCACCCAGACGGCGCTGGATGGCACGGTGCCCTTCGACGGGCCGGTGATCCACCTCGACGCGGACGCGCCCGCCGACACCGCCGATGCCCCGCGCACCGGCGAACCCGGCGCCGACACCCTCGCCTACATCATCTACACCTCCGGCTCCACCGGCACCCCCAAGGGCGTCGCCATCCCGCACCGCGGCCTGTCCAACATGCTCGAGGGCCAGCGCGACCTGGTGCGGCCCACCCCCGAGGACCGGGTGCTGCAGTTCGCCTCCTTCGGCTTCGACGCCTCGATCCTGGAACTCACCTGGTCCCTCGCCAACGGCGGCCGCCTGGTGACCGCGCCGAGGGACGCCCTGCGCCCCGGCCCCGACCTCGCCCGCACCCTGCGCGAGGGCGGCGTCACCTGCGCCATGCTGCCGCCCAGCGCCCTCGCCGTCCTCGGCGAGGACGACTTCCCCGGCCTGCGCGTGCTCCAGGTCGCCGGCGAGGCCTGCCCGGCCGAACTCGCCGACGTCTGGGCCCGCGGCCGCCGCTTCCAGAACGTCTACGGCCTCACCGAGACCTCCGTGTGGTCCGTGGCCGCCGACCTGAGCCCCGGCCAGGGACGGCCGCCCATCGGCACCCCGATGCGCAACACCCGCGTCCACGTCCTCGACGAGGACCTCCAGCCCGTCCCCGCCGGCGTCCCCGGTGAGATCTACCTCGGCGGTCAGGCCGTCGGCCGCGGCTACCTCGGCCGCCCCGCGCTCACCGCCGCCACCTACGTCCCCGACCCCTACGGCGCCCCCGGCGAGCGCCTGTGCCGCACCGGCGACCTGGGCACCCACCGGCCCGACGGCTCGGTGGAGTGGCTCGGCCGCCGCGACAGCCAGGTCAAGCTGCGCGGCTTCCGCATCGAACTCGGCGAGATCGAGCACGCCCTGCGGCAGCTGCCCGAGGTCCGCCAGGCCGTGGTGCTGCACCGCACCGACCTGCCCGGCGAACCCGCCCTCGTCGCCTACCTGGTCGCCCGCAGCCCCGAGGAGCCCGACACCGAGCGGCTGCGCCGCGCCCTGCGCGCCTCGCTGCCCGGATACATGGTGCCCGCCCGGTTCGTCTTCCTCGCCGCCCTGCCCGTCAACCGCAGCGGCAAGATCGACAGACGGGCGCTGCCCCTGCCGCCCGCCGACCGCGCCGACAGCGAGACCGCCTACGTCGCACCGGCCACCCCGGCCGAGAAGGTCCTCGCCGAGGTGTGGCGCGAGGTCCTGGGACTGGCCCGCATCGGCGTCCACGACGACTTCTTCCGCATCGGCGGCAGCTCCCTGTCCACCGTCCGGGTCTCCCTGATGGCCGCCGCACGGGGACTGACCGTCTCCGTCGGCGACCTCATCGAGCACCCCACGATCGCCCAGCTCGCCGAGCACGTCACCCGGGCGGACGCCGCCGCCGTACCGGCCGCCGTCACCTCCGAGGTGCGGCTGCGCGACGGACGCGGCGCGCCCCTGTGGTGCGTGCACCCCACCGGCGGCAGCGCCGCCTGGTTCGTGCCGCTGGCCCGCGCCCTGCCGCCCGGCCGCCCCGTGCACGCCTTCCAGGCACGCGGCCTGCTCGGCGGCGTCGACCCGAGCACCGTCTCCGGCATCGCCGCCAACTACGTCGCCGAACTCACCGAGTCCGACGACCGCGGCCCGCACACCCTGCTGGGCTGGTCCATGGGCGCCAACATCGCCCTGGAGATGGCCACCCAGCTGCACCAGGCCGGCCACCGCGCCGCGCCGCTGGTCCTCGTCGAGCCCTACCTGCCCAACCCCGCCGCCCGGACGAGGCTGACCACGGTCGCCAAGGACCTGCGGGAGGCGCTGCGGCTGCGGGACCGGCTGCGCGCGCTGCCGCCCTCGCCCCGGCGCGACCGGGCCACCGCCGAACTCACCGCCGCCCTCCTGGGCGCCGGGATGAGCCCGGCCGAGGCCTCCCTGGTCGAGGACGCGCCGATCGAGGTCTGGCACTCGCTGCTCGCCGCGCTCGCCGCCTACGAGGTCCGCCCCTACCCCGGCCACATCCACCTGGTGGTGGGCAGCGAGGCCGCCGGACTGCCCCGCGGCCGCACGATGCCCGGCCTCGACGTCGACTACGACACCTACGTCGAACGCTGGCGGGAGGTGGCGGGCGAGGGACTCACCCTGCACGTCAGCGACGGCGACCACATGTCGATGATGGCGGAGCCGAGGGTGGCCGGCATCGCCGCGCTGTTCGCCTCGCTCGGGACGGAGGCCGGACGATGACCGTCACCACCGCCGCCCCCGCCTTCGCCGAGCGCTACCTCCTCGCCCCCGACATGGTCGCCGAGCCCTACGGCTACCTCGACGCGCTGCGCGCGCACGCACCGGTCCACTGGAGCCCGATGCACCACGCCTGGCTGGTCACCGGATACGACCAGGTCATGCAGTGCCTGCGCGACCCCGCGGTCTCCGCCGACCGGGTGCGCCCCCTGATGGACGCCGTGCCGCAGGGCGCCCGCGAGGACGCCGAGCGCGCCTTCTCGATCCTGTCGCGCTGGATGGTCTTCAACGACCCGCCCCAGCACCGCCGGCTGCGCCAGGTCTTCCAGGAGGCCTTCGCCGCCCGGGCCGTGGCCCGCTACCGCACCTTCACCGAGCGGGCCACCGCGGCGGTCCTCGGCCGCCGCGCCACCCCGGGCCGGACCGGCGACCTGCTGGCCGACGCCGCCAAGCCGCTGCCCGCCCTGGTCTTCGCCCGCTGGCTCGGCATCCCGCCGACCCACGCGCCGTCCTTCTGGTACTGGAACGCCCGCGTCGCCGACCTCGTCCTCGGCACCGCCCAGGAGGAGAGCGAGTACCGGGCCTCCCTCCAGGCGCTGGTGAGCCTGGAGGACTACCTGGCCGGGCTGGTGAACGAACGGCGCGCCGAGCCGGGTGACGACCTGATCGGCTCGGTGCTGCGGGCCGGACGGGTGGGGGAGTCCGTCACCGTCGAGGAGTTCACCGGGATGCTCACCCAGATGGCGTTCGCCGGCGGGGAGACCACCAGCAACCTCATCGCCAACACCGTCCTGGCCCTGCTGACCCGGCCCGACCAGCTGGCCGCCGTCCGCGAGGACCCGGCGCTGGTGGCGGGGGCCGTGGAGGAGACGCTGCGCCTGGACGGCCCGTCCAAGATGTCCATCCGCACCGCCGCCCGCGACCTGGACCTCGACGGCCGCACGCTGCGGGCCGGGGACCGCATCTTCCTCGTCACCGCCGCCGCCAACCGCGACCCGGCCCGCTTCCCGGACCCCGGCCGGTTCGACGTCCGGCGCACCGGCGCCACCCACCTCGGCCTCGGCTTCGGCGCCCACTTCTGCATCGGCGCCGCACTGGCCCGGCTGGTCGCCGTCGCCGTGGTCGGCACGCTCGTCCGCGACCACCCGGACCTCGCCCTGGCCGACCCCGCGGGGCTCACCTGGCAGCCGTCGCTGCTCAACCGCGGCCTGACCGCGCTGCCCGTCCGCTATTGACCGGCGACCCGCAGCGCGTGCGGCACCCGGCACCGCCCGCCGGGTGCCGCACGCGCCCCACCACGAAAGGCCCCACCATGGCCACCACCACCCTCGCCGGCGCCGGCCCGCGCCTGTGGGCACCCGCCCGGCACCGCCCCTTCCGGCTCCTGTGGCTGGGACAGTCGCTGTCCCTGCTCGGCGACGGCTTCAGCGTCGTCGCCTTCTCCTGGATCACCCTCCGCCTGACCGGCTCCACCCTGACCCTCGGCTACGTCCTCGGCTTCCAGGCCGTGCCGCGCGCCCTGCTGACCCTGGTCGGCGGCTCGCTCAGCGACTCCTGGTCCACCCGCACCCTGATGGTCGCCTCCAGCTGGACCCGGGCCGTGCTCATGGCCGGGGTCGGGGCCGCCGGGCTGAGCGGGCACCTGACGGTGTGGATGCTGTGCCTGGCCGCCGCGGCCTTCGGCGCCGTCGACGCCTTCTTCCAGCCCGCCCGGGTCTCCATCCTGCCGTCCGTGGTCGACGAGGAACTGCTGACGCCGGCCAACGCGCTGCTGGGCACCGGGGCCCGCACCGCGGCGGTCGTCGGACCCGCCGTCGGCGGCGCGGTCATCGCCGTCACCGCCGCGCCGGTCGCCTTCCTCGTCGACGCGGTCTGCTTCGCGCTGTGCGGCTGGTGCGTCTCCCGCATCCGCACCGCCCCACGCACACCGGCACCCGCCGCCGCGGACGGCGGGGCGTCCGGCCGCCCCGAGGCCCCGGCGTCCCTGGGCGCCCGGATCCGCGAGGGCGTCGCCTACACCTGGCGCGACCCCCGGCTGCGCACCGTCGTCGCCCTCGACACGGCCGTCAACTTCTGTTACGCCGGGCCCTTCACCGTCGGCTTCGCCACCCTGGCCGACCAGGTGCTGCGCGGCGGCTCGGCCACCCTCGGCGTCCTCAACGGCTCCCTCGCCGGCGGGGCGATGCTCGGCACCCTGGCCGGCGGCGCGCTGGGGGGCCGCCCCCGGGTGGG
The DNA here is from genome assembly GCF_055592085.1 of Streptomyces sp. NPDC041135. Lineage (NCBI taxonomy): Bacteria > Bacillati > Actinomycetota > Actinomycetes > Kitasatosporales > Streptomycetaceae > Streptomyces > Streptomyces sp. NPDC041135. The sequence continues at coordinate 250,067 of NZ_JBVIYZ010000002.1, forward strand.
CCTGCTGGTGGCCGCGCTCGCGGGCTGGCTGGGCGCCGGGATGGCCGTCCTCGGCCTGGTGCACAGCACCCCGGCCGTGGTGGCGACGGTGCTGGCCATGGGCTTCGCCATCGGCTTCCAGGGCGTGTTCGGGCTGAGCTGGATCCAGCGCAACATCCCGCAGGGCGTGCTCAGCCGGGTCGTCTCCGTCGACATGGTCCTCGGCTACGCCGCAGCCCCGCTGTCGCTGATCCTGTGCGGCGCGCTCGCCCGGGTCGCCCCCTTCGCGCTGTTCGGGATGGTGGCGGCCGTGCTCGCCGTGACCGCGGTGGCGGTGCTCGCCTCGCGGGCGGTGCGGGAGATGCGCTGAGCGGCGGTCACGGGGTCACGGCGTCCGCCAGGCGGCCGACCGCGCGCACAGGTCGGCGCGGTTGGCCGCCCCGGTCTTCGTCATCAGGCTGGCGATGTGCTTCTCCGCCGTGCGGGGGGAGATGAACAGCCGGTCGGCGATGTCCTTGTTGCTCAGCCGCTCCGCGAGCAGGCGGAACACCTCGAACTCGCGGACGGTGACCCCTTGGGCGCGCAGCTGCTCGGGGATGCCGCTGGTGCCCGTGCGGTGCTGGTGCACCGGGGCGCCCAGCCGTCTGAGGCCGGCCCGGCAGGCGTTGGTCACGGCCGGCACGTCCCGCTCGTGGAAGTGGTGCTCCGCCCGCCGCAGCCAGCTCACCGGATCGCCCCAGCCGTCCTCGTGGGCCGCGTCCGCGATCAGCCGCAGTCCGAGGTGCTGGGCCGCCGGGTAGGCCTCGGCCACGGCCAGCGCGGCCTCTGCCGTCTCCGCCGCCCGCGCCGCCTTGCCCTCCCGGCCCAGCAGCACGGCGTCGGCGAGCATCACGAACTGGCGGTTCCACCGCATCCGGGCGACGGCGGTGGCGGTGATCTCCTCGTGGCGGGCGCGGCCGGCGTCCCCGGCGAGCACGTCCAGCAGCAGCATGATGCCGCGGGTGCCGCTGAGGTGGTAGGTGGAGGGGTTGCCCCGCTCCAGCTCCACCACCGTGCGCAGTTCGGCGCGGGCCAGTTCGCGGTCCTCCTCCATCAGCGCGCAGAAGGCGCGGGCCAGGCCGAGGCTCAGCGGTTCCTCCTGCGAACCGGCGCCGTCCCACTCGGCGAACGCGGCCAGCGCCGCGTCCATCGCCGCCCGGTCGCCCAGGTGGGCGCCCAGCGTCGCCTGCGCCATCAGCACGTACCGCACGGCCGGGGCCAGCCGCAGCCGGCGTACGACGGCCAGGCACTCCTCGGCGGCGGCGCGGGCGGCGTCGTACTCCCCGCGCAGCACGGCGTCGAGGACGAGGATGCCGTCCACGGTGTGCACGATGTTCACCGATCCCAGCCGCAGCGCCTCCTCGCGGGCGGCCAGCAGCCCGGTGGTGTCGCCCTCGGCGAGCCAGGTGCCGCCGCCCATGCGGGTGGCCGCGTACATCCGCTGCAACGGCAGCCGGTGGCGTTCGGCGGCGGCGAGCGCCTGCTCCAGCATCGCCTGGGACTCGTCGGGGTCGCGTTCGCGGGCGACGGTGGCCAGCAGTTCCCAGGCCTGGCAGGCGACGGCGGGCAGCCCGTACCGCTCGGCGGCGTCCGCGGCGGACCGGGCCAGCTTCTCCGCGTGCTGGGTGCGGTCGGGGCCCGGGGTGTCCAGGGCGAGGTAGGCGGCGGTGACGTCGACGGCCGCCGCGGTGGCCTCGTCCGGGGCGGCGCCGAGCACCTCGCGGGCCCGGGTGATCTGCCGGTTGCCGTCGTACCAGCGGCCCGCGGTGTGGGCGACCTTGGCCAGCCGGGTGTGCAGGGTGGCCAGCCGGGCCGGGCTCAGCCCCGAACCGTCCAGCGCGTGCAGGTCCTCGGCGAGGTCGAAGGCGCGGGCGAAGTCGCCGGCCTCGGCGAGCGCGGGCAGCAGGTGTTCGAGCACCTGGGCCCGGGCCTGCGGATCGCTGCCGGAGGCCAGCAGGCTCTCCGCGCGGCTGAGCAGGGTGACCGCGGAGCCGAGCGCCCCGGCCGCCAGCGCCCGGGCGCCGGCCTCGGCGAACAGCCGCCCGGCCCCGGTGGTGTCCCCGGCCTCCCGGCGCAGCCCGGCCGCCAGCGCGCACCAGTCGCCGGGCAGCCCGGGGTGCAGTTCCTCGACCGCCTCCGCCCCGCGCCGGGCCAGCTCGGCGCGCTGACCGGGCGTCAGCTGGGTGAACAGCGCCTCCACGGTGAGGGAGTGCCGGAAGGAGTACCAGTCGGGCGCGGGCTCGTCGGGCAGCACCAGGCGGGCGGCGACCCCGGCGTGCAGATGGCTCAGCAGGGCCCGGTCGTCGATGCCGGTCATGCGCTGGAGCACGGTCAGCGGGAAGCGCCTGCCCAGGACGGCGGCGGCCGACAGCAGGGTCAGGCCCTGCGCGCCCAGCCGGTCGATCCGGCGCAGGATGCCGCGGGCCAGCGTCGAGGAAACGTCACTGCGCAGATCTCCCACCGCACGCCAGCCGTCCGGCCCCTGCACCAGCGTGCCGGCCCCGATCATCGACTGGAGGAGTTCCTCGACCAGGTACGGGCTGCCCGCGCTGTCCTCCCACAGCTGCTGCCGCACCGGCGCGGGCACCTCCTGGGCGCCGGCCACGCCGAGCTGGGCCGCGACCATGTCGTCGACCTGCGGGCGGGTCAGCGGCGGGAGTTCGACCAGGGTGGCCACGCCGCGCCGCCGGGCGGACTGGGCGAGGTCCAGCGCGTCGCTGAAGTCCGTGCGCACGGTGGCCAGCAGCAGCACGGGGCTGTACTCCAGGTTGTCCACCAGGTATTCGAGGACACCGAGGGTCTCGGGGTCGGCGTCGTGCAGGTCCTCCAGCAGCAGCAGCCGGCCCTGTCCGCGGGAGGCGGCGATGAGCAGGCGCAGGACGGCCTCGCCCAGGATCACCATGGAGCTGTTCTCGCGCTCGCCGGTGTCCCAGTCGGGTATCAGCCGTCCGAGCACCGGGCGGTAGGGTCCGAGCACCAGGTCGTCCAGCGGCTCGCCGCTGCGGAACAGCGACATCAGCGCCTCGGTCAGCGGCCGGAACGGCACGGCCGGGCCGGTGGTGCTGCTGCGTCCGCGCAGCACCCGCATCCCCGTCCCCAGGGCGGTGCCCACCGCCTCCGCCGCCAGCCGCGACTTGCCGACACCGGCCTCGCCGACCAGGAAGACGACGCCACCGCGTCCCTCCCGGGCATCGGACAAGGTCCGCTCCAGCAGGTGCAGTTGGGAGTCCCGCCCGACCAGGGATGGCGCATGGGAACGCATGAACGCAGATGATAATCGGAAATTCGGGACCTGTGGCAGGACGCCCCGTTCCCAACTCCGCGCCGCCCCGCGCGAACACGGCGGCGCGGGTGCCGCCCCCTTCCCGTGGGGCGGACCCGCGCCGCCGTGAGCTGCCGGCGCCGGCGGCCGGTCAGCGGGGCGCGGAGACCGAGGTGTCGATGCTGCTCAGGGTGATGACGATCCCGCTGGTCAGCACCATCCCGGCCAGCACCCGGGCACGGGCGCAGGCGCGGTTGCGGCCCGCGAGGGTGATCCCGCCCGCCGCGTCCTGCTCGGTGGCGGCGGCGGCGTCGGCGGCGGTGGCGGCGGGGGTGGCGGTGACGTGCTGGTCCATGACGGTGAGCCCCTTGTGAACGGACCGTGCGGGCGCACGGGCGGATGGGAGGTGGACGTAACGCCGTGGTGCGGGAGGCGGCCGGGCGGTGACGGCCCGGCGGTGACGGTCGGACGTGACGGTCGGACGTGACGGTCGGACGTGACGGTCGGGTGGTGGCGCCCGGTGACCGGGCGCGGGCCGATGGTCAGGTGCCGGGGTGGTCCAGGAGCAGGACGGAGGGGACGCGGCGGGGGTGGGCCAGGCGCAGCAGGCCGTGGCCGATTCCGGCCAGGCCGGTCAGCAGGCCGGGGGAGGGGACGTGGTCGGGGGTGGCGCACCGGTGGGCCTGGGCCTCCACCAGCGCGAGCACCTCGCCGGTGCGCCGGGTGAGCGCCTCGCCGGCCGGGCCGCCGGCCACGGACAGCGCCTCCAGCGTGCCGAGGGTGCCGTCGCCCTGGCTGAGGTCGGGGCGGACGTCCAGACCGGCCAGCAGCCGTCGGGCCCGGGGCAGGTCCGGGTGGCCGGGCAGCCTGGTCGCGGCGGCCACGATCCCGGCGAGCCCGGAGGACCAGGACGGCTCGGCGGGCCCGGCGACGGCGTCCGCCAGCGCGGCACCCAGCATCGCCCGGCCGGCCTCGGCGTGGGCGGCGGCCCGGCCGGGCCGCAGGGCCGCGTACCGCAGCAGCGCCCAGCCGATGCCGGCGGCGCCGTCCGCGAAGCCGGTGGCGCCGCCGGTCGCGTCCGCCGTCGTCGGCAGACCGCCGGCCACGGCGTCGGCCAGCCAGAGTGCCTCGGCCGACCCGGTCGCCTCGTGGACGGCGACGGCGGCGGCCAGCGCGCCGGCCCGGCCGGCCGCGAGACCGGGGTCCGGGCAGGCCGCCACGGCGTGCCGCAGCGCGGTCAGCGCGTACGGCAGGCACTCCGCCAGCTCCGGCCCACCCGCCGGGTCGTCCGGGTGCGCGGGCCGGTCGCCGAGCAGGGCGGTCAGCCGCACCAGGGCGTACAGGATGCCGCCGAGGCCGTCGTAGGCGCCCGGTCCGGCCGCCGCGCTCAGTTCGGGATCGTCGGCCAGCGCCTTCAGCAGGGCGGGCAGCGGCCGTACGGCCTCGCGGGCGAGCGCGGCGTACCGCCCGGCTCCGGCCAGCGCGTCGGCCTCGGCCAGGAACAGCGCCACCCCGCAGTAGCCCTGGGCGAGCCCGGCTCCCAGGGGCAGCACCGCCCAGTGGGGCCCCGACACCCGTTCCAGGCCCAGCCAGTTGGCCCGGCCCCCGGACCGGACCGCCCGGGCGGCGATCTCGTCGGCGATCCCGCAGGCCGCGGCCAGCAGCCGGGAGGCCTCCGGCGCCACCGCGGGCACCGCCGCCACGGCCAGTTCCGAGCGGGGCCGCTCCAGCGGGGACCCGGCGCCGCGGGCGGCGAGGGTGGCGCGGACGATCCACTCCTGCTCGCGGCAGTCGATGTCGTCCATGCGGGCGATCTTGTCGCGTACCGCGGTCAGGCTCGCCACCGGCAGCAGGCCGGGCAGCCAGGTTCCGTCGGCCGTCCGGACCCCTGTGCCGGACGGCCGGTGGACGAACAGGGGCACGTCACCGCGCCACAGGTCCGCCGTCTCGTGCTCGACGAGCCGGCCGCGGGGCGCGTCGTGCGCGGACTCGGTCCACAGCACGGCGAAGACACCGTCACGGGCCAGCGCGTCGCCGAGCAGCGACGGGTGGGTCGACTCCTCCAGGAGGGTCGCGTACAGCCGGGTCGAACGGGCGATCAGCCGGGCCGGGCTGTCCGACCGCAGCACCAGCGGCCCGTCGTCGGCGAGGAGTTCGGCGCCGTGCTCGGCGATGGCCGTGTACGCGGTGCGGAACCCCTCCAGCAGGGCGGCGCGGTGGTCGGCGCCGTCCAGGGGGCGGCCGTCGGGCAGCGGGTGGTTCTGCGCGGCCGGGCTGAGCAGCGGGGCGCGCACCGCCCGCATGGTGTCCGTGCCGCTGTCCAGCCAGTGCAGCCCCTCGCTCGGGTAGGTGCCGTCGGTGGACCGGCCGAGCGCGGAGATGTCGAGCGCCCCGTGCTCCCCGATCAGCAGGTGCGGCAGCAGGCAGGTGCGGTGCACCGAGGCCTGCAGGGCGTCCGCGGCCGGGTCGCAGCCCGCCGTCGTGGCCTGCGCGAGCCCGGTGTGCAGCAGCGTCTCGGCGTCCACCAGCACCGGCTGGTCGCCGCACGCGATGACGTTCTCGTAGTGCATGTCCGCGCCGTCCACCGCGTACAGCAGGGCCAGCAGCGCGCCCTGCCGGCGGTAGAAGGCGTCGGCCTCCGTCACCGACCGGCACCAGCGGTGCTCGACGAACTCCAGCCAGCCGTACTCCGCGCGGCGCAGGGTCCGCGCCGTCCGCAGCAGCAGCCCGGGCACCTTGGCGCCCAGCCAGCCCACCAGGTCGTCCAGCAGCGCGTGCTGCTCCAGCGGCCGCGGCTTGTAGACCAGCCGCGCCCCGTCGGCGAAGCGCAGCACCGCCACCGACCGGTTGCCCTGGTGCCCGTCGCCGAGCCCGAGGTCGACGCCGGCCAGCGCGCCGGGAGCGCGGCCGTCCAGCAGGACGGCGGTCAGCTCGTCGCGGTCGGCCCGGAAGCGGTCGATCAGTTCGGCGGCGGCGTCGGCGGCGTCCAGCGCGGTCTGGCCGAGCATCCGGGCCAGCACCGGGTAGGCGGCGAACAGCGCGCCCAGGCCCTGCCGGGTGCCGGTGGCGGCGACGAAGGAGGCGAACCGCTCGCGCGGGCCGGCCCCGGCCAGGCGTCCGGCCCGGCGGGCGGAGTCGAGTTCGTGGACCAGCGTGCGCGCGGCCTGGCCGACCAACTGGTGGGTGAGCCGTGCCTCGAACGCCGCCCGCCACACCGCGCGTTCGGCGTGCGGGACCCGCTCGAGCGGGCCGTCGAGCCGGTCGGCGGCCGCGGCGACGAGCGGCCGTACGACGGGGGCGAACGCCTCCGGGCCCTGGGCGGTGTCCCTGGCCGCGAGCACCGCCGCGGCGCCGTCCGCGGCGTCCTCGGCGCTGTCCTCCAGCGCCCGCTCCACGTAGGCGGCCCAGCCCGGCTTGTCCGCCCGGGCGGCCAGCCGCTCGGCCGGCTCGGCGGCGAGCGCCGCGGCCGTGCCGGTGTCCACGCCGAGGTGCGCCAGCCGCGCGGCGAACCCGTCCAGGTCCCCGGCGGCGGCCCAGGGGGCGCGGCCGGCGGTGGGGGCGGTCGGCGCCGCGGGATGTCCCGGGGCGGCGAGCCGCTCCGCGAGGGACAGCGCCGGGGCCCACCAGGTGTGCGGCAGGCAGGCGCTCCGGGGAGTCGGGAGGCTGGCGGTTTCAGTCACGGCACGAAGGTCGCAGATCCCGTAGGGCCCCCACATGGGGAAGCGACCCCCATATTCTGCGCGGGCCCCCGCCCCGCCCCGCCGGCACTTGGCGACCGGTGCGCCGCCCGGGCGCCGGGAACGGCGGAAACCGCAGGTGGGCGGGGTGACGCCGAGGGCGCACAAGCGGCCTCCGGTCCCGCGGCACCGGAGGCGGACTACGTACGTTCCTCCGTCGGCAGGGCCCTCCACCGCCCCTCCCGGCCCCCGTCCGGGCCCGGCTACCCACGACCGGCGCTCCCCCCGCGCCCCGCCCGCCCCCCGGTCCCGCTCCACCCGCACTCCGGTTCCGCTCCACCCGCACTCCGGCCGGACTCCACCCGTGCCCCGGTCCGGTCCAAGCGCCCTCCGCCCCGCCCCCGGTGCCCTCCCGGGCCGCTTCCGGCGTCACCGCGCCGCCGCCGCGGGGGCCGCCCGGGGCGCCGTGCGGGGTGCGGGCACGCCGCCGGGGGCAAAGCTGGGGAACGACTACCGATGTTCCCCACCGGGCCGGCCCGCCACTGTGCTGTGCAGTACCCCAGACCGCCCGCAAGGCTCACGACCGGGCGGACGACCTTCCCAAGGAGCAGCAGATGGGAGCACCCCTACCCGTCGGTGTGGTCGCCCTCGACCCGGTGCTGGAGGCCGGCACCCGCAGTACCCTGCTCGCCTGCCCGGAGCTGGCCGTGTGCCGGCCCGGTGACGCACGCGTCGCGGTCCTCACCGTGGACCGCCTGCAAGCCGGGGAACTCGACATGGTCCGCGCCACCCGCGCCGCCGAGAACCGCCCCGCCGTCGTCCTCGTCGCCGGCACCCTGGAATCCGGGGACGCCCTGCACGCACTGGCCGCCGGCGCCCGGGGCCTGCTGCTGCGCCGGGAGGCCGACGCCGCCCGCCTCGCCCACGCGGTGCTGGCCGCCGCCCGCGACGACTGCACCCTCCCGCCCGACCTGCTGGAACAGGTCCTCGACCGGGCCGGGACCTCCCGGCACACGGCCGGCGGCTGGGCGGGCAGCGCCCTGTCGGACCGCGAGCGGTCGGTGCTGCGGCTGGTCGCCGACGGCCACGAGACCGCGGAGATCGCCCAGCGCCTCGCCTACTCCCCGCGCACCGTGACCACCGTCGTCCACGACATCACCCAGCGCTTCCGGCTGCGCAACCGCGCGCACGCGGTGGCCTACGCACTCCGGGCGGGCCTGCTGTGACCACACTGACCGCGGCTCCCACCGCCGCCACCGCTCCCGCCGTCCCCGTCCCCACGCCCCGGATACGCGTCCCCGCCGCCCGCGGGGCGGACCGCGTCCGCGCCCTCGCCGAGCGCGCCGGGCTGGTCTTCGCCCCGCCCGCCGCCGACGGCGAGTGGCAGACACCCAAGCCCGTCCAGCGGGCCCAGGAGACCCGCACGGTCACGGTGCTCGTCGCCGACGACGCGGAACAGGCGCTGCGCGGCGCCCGGGACGGCGGACCGCTGCTCGTCGTCTGCGGCACCGTCACCCACGCGGGGCTGCGGCTGGCCCTGCGGGCCGGCGCCGTGGTGCTGCGGGCCGCCGACCTCACCGGGGAGAGCCTGGTGGCCGCCGTGCGCCGGGCCGGCCAGCCGCACCCGAGCATCCCCTACCCGGTCCTCTCCCACGTCCTGACGACCGGCCCCCGCCCGGCCGGACACCCCGCGGAGCCGGCCGGACCGGCGCTCACCGCACGGCAGACCTCGGTCCTGCGCCTGATGGCCGACGGCCACGCCAACGCCGACATCGCCCGGCTGCTGTCCTGCTCCGAGCACACCGTCAAGAACGTGATCTACGAGGTGATGGCCCGCCTCCAGGCCCGCAACCGGGCCCACGCGGTCGCCCACGCCGTCCGCCACGGCCTCATCTGACCCCGGGTCCACGTCCTGGGCCGCCGCCCCGGTCACGTCTCGAAGCCCCGTCGGCCTGCCCGCTCAGTAACCCGGAGCGGGCAGCGGACGGGGCTCGAGGCGTTCCTCCACCGCCCGGTCGCCCTCGCGGGTGACCAGGTAGGCGCCCTTGCCCGGGAGTTCGGTGACGGCCTCGACCAGCTCGGTGCCCCGGTAGACCAGGCCGACCCCGTCGTCGGTGCAGTGGGCGGCCGGCAGGGTGCCGTCGGCGACGAGCCGGTGGATCAGCGGGCGCCGGCCGGCGTCGGAGTCGTAGTGCACGCCGTTGCCGTACGGCAGGAGGCCGAGGCCGTCGGTGACCGGACGCAGCTCGGGCCCGAAGGAGTCCGTGGCGCCGCCCCGGAACCAGCAGATCGAGCCGGCGCTGACGCCGCTGAGCACCACGCCGGCCTGCCAGGCGCGGCGCAGCACGGCGTCCAGGCCGTGCACCCGCCACACGGCCAGCAGGTTGGCCACGGAGCCGCCCATCACCCAGACCACGTCGTGCTCCAGCAGCGCCCCCTCGATGTCGTCGAGGTTGGGCATGGGGAACAACTGCAGCGGCGTGAGGTCGAATCCGGCGACCCGGGCGGCCTCGGAGATCCGCGCGGTGACGTGTTCCGCGTCGCCGACGGCCGTGCCGACGTACATGATCCGCGGGCGTCTGCCGTGGACGCCGGAGAGGTCCACCGCGTGGTGGACCAGGGCGTCGAACAGCACCCTGGTACGGCCCCCGACGCGGTGACCGCCGGAGGTGGCGAGGATGGTCGGTTCCGCAGCGGTCACCCGGTGATCGTAGCGCGGGGCGCCTGGGGTAGGTGGGGAGAGCGGGGAAAACGCGGCCCTCAACGGCCAGGGAGAGCGCCGGAGTTGCTGCACCGAGAGTGACGGGCCCAGCAGGACGCCGGAGGTGCCGGGCCGAGCCCAACGGCCTTGGAGAGCCCGAAGCGCCGGGCGGCGCCCAACGGTGCAGCGGTGTTGCGGAGTTGCCCGGACGCGCGCATCGACTCAGCCGGGTCCTGAAATCGCTGACATCGCCGGAACGCGCGCAACGGCCGAACGAGGCCCGGGAGTTCCCGGGCCCCGCTCGGCCGTCGCCGTCGTGCCGTGCGGCGCGCTCACGGTGTCCGCAGTGCCACGGCCGCCGCGTACCCGGCCGGGACGAGCACGTCCCGCAGGGTCCAGCCGGGCGACGGCAGGGCCGGCCGCGGCCCGGTGCCCACGTAGTCCAGTGCCGGACTGCGCACCAGGCCCGTGCCCAGGCCCTTGAGGTAGGCCTCCTTGCGGACCCACGCCCGGGTGAACGCGGCCGGGCGCTCGTGAGCGGGCAGCCGGGCCAGTTCACCGGCCTCGGCGGCGTGCAGCGCGGACTGCGCGCTGAGCACCGCCTGGGCGGTGGCCAGCCCCTCCACGTCGACGCCGACCGGGGCCGGGGCGAGCGCCACCAGCACCAGGCCACCGCTGTGCGACAGGGAGAAGTGCACCCCGGGCGTCCGCAGCGCCGGCCTGCCGTGCGGACCGCCGCAGCCCGCGCACGGCTCGCGCACCAGCGGCAGCGCCTCGGCCCGGATGCCGAGCACGTCGCTCAGCACGCTCCGCAGCGCCGCGTGGGCCACCACGTAGGCGTCCCGGTCGGTGTCGTGCCTGAACGCGCGGGCCCGCGCCCGTTCCTCCGCGTCGAGCAGCTCCCGGGCCCGGCGCAGCGTCCACTCGTCCTGCGCGCCCACCTCGGCCAGGTACAGCTCCAGCGGCGCGGCCGGGGCCCGCCGTCCCGGCAGCCACGCCTGCCGCCGCAGTCCGGACAGGTCCAGGGCGGCCGGGCAGAGCCGGTCCGGCAGCGGCACGGAGGCCGGACCGGTGCCCCCGCCGCCCGGCGCGTCACCGAGTGCCCCCGGCCCGCCCCCGGACGGTGGCGGGGCGTGGGCCGGCAGGGCGAGGACCGGACCGGAGGGCCGCTCAGACATCGGCCTCGGCCAGGCGCCGGCGCAGGCTGAGCGGCCGCATGTCCGTCCAGATCACGCCGATGTGGTCCAGGCACTCCTGCCGGCTGCCGCGCCGGCCCTCGGGGTGCCAGCCCGCGGGCACCGGGCGGTCCGCCCGCCAGATCGAGTACTGCTCCTCGTCGTTGCGCACCACGAGGTACACGTCCGGTGCCTCCGTACGGCCCTCCTCGCCGTCGGAGCCGGTCACGGAGCTGTCGTTCGTCACGGTGAACCTCCCGCGTTCGCTGGGTCTTCGGGGGTCAGCGTGCCCGGGTGCCCGTGCCGGCGGCAGGGACGAACGCGCTGACCCGGTGGCGCGCGTTGCTGCCGGATCTTCTCTGGTGGCGGACGGCCGCGCCGCGGGACCGTGCTCATCGGTCGCAGGGAGCCCGATCCCGGCGGCCGGCGGCCCGAGGGCCGCGGTCCCGACGGCCCGGCAACCCGACGACCGCGATCCCGAGGGCCCGGTGGGCCGACGGCCGTTGTCCCGACGGCCGTCGGCCCGGCGACCGGCCGTGCCACGCGGTCGACCCCGCGATCCCCCTTTCCGAGAAGGAGCCACGCGATGTCGGAGGAGCACGGAAACGTCCTGCTGCCCAGCGGAGGATGGCGGCTGTGGGAGCAGTTCGCGCTGCGCGGCCCCGGCTTCCCCGCCGACGGGGTGCTGCGGCTGGCGCCGCCCGGACTGGCCGAGGCCGCCGACAAGTTCGGCCCCGGCGCCGACCTGACGGGCCCGGAGTGGCAGGCCTTCACCGAGGACGTCACCGCGGCCGCCGTCGGCACCGCCCGGCACCTCCAGCACATCGCCGCCCAGCCCCGCTTCCAGGCCGCCCTGGCCTGGCAGAACCCGGCCGTCCTGCGCTCGGGCATCGCCCCGTTCCTGCGCTGGACGCCGACCGCGACGAGCCGCAGCAGCATGCCCCGCCAGCGGGAGGAACTGGTCGCCCACTACTGGCAGCGGTTCTGCGTGAAGAACGACACGATCGGCTTCTTCGGCCCGGTCGGCTGGGGCCGCTGGGACCCGGCCGCGCGCGGCGTCGAGGTGCACCCCGGGCAGGGCTTCCTCGCCGCGTCCGAGGTCTACTTCTCCGGCTGGGCGGTGGACGCGCTGGCGAAGGTCCTGGCCGAGGACCCGGAGCTGATGCGCTGGATACCGCCGCGCCGGGTGTCCTTCGTACGGATCGCGGACGGGACCGTACGGGTCCCGGGCCGCCCCGCCCAGCCGGCGGACGCCGCCGCACTGGCCGTGCTGGAGCTGTGCGACGGCACCCGCCACCCGGCCGCCGTCGCCGCGGCCCTGGGCACCACGACCGACGACGTCCTCGCGACGCTGGAGGAACTGGTCGCCCGGCGCTGGGTGCACTGGCGCCTGGAGGTGCCCGCGGCCACCCACCCCGACCGCGCCCTGCGGCAGGTGCTGGAGCGGGTCCCCGACGAGGCCGTGCGCGAGCGGGCGCTGGCCCGGCTCGCGGTGCTGGAGCGCGGCCGCGACACCGTCCGGGCGGCCGGCTCCGACGCCACGGCACTGACCTCCGCCATCACCGCCCTGGAGGCCGACTTCGCGGCGCTGACCGCCACCGACGCGCAGCGCGCCAAGGGCGCCCGCACCGCGCCCTGCCGGGGCCTGGTCTACTCCGACGCCCGGCGGGCCGCGACCGCCACCGCCGGCGCCGCCCTGCTGGACCACCTCGCACCCCTGGAGCTGTGCCTGACCGCGGCCCGCTGGATGACCAACCGGTTCGCCGACGCCGTACGCACCCGCCTGCGTGCCGTGTACGACCGGCTGCGCGCCGGCGGCGAGCCCGTGGACCTGGGCACGCTCTGGCTGCACACCCTGCCCTCCCCGCACCCGGAGGCCGGGGCCCTGATCGACGCCGTGCAGGCGGAACTGCGCGCCAAGTGGGCCCGGGTGCTGGACCTGCCCGCCGGGGTGCGCCGGGTGCGCCTGACCACGGCGGAGCTGGCCGAGCGGGTGCGCCGGGAGTTCGACGAGAGCGGCGACGGCTGGTCGCTGGCCCGCTACATCAGCCCCGACGTCCTGGTGATCGCCGAGGACGACGACGCCCTCGCCCGCGGCGACGTCGACCTCGTGCTCGGCGAGATGCACTGCGCCCTGAACACGATGGGCGCCTCCCTCTTCGTGTACCAGCACCCCGACCGGGACGCGCTGCTCGCGGAGACCACCCGCGACTTCCCCGGCCCGCGCCTGCTGCCGATGCTGCCCAAGGAACTGCCGCTGAAGTGGTCCTCGCGCAGCCGCCCCTCCCTGGACCGGCCCGAGGACCACTACGTGGCACTGGTCGACCAGACCGGCGACCCGCACCGCCCCAGGACCGTGCTCGGCGCGGACGTCACCGTCGAGGACCGGGCCGGCCGGCTGACCGCGGTCCTGCCCGACGGCACCGCCTACGACCTGCTCGACGCCTACGCCAACACCCTCACCCAGCGCGTCATGGACCGCTTCACCCTCCGCCCGGAGGGCGACCACACCCCGCGCATCACCGTCGACCGCATGACCGTCGCCCGCGAGACCTGGCAACTCCCGGTCGCGGACGTCGACTTCGCGGAGGAGAAGGCGGAGGCCGCGCGGTTCGTACGGGCCCGGCACTGGCAGCGCCGGCACGAGCTGCCGCGGTTCGTCTTCGTCGTCTCCCCGGCCGAACCGCGCCCGTTCTACGTCGACTTCGACAGCCCCGTCTACGTCACCATCCTCGCCAAGGCCGCACGCCGGCTGGCCCGCAAGGACCCCGGCGCCCGGCTGAAGGTCAGCGAGATGCTGCCCACCCCGCAGCAGGCCTGGCTCACCGACGACGAGGGCCGCCGCTACACCTCCGAACTCCGCTTCGTCGCCGTCGACCGCACGGTCACCGGCCCCACCGCGCGGGAGGCGTGATGCGCACCGTCGCCGACGACATCGCCGCGCACGCCGCCCGCCACCCCGAGCGGACCGCGCTGTCCACCCCGGACGGGGAGGTGACCTACGCGCGACTCGCCGCCCGCATCGCGGAACTGGCCCGGATGCTGCGCGCCCGCGGAGCGGGACCGGAGACGGTCTGCGCCGTCGCGGTCGAGCACGGCACGGACGCGGTGGCGGCCATGGCCGCGGTGCTGCGCTGCGGAGCCGCCTTCCTCACCCTGGACACCGGCCAGCCCCGCGAACGGCTCGCCGCGTTCGTCCGCAGCGGGCGCGCCACCCTGCTGCTGACCACCTCCGCGCTCGCCCCGCGCCTGGACCTGCCGGTACCGGCGCCGCCGGTCCTCCTCGACCGGCCCGCGCCGCCGGACACCAGCCCCGCGGGCGGCCCCGGCACCGCTCCGGTCGACCCGCGCGCCCTCGCCTACGTCAGCCACACCTCGGGCAGCACCGGCGAACCCAACGCCGTCCTGGTCGAACACCACGCCCTCGACACCTATCTGCGCGACACCGCCCGCGCGTTCGGCCTCGGCCCGGACACCGTGGCCCTTCAGACGGCCCCGCTCGGCTACGACGCCTCCGTCCGGGACACCTTCGTGCCGCTGCTCGCCGGTGCCCGGCTGGTGATCGTCGAGCGGGCCCGGCTGCTGCGTCCCGCGGAGTTCGTCCGCACCCTGCGCGAACACCGGGTGACGGCCCTGCTCAGCGTCACCCCGTCCTTCCTCTCCCACCTCGCCGGGCAGCACGGCCTCACCGACCCGCTCGCCGGGGTGCGGCTGGTGGCCTCCAGCGGGGAGTCGCTGCGGCCCTTCCTCGCGGCCGGCGGACGCGCCCTCGTCCCCGGCGCGCTGATCAACCAGTACGGCCCGACCGAGTGCACGATGACCACCACCCGGTACGCCGTCCCCGAGGCCCCCGACGCGTCCGCCGACCTGGTGGGCAGGCCCCGCGCCGGCACGCTGGTCCGCATCCTGGACGCCGACCTGGCGCCCGTCGCCGACGGGGCCGTCGGCGAGGTGTACATCGGCGGGGCCGGAGTGGCCCGCGGCTACGGCGGGCGGCCGGCGCGCACGGCGGAGTGCTTCGTGCCCGACCCCCTCGGCCCGCCCGGCGCCCGCCTCTACCGCACCGGAGACCTCGCCTCCCGCGGGCCCGAGGGCCTGGAGTTCGCCGGCCGCGCCGACCGCCAGGTGAAGATCCGCGGCTACCGCGTCGACCCCGCCGAGGTGGAGGGCGCCCTGCTGTCCCACCCCCGGGTCAGCGGAGCCGTCGTCACCGCGCACACCGACGACCGGGGCCGCGCCCACCTCCTGGCCCACCTCACCGGGGACCTCACCGGCACCGCGGACGCCGCGCTGCGCGCCCACCTGGCCCGGCTGCTGCCCCCGCACCTGATGCCGCGCCGCTTCGTCCGCCTCGACGCGCTGCCCACCACCCGCGGCGGCAAGGCCGACCGCCGGGCCCTGTCCGCGCCGGAAGGCACCGGCGCCGAGGCCGGGGACGACGCCGGCACCGCGCACCGGGGACAGGACCACCAGCTGGTCCAGCGACCTGCCCGCCGGCCGGCCCGCGCCGCCTGCCTCCCCTCCGCGGGGAGCACCCCGTGACCACCACCGACCTCCGCCTCACCCCCGCCGACCTGCGCGCCGCCGCCGCACGCATCGCCCCGTACACCGTCCGCACCCCGCTGCTGCCGGGCCCGGTCACCGCCTCCGGCCGCACCCGCCTGCTGCTGAAGGCCGAACACCTCCAGAACGGCGGCTCGTTCAAGATGCGCGGCGCGGCCAACGCGGTCCTCGCCCTGGGCGCCCGTCGCGTCGTCACCGGGTCCTCCGGCAACCACGGCATCGCCCTGGCCCGGCTCGCCCGCGCCCTCGGGCTCCGGCTGACGGTGGTGCTCGCGGCGGGCGCCGCCCCCGCCAAAGCCGCCGCCATCCGGGCCCTCGGTGCCGTCACCGTGCGGGTCGACGGCGGCGTGGCCGAACGCGAGGAACGGGCGCGCGCCCTGGCGGCCGAGCAGGACGCCGTGTTCGTCCCCTCCTCCGACCACCCCCTGGTGGTCGCCGGACAGGGCACCGTCGGCGCCGAGGTGCTCGCGGACGCCCCCGGCACCGACACCGTCTACGTCCCCACCGGCGGCGGCGGACTCCTCGCGGGCGTCTGCCTCGCCGCCCAGGACCACCCGGTGCGCGTCGTGGGCGTCGAGCCCGTCACCGCTGCCCGCTACGCCCTCTCCCTGGCCGCCGGCCACCCGGTCCGGCTGCCGCCCAGCGCCACCGTCGCCGACGGGCTGCGCGGGCAGTACCCCGGGAGCGTCCCCTACCCCATCGTCCGGGACCGCGTCGACGACCTGATCGCCGTCGGCGACGCCGAGATCCTGGCCGCCGCCGCGCTCCTTCGCCGCCACGGCGTGGACGCCGAGCCGAGCGGCGCCGTCGCCCTGGCCGGTGCCCTGCGCGCCGGCCGGCGCGAACGCGCCGTGGCCGTCGTGTCGGGCGGCAACACCCCCGCCCGGCTGCACCACCTCCACCTCACCCACACCCTCACCCTCACCGAGGAGCAACTGTCATGACCCCCAACGCCGTCCCCGCCACCGTCACGGCCACCGCCACCCTCGACCTCCTCGTCGGGATCTTCCGGGACGTCCTCGGCCTGGACGACCTCACCCCCGACACCGACTTCTACGAGGCCGGCGGCGACTCCCTGACCGCCTTCCAGATCACCGGACGCCTCCAGGAGGAACTGGGCGTGGACCTCCCCGTCTCCCTGGTGTTCGCCTACCCCACGCCGGCCGACCTCGCGGAGGTCGTCGACGCGGACTACGGCCGACCCTGACCGGGACGGCGACCGCCGGGGACCGGGAGGCGATGGCCGGGGGCCGGGCCGCCGCCCGCCCGCCCGACGGCGGGCACCACCAGCCCGGTCCCAGCCCGCCTCCGCCCGGCCCCGGCCCAGCCCGCACCCGCGCCGCCCCTCCCTCCCCTCCGCTCCTCCCGACCTGACCCTCGCCAAGGAGAGCCGTGTCATGACCGACGACCTCGCGCCGACCCTCGGCCGCTGGCGGCTGTGGGAACAGTTCGCCCTGCGCGGCTCCGGTTTCCGTGCCGACGGAGTGCTGCGGCTGGCGCCACCCGGCCTGGCCGAGGCCGCCGACAAGTTCGCCGCGGACGACACCCTCGACGGTGCCCGCTGGCAGGACTTCACGGGGCTCTTCGCCGAGGCCTGCGTGGAGAGCGCGCGGACCTTGCAGGACATCGCCCGCACGCCCGCCTTCCGCGCCGCGGTCGCCTGGCAGAACCGGCCCGTGCTGCGCTCGGGCATCGCCCCGTTCCTGCGCTGGACGCCGACCGCGACGAGCCGCAGCAGCATGCCCCGCCAGCGGGAGGAACTGGTCGCCCACTACTGGCAGCGGTTCTGCGTGAAGAACGACACGATCGGCTTCTTCGGCCCGGTCGGCTGGGGCCGCTGGGACCCGGACGCGGACGGCGTCGAGATCGACCCCGGCCGCGGCGGCCTGATCGCCGAGTCCACCGTGTACTGGGCGAGCTGGGGCATCGACGCCCTCGCGCGCACCCTGGACGCCGACCCCGCCCTGCGCGAGTGGATCGCCCCGCGGCGCGTGCCGTTCGTCTCCCTGGACGGCGACCGGGTCCTGGTGCCGGGCCGGCCCCCGGTGACCGTCCCCGCCGACGCCGCCGCCGTGCTCGCCCGCTGCGACGGCGTCCGCCCGGCCCGGCAGATCGCCGCCGAGCTGCCGGACACCGACGTACCGGCCGTCCTCGGCGACCTGGTGGCCCGCCGCTGGGCGGTGTGGCGGCTCGAAGTGCCCGCCGACACCCACCCCGACCGCGCCCTGCGGGCCTGGCTGCACTCCACCGGCGCCGGCGAGGCACGCGGGCGCGCCCTGGCCGCCCTCGACCGGCTGGAGGAGGGACGCGCCCGGGTGGCGGCGGCCCGGGACGTGGACGACCTGGTCGAGGCGATGTCCGCGCTGGAGGAGACGTTCGTCGCCCTGACCGGGACCGCCGCGGTACGGGAGAAGTCGGCGACGACCGCCCCCTGCCGCGCCCTGGTCTACTCCGACGCGCGCCGGGCCGCCACCGCCCGCACCGGCCCCGCCGTGCTCGACGCGCTGCGCCCCCTGCGGCCGCTGCTGGACAGCGCCGGCTGGCTCACCTCCCGGCTCGCCGGGGCGGTCCGCGAGGAGGCGCACCGGGTCCACGCCGGCCTGGCCGCCGGAGGCGAACCGGTCGGCCTGGCGGAGTTCTGGTTCGCCTGCCTGCCGGTGCTGCACGGCCCCGCCCGCACCGCGGCCGCCGACCTCCAGCGGGAGTTCGCGGCGCGCTGGCGGCGCATCCTGGCCGCCCCGGCAGGCGCACGCCGGGTGGACGTACGCCTGGAGGACGTCGAGGCCGGGGTCGCGCGGGAGTTCGGCGGCCCGGCCGGCGGCTGGACGGCCGCCCGCTACATGAGCCCGGACGTGATGATCGCCGCCGACGGGACGGACGCCATCGCCCGCGGCGACTTCCGGCTGGTCCTCGGCGAACTCCACGTCGCCGCCAACACGCTGGGCGCGTCGCTCTTCACCCACCAGCACCCCGACCCGGACGAACTGCTGCGCCTGACCGGCCGCGACCACCCCGGGCCCCGGCTGCTGCCGGTGATCCCGAAGGAGCACCGGGCCCGGCTGTCGGCCCGCATCCGCCAGACCCTGATCCGGCCCGGCGACCGCCAGGTGGCCCTCGCCGACCACACCGCCGACCCGGCCCGCACCGTGCTCAGCGCCGACGCCACCGTCGAGGAACGCGACGGCGCCCTCGTCGTCCGCCTCCCCGACGGCACGCTCCTCCCGGCGGTGGACGTCTTCGCGCACGTCCTGACGACCCTGGCCATGGACCTCTTCCAGCTGCTGCCGGAGGCGGACCACTCGCCCCGGGTCACCGTCGACCGGCTGGTCGTCGCCCGGGAGACCTGGCGCCTGCCGGCGGCGGGAGCCGGCTTCGCCGACGACAAGGACGAGGCGCGCCGCTTCGTCCGCGCCCGCCACTGGCGCACCGGGCTGGGCCTGCCCCGCTTTGTGTTCGTCGTCTCCCCGGCCGAGTCCCGCCCGTTCTACGTCGACTTCGACAGCCCCGTCTACGTCACCATCCTCGCCAAGGCCCTGCGCCGGCTGGCCCGCAAGGACCCGGCGGCGACGGTCACCATCACCGAGATGCTGCCGACGCCGGAACAGACCTGGCTCACCGACGACGAGGGCGGTCGCTACACCTCCGAGCTGCGGTTCGTCGCCTACGACACCGACCCCGAGGCGGCAGCCCGGCCGGCGGGCGAGGCGGAGGCGGAGCCGGAGGCGTGGGCGCGGGGGTGATCAGGACGGCGGGCCCGGCACGCACGGGCCCGCCCCCCCCGTCACCCCGGCTGCGCCATCCCGTCCCCGTCACCCCGGCCCCGGCGCTGCGGGCACCGCCCGCAGCGCGCGCAGCACCGCCCACACCACGGAGACGAAGGGCACGGCCACCACCGCGCCGATCACCCCCGCGACGATGCTGCCCGCGATCACGGACACGGCGACGGCCAGCGGATGCAGCCGCACCGCCCAGCTCATCACCAGCGGGTGCAGCAGATGCCCCTCGAGCTGGCCGATGACGACGATCAGCACCAGGACGGCCGCCGCCGTGAGCGGCCCGCGCCCGGCGAGGGCGACCACCGTGGCCACGGCGAGCGCGACCGGCGAGCCCACCAGCGGCACGAACGCGGCGAAGAACTCCAGCAGGGTCAGCGGCAACGCGAGCGGCACCCGCAGCACGAACAGGGCGACGCCCACGAGCACCGCGTTGGTGGCGGCCACGATGATGATGCCGCGGGTGTACCCGGCGAACGCGCGCCAGGCGGCGCGTCCGGCCCGGTCCCACGCCGGACGGGCGCGCGCGGGCAGCAGTTCCTCGCTGGCCCAGCCCCACAGGCGCTCACCGGAATTGATGAAGAAGACGGAGGAGAACAGCGCCAGCGCGGCCCCCGCGGCCACCTCCACCAGCCGGCCGAGACCGCTGACGGCGCTGCTGAGCAGGCTCGAGCGGTGGGTGCCGAGGTAGCGCGTCACCTGGTTCTCCAGCTCCGCGAGCCGGCCCGGGCCGAGGCGGAACGGCGGCTGCCGCAGCCACACCTCGATCCGGTGGACGCCGCCGCCGAACTCACCCGCCAGCCTGCCCGACTCGCTCGCCACCGCGTTGGCGACGAGGGCGAGCAGCGCGGCCAGCAGCAGCAGGCTGCCGACGAGCGCGACGGCCACGCCCAGCGGCCGGGGCAGCACGCGGGCGAGCAGGTCGACGACCGGGCGCAACACCGAGGTGACGACGAGCGCGAGGAACAGGGCCACGGCGATGAGCTGGAAACGGCCCAGGACGGTGAAGACGCCGTAGACGACGATGCCGACGAGGACGAGCCGCCAGGCGTAGGCCGCGGCGACGCGCAGCCACGGCACGGTCTGCTCGGTGCCCGGCAGGGCTTTCGCGGGAGTACCGCCGTGCCCGGGGCGCCGTGGCGGACGCGTGGTCCGGCTGCCGGGCAGCGCGCCGCCGGTCCGCCGCGTCCGGCGCGGCCGGCCTGCCCCACGGCCCGCATCGGCCACTGTGTGTCCCGCCTCTCCGCCGTACTCGTGACGGTCCGTCACCCTGGCAGCACGGTAAGCGCAAGCCCGCGGGCGGCGACGTGCAACGCGCCCGGGCGCCGCGGTCACCGGTCCCACCGCCCGGGACCGGGGACGCGAGGGCGCCCGCCGGTCCGGATGGCGGAAGCGGCCGGGGCGGGGCGGGCGAAACGCCGCCGGGGTCCTTCCCGGAACCCGGGGACAGGACGAACATCCGCGTCATGGACATTCTGCTCGTCGTCAGCGCGTTCAACAGCCTGTCCCAGCGGGTCCACGCCGAGCTGTCCGACCACGGGCACCGGGTGGACGTCGTGCTCGCCTCCCACGGCGCCGACGCCGTCCGCGCCGCCGTCCACGCGACCCGGCCGGACCTCGTCGTCGCGCCGATGCTGAGGACAGCCCTGCCCGACGACGTGTGGCAGCGGCACACCTGCCTGATCGTGCACCCCGGCCCGCCCGGTGACCGCGGCCCCTCGTCGCTGGACTGGGCGATCGCCGAGCAGGCGCCGCGCTGGGGCGTGACGGTGCTCCAGGCGGAGGCGGCCATGGACGCCGGCGCCGTCTGGGCGTCACTGTCCTTCGAGATGCCGCCGGTGGGGAAGAGCGACGTGTACCGCAACGAGGTCTCCGACGCCGCCGTCGCCGCCGTCCTGCTGGCGGTGCGGCGCTACGCCGACGGCGCCCACAAACCGCAGCCGCAGAGCGACCCGGCGATCACCGTCGTCCGGCGGGACTTCTTCGGCCAGGAGCGGCGGCGGATCGACTGGGAGGCGGACGACACCGCGACGGTGCTGCGCAAGCTGCGCGGGGCCGACTCCCAGCCCGGCGTCCTGGACCGGCTGGCGGGCCGCGAGGTGTTCCTGCACGGCGGGCACCCCGAGGACGTGCTGCGCGGCCGCCCCGGCGAGCTGCTCGCGACCCGCGCGGGTGCCGTCTGCCGCGCCACGCGGGACGGCGCGGTGTGGATCCCGGAACTGCGCCCGCGCAAGAACTCCGGCGACCCGGCGCCCTTCCGCCGTCCGGCGGCCTCCGTGCTGGCCTCCTTCCCGGCGCCCACGACGGCGCCCACGACGGCGCCCACGGCTGGGGACGGCGCCGTCTCCACGGTCCGGCCGCGCCCCGGCGACCGGCCGTCCTGGCTGCCCGAGGACCCCGTACCGCTGGAGCTGCCCGCCGACCGGCGGACCTGGACCGACATCGGCTACCGGCAGCTCGGGGACGTCGGCTTCCTGCGGTTCTCCTTCCCCGGCGGGGCGATGAGCACCGGCCAGTGCCGCAGACTGCTGACCGCCTACCGGTACGCGCTCGCCCGTCCCACCTCCGTCCTGGTCCTCGGCGGCGCCCGCGACTTCTTCTCCAACGGCATCCACCTCAACGTCATCGAGGCGGCCGCCGACCCGGCCCAGGAGTCCTGGGCCAACCTCAACGCCATGGACGACCTGGTCGAGGCGGTGCTGCGCACCACCGACCGGCTGGTGATCGCGGCGCTCGGCGGCAATGCCGCGGCGGGCGGCGTGATGCTCGCCCTGGCCGCCGACGAGGTGTGGTGCCGCACGGGCGTCGTCCTCAACCCGCACTACCGGCGGATGGGTCTGTACGGCTCCGAGTTCTGGACCTACACGCTGCCGCGCCGCGTCGGAGCCGGCACCGCGCACCGGCTCACCCGCGAGGCACTGCCGCTGAGCGCCGCGTCGGCCGAGCGCATCGGCCTGGTGGACCGGCTGGTGCCGGCCGCGCCGCAGGACTTCGCCGAACGGGTCGAGCGCCTCGCGGCCGGTCTCGCCGACGCCCCCGACCTCGGCCGGCGGCTCGCCGCGAAGGCCGCCACCCGCCGCTCGGACGAGGAGGAACGGCCCCTCACGGACTACCGGCGCGCCGAACTCGCCCGGATGTCCACCGTCTTCTTCGACCCGCGCGCCCCCTACCACGCCCTGCGGTCGGCCTTCGTCCGCAAGACGCCGTCCGGCCCGGCCCGCCCGCTCGCCCCCGTCGGCGAGCCGGCCGCCGGAGGCGTGCGGTGACCCCGCGTCCCGTACGGCTGCTGGTGGCGGGTGTCGGCAACATCTTCCTCGCCGACGACGCCTTCGGACCCGAGGTGATCCGCGCCCTCGACGGGCGCCCGCTGCCGTCCGGGGTCCGGGTGCGCGACTTCGGCATCCGCGGCATGGACCTCGCCTACGAACTGCTCGGCGGCTACGACACCGCGGTCCTGGTCGACGCCGCCCAGCGCGGCCACCGCCCCGGCACCCTCTCCCTCGTCGAACCCGGCCCGCCGGACGGCACCGCCCCGCCCGAGGCCCACGGCATGGACCCGGCGAGGGTGCTGGCGCTGGCCCGCCACCTCGGCGACGAGCCGCTGCCCCGGGTCCTGGTCCTGGCCTGCGAGCCGCGGCTGCGCCCGCGCGACGACGAGGACATCGCCCCCGGGCTCAGCGCGCCGGTGCGGGAGGCCGTCGACCGCGCCGTCGAGGCCCTGCACACCATCGTGCCGGTGCTGCTCGCCGACCCCTCGGCCGACCCGGCGTTGGGCCGCCCGATGGAATCCGGGCACCTCGGCACGGCTGCGCTGCCGCACCTCGCGGCCGACGCGGCCGACCATCGGTGAGAGCCGCCGCCGAGCCCGAGGAGCAGTGCCATGTGCCGGTCCGACATCAAGCAGGCCGTGCTGGCGAAGAACGACGACCTGGCCGCGGGCCTGCGCGGTGACCTGGCCGCCCGGGGGGTCAGCCTGGTCAACCTGCTGTCCAGCCCCGGCAGCGGCAAGACCGAGCTGCTGGGCCGGGTGCTGGCCCGGGCGGTCGCGCGGGGCGTCCCGGTGGCCGCCCTCACCGCCGACCTGGCGACCGAGAACGACGCGGTGCGCCTGGCCCGCTCCGGAGCACCGGTGCAGCAGCTGCTCACCGACGGGCTGTGCCACCTGGAGGCCCGCCAGGTCCGCCGCCGCGTCGAGGGCTGGCTCCCCGACGACACGGCGGTGCTGTTCGTCGAGAACGTCGGCAACCTGGTCTGCCCCGCGTCCTACGACCTCGGCGAGAGCCTGCGGATCGTGCTGATGGCGGTGACCGAGGGCGAGGACAAGCCCCTGAAGTACCCCACCGCCTTCGGCTCCGCCCACCTCGTCGTGATCACCAAGACCGACCTGGCCGGGCCCGCCGGCTTCGACGAGGCCGCCTTCCGCTCCCATGTGCACCGGGTCAACCCGGGCGTGGAGATCGTCCGGTCGTGCGCCCGCACCGGCGACGGCGTCGACCTCGTCCTGGACCGGGCCCTCGCGGTGCGGGACGGAGCGCCGCCGCACCGGCCGCCGCTCGCTCCGCACCCCCACAGCCACCCGCACGGTGACCCCGCGCCCGCCCCCGCCTCATGACCGCACCCGTCACCGGCCAGGTACGCCGCCGGCTCACCGTGCGCGGCACCGTGCAGGGCGTGGGGTTCCGGCCTTACGTCCACCGCCTCGCCGCCGACCTGGCGCTGGCCGGATTCGTCGGCAACACCGCGGGCGGCGTGCTGATCGAGGTCGAGGGCCCGCCGGACGGTGTGGACCGGTTCTGCGACCTGCTGGCCCGGCAGCCACCCCCGCTGGCCGCCGTCACCGGCATCGGGACCGAGGAGGTCCCCGCCACCGGCGCCGCCGGCCCCTTCGCCATCCGCGCCACCGAGCAGTCCGGGCCCGCCGGGCAGCCCGGCACCCGCACACAGCTGCCGCCCGACACCGCGACCTGCGCCGACTGCCTGCGGGAGCTGGCCGACCCGGCCGACCGCCGCCACCGCCACCCGTTCATCACCTGCACCCACTGCGGCCCCCGCTTCACCATCGCCACGGCGATGCCGTACGACCGGGTGGCCACCACCATGGCCGGCTTCCCGCTGTGCCCGCGCTGCGCCCGTGAGTACGGCGACCCGCTCGACCGGCGCTTCCACGCCCAGCCCGTGGCCTGCCCCGACTGCGGTCCCCGGCTGCGCCTGGTGCCCGCCGCCGGCAGCGACGTCCGCCCGGCCCGGGACGCCGCCGCCCTCGCCGCCGCCCGGTCCCTGCTGGCCCGGGGCGGGATCGTCGCCGTGAAGGGCATCGGGGGCTACCACCTGGCCTGTGACGCCACCGACGCCCACGCCGTCACCCGCCTGCGCGCCCGCAAGGAGCGCGGCGGCAAGGCGTTCGCGGTGATGTGCGCCGACCTCGCCACCGCCGAGCGCTTCACCGCGCCGACCGACGCCGAACGCGCCGCGCTCACCGGCCCGCGACGCCCCGTCGTCCTGCTGCGCCCCCGCACCGGCGGCCCCGGCCCCCGGCTCGCCGACGAGGTCTGCCCCGGCAGCCCGCACGTCGGCGTCATGCTGCCCTACACCCCCCTGCACACCCTGCTGTTCGGACTCCCCGGTGACCCGCCCGGCCCGCGCGCACTGGTGATGACCAGCGGCAACCGCTCCGGCGAACCCATCGTCACCGACGACGCCGAGGCCCTCACCCGGCTCGCCGGGCTCGCCGACGCCTGGCTCGCCCACGACCGCCCCATCGCCTCCCCCTGCGACGACTCGCTGCTGCGGGTGCGCGCCGACGGCACCGCACAGGTGCTGCGCCGCTCCCGCGGCTACGTACCGCGCCCCCTGCTCCTGCCGGTGCCGGTGCGCCCCGCGCTCGCCGTCGGCGGCGACCTGAAGAACGCGCCCTGCGTCGGCGAGGGCGACCACGCCTGGTTCGGCCCGCACATCGGCGACATGGGAGACCTGGCGACGCTGGAGAGCGCCCGGCGGGCGGAACGGCGGCTCACCGGCCTGACCGGCGTCACCCCCGAACTGGTGGCCGCCGACCGCCACCCCGGCTACCACTCCGCCCGCTGGGCCCACCGCCGGGCCGCCGGCCTCGAACCGGCCCGGCCGGTGCTCGTCCAGCACCACCACGCCCACATCGCCTCCGCCATGGCCGAGCACGGCCTCGACGGCACCACGCCCGTCATCGGCGTCGCCTTCGACGGCACCGGCTACGGCGACGACGGCACCGTCTGGGGCGGCGAGGTGCTGCTCGCCGACTACGCCGGCTACCGGCGCTTCGCCCGTCTGACTCCCGCCCCGCTGCCGGGCGGCGACGCCGGCGTGGCCAACCCCTGCCGGCTGGCACTGGCCAGGCTCTGGGCCGCGGGCCTGCCGTGGGAGCCGCACCTGCCCAGCGTCACCGCCTGCACGGCGACCGAACTGACCGTGCTGCGCCGCCAGCTGGAACACCGGGTGGCCTGCGTGCCGACCTCCAGCATGGGCCGCCTCTTCGACGCCGTGGCGTCACTGGCCGGCGTCTGCCACCGCACCGGCTACGAGGCGCAGGCCGCCCTGGAACTGGAAGCGGCGGCCACCGCGGCCTGGGACGCCGACGAGACGGCGTACGGCTTCGCCTGCGGCCGCGGCCCCGGCCTCGTCGACTGCGACCCCGCGCCGCTGCTCGCCGCGCTCCTCGCCGACCGGCGCCGCGGCACCCCGGCGCCGATGCTCGCCGCCCGCTTCCACCGCGGCGTGGCACGGGCGGTCGCGGAGATCTGCCGGCGGGCCCGCACCGCCACCGGACTGACCACGGCCGTCCTGAGCGGAGGCGTCTTCGCCAACGCGCTCCTTGAGCGGGAGTGCGCCGCCCTGCTCGCCGCGGACGGCTTCACCGTGCTGTGCCACGGCGAAGTCCCCCCCAACGACGGCGGGCTGGCGCTCGGCCAGCTCGTCGTCGCCGCCCACCATCCCCTGCCCGGACGGGAGCCGGCAGCCGCCCGGTAGATCCGAGCGACCGGTGGACCGGGGCGACCGGCGCCCCCCGGACAGGTCCGCGGACAGCGACGAGACGGAGTGAGACATGTGTTTGGCCGTGCCTGGCAAAGTCGTGGCCATCGACCACAGCGCCGACCCGCTGACGGGTCTGATCGACTTCGGCGGCGTGCAGAAACAGGCCTGCCTGGAGTACCTGCCCGACGTACGGGTGGGGGAGTACGTCATCGTCCACGTCGGCTTCGCCCTGCAGCGCCTGGACGAGGAGTCGGCCCGGGCGTCACTGGAGCTGTTCGAGGAACTGGGGCTGCTGGAGGAGGAGTTCGGCGACGCCTGGACGCAGGCGGCCAAGGAGGCGGGGAGCGCCGCCCCGCCGGCCCCCCTGACGGGCACGCGCGGGGAGAGCGGGAGTGAGGTCCGGTGAAGTACATCGAGGAGTTCAACGACCCCCAGCTGGCCCGGCGGCTGCTGGACGAGATCCGCGCGACCGTCACCCGGCCCTGGGCGCTGATGGAGGTGTGCGGCGGCCAGACCCACTCCATCATCCGGCACGGCATCGACCAGCTGCTGCCGCAGGAGGTGGAGCTGATCCACGGCCCCGGCTGCCCGGTCTGCGTCACCCCACTCGAGATGATCGACAAGGCGCTGGACATCGCCGCCCGCCCCGGGGTGATCTTCTGCTCCTTCGGCGACATGCTCCGCGTCCCCGGCACCGACCGGGACCTCTTCCGCGTCAAGGGCGAGGGCGGTGACGTACGGGTGGTGTACTCACCGCTCGACGCCCTCGAGCTGGCCCGCCGCCACCCCGACCGGCAGGTCGTGTTCTTCGCCATCGGCTTCGAGACGACCGCGCCCGCCAACGCCATGGCCGTGCACCAGGCCCGGCGGCTGGGCCTGGACAACTTCAGCCTGCTGGTCTCCCACGTCCGCGTCCCCCCGGCGATCGAGGCCATCATGACCGCGCCGTCCTGCCGGGTGCAGGGCTTCCTGGCCGCCGGGCACGTGTGCAGCGTGATGGGCACTGCCGAGTACCCGGCGCTGGCGGAGCGGCACCGAGTGCCGGTGGTGGTCACCGGGTTCGAACCGCTGGACATCCTGGAGGGGATCCGCCGCGCCGTGCACCAGCTGGAGCGCGGCGAGCACCGGGTGGAGAACGCCTACGCCCGCGCCGTGCAGGACCGGGGCAATCCGGCCGCGCTGCGCATGATCGAGGAGGTGTTCGAGGTCACCGACCGTGCCTGGCGGGGCATCGGACGCATCCCGGCCAGCGGCTGGCGGCTCACCGACGCCTACCGCGCCCACGACGCCGAGCACCGCTTCGACGTCGGCGGCATCCGCACCGAGGAGCCCGCCGCCTGCCGCGCCGGCGAGGTCCTGCAAGGGCTGATCAAGCCCACCGAGTGTGCCGCCTTCGGCACGACCTGCACGCCGCGCACCCCGCTCGGCGCCACCATGGTCTCCTCCGAGGGCGCCTGCGCGGCCTACTACCTGTACCGCCGGATGACCACCGCGGCGCCGCAGGGATCCCGTATCGCGCAGGAGGAGATGAACCCCGTTGGCTGAACTGGCTCCCGCGGCCGCCGACACCACCCCCGAAACCGCCGTCGACCCCGCGAACTGGACCTGCCCCGCACCGCTGCGCGACCAGCCGGTGGTGGTGATGGGCCACGGCGGAGGCGGCGCCCTGTCGGCCGAACTGGTCGACCAGGTGTTCGCCCCGGCGTACGGCAACCCCGTCCTGGCCGCGCTCGCCGACTCGGCCGTCGTCGACCTCGGCGGTGCCCGGCTGGCGTTCTCCACCGACTCCTACGTGGTCAGACCGC
Organism: Streptomyces sp. NPDC041135; assembly: GCF_055592085.1. NCBI lineage: Bacteria > Bacillati > Actinomycetota > Actinomycetes > Kitasatosporales > Streptomycetaceae > Streptomyces > Streptomyces sp. NPDC041135. The sequence goes on from NZ_JBVIYZ010000002.1 coordinate 278,046, forward strand.
TGGTCTTCCCCGGCGGCAGCCTCGGTGACCTGGCCGTCAACGGCACCGTCAACGACCTGGCGATGAGCGGCGCCCGGCCCGCCCACCTCTCCACCGCGTTCGTGCTGGAGGAAGGGGTCCGGCTGAGCGTCGTCGAGCGGATCGCGCGGGACATCGGCGCCGCGGCCCGGGCGGCCGGGGTCACCGTGGTCACCGGCGACACCAAGGTGGTCGAGGCCGGGCACGGCGACGGCGTGTACGTCACCACCGCCGGGATCGGCCTGGTCCCCGACGGCGTGGACATCCGCCCGCAGCGTGCCCGGCCCGGCGACGCCGTCATCGTCAGCGGCCCGATCGGCCTGCACGGCGTGGCGGTCATGAGCGTGCGGGCGGGACTGGAGTTCGGCGTGGAGATCGCCTCCGACACCGCCGCGCTGGCGGACCTGGTGGCGGCCATGCTCGCGGTCACCCCGGACATCCATGTGCTGCGGGACCCCACCCGCGGCGGGCTGGGCGCCTCCCTCAACGAGATCGCCCGCGCCTCCGGCACCGGCGTACGGATCTCGGAGCGCGCCGTCCCGGTGCCGGACGAGGTCGCCAACGCCTGTGGTTTCCTCGGCCTGGACCCGCTGTACGTCGCCAACGAGGGGCGGCTGGTCGCCTTCGTGCCCCGGGCCTCGGCGGAGGCGGTGCTGGCGGCGATGCGCGCGCACCCGCAGGGCGTCGGCGCGACCCTGATCGGGGAGTGCGTCGAGGACCACCCCGGCATGGTCGTGGTCGCCACCGGGCTCGGCGGCACCCGGGTGCTGGATCTGCCGCTGGGCGAGCAGCTGCCGCGCATCTGCTGACCCGCCCGCCCGTGACGCGGCCCCGCCGGTGCCCCAGGGACACCGGCGGGGCCGTTCGACGTCACTCCCCGGGCGCGCTCAGGGCCGGTACGACGTCCGTGATCTCCAGCTCCCGGCCGCGCCGCAGCTCCTGGGAGGGCCGGTCGCAGGCCGGGCACCAGAAGAACGGCGGCATGCCCACCGCGAACTCCTCGGCACAGGGCGCGCAGTAGGCGTGCGCGGTGACCTGTTCCACCACGAGGCGGGCCGCGGCCAGCGCGGTGCCGTCCCGGGCGACCTCGAAGGCGAAGCGCAGGGCGTCCGGCACCACCCCGGCCAGCTCCCCGACACGGACGGTGACCGACGCGACGGCGTCGGCCCCGTCCTCCCGGGCGAGTTCACCGGCCCGCTCCACGATCGCACTGGCGATCGACAGCTCGTGCACGACCGGCTCACGGGTACCGGCGGCGTGCGCGCAGGCCCCCGGTCATGCGGTAGATCTTCATCTCCCGCAGCAGGCTGGGCACCTCCCAGGCCAGGAGGGCCAGCACCAGGCCGCCCACCACGACGGCCTGCGCCTTCAGTACCTGGCGTCCCGACACCCCGGTCCCCCGCGTCCCGGCTCGCGGCCGGCGGCGTACCCCCCGGCCCGTGTCGCCGCATCCGACCCTCATCGCGCTCACGTGCTGCCCTTTCATCCCGGTGAGATGTTCGGCATGGCCTCCAGCAAGGCGTCATGCCGCTTCCAGTGGATCCCGGTGGAGCGGCGCGCGTCCGCGGTGCCGTCCTCGTGATGCCCGGTCTGACGCGCGTAGGGCCCCCTGTTGCCCTGGTGCAGACCGGGCACGTGGGTGGGCGTGTCGGGCTTCGCCTGGGGACGGCCGACTCTGATGCTGCCCATGGTGCTCTCCTTCCTCGCCTGAGCCCGCCCGGCCCGGTGGGCCGGTCCGGACGAGTGCGTGATCATGACCGTTCGGTGAGGTCGGCGAAGAACCGTTCGACGGCCGGCCAGACCCGGCCCCCGCCCGACAGCCCGCGCCACTCCCGGCGTACGACGGCGACCATGCGGAAGCAGTCGTCCACCGGCACGATCCAGTGTTCGTCGAGGCCGTGCACGGTGTTCACCAGCAGCGCCTCCACGTCGGGTTCCACGGTGGCGAGCTGCGGACACATCGCGGCCATCCGCTGCCAGGCCTCCGCCTCCACCTGCCACCGCATCGCCCCGGCCGGGCTCGGTCCCTGCGCGGTGACCGTGCCGTCCGCGCGGGGCACGAAGAACACCAGGCCCACCGGAACCCCCAGCACCTCCGTCTCCACCCGGGGGAGACGGACCCGGCGCCGGGGCACCAGCCGGTAGTGGCCGTCCGCGGCGCCCCGCCCGGCGAACAGCACCGAGCAGGGACCGCACACGCACCGCACCTCGGCGGCCCCGGTCTCGTAGAGATGGGGGTGCTCCTCGCCCACCGGGGCGGCGCACAGGTCGCACACCCCGGCCTCCGCCGCCGTACGGTCGGCGGCGGAGCGGATGACCCGGGCCAGCGCCCCGTCCGCGCTCACCGCGCCTCCTGCGGCGCCGCCGCGGACCGCAGCCGGATCGTGCCCAGGGGGACGAACGCGGGAGCCGCGGACCGCTCCGGCTCGCTGGGCACCGGCTCCACCCCGGTCAGCTCCGGAGCGGCGGCCAGGACGGCCTCGCGCACGGCGTCGGTGACGTCGGACGTGCCGCCGCCGCACCCCGAGCCGCAGCCTCCGCCGGTGCTCAGCCGCACCCGGGCCACCTGCCCGTCCAGACCGGCCCACTCCACGTCGCCGCCGCGCTCACGCACCGCGGGCCGCAGCAGTTCGACCGCGCGGGCGGCCCGCTGCTCGGCCGGGTCGGGGTGCACGTCGTGCAGCACCAGCAGGTGCCCCACCAGCTCGTCGTCGGTGAGCTGCCCGGTCAGCCGCTCGTCGGCGTGGTCCAGGACCCGGGCGAGTGCCTCACCGTACACCTCGGACAGCAGCCGCACCGCCTCCAGCGCGGAGCGGGCGGTCGGGCCCGGCGCCGACTCGAGACCCGCGAGCACCTCGTCGAGCCGGGCCAGCCGCGCCTCGACCGCCGGGTCCGCAAGCCGTCCGGCGGGGCCGGGGTCAGCCATGGTCGGCCCCGTAGGTCGGGGAGTGCACGGTGGAGAGCGTCCTGCCCTTGCCGACGTACATGTGCACACCGCACGGCAGACACGGGTCGAAGCTGCGCACGGTGCGCATGATGTCGACGCCCTTGAAGTCGTCGGGCCCGTTCTCCTCGAAGATGGGCTGGCCCTGCACGGCGTCCTCGTACGGCCCGGGGGTGCCGTAGATGTCCCGGGGGCTGGCGTTCCAGGGGGTGGGCGGGTAGGGGTGGTAGTTGGCGATCTTCTTGTCCTTGATCACCAGGTGATGGGAGAGGACACCGCGCACGGCCTCGTGGAAGCCGCAGCCGATCGCCTCGTCCGGCACCTCGAAGTTCTCGAACACCTTGGTCTCGCCGTCCCGCAGCATGCCCATCGCCTCCTCCAGGAACTGCAGGGCCATGGCGGCGGCGTAGGCGATGAAGTACGGCCGGGCGCGGTCCCGTTCGAGGGTGTTGCTCCACTTCGGGATCTTCCACTCCAGCGTCGTCTCCGGCAGCGACTCGCCCTTGGGGAGCGTGATGCGCACGCTGGAGCCGGTGGACTTGATGTACGGGGTGTCGACCAGGCCGTTCAGCGCGGTCGACCAGAGGCGGGCGAGCGGTCCGCCGCCGGTGTCCAGGGCGAGGTGCTTGTCGGTCTGCTGGTGGTACCAGCGCGGGCTCATCACCCAGCTGTAGTTGCCGTCGAAGTTCCGCTTCTGCGGCACCGGGACGGTCGTCTGGTTCCACGGGTGCCGCATGTCGACCGGGTTGCCCAGCGGGTCGTGGGTGACGAACGGCTGCTCGTTGACCCAGTCCTCGTAGAAGGAGCTGCCGAGCATGATGCGCAGACCGAGGTTGATGTCGACCAGGTTGTTGGTGACCAGTTCGCCGTCGACGATGATGCCGGGGGTGACGTACATCGCCTTGCCCCACTCGTTCATCGTCTCGTAGCGGTAGTCGACGACGTCCGGGTTCTGCCAGGCGCCCCAGCAGCCCAGCAGGATGCGGCGCCTGCCGACCTCCTCGTAGCCGGGCAGGGCCTCGTAGAAGAAGTCGAAGACGTCGTCGTTCATCGCCACGGCCTTCTTGACGAAGTCGATGACGCGCATCAGCCGGCTGAGGTAGTCGGTGAAGGTGTTCGGCGCGGGCATCGTGCCGACGCCGCCCGGGTAGAGCGTCGACGGGTGGACGTGCCGGCCCTCCATCAGGCAGAACATCTCCCGGGTGACCCGGCTGACCTTCAGGGCCTCCTTGTACACCTCGCCCTCGAAGGGGTTGAAGGCCTTCATGATGTCGGCGATGGTGCGGTAGCCGTGGATGTCACCGCGGGGCGCGTCGGTCCGCTCGGCGCGGGCCAGCACGCCGGGATTGGTGGCCTTGACCATCGCCTCGCAGAAGTCCACGAACACCAGGTTGTCCTGGAAGATCGTGTGGTCGAACATGTACTCGGCCGCTTCACCGAGGTTGGTGATGTGCTCGGCCAGCTTCGGCGGCTTGACCCCGTAGGCCATCTGCTGGGCGTAGTTGGAGCAGGTGGTGTGGTTGTCGCCGCAGATGCCGCAGATGCGGGAGGTGATGAACCCGGCGTCGCGCGGGTCCTTGCCCTTCATGAACACCGAATAGCCGCGGAAGAGCGAGGACGTGCTGTGGCACTCCGCCACTTCCCGGTTGGCGAAGTCGATCTTGGTGTAGATGCCCAGGTTGCCGATGATCCGGGTGATCGGATCCCAGGACATGTCCACGAGCTGGGCGGGTTTGCGCCCCGTGGGCCGCGACTCGGTTGTGGTCATGGGAGGTGGTGCCCCTCGCTGTTCGGGTTCGGTGGTGCTGGGACGGGATGCGGGCCGGTACGCGCGCCCGCAGGGCGCGCGGCGCCGGTGGTCACGGGCGGTAGCGGGGGTCGTAACCGCTGGTCAGCTTGCGCTTGTTGTGCCGCCACCGGGGCTCGTGGTTCACCATGTCGTTGGTCAGTCCGCGCAGCCGCCGCATGACGGCCCCGTACGGCTTGATGGCCAGGGACGACAGGGTCCCGCCGGGCGGCTCGTCCATGAACGGCATGAACACGTCGGGGAAGCCGGGCATCGTGCAGCCGATGCAGATGCCGCCGACGTTCGGGCAGCCGCCGAGGCCGCCCATCCAGCCCCGCTTGGGCACGTTGCAGTTGACCACCGGTCCCCAGCAGCCCGTCTTGACCAGGCACTTGGGGGAGTTGTAGTCCTTGGCGAAGCCGGCCTGCTCGTAGTACGAGCCCCGGTCGCAGCCCTCGTGCACGGTCTTGCCGAACAGCCACTGCGGCCGCAGCATGTGGTCCAGCGGGGGCGGCGGAGCGGAGCCGGCCGCGTGGTAGAGGACCCAGATCAGGGTCTCCATGAAGTTCTCGGGCTGGATCGGACAGCCGGGCACGTTGACGATGGGCAGGCCGCCCTGCGACGTGAAGTCCCAGCCCAGGTAGTCGGCCAGGCCCATCGAACCGGTGGGGTTGCCGGCCATCGCGTGGATGCCGCCGTAGGTCGCGCAGGTGCCGGCGGCGACCACCGCCCACGCCTTGGGGGCGAGTTGGTCGATCCACCAGTTCAGGGTCTGCGGCTGCCCGGTCTCCGGGTCGTTGCCGAACGACGTCCAGTAGCCGTCGCCCTCGATGATGTTCTGGTTGGGGATCGAACCCTCGATGACGAGGATGAACGGGGTGCCCAGATCGCCGCGTACCGCCGCCCGGTAGGGGGCGAGGAAGTCCTCGCCGCCCAGGCTGGGCGACAGCACCTTGTTGACCAGGTTCACCTTGGGCAGGCCGGGGATGAGCCCCAGCACCACGTCCTCGATGGAGGGCTGGCCGGCCGCGGTGAGCGAGACGGTGTCGCCGTCACAGCTCATGCCCTCGGAGATCCACAGGATGGTGATCTCGTCGAAGCCCGTGCGTTCCCCGGCCCGGCTGGGGTCCTGGCTGACATCGGCGGTGCCGCTGTTGGTGGTCATGTGGTCGGCCTCCGCTGCAGGGGGTCTCGGAGTCGGTCGGGGGCCGCGGGATACGGCCCGGAGTGCTCCGCGGGATCGAGCGGCTCGAGTTCCTCGGGCCGGAAGTAGTGGAAGCGGCCGTACCAGCCGTTCAGTTCGGCCGCGGGGTCGTCGTCGAGGGTGACCGCGAGGTGCACGCTGCCGTCCACGTCGTGGAAGACGGCCGCGACCTGGGCGGTCCGTCCCCGCAGGAACATGTCCTGGGCGTCGGCGCCCCGGCCGCGGGGACACAGCCGGACGCGGCTGCCGCCGCCGAGGGGCACACCGCCCACCAGTACCGAGTCGGTGGTGGGCGACAGCCCGTCGTCGGCACCCTCCTGCCACCAGGCGGCCCGCGCCGCGAAGCCGTCCGCTCCGGCAGGTCCGGCGGGCGCGGCAGCAGTGGGGAGCCCGGCGGGGGCGGCGGACCCGGCCGGTGCGGCGGGGGCCAGTGAGCGGATGGCGCCGTGCAGCCGGGCGAACACCTCCCGCGGCATGGAGTCGACGCGGTCCAGGATCGCGGCCGCGCGCGGGTCCGTGGCCCGGGCCTCGCGCTTCTCCTCGTCGGTCAGGAGCATCGTGCGCAGGGTGAGGATCTCGTCGATCTCCCCGGCGTCGTGCAGGTCGCCGGGGCTCTCCGGGGCCACCTGCGGCCGGTCGGGGAGGATGATCGGCGAGGACAGCACCGCCGGCGCGGGCGCCGACCCGCCCACGGCGCCGGGCTCAGGGGCATCACCGCCGAGGACGGGGAAGGTGAAGTCGTTGCGGCAGCCGCGGGCGTAGGGCTCGAGGTCCGCCGGCGGGTCGATCAGCGAGACGAACTCGACGCCGTCGCCGCCGACGAGGGTGTGCGTGGCGATCAGGGCGTGCCGCAGTGCCTCGTCCCGGACGGCCCCGCGGCCCGGCGACCGGCCCATGTTCTCGGTGCGCACCCGCAGCCGGCAGACGTCCGCGGTGAGCCGCTCGGCCTCCACGGTGGTGGCCGCCCTGACCTCCTCGCGGCGCCGGGTCAGCCGTCCGACCCCCGAGGGCAGCGGCTCGTCGCGGACCTCCGCGGGCGCTCCCGCCGGGAACGTGCGGGCGCCGCGCAGCAGTTCCTCCAGCGGCACGACCAGGCCGGCCTCCCGGGGCACCGCCTCGTCGAACGTGAGATGCGTGGTGCCGTCGTCCGTCCGCAGCGACTCCACCGCGTGATGGGCGCCGCCCGGTCCGGCCGCCTCCACCTGCTTGTGCTGCATCTGCAGGTAGCGCACCCGGACGTGGACGACCGCGTCCGGCCGCAGGACGCGCAGCAGGCACTCGGTGTGCTGGTACCAGGAGTCGGCGGAACCGGACACGCCGGGGACCACGGGACCGTCCGCCTCCGCCGCGTCCCGGGGCAGCAGCACGCCGAACTGCCAGCGGACACGGTTCTTCGGGGAGGACCGGCGGTAGGGGTAGAGCAGGTACCCCTCGTAGAGGACGGCGTCGGCGACGCCGCTCAACTGCTCGAAGGAACGGGCCGGCAGGCCGGCCGGCGGCCCTTCCGCCACGGCGGCGCACACCGCGCCGCGCTCGTCGCACCCGTCCGACATTCCGCCTCCTCACCGTGGCTGTGCGGGCCATCCCTTCCACCACGCTCACACCCCGTACGCCTCCCGGCCCCCGGAGGCGTACCGGCATTGAGCCGATCGGGCGACGGACAGCGGCGTACAGGGGACGGGCGGCGGCGGACGGAGGGCAGGCACAGGCGTGCGGAGGGCGGCGCGGCGGGCCGTCACGATCCCCCACAGGCCCACAGGCCCACAGGCCCACAGGCCCACAGGCCCACAGGCCCACAGGCCCACAGGCCCACAGGCCCACAGGCCCACAGGCCCACAGGCCCGACAGGCCAGGCACTCGGCGTGCGGGCGCTCGCCCCCGCCGCCCGCGCCTGCGCCGCCGACCGGTCCTCCGGGCCACCCCCGCCCCACCCACCGGCTGACCCGGCCCGTTCGCTACGCTCGGACCCGTGCGGCAGGTGGACATCGTTCAGCTCCTCGTCTCGCCGGTGCACCGCTTCGCGGGCCGCCCCGGCGACGGCGTGCCCGAGCTGCCGGGCGAGGAGTCGGTGACGACGCTCAGCGTGCGCGAGGGCCTGGGCATCGTCGGCGACCGGTACTTCAACCGGCCCGCCCACCGCGAGGCCTCGGTCACCCTGATGGCGGCCGAGCGGCTGCCCGCGGGGGCGGAACCGGACCTGCGGCGCACCCGGCGCAACGTCCTGCTGCGCGGGGTCGACATCGACACCTACATCGGCACGACCGTCTTCCTCGACTCCGGCACCGGACCCGTGCTGCTCGCGGTCCGCCGCGCCGCCCGGCCCTGCGCGTGGATGGACACCACCCTCGGCCCCGGTGCCCAGCGGGCCCTGCGCGCCGGCGGCGGAGTCCGCTGCCGTCCGCTGTCCGACGGCACCCTCACCGTGGGCCCCGCCTGGTTCGGCGAACACGCGGAGTCCGGCCGGGAGTAGCGCGGACGCAAGCACCCTGGCCGGGCGGCGATGCGCCGCCCCGGGATCACGCCGTGCGCGCCGGCCGGTACGTCAGGGACACCAGCCCCGGGTCCCGGCCGGGGCCGGCACTCACCGGCTCCCAGGCCTGGCCGCGCGCGCCGGGCCGGTGGAAGGGGACGCCGTCGGTGAAGACGGGCACCACGGTCAGCGTCAGCTCGTCGACGAGGCCGGCGTCGCACAGGGTCTGCCCGAAGCGGCCGTGCCCGTAGACGATCAGGTCGCGCCCGGGGGTCCGTTTCAGCTCGGCCACGGCCTGGGCGGGGTCCTCCGCGACCACCGTCGTGTTGGTCCACGCCGCCTCGCCGAGGGTGGCGGAGAAGACGTACTTGCGCATCGTGTTGAGGTGGTCCGCGTAGGGGCCGGACGCGGCCGGCCACTGGCGGGAGAAGATCTCGTAGGTCCGCCGGCCCATCAGCAGCGCGTCGCAGCCGCGCAGGACGTCGAGGGAGTGGGCCGCGCTGCCGGCCCCGAAGTAGGGTCCGGCCCAGGCCAGGGGCTCTCCGATGACTCCGTTGAGGGACACCAGGGCGCTCTGCAGAAGACGTCGGGGGCTGTCGTCGATCGGGTTCATGTCCGGTGGACTCCCGCCGGGGCGCAAACGCATCGGTGATCCGGCCGATGCATTCGGCCCGGCCCGCGAGTCAGTACCGGTGACCTCACCACCGGAAAGGACGCCCCCATGACCGCACCCGCCGCCACCGGCACGCCACCCGCCCCCGGCCGGGTCCTGGCACTGACCGCGGTGGCCGGACTCATCGTCGCGCTCGACCAGCTCGTCGTCGCGACGGCCCTGGACACCATCCGGCACGACCTCGGCGCCTCCCTCTCCGACCTGGAGTGGACCGTCAACGCCTTCGGGCTCGCCTTCGCCGCCCTGCTCGTCCCGGCGGCCGAGTTCGGCGACCGCATCGGCCGCAAGCGCGCCTACCTGACGGGCCTGGTGCTGTTCGCCCTCGCGTCGGCCGCCTGCGCGCTCGCCCCGGACGCCGGCCTGCTCGTCACCGCCCGGGCGGTCCAGGGGGCCGCGGCCGCCCTGCTGTCACCCGCCGCGCTGGCACTGCTCACCGAGGCCACCCCGCCCGCGCGCCGCGGCGCCGTCATGGGCGTCTACGCGGCCGTCATGGGGCTCGCCGTGGTCGGCGGCCCGCTGATCGGCGGCGCGGTCGCCCAGGGCATCGCCTGGCAGTGGATCTTCTGGATCAACGTGCCGGTCATCGCCGTCGTCGTGCCCGTCGCCCGGTCCGTGCTCACGGAAACCCGGGGCCGGCCCGCCGCCCCCGACCTGCCCGGCATCCTGCTCTCGGCGGTCGCCATGTCCGCCCTGGTGTGGGCGCTGGTGCGGTCCGGGACCGCCGGCTGGGCGAGTCCCGAGGTGCTGGGCGCCCTGACGGCCGGCGCGCTGGCCCTCGCGGGCTTCGCGGTGCGGCAGGCGACCGCCGCGCACCCCATGCTGCCGACCCGGCTGCTGCGCCGGCCGGCCTTCGCCGCGGGCAACCTGTCGACCCTGATGCTGACGGCCTCCCTGTTCGGCACCGTCTTCTTCCTGGCCCAGTACCTCCAGGTCGCCCTCGGCTTCTCCCCGCTCGGCGCGGGCCTGCGGTTCCTGCCCTGGACGGCGACCCTGTTCTTCGTCGCCCCGGTCGCCGGCCGGCTGCAGAACCGCCTCGGCGCCCGCGCCCTGATCTCCACCGGGCTGCTCCTCCAGGGCGCCGGACTGCTGTGGGTCGGCGTCAACGCCCACCAGCACCAGGGCTACGCCCACTCCGTGGCCGCGCTGGTCCTGGCCGGCGCCGGCACGTCGATGGCCATGCCCGCCCAGCAGACCGCGGTCATGACCGCCGTACCGCCCGCCCTGATGGGCAAGGCGGCGGGCACCTTCAACACCGTCCGCCAGCTCGGCGGGGCCCTCGGCATCGCCGTCATGGCGGCCGTCTTCGGCGCGGCCGGCGGCGACCACACGCCCGCCGGCTTCGCCGACGGCTTCTCGGCCGCCGTCGCCGTCGCCGCCGCGCTGGCCTTCGCCGGCTCCGCCTGCGGGCTGCTCGCCCCGGGCCGCACCCGCCCCGGCGCCGCCGGCACCGCGTCCGACGGCGCCGCCGGGCCCGTACCGGAGGAACTCCGTGCCCACTGACGACTTCGCCGCCCTGGCCGCCGCCCACCGCCAGGAACTGCTCGCCCACTGCTACCGGATGCTCGGCTCGGTCCACGACGCCGAGGACCTGGTCCAGGAGACGCTGCTGCGCGGCTGGCGCGGCTACGACCGCTTCGACGGCCGCTCCTCGCTGCGCACCTGGCTGTACCGGATCGCCACCAACGCCTGCCTGTCCGCGCTCGGCAGCACCCACCGCAGGGTGCTGCCCTCCGGCCTCGGCACGGCCGCCGACGACACCCGCGCCGCGGACCTGCCCCGCACCGACGGCGTCTCCTGGCTCACCCCGCTGCCCACGGCCGGGCCGCCCCGGGACGCCCAGGACCCCTCGGAGATCACCGTGCTGCGCGCCAGCACCCGGCTGGCACTGGTGGCCGCCTTCCAGCGGCTGCCCGCCCGCCAGCGCGCCGCGCTGCTCCTCGTCGACGTGGTCGGCTTCCGCATCGCCGAGGCCGCCGAGTTCCTCGGCGTCTCCGTCGACGCCTGCCGCAGCCTGCTGCAGCGCGCCCGGACCGCGCTGGCCGACGACCCGCCCGCCGAGGACGCCGTCACCCCCGGTCCGGCCCCGGACGAGGAGGTGCTGCGGCGCTACCTGGCCGCCTTCGAGAGCGCCGACACCCGGCGCCTCGCCGAGCTGCTGCGCGACGGCGTCACCTACGAGATGCCGCCCGTCACCGCCTGGTTCCGGGGCCGCGCCGCCGTGCACGACCACTGGACGCGCCGCGTCTTCCGCCGCCCCCTGCGCGCCCTGCCGCTGTGGGCCAACGGCTGCCCGGCGCTGGCCACCTACGTCCAGGGCCCCGAGGGCACCTTCCACGCGCACGCCATCGAGGTCCTGGAGACCGAGGGCGGCCTGATCTCCCGCATCGTCGTCTTCCTGGAACCCGGCCTGTTCCCCCGCTTCGGCGTGCCGCGCGCCCTCCCGGCGGCGGCCGCATGAGCGCGTCCCACCCGCTGCGGCTGCTCGACCGGGCCTGCGACGCGGTGCTCACCAGTCTCGACGGCGCCGCTCTCGCCGACCCGGCCTCGCCCACCCCCTGCACCGCCTGGGACCTCGCCACGCTGGTGCGCCACCTCGCCGACTCCACCGCCGCCACCCGCCAGGCACTCACCGGCACACCCCCGGAACGCCTCCCGGCACCCGGCTGCGCGGCGGCCCGGCACGAACTGGACCGGCTGCGGGCCGCGGCGGCGGGCGCGTCCCCGGGGGCCGCCCGGGTGCACTGGGCGGCCCTTCTGGGAAGCTACGAACTGACCCTGCACGCCTGGGACGTGAACCAGTCCACCGGCTGCCCCGCCCCCCTGCCTCCGACCCTGGTGGAGGCGCTGCTCGCCGCCGCCCCGCTCGTCGTCGACGGCGTGGACCGCACCGGCCTGTTCGCCGCCCCCCTCCCGCCCGCCCGGCCCGACCACCCCACCGACCGGCTCCTCGCCCTCTTCGGCCGGCGGGCCCTCCCCGCCGGGAACGCCCCGCCGCCCACCGGTCCCGGACAGAAAGCCCCGCAGCGATGGACATAGTCACCGAGAGCGAGTGCGAGACGGCCGACGGCCGCCGGCTCCACGTCTACGACACCGGCACCGGCCGCGGGCCGGTCCGCCTCACCGTGATGTGGCACCACGGCACCCCCAACCTGGGCGCCCCGCCCCGGCCCCTGCTGCCCGCCGCCGCCCGGCTCGGCATCCGCTTCGTGTCGTACGACCGCCCCGGCTACGGCGGTTCGACAGCGCTGCCGGGCCGGCGGGTCGGGTCCGCGGCCGCCGACGCGGCCCGGGTCGCGGACGCGCTCGGCGTCGGCCGCTTCGCGGTGCTCGGCCACTCCGGCGGCGGACCGCACGCCCTGGCCTGCGCCGCGCTGCTGCCCGACCGGGTGCCCGGCGCGGTGAGCATGGCCGGACCGGCGCCGTACCGCGCCGACGGGCTCGACTGGTTCGCCGGGATGAACGACTCCGGGCGGGCCTCCCTGGCCGCGGCGGCCGCGGGACGGGAGGCGAAGGCCCGCCACGAGGCCGGGGCGGTCTACGACCCGGAGATGTTCACCGAGGCCGACCACGCCGCCCTCGCCGGGGAGTGGTCCTGGTTCGAGGAGGTCGTCGCCCCCGCGGTGGCGGCCGGTCCCGGCGCACTGATCGACGACGACCTGGCCTACGTGGACGACTGGGACTTCGACCCCGGCACGATCAGCGGCGCGCTGCTGTTCCTGCACGGCGGCCGGGACCGGGTCGTCCCCGCCTCCCACGGCCGCTGGCTCGCCGGCCACTGCCCCGCGTCCCGGCTGTGGCTGCGCCCCGACGACGGCCACCTCTCCGTGCTGAACGGCGCGGCCGCCGCCCTGGAGTGGCTGGCCGAGCGGTGCGGCACGTGAGCGCCGCCGGGCCCGCCGGGGAGGGGCGCGCTCAGCCGGGGAAGCGGCCCGAGGAACGCAGCTGCCAGCGCCGCTCGGCGTAGGCGAGGTCGTCGCGCCACAGACGGCCGGCCGCGGCCCGTACCAGCGGCCGCAGCAGGGGCGCGGCCCGCCGGGCGGCGGCGAAACCCCGGCGGTCCGACGCGGCGACCACGGCCTCGACGACCGCCGTGCGCGGCCGCCCCCGCTCGTCCGGGCCGAGCGGGGTGGCGTGCGTCTCGACGACGGACCCCTGCCCCTCGCCCTCGGTGATCCGCATGACGACCGTACGCGGCCCGGGCGCGGTGAAGACGGCCCGCACCGGCACGACCAGCCGCCCCGCCACCTTGAAGGAGACGTCCACGACGAAGCCGTCCCCGTCCTCACCGGCCTCACCGCCGCCGGGCTCCGCGTCGCCCGGCGGGGTGCCGACGACCGTGAGGTCGACGAACGAGTACGGGTGGAACCAGGCCCCGTGCCAGGGGTCCAGCCGGTTGGCCACCACGTCCTCCGGCTCGCAGGTCCCGGTGCCGACGTACACGGCCGACAGGGCGCCCGCCGCCTCCGGCCGCCGGGGCACCGGGGGCGCCTCGAGCGGTGTCTCGCCGCCGGCGTCGTCGAGCCGCACCCACACCAGCACGCCGTCGTCGTGGACCGGCAGCGGCTGCCAGCCGGCGAACGGGCTGCCGTCCAGGGCCAGTCCGTGCCAGTGGCACACCAGGGTGCCGCAGCGCACCGGGCTGTCCGCCAGCGGCGCGCCCAGGTGCGGGCAGCTGCCGGGCCCGGCCACCGGGCGCCCGTCGGCGCCGCGCCAGACGACCACCTCGCGCCCCGCCACGGTCCGGGCCAGCGGGCGGTCGCCGCGCAGCCCGTGCGAGGCGCCCACGACGTACCAGTTGCCGGTCGGGCGGGCCTGGGCCTGCTTCAGCGCCCCGGCGATCACGGCCGGCCTGGCCTCGCGCCAGGTGGGCCGCTGACGGTCCCAGGCGACGGGGCGCCTGCGCAGGGACAGCGGCAGGCGTCCGCGCCTGCCCGGCGGGGTGGGGTTCACGCGACCTCCTCGTGGACGGTGCGGTCCGCCGTCGCCGCGGCGGCGGACGTGAGCGGGCCGGCGGCCACGGCCCGGCCCCGGCCGTCGGCCCGGGCCCGCAGCCGCGCCGCGACCAGGCGGGCGAGCCCGTCCGCGGCGACCGCGGCACGCCGCCGGCGCGGCACCACCGCCCGGCGGCGCAGCACCGCGTAACCGTCCCGGGCGACGGCGTCCAGGATGCCGCCGTAGAGCACGAACGCGGTACGGATGCACGGCCGCGACACCGGGTCGAGCATGGCCAGACCCGGCGCCGCCTCCCGGTACACCCCGCGGGTCAGCGCCTCGAACGCGCGCAGCGCGGCGGTGATCCGCCGGTCCGGCCGGCCGGTGTCCCGGCTCCAGCGCAGCAGCGCCCGGTCGACGCCGTGCGCGGCGAGCAGGTCGGCGGGCAGGTACACGCGGCCCCGGTCGAGGTCCTCGCCGACGTCCCGCAGGAAGTTGCTGAGCTGGAAGGCCACCCCGAGCGCGGCCGCGTGCGGGGCGGCCTCCTGCCGGGGCACCACGGTCCCCAGCACCGGCAGCATCTGCAACCCGATCACCGCGGCGGAGCCGTGCATGTAGCCGCGCAGGTCCGCGTAGGTGGGGTAGTCCGTGACCACCAGGTCGGCGCTCATCGCCGCCATGAAGTCGTGGAAGTGCTCGTGCGGGATGGCGTAACGGCGCGCGGTGTCGGCGACGGCCCGCACCACCGGCTCGTCGCTGTGCCCGTCGCGCAGGCCGCGCTCCAGGCTCTGCCGCAGCCCGGCCAGCGCCGCGACGCGCCGGCCGGTGCGCACGGCGGGGTCGAGGGAGTCGACGATGTCGTCGGCCCAGCGCGCGAAGCCGTACAGGGCGTGCACCGCGGGCCTGCGGGCGACGGGCAGCAGCCGGGTGGCGAGGAAGTACGTCTTGCCGTGGCGGGCGTTGAGCGTCCGGCAGCGCCGGTAGGCGGCGCGCAGCAGCGGATCGCCGATCCCGGCCGCGTCGAGTTCGCGGTCGGTCATACGGTGCTCTCCTCGGTCCGGGCCGTCCGCACCCGCGAGCGCCCGCGCACGGCGCCGGGGACGCCGGTGACGCGGGCCGCGGCCAGCTTCCCCGACAGCAGCACCGTGGGCACGCCGACGCCCGGGGTGGTGCCGCAGCCGGCGAGTACGGCGTTCTCGGTGCCGCGCACCAGGTTGCGCGGCCGGAACGGGCCGGTCTGGGCGAAGGTGTGCGCCGCCGAGAACGGTGTCCCGGCGGCGTGCCCCTGGGCCTCCCAGCCGGCCGGGGTGACCAGGCACTCCGCGTCGATGGCGTCCTCGATGCCGGTCAGGCCGCGCTGCTCCAGGGTCCGCAGCAGGGCGGCGCGGTAGCCGGGTGCGAGGTCGCCCCATTCGCGCGTGCCGGGGCCGATGTCGGTGTTGGGGCAGGGGGCGAGGATGTAGTGCAGGTGGCGGCCGGGCGGCGCGAGGCCGGGGTCGGTGGCGGTGGGGCGGGTGATGAGCAGCGAGGGGTCCGTCATGAGCTGTCCGGTCCTGGTGAGTTCGTCGAAGGTGCCGTGCCAGGCCGCCCCGAAGGAGATGGTGTGGTGGCCCAGCTGGGGCCAGGTGCGGTCGGTGCCCGCGTGCAGCACGACCGCGGAGGGGGAGTGGCGCAGCCGCAGCGGGCGCCGCGGGGAGCGGCCGAGGAGGCGGTAGGCGGCGGGAAGGTCGGGGGTGAGCACGACGGCGTCGCAGGGGATGCGGTCCCGGTCGGTGACGACCGCGGTGATCCGGTCGCCGGAGCGCTCCAGCCGGGCCACGGTCTGCCCGAACCGCAGGTCGGCGCCCGCGTCGGCGGCGGCGTCGGCCATGGCCCGGGGCAGTGCGTGCATGCCGCCCCGGGGGAAGTACACGCCCGCGACGGTGTCCATGTAGGCGATGACGGCGTACGCGGCCAGCGCCCGGGCCGGGGGCACGCCCGCGTACAGGGCCTGGAAGGAGAAGACGCGGCGCAGCCGTTCGTCGCGCAGGAAGCGGCCGATGCGGGGGTCGAGCCGGCCGAACCCGCCGAGCGCGGCCAGCCGGGCCAGGTCGCCGGTGAGCAGGCCCAGCGGCGAGTCGAAGTTGGCGTCGATGAACCGCCGCAGCTGGACCCGGTAGAGCCGTTCCAGCCAGTCGCGCAGCCGCCGGTAGCCGGCCGCCTCGGCGGCGCCGGCGAACCGCTCCACCTCGGCGGCCATCGCCTCGGCGTCCGTGTGCACGTCGAGGGCGCTGCCGTCGGCGAAGCGGGCGTGGTAGGCCGGATGCAGCCCGATCAGCTCGACGCGCCGGTACAGGCTGTCGCCGACGGCGGCGAAGGCCTCGTCGGCGAGGTCGGGCATGGTCAGCACGGTGGGACCGGTGTCGACGCGGTACCCGCCGAGGTCGAGGCGTCCGGCGCGGCCGCCGGGCAGCGCGTCGCGCTCCACGACGGTGACGCGGCGTCCGGCGCCCAGCAGGTGCAGCGCGGCCGACAGCCCGGACAGCCCCGCCCCCACGACGACGACGTGGTCGGTACGGCCGGGCAGGGTACGGGTCATCGGCGGCTCTCCTGGGCGTGCGGGGGCTGCGGGGCGAGCGGGTCGTCGAGCGGGTCGTCGAGCAGGTCCAGCGGGTCCAGCGGGTCCAGCGCGGACGGTGTCACCGGGATGCCCGGCGCCGCCGCGGTGCCGGCGCGGCCGTCCGGACGCGCCGCCCCCGCCCCGGCCACCGGCCCCGCCGCGCCCGCCACCCGGACCAGCAGCTCGCGCAGCCGGGCCGCGGCCCCGTCGCCGAGCGAGGCGCTGTCGAAGTGGCGCAGGCCCTGGGCCACCAGCCGGCCGATCCGGGCCTCGACCGCGGCCCGGGCGCCGGTGCGCACCAGTACGTCCCGGACCTCGTCCAGGGCCTCGGGCGACAGGCCGACGTCACCGAGCGAGCGATCCAGCACGGCCAGGGCCGCCTGGTCCCCGGCCGCCTCCGCCCGGGTCCGGGCGAGCGTCGTCAGAAAGGTCGGCGTGCCCTCGCGGATGTCGCCGCCGGCGGGCTTGCCCGTCTGCCGGGCGTCGGCGAACACGTCGTTGAGGTCGTCGCGGAGCTGGAAGGCCACGCCGACGCGGCGCCCGGCCGCGCACAGCGCCCGTGTCGTGGCGTCGTCCGCGCCCGCCAGGGCCGCGCCGAGCGCGAGCGGCCGTTCCACGGAGTACAGGGCGCTCTTGAGGCAGGCCGAGCGCAGCGCCCGGGGCAGGGAGCGCGAGGCGGTGAGCTGCCCGTGCAGGTCCAGGTACTGCCCGGCCACCATCTCGGTGCGCATGTCGCTCCACAGGCGCCGCACCACCGGCGCGGTGTGCGCGGGCGGCACGGTCTCGGCCACCAGGTCGTCCGCCCAGGCCAGGGCCAGGTCACCGGCCAGGATCGCCGCCGCGTCCCCGAAGCGCCGGGCCCGTCCGGGCCCGGCGACCGGGGCGTACTGCGCCCGGACGTCCGCGTGCAGGGCGGGCCGTCCGCGGCGCAGCGGGGAGCGGTCCATGACGTCGTCGTGGACGAGGGCGCAGGTCTGCACGAGTTCCAGCGCCGCCGCCATCCGCAGCGCGGGGCCGGCCGCCGCGCCGCCGCCACCGCAGGCGCGCATCGCCCACCACAGCAGCTGCGGCCGTACCCGCTTGCCGCCGTGCTGCGTGCAGCGCGCCACCCGCAGGGCCACGTCCCGGGCGAACAGCGGGTCGGCCGCCCCGGCCCGCTCCAGCCGCTCGGCCAGCACCTCGTCCAGCACCCGGCCCACGGCCGCCGAGACGTCCCGGTCGGCGGCCGCGGTGACGTCCGGGTCGACGGCCCGCTCGCCGCCGGGCGTCTCCGGGGGCGCGCCGCTGTGCACCTCCGGGTGGGCGGCGGCGGGTGGTTCGGCGCGTACGCCGTCCGGACGCAGCCGGACGGGGGATCCTGACAGGCGGACCAGACGCGCGACGGGCGGCGGTCCGGCCGCCTGGTGATCCGTCGCCTGGGTGGGGCGCATCCCGGTTCCTCTCGTCGTGATCGCAGATCGCTCTGTTGACACGGTGCTTCGGCCCGCACGGCGTTCATGGATGCGGCAGTCGCCACGAGCCCGGCGAACGGGGTTGACTGCGCCTCGGTTCCGCAGCCGTCGCACGACCTTCCTTCCACGGCCCCGCACCCGGCGACCGGCGCCCCGGCGCATTCGGGTGACGTGCATCCGATCGGGCACACGGGCGGGAAGATCGGCCGAGTCCACCAGGGTCCGGCCCCGGCACCGGAAGGCCGGGCGAAGACTGGGCGGGAGGAAGGGCGGAGGAAGGGAGTGGTCGTGCGGGAGACGGACGTCGCGGTCCTCGGCGCGGGCGCCGCCGGCCTGTCGCTGGCGCACCGCCTGTCAGGACCCGTGCCCGGCGCGCACACTCCGGCGGTGGTGCTGGTCGACGCGCCGCCGGGCCCGCTGCGGCCGCCGAGCCGCACCTGGTGCTTCTGGGAGGCCGGCCGGGGCCGCTTCGAGGCCGCGGTCACGGCCCGCTGGCGCCACCTGCGGGTACGCCCCCCGGCGGGCGCGCCCGTCCTCGGGGACATTGCCCCCCTGCGGTACAAGATGATCCGGTCGGACGACTTCGAGGACCTCGTCGCCCGGGACCTGGCGCACAGCCCGAACGTGCGCCGCCTGGAGGCCACCGCCGAGACGGTCGAGGACGTGCCCGGCGGCGCCCTGGTCCGGCTGCGCGACCCGGCGGGCGCCACCGGGGTGCTGCGCGCCCGCTGGGTGTTCGACTCCCGTCCGGGCGGTCTGCCGGCCGCCCGCACCACGCTCCTGCAACACTTCCGCGGCTGGTTCGTCCGCACCGACCGGCCCGCCTTCGAACCGGGCACCGCGGAGCTGATGGACTTCCGCACCCCGCAGCCCGCCGACGGGCTCTCCTTCGGCTACGTGCTCCCCACCGGCCCGCGCACCGCCCTGGTGGAGTACACCGAGTTCTCCCTCCGCGTCCTCACCGCGAGCGGCTACGAGGCGGCCCTGCGGCACTACACCGGGGACGTGCTGCGGCTCGGCGCGCTCCGGGTGCTGGCCACCGAGACCGGCGTCATCCCGATGACGGACGCCCCGATGCCCCGGCAGGCCGGGCCGTCCGTGTTCCGCATCGGCGCCGCCGGGGGCGCCACCCGCCCCTCCACCGGCTACACGTTCGCCGGCCTGCAACGCCAGACCGAGGCCGTCGCCGCCGCGCTGCGCGGGGGCCGCCACCCGCTGCCGCCGCCCGCCCACTCGGCCCGCTCACGGGCCATGGACGCCGTACTGCTGCGCGCCCTCGGCAGCGGCCGGGTCGACGGACCCGCGCTGTTCTGCGGGCTGTTCGGCCGGCTGCCGATGAACCAGGTGCTGCGCTTCCTCGACGGCGACACCCGGCTGCACGAGGACCTCGCGATCGGGCTGCGCACGCCGGTCGGACCGATGCTCCGCTCGGCACTGGAACTGCCCGCCCTGCCCCGCCGCCCCTTCGACCACCCCTGACCCGGCCGCCCCTGACCCCGACCGCCCTGCCCGACCGCCCCGCCCCGCCCTGGAGACCGCATGACACTGCTGCGCGACGAGGAACTCGCCGCCGCGTTCGATCACGCCGCCCGCAGCTACGACACGCTCGTGGCCGCCAACCCCGGCTACCACGCCCATCTGCGGCGCTCGGTGCGCCGCCTCGGTCTGCCCGGACACGGCGCCGCGCTGCGCGTGCTGGACCTGGGCTGCGGCACCGGCGCCTCGACCGCCGCCCTGCGCTCGGTGCTGCCCGGCGCGGAGATCACGGCCGTGGACGCCTCCGCCGGGATGCTGCGGCGGGCCGGCGGCAAGCCCTGGGCGGACGGGGTGACCTTCGTGCACGCGCCCGCCGAGGGGCTGCGGGACGCGGGGGTGAGGGGGCCGTTCGACGCGGTGTTCGCCGCCTACCTCTTCCGCAACGTGGCCGACCCCGACGCCGTGCTCGGCGCGGTACGGGAGCTGCTGGCGCCCGGGGGACGGCTCGGCGTGCACGAGTACACCCTCAGCGGCCGGGCCGTCGACCGGGCGGTGTGGACGCTGGTGTGCCGGGGCATCGTCCAGCCCGCCGCCACGGTCGCCGGCGACGCCGGCCTCTACCGCCACCTGTGGCGCAGCGTGCTCGACTTCGACACCGCCGGCCGGTTCGCGGACCGGCTGCGCGCCGCCGGGTTCGACGGCGTCCGGGCGCTGCCGCTGCCCGGCTGGCAGACGGGCATCACGCACACCTTCGTCGCCCGGCGCGGCGCCGCACCGGCGGAGGCCGGGCGATGACCGCCCCCGGACGCCGCCCCGACGCCGGCCGGCACGGCCGGGACCGGCGCGCGCACCGCCTGCCGCCGCCCCCGGGCACCCGGCGGATCGCCGGGCCCCCGCCGACGACGGCGGTCGTCGGCGGCGGCATCGCCGGGCTGGCCGCCGCGACCGCGCTGGCCGAACGGGGCGTGGCCGTGACGCTGTACGAGCGCCTGCCGTTCCTCGGCGGCCGCGTCGGCGGCTGGCCGGTCGGCCTCGCGGACGGCTCCACGGCCACCATGAGCCGCGGCTTCCACGCCTTCTTCCGCCAGTACTACAACCTGCGGGGCCTGCTGCGCCGCACCGATCCGCGCCTGGAGCGCCTGACCGGCCTGCCGGACTACCCGCTCCAGCACAGCGACGGGCTGCGGGACGGCTTCCGCCGCGTGCCGCGCACCCCGCCGTGGAGCGCGCTCGGCTTCGTCGCGCTCAGCCCGTCCTTCGGCCTGCGGGACCTGGCCGCCATGAACCCGCGCGCCGCCCTGCCCCTGCTGGACGTCCGGGTCCCCGACGTCTACGACGCCCTCGACGCGGTCAGCGCCGACGACTTCCTGGACGCCGTGCGCTTCCCGCGCGCCGCCCGCCACCTCGCCTTCGAGGTGTTCTCCCGGAGCTTCTTCGCCGACCCCCGGCAGCTGTCGGCCGCCGAGATGGTGCTGATGTTCCACATCTACTTCCTCGGCTCCGCCGAGGGGCTGCTGTTCGACGTGCCCCGCGGCCCCTTCCCGGCCGCCCTGTGGGACCCGCTGGCCGGGTACCTGCGGCGACACGGCGCCGACCTCCGCACCGGCACGGCCGTCGAGCACGTCGCCCGCACCCCGGACGGCGGCTACGAGGTCGCCGCCGGCGGCCGGGTCAGCCGCCACGACACCGTCGTCCTCGCCCTCGACGCCGGCGGTCTGCGCGCCCTCGCCGGCCGCTGCGACCGGCTCGGCGACACACAATGGCGGGAGCGGCTCGGACGGCTGCGCACCGCCCCGCCCTTCCTGGTCAGCCGCCTGTGGCTGGACCGGCCGGTGGCTCCCGGCCGCCCCGGCTTCCTGGGCACCAGCGGCTACGGCGGCCTGGACAACATCAGCGTCCTGGAGCGCTACGAGGACGAGGCCGCCCGGTGGGCGGCGCGCACCGGCGGGTCCGTCGTCGAACTGCACGCCTACGCGGTGCCCCCGGACGCCTCCCGCGACCTCGAGCAGAAGCGGCTGACCGAGACCTTGGGCCGGGTCTGGCCCGAGACGCGGGACGCGCTGGTCGTGGACGCCCAGCACGTGTGGCGGGAGGACTGCCCGCTGTTCCCGGTGGGCGGCTACGCCGACCGGCCCGCCGTACGCACCCCCGAGCCCGGTCTGGTCGTGGCCGGGGACCACGTGCGCACCGGTCTGCCGGTGGCCCTGATGGAACGCGCGGCGACGAGCGGATTCCTCGCCGCGAACGCCCTGCTGGAACGGTGGGGGGTACGGGGGCAGACGCTGTGGACCGTGCCCGGCCGGGGCCGCACGGCGGCGCTGCGCGCGCTGGCCCGGTGGGGGAGCGCCTGACCCGGGCCCCGGCCCCCGCGGCCGCCGCAGCGCACGGTGCCGGTGGCCGGGCGGGGGAGTCCGGCGTTGGTAGCGTCGAGACGCGACCCCGTGCCCGCTGCCCGCCCGGCACGCCGTGCCGTACGACCGAGGGAGTCTGGATGTCCACGATCCGCCGGGCCGTGATCCCCGCCGCCGGGCTCGGCTCCCGGCTGCTGCCCCTGACGAAGGCGATCCCGAAGGAGATGCTGCCGGTCGGTGACAAGCCGGTCGTCGAGCACACCGTGCGCGAGCTGGTGGACTCCGGCATCACCGACATTACCATCGTCGTCTCCGGCGGCAAGTCCCTCATCCAGGACCACTTCCGCCCCAACCCCGCCCTCGTGGCCCAGCTGCGCGAGGACGGCAAGACCGGCTACGCGGACGCGGTCGAGGAAGTCGCCGAGCTGGCCCGCCGGGGCCACATCACCTACCTCGACCAGCAGGGCCCGTACGGCAACGGCACCCCGGTGCTGAACGCCGCCCGCTCCTTCGGCGACGAACCGGTGCTGGTGCTCTGGCCGGACGACGTCTTCGTCGCCCGCGTGCCCCGCGCCCAGCAGCTGATCCGCGCCTACGAGCAGACCGGCTGCCCGGTGCTGGCCCTGCTGCCGATGGAACCGGCCGACTCCCGGCGCTACGGCGTGCCGGTCGTCCGGGAGGACCTCGGCGAGGGCCTGCTGCGGATCACCGGCCTGGTCGAGAAGCCCGACCCGGCCGACGCCCCCTCCGCCTACGCGGCCATCGGCGGCTACGTCGTCACCCCGGGCATCGTCGGCGAACTGCGCGAGCTGACCCGCCGCTGGTACGAGCACCGGACCGGCGAGATCTACCTGACCGACGCCATCAACGCCTATGCCGCCTCCCGCGCGGTGTACGGGCAGGTCATCCGGGGCCGCTGGTACGACACCGGCAACCCGGCCTCCTACCTCGTCGCCCAGATGGCCTCGGCCCTGGCGCACCCCGAGTACGGCCCCCTGCTGCGCGACCTCGTCGGCGGACTCGGCACCGGCCCGGACGCCGCCTGCGACTCCCCGGCCACGGAAACGAGTTGACTTGGAGTGCGCTCCAGTACGTAGCGTCGTGGACGGACGCGAAACCGAGCACAGGAGGCAGCGGCATGACCGACATCCCCACCCGGCACCTCGGCGCACTGGAGGTCTCGGCACAGGGCCTGGGATGCATGGGCATGAGTCACGGCTACGGCGACTCGGACGACGCGCAGTCCGTCGCGACCCTGCACCACGCCCTCGACCTCGGCGTGACCCTTCTGGACACCTCCGACTTCTACGGCTTCGGCCACAACGAGGAGCTGATCGGCCGGGCCGTCGCCGGACGCCGCGACGAGGTCGTGCTGGCCACGAAGTTCGGCTTCGCCAACCGGCTCGGCGAGCCCACCCTGATCCGCGGCGACGCGGCCTACGTACGGCAGGCGTGCGAGGCGTCGCTGCGCCGGCTCGGGGTCGACCACATCGACCTGTACTACCAGCACCGGGTCGATCCGCGGGTGCCGATCGAGGAGACCGTCGGCGCCATGGCCGAGCTGGTGCGGGCCGGGAAGGTCCGCCACCTGGGCCTGTCCGAGGCCGGGGCGCAGACCATCCGGCGGGCGCACGCCGTGCACCCGATCGCCGCGCTGCAGAGCGAGTGGTCGCTGTGGACCCGTGACCTGGAGGCGGAGATCGCCCCGGTCTGCCGGGAACTCGGGATCGGCCTGGTGCCCTTCTCGCCTCTGGGACGCGGTTTCCTGACCGGCCGTTACAGCTCGGTCGACGGGCTCGCCGAGACCGACCTGCGGCGCAACCAGCCCCGGTTCGCCGACGGCAACCTCGAGCGCAACCTGGCGATCGTCGCCAGGCTGACCGAACTGGCCGAGGCCAAGGGCGTCACCGCCGGGCAGCTCGCCCTGGCCTGGGTGCAGCACCGCGGCGACGACGTCGTGCCGATCCCCGGCACCCGGCGCACGCGGTACCTGGAGGAGAACCTCGCGGCGCTGACCGTGGAGCTGTCCGCCGAGGACCTGGCCGCCATCGAGGCCGCCGCCCCGCCGGAGCGGATCGCGGGCACCCGGTACGACGCGGCCAACCTGGCCTTCGTGGGCCGCTGACCCCGCCGCCGCCGCACAGCCCCGCCGCCACCGCGCGGTCCCGGTGTTCCGGACGGGTCCGGGACACCGGGCGCCGGCGTCACTTCCGGTAGCCGAGGATCGTCATCATGCCGGACTCGGAGTGGTACTGGTTGTGGCAGTGGAGCATCCACAGCCCGGGGTTGTCGGCGTCGAAGTCGATGACGACCTTGCGGTGCGGCAGGACGATGGTCGTGTCCTTGCGGGCCCCCACCGCGTCGAGGCCGGCCAGGGCGAAGGTGTGCCCGTGCAGATGCACCGGATGCCACATCCCGGTCGCGTTGATCAGGGTGATCCGCACCCGTTCGCCCTGGTGGACGGGGTGGCGGCGGGTGACGGAGTACGGCTGGTGGTCGAAGGCCCAGTTGTACTTCCGCATCCCGCCGGTCAGCCTGATCCGCAGTTCGCGGTCGATCTTCCGCTCGCCGAGCGCCACCTCGTCCTTCGGCGGGATGCGCCGGGCCGGGACGACCTTGCCCTCCAGCTCCTCGGGGTGGACGTCCGGCTTCGGCGCCGAACCGCCGCCGGTGCGCAGCAGGGCGAGCGCCCGGCCCTTCTTGCCCTCGGCGTAGGCGACGAACGGGAAGACGCCGTCCTTGGCGGTGACCAGCACGTCGTAGCGCTCGGCCATGCCCAGCAGCAGCGCGTCGGTCTCGGTGTGCTCGACGGGATAGCCGTCGGTGTGCGTCACCGTCATGGTGTGATCGCCCAGGGCCACCCGGAACGCGGTCTCGGACGCCGCGTTGATGATGCGCAGCCGGATGCGGTCGCCGGGGCGGGCCCGGAACACCGACGGGGCGTTCGCCCTGCGGCCGTTGACCAGGTAGTCCGGGTAGTCGACGCTGCCGGCCTCGCCGTGCAGCATCTCGCTGTGCGCGTCGTGCAGCACCCGGGACGGTCCGCGCGGGGTGGCGGCCGGGGAGTGCGAGCCCGTGCCCGGGTGGCCGGTGTGGCCGGTGTGCTTCTCCGGGCCCGCCATCGCCATGGGCATGGCGCCGCCGCGCAGTTCGGAGAGCACCGCGTCCGGGGTGCTGCCGCCGACGCCGTCCAGCCAGTCGTCCAGGACGAGGACCCACTCCTTGTCGTAGGACAGCGGTTCCTTGGGATCCTCGACGATCAGCGGCGCGTACAGGCCGCGGTCGAGCTGCATCCCGAAGTGCGAGTGCAGCAGGTACGTCCCCGGGTGCGCCACGTGGAAGCGGTAGCGGAACTGCTCGCCCGGCTGGACCGGCTTCTGCGTCAGGTCCGGTACGCCGTCCATGTCGCAGCGCATGCGCACGCCGTGCGAGTGCAGCGTGGTGGCCGCCGGCAGGTGGTTGCGCAGCGTGAGGTCGAGGGTGTCCCCGACGCTGACCCGGGCCTCCTTGCCGAGGTGCATCTCGCGGTAGAGCCAGGTCCTGACGGTCCGCCCGCCGAGGTCGAGCCGGGTCTCGGCCGCGGTGAACGTGTACCTGCGCGCAGGTCCCGACCCGCGTTTGCGTTCGGCGGCGAGCACCTCGGGGTCGGAGGGGTTCACATAGCCGCCGGGCCCCTCGGGGACGAAGACCCCACCGCGGCCGACGGCCCCGGAACCCGCGTGCGGGCCCGAGCCCGTGGGCGAACCGGACCCGGAGCAGGCAGCCAGGGCTCCGAGGCCGGCGGCCGCGATCGAGGCGCTGAGCAAGGTGCGCCGCTTAGGTGTGTGCATGATTAGATCACACATGATTTGCGGCGATATATCCGATAACTGACCCGGCGCGTCGGGGATACGGGACCCGCTCCCGGCCCGGCTCAGGCGGCCTGCTGCGAGGCGGCGGCCTCCGGACGCAGGTCGGCCAGGGTCAGCGGGTGCGCGGGGGCTTCGGCGAGGATCACGCGGCGCTCCACGCGCGGACCGGGGCCGACCCGCAGCAGCTCGCCTGGTTGCATCAGCAGCCAGCGCGGGTTGTCGTCCATGCGTTCGCTGGCGACGACCACCGAAGGATGTTCGGCCAGGGCCTCGGAGTGCACGCGCATGCGGCCGTGGCTGCCGCTGTGGTCCAGGTGCCGGGTGCCGTGGTGACCGCCGACCGGACGCTCCAGCACGTACAGCTCGTGCGTCCCCGGATAGCGCAGCGCCCACAGCCCGTCCGGCGTGATCAGCAGCAGGTTGAGCGCGTAGACGGGCAGGTTGCGTGCCACCCAGCGGGCGGCGTGCTCGATACCGGCGGCGAGGTCACCGCCGTGCCGTCGCGTCTCCCGGGTGACGAGGGCGAAGAACCGCTCGGAGTCGGTGTCGCCCCGGACCAGCGACCGGTCCTCGCCGAGGTGGTCCTCCAGGCGCCCGAGGTCCTCGATGACACCGTTGTGCGCGAAGATCCGGCCCTCCTGTTCGAACGGATGGGTGTTGCGGGTCTCCAGGCCGCCCGTGGAGGCGTACCGGATGTGCGCCAGGAAGGTCGCCGACTGCACCCGCCGCGCTTCCTCCGCGAAGGCCCGGTCCTCGTAGGCCGCGATCGGCGCCTTGTGCACCTCGGGCGTGCCGTCGGCACCGAAGTACGCCAGCCCCGTGCCGTCGGGATCACGGTGGCTCTGACTGCTGAGACTGTCCGGCGCGTCCAGCAGCCAGAACGTGGCGTGGGTGCGCTGCGGTGCGCTGATCAGGCCGAAGAGACGACACATCGGCTTCCTCCTGGTGTGCGGCGGCTCGGGTGCGGCGGGGGCGGAACGCCGGACGGGACTGCGGACCCGCTTCCGGGGTACCCAAAAAAGCCAGCCGTGAGACCGGCGGCCATGCCGTTCCGGCACGTCAGAGCGAAGGAGCGGGCCATGGGAGCCGACCGGGCACAGATACGCAGCCGGCGGAGCGAGCAGTTGCGCGCGGCCGCCGCCGAGGTGTTCGGCTGGGACGAGCTGCGCCCCGAGCAGCTCGCCGCCATGGAGTGGGTGCTGGAGGGGCGGGACGCCCTGGTCGTCATGCCCACCGGGTCCGGCAAGTCGGCCGTCTACCAGGTGCCCGGGCTGCTGCTGTCCGGCCCGGTCGTGGTCGTCTCGCCGCTGCTGGCCCTCCAGCGGGACCAGATCGCCGGGCTGCCCGAGGGTGACCGCGCGCCGGGCGCCGTGGCCGTGAACTCCGACCTCACCGCGGCGCAGACGGAGGCCGCCTGGGAGGCGGTGGGCGACGGCAGCGTCCGGTTCGTCTACCTGTCGCCGGAGCAACTGGCCAAGGACGAGGTCGTGCAGCGGCTGAAGGACGCGGGCCCGGCCCTGTTCGTGGTGGACGAGGCGCAGTGCGTGTCCTCCTGGGGCCACGACTTCCGCCCCGACTACCTGCGGCTGGACCAGGCGGCGCGCGCCGTCGGCCGGCCGCCCGTGCTCGCGCTGACGGCGACCGCCGCGCCGCCGGTGCGGCAGGACATCGTCGAGCGGCTCGGCATGGACCGCTCCCGCCAGCTCGTGGCCGGCTTCGACCGGCCCAACATCCGGCTGGAGGTGCGCCGCCACCTGGACGACGCCGAACGGCGGCCCGCCGTGATCGAGCAGGCGGCCGCGGGGCCGAAGCCCGGCATCGTCTACGCGGCGACCCGCAAGGACAGCGAGTACTACGCCGGGGAGCTGGCCGCGCTCGGGCTGACCGCGGAGGCGTACCACGCGGGCCTGCGCGCGGGCGAACGCCGGCGCATCCACGACGCGTTCCTGGCCGGCGAGACGGACGTGGTGGTGGCGACCTCGGCCTTCGGCATGGGCATCGACAAGGAGGACGTGCGGTTCGTCCTGCACGCCGCGATGCCGGGGTCACTGGACGCCTACTACCAGGAGGTCGGCCGCTCGGGCCGGGACGGGCAGCCGGCCCTCGCCGTGCTGCACTACCGGCCGGAGGACACCGGCATGCAGGCCTTCTTCAGCAGCCGCACGCCCAACCGGGAGACCGTCGAGCAGGTGGTCGGGGCCCTGTCCGCCGAGGGCGGCGCTCCGGTCGGTCCGGACGGGCTGCGACGCGCCACCGGGCTGACCCGCAAGCGGATCACGGCGGTGGTGAACCTGCTGGAGGAGGCCGGCGCGGTCGTCACGGACGCCTCCGGCGCGATACGGCCCGAGCCGGGCATCGCCCCCGCGGACGCCCTGGACCGCGCCATGGAGACCGCCGAGGCGCACGAACGCATGGAGCGCTCCCGGATCGACATGGCCAGGGCGTACGCCGAGACGACCGGCTGCCGGCGGCGCTTCCTGCTCGGCTACTTCGGCGAGGAGTACGACGCGCCGTGCGACGGCTGCGACATCTGCGACGCGCGGGAGGGCGAGGACGCCGACCAGGCACCCGGCGCGGAGCGCCCGGTCCATCCCGCGGTCCACGCCTATCCGGTCGGGGCCGGGGTGCGGCACGAACAGTGGGGCGACGGCTCGGTGCTGAGCGAGGACGGCGACCGCATCACGGTCCTGTTCGAGGAGGTCGGCTACCGCACGCTCTCCCTGGAGGCCCTGTCCCGCCACGACGACCTGCTCACCGTGGTCAGCGGGCCGGGAGCCGACCACCGGCCGAGCTGAGCAAAGCTGCGCGGGTGTCCATCCCGCTTGTCAAACTCCACCGCCCTGGGCCCCGCCTCCGTCACGGAAGCGGGGCCCAGTGCCGTCGCGGCCCCGGTCAGGCGCCGACGTAGGCCGCGAGGTGCTGGCCGGTGAGCGTGGAGCGGGCGGCGACGAGGTCGGCCGGGGTGCCTTCGAAGACGATCCGGCCGCCGTCGTGCCCGGCGCCGGGGCCGAGGTCGATGATCCAGTCCGCGTGGGCCATCACGGCCTGGTGGTGTTCGACGACGATCACCGACTTCCCGGCGTCCACGAGGCGGTCGAGCAGCCCGAGCAACTGCTCCACGTCCGCGAGGTGCAGGCCGGCGGTCGGCTCGTCGAGGACGTAGACACCGCCCTTGTCGGCCATGTGGGTGGCCAGCTTCAGCCGCTGCCGCTCACCGCCGGACAGCGTGGTGAGCGGTTGGCCGAGGGTGAGGTAGCCGAGCCCGACGTCGCTGAGCCGGGTGAGGATCCGGTGGGCGGCCGGCGTACGCGCCTCCCCGGAGCCGAAGAACTCCTCGGCCTCGGCGACGGGCATCGCCAGCACCTCGCTGATGTCGCGGCCGCCGAAGCGGTAGCCGAGGACGGAGGAGTCGAACCGCTTGCCGTCGCACTCCTCACAGGTCGTGGCCACCCCGGCCATGATCGCCAGGTCGGTGTAGATGACACCGGCGCCCTTGCAGGTGGGGCAGGCGCCCTCGGAGTTGGCGCTGAACAGCGCCGGCTTCACGCCGTTGGCCTTGGCGAACGCCTTGCGGATCGGGTCCAGCAGCCCGGTGTACGTCGCCGGGTTGCTGCGCCGCGAGCCGCGGATCGGGGTCTGGTCGACCGACACGACGTTCTCACCGGCCGGGATCGACCCGTGCACCAGCGAACTCTTCCCCGAGCCGGCCACACCGGTGACGACGACCAGGACGCCCAGCGGCACGTCCACGTCGACGTCCCGCAGGTTGTGCGCCGCCGCGCCGCGGATCTCCAGGGTGCCGGTGGGCTTGCGGACCTGCTCCTTCACGGCCGCCCGGTCGTCGAGATGGCGGCCCGTGACGGTGCCGCTGGAGCGCAGTTCACCGACGGTGCCCTCGAAGCAGACGGTGCCGCCCGCCGTGCCCGCGCCGGGGCCGAGGTCGACGACGTGGTCGGCGATGGCGATGGCCTCCGGCTTGTGCTCCACGACGAGCACCGTGTTGCCCTTGTCCCGCAGCCGCAGCAGCAGGCCGTTCATCCGCTCGATGTCGTGCGGGTGCAGACCGATGGTGGGCTCGTCGAAGACGTACGTGACGTCCGTCAGCGGGGAGCCGAGGTGACGGATCATCTTGGTGCGCTGCGCCTCGCCGCCGGAGAGCGTGCCCGCGGGCCGGTCGAGCGAGAGGTAGCCGAGGCCGATCTCCACGAAGGAGTCGAGCGTCTGCCGCAGCGCGCCGAGCAGCGGCGCCACCGACGGCTCGGTGAGGCCGCCGACCCACGCGGCGAGGTCGCTGATCTGCATCGCGCACGCGTCCGCGATGCTGATTCCGGCGATCTTGGAGGACCGGGCGGCCTCGCTGAGCCGGGTGCCGTCGCACTCCGGACAGACGGTGAACGTCATCGCCCGCTCCACGAAGGCGCGGACGTGCGGCTGGAGCGCGTCGATGTCCTTCGACAGCATGGACTTCTGGATCTTCGGGATCAGACCTTCGTACGTCAGGTTGACGCCGTCGACCTTGATCTTGGTCGGTGCCTTGTGGAGGAGGTCGTCCAGCTCCCGCTTGGTGTACTTGCTGATCGGCTTGTCCGGGTCGAAGAAACCGCAGCCCATGAAGATACGGCCGTACCAGCCGTCCATGCTGTAACCGGGCACGGTGAGGGCGCCCTCGTTGAGGGACTTGCCGGCGTCGTACAGCTGGGACAGGTCGATGTCGGTGACCGAGCCCCGGCCCTCGCAGCGGGGGCACATGCCGCCGGTGATGCTGAACTCGCGGCGCTCCTTCACGGTCCGTCCGGCCCGCTCCACGGTGACCGCGCCCGCCCCGCTGATGGAGGCCACGTTGAAGGAGAAGGCCTGCGGGGAGCCGATGTGCGGGGTACCGAGCCGGCTGAAGAGGATGCGCAGCAGCGCGTTGGCGTCGGTGGCGGTGCCGACGGTGGAGCGAGGGTCGGTGCCCATCCGCTGCTGGTCGACGGTGATCACGGTCGTCAGCCCGTCCAGCACGTCGACCTCGGGCCGGGCCAGGGTCGGCATGAAGCCCTGCACGAAGGTGCTGTACGTCTCGTTGATCAGCCGCTGCGACTCGGCGGCGATCGTGTCGAACACCAGGGAACTCTTGCCCGAGCCGGAGACCCCGGTGAACACCGTCAGCCGGCGCTTGGGGATCTCGATGCTGACGTCCTTGAGATTGTTCTCGCGGGCGCCGTGCACACGGATCAGATCGTGGCTGTCGGCGGCGTGCGGCGCGGGCGGCTGGGTGTCCGTCCGCGGGGCCATGCTCATCCTGTCTCCATCCGTCGGGCGGGTCCGCGCTTCACCGGTGGTCTCCATGACGGTCACGCTAGCGGGCGGCGGCCCACCGGCGCTTCTCTGATCCTGACCGGTTCCGCGGCCCCGCTCGCGGTCCGCCGGCGGTGTGGGCCGTTGGGCGGGTCCTCGCCGCGGTGGCGTGAGGTGCCGCCGGGCCACGGGTAGGGCCAATGCGGACCGGGGGCCGTCGCCCCCGGCCGAGCGCGCCCCACGTGGAGGAAGCAATGGCACAGAAGGTCCGCGAGGTCATGACGGCCGCACCCCGGTCGGTGGGGCCGCAGACATCGGTGGTGGAAGTGGCCCGGCTGATGCGCGACGAGGGCATCGGCGCGGTGCTGGTGACCGACGACGACCGGCTGCGCGGCCTGGTCACCGACCGCGACCTGGTGGTGCGGGTGCTGTGCGAGGGCGGCGACGCCGACGACCGCAGTGTCTCGCAGGCGTGCAGCAAGGACCTGGTGAGCGTCTCCCCGGACGACGACGTCAGCCGGGCGGTCGGGCTGATGCGGGAGCACGCCGTGCGGCGGCTGCCGGTGGTGGAGGACGGCCGGCCGGTCGGAATCGTCTCGCTCGGGGACCTCGCCGTCGAACGGGACACCGACTCGGCCCTGTCGGAGATCAGCGCCTCCGAGCCGAACGAGTGAACGAGTAGGCGACTGGCACACAGGCCGTAAGGATTGGCAGGCAGGCAGGCAGGCGGACGGACCGGGCGGGACGCGGGGCCGGCAGGGCCGCCCCGCGTCCCGCCCGGTCACGCCTCCTCCGGGTCCTCGCTGTCCGTCTCGTCCTGGGCGGCTTCCGGCCCGGCCTCCTCGCCGGACCGGTCCGCGCCGTGCGGCGCCTTCTCGCCCTGGGTCTGCGACTGCTCCTCGGCGAGGCGCCTTCGCACCTCTTCCGGCTTGTCCCCGATCTGTTCCATGATCGTCGTCCCTCCGCTCGCGGCCGGTCGGCCTCGGTCCACTCGTACCGTCGCCGGGACCGCCCCGCAAACGCGGCCCGGCCGGGCCGCGGGCCGGGTCACGCGGCGTGGGGACCGCCGGCGTCGCGGCGGACGGCGCCGCGCTCGGGGAGCCGGCGGAAGGCCCACTCGGCCCGGGGTTCCAGCGCGAAACGGAAGACCCGGCGCACCGGCGGGGTGCACAGCACGGTGACGACGGCGGCGGCGACGAGGGTGACGGTGACCTCGCCGACGGGCCGGTAGATCCAGGCGGGTTCGTACCAGCCCCACAGCTTGGAGCCCTGGGCGACG
Organism: Streptomyces sp. NPDC041135; assembly: GCF_055592085.1. NCBI lineage: Bacteria > Bacillati > Actinomycetota > Actinomycetes > Kitasatosporales > Streptomycetaceae > Streptomyces > Streptomyces sp. NPDC041135. Next base: position 310,360 of record NZ_JBVIYZ010000002.1, read on the forward strand.
AAGCCGTGCAGCAGATAGCCGTACAGCGTGCCGGCGCCCAGCGTGGTGAACCAGGTGCGGCGCCCGGGTACCCAGGACAGGAAGCAGGCGACGAGCACCGTCGAGCAGCAGAACAGGGCCAGCGTCATCACGGGCCCGTACCAGCCCGGCGCGCCCAGCTCGGCGGCGCTGTCGCGGTGGAACAGCCAGGCATGGTTCCACCGCGGTGCCGCCCAGTACAGCAGGACGAGGGCGCAGGCGAGGACCGGGACCGCCGCCAGCCGCACCGACCGGCGCCGCACCAGCCGGAAGTGCTCCGGCCGCAGGCACAGGCCGAGCACGAAGTACGGCAGGAACTGCAGCAGTCGCTGGAGATCGAGGTCCTCACCGATCGACGGCGAGAGCGTGGCCAGCATGGCGACGGTGAGCGCGAGCGGCAGCGGCCACCGCACGAGCCGCCACAGCGGAGTGGTCAGCCGCCAGACGAACAGCGCCGCCAGGAACCACGTCAGGTACAGCGGCTCCAGCAGGCTGATCGGGCGGTCCGGGACGTGGTCGGTCCACCGGGTGTAGAGGGTGAAGGCCACCTCGAAGACGACGTAGGGCACGGCGACGCCCGTGATCAGCCGCTTCAGCCGCGCCGGGGAGGCGTCGAAGTTCCGGGAGAAGTAGCCGGAGATGACGATGAACGCCGGCATGTGGACGGCGTAGACGAGGGTGTAGAGCGCGGTGACGGTCCGGCTGCCGTGGCGCAGCGGCTCCCAGGCGTGCCCGATCGCGACCAGCACGATGGCCAGGTACTTGGCGTTGTCGAAGAAGGCGTCACGGCCCCCCGCCGACGACGCGGACGCGACCGCACGCCCGGTGTCCGCCTCACCGCGTGCGCCGGCCTCGCCCGCACCCGCCCCTCCGGGTGCGCCGCCGGCCGGTCCGCGTGCGGGTGCGCGCTGCTCGCGGACGCTGCGCGCGGGCAGCGTCCGGCTGGCGTTTCCTTCTCCATGGAACCCGGACAGTCCAGACACCTCTTACCCTGACGCGCTGCGGGGACGGGGGGCGCGGCGCCACCCGGGCACCGCGTTCACCGCTCGGCTCACCCGCATCCGGGCGCGTAAACGCGCCGCGGTGCGATCAGGGGTTCGAGGATCAGGGCTCGAGGAACGCGCGGCCCTCACTCGTCCGAGTCGGGCTTGCCGCGCGCCGCCGCGTAGGCCTGGGCCGGCGTCATGGACACCCCCTGGTACGTGACCGTCCGGTAGGGGCTCACCTTGGCGCAGGTCTTGGCCTCGTCGGCGGTGGAGGCGTGGGCGTTGGAGACCGCTGCCCCGGTGTCGGCCGCTGCCGTTGCGGACGCGCCGCCGGGATAGCTGGTGCCGCTGGGCCAGTCCTTGCCGATCACCAGGGTCAGTCCGGTGCCGGTGCCCTTCTCGAGGTGCGAGGTGGGCAGGCCGAGCGCCTTGGCGACCTTCTTGGCCTCGTCCTTCCGGCCGGCGCCGTAGGTCAGGGTCGTGGTGGCGGCGGGGCTCGGGGCGTTCGCCGTGGTGGTGGCGGGGCTGAAGCCCTGCTCGGTGAGGGCGGCGGCGAGGGCGGAGGCGCGGCCGGTGACGGTGGTGCCGTTCTCGACCGTGACGGCGATCCGTGCGGCGGGCACGGCGGAGGCGGTGGCCGAGGCCTTGGCGCCGGCCGCCGTGGACTTCTTGCCCGAACCGGTGGTCAGCGACCGGTCGTCGGCGATGGCCGAGAACAGGGTCTTCGCGCCCGGGCCGACCACCACCCGGTTGTCGTCGCCGGGGTCGGGGGCCGTCTGCATCGTGGTGAAGGTCATCCGCTTGGTGGGCACCTTGTTCACGTCGGTCGCGAGCGCGATCAGCTTCTTCACGGTGCCGAGACCGTCGTCCACGGTGAGCGCCTTGGTGGCGGCGTCGGCGAGGTCGTAGACCGCCGTGGGATCGGTGAGGGTGCCCGCGCTCTTGAACTTGCGGATCATCGCGCTGAGGAAGATGTGCTGCGACACCGTACGGCCCAGGTCGCTGCCGTCGCCGAACCCGTGCCGGGAGCGGACGAACTCCAGGGCCGCGACGCCCTTGAGCGTGTGGCTGCCCTCGGACAGCTTCAGGCGCGAGTAGGTGTCGTAGACGTCGTCGGTGACGCACACGGAGACACCGCCGACCGCGTCGGACATCTTGACCACACCGGAGAAGTCGAGCTTGACGAAGTGGTCGATGGGGATGCCGGTGAGCTTGTGGACCGTGGCCACCTGGCAGGCGGGGCCGTACTGCAGCGCGCTGTTGATCTGCCCGTAGTAACCGGCCGTGGAGCGTTTGGTGGCCTTGTCCTCGCAGGCCGGGACCCTGGTCATGGTGTCCCGGGGGATGCTCATCACCGTGGCGTTGGAGCGGTCGGCGGATATGTGCACCACCATCTGCACGTCCGCGTTGCTGCCGGTCTGCACACCGGTGTGCGAACAGCCGCCGCCCAGCTTGCAGTCGGCCTTGCTGGTCCGGCCGTCCGAGCCCATCACCAGGATGTTGATCGGGGTACGGCCGAACTCGTCCGCCTTCTCCGTGCCGCCCTTGCCGTCCAGCGGCACGCTGCTGAGGTTGCCGTTGAGGTGCTGGTAGAACCACCAGCCGACCCCGGCCGTGCCCAGCACCAGCAGGGACAGGCAGATCGTGGCGACCTTCAGCACGCGTCGCCCGCGCCCCGCCGGCCGGGCGCGCCGCGTCCCGCCGCCAGCGGGGGAAGCCGCCCGGCCGCCGCGCGGGCCACCCTCGCCAGGTCCGCCGCCGCGCCCGCCGGTGCCCTCACCCGCGCGCTGTCCCGGCACCGGGGCGGTGCGGCTGCGCGTGGCCTGGCCGGCGGGGCCGTCCCACGGTTCGCTCATCTCCCACTCCCATGGACGGTCGGGCCCGGTCAGGCCGGACGTCGGGGGGTACGGCCGGGCGTGCGCGGGGGTGTACGGGCAGGTGAAGCGGCACCTCACCTCGGTTGCACAGTTGCGCAATCTAACAAACGCACGGGCCGAGCAGCATAAATCCAGATGCAATTCACAGCTGTGGGTGTTCCGCCGCGTCGAAGGCGTGGGACGCAGGGGCGGGATTCCCGCCGCGACGCACCCGGCGCCGCCGGTCACCGGGCGGTGGCGAAGTCCTGCGTCCAGTAGTCGCCGGGCTGGGCGAGGCCGACGCCGATCTCCGCGAACGCGCAGTTGAGGATGTTGGCCTTGTGGCCGGGGCTGGACATCCAGGCCGCCATGACGTCCTCCGCGGTGGCGTAGCCGTAGGCGACGTTCTCGCCGTAGGCCGACCACTGGTAGCCGGCGGCCGTGATCCGGGTGCCCGGCGACGACCCGTCGGACCCGGTGTGCGACATGTTCTGGTGGGCGGCCATGTCCGCGCTGTGCGCCTGTGCGCTCTTGGAGAGGGTCGCGTTCAGGGTCAGGGCCTGGCAACCGACCTTGGCGCGCTCGGCGTTGACGAGTTCCACCACCCGGGCGACGGCCCCGGACGCGGTGGCGGGGGCAGGGGGCGTGGCGGTGGCCGCGGGCGCCGAGGGCGTCGAGGGCGCCGAAGGGGACGAGGGGCTCGTAGGGGCCGGGGCGGGGGCGGTGGCCCGGGGGGTGCGGACGATCACGGTGTGCCGCGGCCTGGGCGCTGCCGTGTGAGCGCTGCTCGCCGGAGTCTTGGGAGCGGCGGCCGCAGTCGTGGCGGCCGCCGGGGTGGTCGAGGTCTTGGGGGCCGCCGGGGTGCTCGGGGCCGCCGGGGTGGTCGGGGCGAGCGTGCCCGGTGCGGCGGTCGTGGTGCTGCCGGCGGGGTGGCGCCGGTGCTCGTACCGGTCGGCGTTCCAGTCGCTCACGTCGCCCCAGTGCGTGGCCACGATCTGCCGGACGCTGACGGGCCGGGTCTCGTCGCCGTCCTGCCAGGTGCCGCAGGCCATGGCGGCTGAGGGCACGCCCACGGCCGCCACGGCGACCGCGGCGACGACTATGCGCCGGTGGTGACTGCTCTTGCGGTGGGTTCCCATGCGTGACCTCACTAGGTGATCGCGAGCGCCCCCCTGTGCGGCTGGCTCCACACAGACTCGGCCGGTGAACTGCGAAGACGTCCTGCGGATCGCCATTCTTAGGACGCCTTCACAAGGAGCGCAAAGGGCTCCTCGTACTACCGGTCCTCGTAGGCGTGATCGTTCTCGTGGCGTCCGCCGCGCGGCGCCGGGCCGGCTCCCGCCGACGCCGGCCCGATCTGCCGCTCCGTCAGGAACGCTGCCACGGGGGCGTCATGGGTGCACCGGCCGGGCGGCGGAAACGGGGTCGAGTCCGGTACGGCCGACGCTCGGCATCAAGCCGGACAAGTCCCTTATGTCGGCAGAGCGCCTTCTACTATGCGAGGGGGTCATTGGCTCCGCCGGTTGTGACCGATGTCACGGAACTACGCATTCCGCTTGTGGCCACCCTGACGTGGGCACTTCAGTGGCCCGCCGGGCGGGCGCACTACAGTGCGGGCATGACCTCGCGCGCCTACCTCTCGGACCTCTTCTCGCTGGACGACCGGGTGGCCGTGGTCACCGGCGGCAGCTCCGGCATCGGCCGGGCCGTCGCCGGGGCACTCGCCCGGGCGGGGGCGAGCGTGGTGATCGTGGCCCGCAGGGAGGCCGAACTGGCCGCGACGGTCGGTGAACTGGTCGCGGACGGCTGCCGGGCGGCCTGGGTCAGCGCCGACCTCAGCACCCGGGACGGGGTGCGCGCGGCGGCGGATCGGGCGGCCGAGGTGTTCGGCGAGCCCGACATCCTCGTCAACAGCGCCGGCATCAACCTGCGGCCGCCGATGGGGGAGCTGAGCGACGAGGTGTGGGACGCCACCATGGCCGTCAACCTGGAGGCGCCCTACCTGCTGGGCCAGCGGTTCGGGCCCGGCATGGCCGAACGCGGCTTCGGGCGGATCATCCACATCACCTCCCAGCAGGCACACCGGGCGTTCGTGAACAGCGGCGCGTACGGCGTCTCCAAGGGAGCGCTGGAGTCACTGGCCCGCTCCCAGGCCGAGGCCTGGTCCCCCCACGGCGTCACCTGCAACACGCTGGTGCCCGGCTTCGTCATGACCCCGCTCAACGCCAGACTGTCCTCCGACCCCGATCAGGTGGCCGCCCTCGCCGCGCGCACCATGGCCGGCCGCAACGGCCTGGCCGAGGACTTCGCCGGGGCGGCGGTCTTCCTGGCCGGCCGGGCCTCCGCCTACGTCACCGGGCAGGCGATCTTCGTCGACGGCGGACTGTCCGTCCACTGAGGCGACCGCCTGCCCGGCCCGGCGCCTACGACGCGCAGGGCCTAGTCGCCCGCCGGCTCGTCGAGGGCGCACCGGGTGAGCAGGGCCGCCGGGTCGGCGCCGGCCGGCCGGGCGACGGTGTGGTCCGCGGGCGGGCGCTGCCCGGTGCCGAGCCAGCGCTCCAGGGCGGTGAACGCCGAGCGGTGGCAGGGCAGCAGGGGCCGGACCCGGTCGGGGAAGCTGTCGGCGAGCGCGTCGGTGTGCGTGCCGCCCTCGATCCGGTAGTAGCGGTACAGGCCGCCCCGGCCCGCCGCGCGGACCATGCGGGCGTAGACGTCCGAGTCCTGGCTGATCGGCAGCAGTACGTCGAGGGTGCCGTGCACGGTGATGAGCGGCTTGCCGATGCGCCCGGTCAGGGCGACGCGTGCGACGGCCCGGTGGACGGCGTCCGGGCGGGCGGCGTAGTCGTAGTCCGCGTCGCAGCCCGGGGTGCCCGTCGCGCAGTACGGCGTACCCGCTTCCGTGTCACCGTCGTAGGCGGGGTCGAACTCCTCGCGGTACACGCGCTGGGTGAGGTCCCAGTAGACCTGGTGGTGGAACGGCCACAGGAACTCCGAGCCGGCCGGGAAGCCCGCGCGGTGCAGTGCCGTGGCGGCCGCCTCGGCGCCGGGCCCGCCCGCCGCGTAGTCGGGGTAGTGCCGCAGGGCGGCCGGCAGGGACGTGAACAGGTTGGGGCCCTGTGCGCGCCAGAGCGTGCCCTCCCAGTCGACCCCGCCGTCGTACAGCTCGGGATGGTTCTCCAGCTGCCAGCGCACCAGGTAGCCGCCGTTGGACATGCCCGTGGCCAGGGTGCGCGCCGGGGGCCGGTGGTAGCGCTGGGCGACCACCGCGCGGGCGGCGCGGGTGAGCTGGGTGAGGCGGCTGTTCCACTCGGCCACGGCGTCGCCCGGCCGGGAGCCGTCGCGGTAGAAGGCGAGCCCGGTGTTTCCCTTGTCGGTGGCGGCGTAGGCGTAGCCGCGGGCGAGCACCCAGTCGGCGATGGCGCGGTCGTTGGCGTACTGCTCGCGGTTGCCGGGGGTGCCGGCCACCACCAGGCCGCCGTTCCAGCGGTCGGGCAGCCGGAGGACGAACTGGGCGTCGTGGTTCCAGCCGTGGTCGGTGTTGGTGGTGGAGGTGTCGGGGAAGTAGCCGTCGATCTGGATGCCCGGGACCCCGCTGGGCACGGCCAGGTCCTTCGGGGTCAGACCCGCCCAGTCCGCCGGGTCGGTGTGCCCGGAGGCGACCGTGCCCGCGGTGGTCAGCTCGTCCAGGCAGTCGACCTGCTGGCGTTCCGCCCCGGGCACGCGCAGCCCGGAGGCGCGGGCGCAGTGGGCGGCGGCGGGACCGGAGGCCGGTGCGGTACCGGCGGCCGGAGCGGCTCCCGCGGCCGGTACGGGAAGCAGCGCCGCGGCGGCGGCCAGGGCGACGGCGCCGAGACGGACGCGGGTGATCGGGGACGGGACGATGCCGTGCGGCAGGGCCATGGGCTGCTCTCCACTGTGCGGGGGACGGGTGTGCGGTGGGCGTGTGCGGTGGGCGAGGGGGCGGTACCGAGGTGGTCGAAAGGTGAGGCGCGGCCGGTCCCGCCACGTCGGCGGGACCGGCCGGGTGTCAGGGGCAGGCTCCGTCCGCGACCGTGAACCAGCCGGTGGGCGACTCCTTCAAGGTGTGGGTGACGAACACGTTGTACAGACCCATGTCCTGCTGGGAGCCCTTGGCGTAGGCGTGGCCACCACTGGTGGTGGCCCGGCCCGCCTGGACGTGGGCGTAGTTGGTGGCCGTCCAGCAGACCGCCGCGCCGCCGGTGGTCCGCGCGGTGACCGCGGCCGACAGCTGTCCCGCCGTGCCGCCGGCGTCGCGGGCGGCCACCGCGTAGGTGTGCGAGGAGCCCGCGGCCAGTCCGGTGTCGGTGTACGACGTCGTGCTCGTCGTGGCGACCGGGGCGCCGTCGCGGTGCACGGTGTAGCCGGCGGCACCGGCGACCGCGTTCCAGCTCAGGCTGATGCTGCCGGTGGTGGACCCGGTCACGGCCAGACCGCCGGGCGCGGGCAGCGAACCGGGCTGGGGACCGGAACCCGGCCCGTCCAGACCGAAGAACCGGCTGATCCAGTAGCTGGAGCAGATGGAGTCCAGGAAGTACGCGGCACCGGTGCTGCCGCACTGCTCGGTCCCGCTGCCCGGGTCGACCGGGGTGCCGTGCCCGATGCCCGGCACCCGGTCCACCTCGACGGCCACCGAGCCGTCACCCGCGAGGTACTCCTCGTGCCGGGTGGAGTCCGCGCCGATGACGGAGGTGCGGGTGGGCGTCTGGGACAGGCCGTGCAGGGCTGTCCACTGGTCCCGCAGCTCGTCGGCGTTGCGCGGTACGACGGTGGTGTCCTGGTCGCCGTGCCAGATCGCGACCCGGGGCCACGCCCCGGACCACGACGGGAAGGCGTCGCGGACCCGCTGCGCCCACTGGGCCGGGGACAGATCGACTCCCGGGTTCATGCACGTGTAGGGGCTGGTGTCCTTGGTGCAGTCGTACGGCAGCCCGGCGACGACCGCACCGGCGCGGAAGACGTCCGGGTAGGCGGCGAGCATCACCGACGTCATGGCGCCGCCGGCGGACAGACCGGTGACGTAGACCCGCCCGGCGTCGGCGCCGTAGGCGGTGACGGCGTGCGCGGCCATCTGCTGGAGCGAGGCGGCCTCCCCCTGGCCCCTGCGGTTGTCCGTGCTCTGGAACCAGTTGAAGCACTTGCTGGAGTTGTTGGCGGAAGTGGTCTCCGCGAACACCACCAGGAATCCGTAGCGGTCGGCGAGCCGGGGCAGCCCGGAGTTGTCGGCGTAGCCCTGGGCGTCCTGGGTGCAGCCGTGCAGCGCCAGCACCACCGCCGGGCTCGCGGACAGGGACGCGGGCCGGTAGACGTACATGTTCAGCGCGCCGGGGTTGGTGCCGAACCCGGTGACGCGGGTCAGGCCGACCGCCGCGTGGGCGGCCGGTACCGGACCGCTCAGCGCGGCGCCCAGCACCAGGGCCACGACGGCCACCAGCCGGGACAGCGCCCACCGCCACCCGCGCCGCGCCGGACGGGAGGAGTGACCTGCGGGCGGGCTGACCGGCAGCGGAGCGCGGACTCTTCGGTACGGCGACGACAGCATGGCGGCTCCCTCGGCGACATGGGGTGGCACCGGGCCCCGCGCTCGGCGGGAGCGGCCCGGTGCCCGGCACCGTAGGGTCACGCGGCCGGCCGGCGGTATGGCGGCGGGCCCCACAGCACGCGCACCACGTGGCGCATTCCGAGGGGTTGCGCCGCCGGGCGGTGTTCGGTATGGCAGCCCCGGCTGCCGTCCGCCGCGGCCCCGTTCGCACCGTTGTGGCGGACCGGTCGGTCCCTCTACGGTTTACGCGCGTCAACCTCCCCTCCGCGCGAGGGGCCGTACCCCCGCAGCCCAAGCACCGCCGCACCGCCGCATCCCAGCACCCCCGCATCCCGGCGAAGGAGTTCTCCATGGACACGCGAGGAACCACACGACGCACCGGCGCCCCGGGCCCGGACCGCCGTACCCTGCTGCGCGGTGCGGCGGGGATCGCGGCCGCGGCTGGCCTGGTGGCCGCCGACCTCGGGTGGGCGGGCCCGGCCGGGGCCTACGGCTGGTCCCGCACGCTCCAGCAGGGCCTGTCCGGCGCGGACGTGACGGAGCTGCAGATCCGCGTGGGCGGCTGGGCCGCCGCGAGCGCGCAGCAGACGTACCTCTCCTGGGACGGCTCGTTCGGTCCCGCGACGGCCGCCGCGGTCAAGCGCTTCCAGTCCGCCTACGGGCTGACCGCGGACGGCGTCGCCGGCCCGGCCACGCAGAGCGCGCTCAACGGCCTGGAGAGCGGCGACGGTTCGACCGCCCACTTCGAGTTCACCGAGTTCCACTCCTCCGACGGCTCCGGATTCGGCGGCGGCAAGGTGGGCGCGGCCCAGGTCAAGGAGAACGTGCGGCGGCTGATGTACAAGCTGGAGGCGGTGCGCAGGAAGGCGGGCAACAGCGCGATCACCGTCAACTCCGGCTTCCGCAGCATCTCCCACAACGCGGCCGTGGGCGGCGCGTCCAACAGCATGCACCTCTACGGCGTCGCCGCCGACATCGTGGTCTCCGGCCACTCCACCGCGCAGGTCTACCGGATCGCCGAGACCTGCGGGTTCTCCGGCCTCGAGGCCTACACGCACTCCTGGCAGCACGTGGACAGCCGGGTGCAGTACGCCTCCTACGGCTCCGGCTCCTGGTGGTGGGAGAGCGGCGTGGCGTGACGCTCAGGGGGCGTCCGGCAGCGCCAGCTCGGCCCAGATGACCTTGCCCTGCGGCGTGTAGCGGGTGCCCCAGCGCTCAGTCAGCTGGGACACCAGGAACAGGCCGCGGCCGCCCTCGTCGGTCGACGCGGCGTACTGCAGGTGCGGCGACGTGCTGCTGCCGTCCGCCACCTCGCAGATCAGCGTCCGGTCACGGATCAGCCGGACGTGGATCGGCTCGCCGCCGTACCGGATGGCGTTGGTGACCAGCTCGCTGAGCACCAGCTCCATGCCGAAGGCGAGGTCGCCCAGGCCCCACTCGTCGAGGCGGCCGGTCGCCGCGAGCCGCACCCCGGCCACGGCCGCCGGGTCGGGCGGTACGTCCCATTCGGCGAACCGGTCCGCGGGCAGCGCGCGGGTGCGGGCGATGAGCAGGGCGACGTCGTCCTGGGGCCGCTCCGGCAGCAGCTCGTCCAGGACGGCCTGGCAGCTCTCGTCCGGTGGCCGGTCGGGATGGCCCGCCAGCGCGTCGGCCAGCAGATCCATGCCCACGTCCAGGTCGCGGGTGCGGTCCTCGATGAGGCCGTCGGTGTACAGGACGAGCTGGGTGCCCTCGGCGAGGGTCAGCTCGGCCGTCTGGAACGGCATGCCCCCCAGGCCCAGCGGCGGCCCGGCGGGCAGGTCGGGGAAGACGACACCGCCGTCCGGGCCGACCAGCGCGGGCGCCAGGTGGCCCGCGCGGGCCATGGCGCAGCGCCGGGTCAGCGGGTCGTAGATGGCGTACAGGCAGGTCGCGCCGACGACGGCCGCCGCGGACCCGGTGCTCGCCTCGTCCTGGTCGATGCGGCCGACCAGGTCGTCGAGCCGGCTCAGCAGTTCGTCGGGCGGCAGGTCCAGCGTGGAGAAGTTGTGGACCGCCGTCCGCAGCCGGCCCATGGTGGCGGCCGCGTGCAGGCCGTGCCCGACCACGTCCCCGACGACCAGGGCCACCCGGCTGCCGGGCAGCGGGATGACGTCGAACCAGTCGCCGCTGACCCCCGACTGCGCGGGCAGGTAGCGGTAACCGACGTCCAGGGCGCTCTGCGGTGGCAGCGCCCGGGGCAGCAGACTGCGCTGGAGGGTGACTGCCAGGGCGTGCTCGCGGGCGTACCGGCGGGCGTTGTCGATGCTGACGGCGGCGCGTGCCACCAGCTCCTCCGCCAGGGACAGCTCCTCCTCGTCGAACGGGGGGTGCTCCTTGGCCCGCCAGAAATTGGCCAGGCCCAGTACCACGCCCCGGGCCTGGATGGGGGCCGCGATGAGGGAGTGGATGCCGTAGCCGACGATCTCCTCGGTGCGCTGCGGGTCCTGTGCGCGCCAGTCCGCCGCGGTCGACAGGTCGGCCACCAGCTCGGACCGGCCGGTGCCGTAGCCCCGCCCCTGCGGGGTGGACGGCAGGAAGTCGATCAGGCGGTCCTTCTCGTACAGCGGGTGGTCGTCGCGGACGCCGGCCACGGCGACGCGCCGCATCCCGGTCGCCGTGGGGGCGGGTTCCTCGCCGTGCAGCACGGCGTCGGCCAGGTCGACGGTGACGAAGTCGGCGAAGCGCGGGACGGCGACCCGGGCGAGTTCGTCGGCCGTGCGGGTCACCTCGAGGGTGGTCCCGATCCCCAGTCCGGCGTCGTACAGCAGCTTGAGCCGGTCCCGGGCGACCTGGGCGGTGCCGGATACGGCCTGCAGCTCGGTGGAGTCGCGCAGGGTGATCACCGTGCCCTTGGGGCCGCCGCCGCGGTCCGTGGGCCGCTGGTTGACCGCCAGCAGCCGGGGCCCGGCGAAGTGCACCTCGTCGGTGGCCTCCCGGCCGGAGGTGAGCAGGGCGACCATCTCCGGTTCCAGGGCCGTCAGCTCCGACACGTGCCTGCCCTCGACGTCCGGGGGCAGCTCCAGCAGCCTGCGCGCCTCGTCGTTGGCGAGCAGCAGCACCCCGTCGTCGCCCAGGATGAGCACCCCTTCGCGCACGGAGTGCAGCACCGCGTCGTGGTGCTCGTACATGCGGGTCATCTCGTCGGGGGCCAGGCTGTGCGTCTGCCGCCGCAGCCGCCGTCCCACCAGGGCCGTGACGCCGGTGGCCAGCACGAGCGCGCCCGCCCCGGCCGACACGATGATCGGCAGCTGGCGGTCCACCTGGTTGGTGACGTTCTTGACCTTCAGCCCGGCGGAGACGAGGGCCACGACCTTGCCGTGCGTGTCCTTGACGGGAACGGTGGCCTGCACCTCCTGGCCGAGCGGTCCGCGCACGCTCTCGGTGTAGACCCGTCCGGCCAGCGACGGGCCGATGGTGCCCACGAACCGCTTGCCGATCCGGTCGGGCAGGGGATGGGTGTAGCGGATGCCGTGGGTGTCCATGACGACGATGAAGTCGACACCCGCGAGCTTGCGCCCCGCCTCGGTCCGCGGCTGGAGCGCCTTGGTGGGATCGGGGGAGTCCAGCGCGGCCAGGAGGCCCGGGGAGTGGGCGAAGGTCTCCGCGACGGCCACCGAACGGCGCCTGGCCTCGGCGCCGGTGTCCCGCCGGGACTGAAGGACGAGGGCGAGCACGGCGAAGCCCACCAGCAGCACCACCAGCGCCACTTGCAGGAGGAACATCTGCCCGGCGACGCTGCGCGGGCTCTTCGCCGCCAGGGGCCGCCACGATATACCGCGAAGCCGGGCAAATCGGGTCCTCATCGGGCCTTTCTAGCACTGCTGGTCCCGAGTCGTCATCACCCCGACCCGACACCGCAGCTCAACGGTACCGTTCAGCCCCGCACGCCCCCCGTCACAGGCCCCACGTCATGACCCTCCATGACCGTTCCGCACCGGCGCGGGACCGGCCATTACCCGAAAGGTCATCGCCCCGGCGGCAGCCCTCGTGCCAGGATCACCGGCGTAGGCAGAACGACCACCGGAAGACCGGACGACCGAACCACCGGAAGGACGCCGTGCCATGCCCGCATACGCGATAGCCCACCTGCAGGAGGCCGCTCCGCACCCGGACATCGCCGAGTACATCGAGCGCATCCCCGCCACCTTCGAGCCCTACGGCGGCCGCTTCCTCGTCCACGCCGCCGCGCACGAGGTGGTGGAGGGCGGCTGGCCCGGGCACGTCGTCGTGATCGGCTTCCCCGGCATGGAGCAGGCCCGCGCCTGGTGGGACTCACCGGCGTACCAGGAGATCGCGCCCCTGCGCTCGCGGCACATCGAGGGCGACATCATCCTGGTCCCGGGCGTACCCGAGGACTACGACCCGGCCGGCACCGCCGCGGCGATGCGCGAGAGCCTGCCCGCCCGGTGACCCGCGGGGGCCGGCCGGAAGGCGAGGAGGGCCGATGACGGCACAGCGGGACGGCGGCGGCGCGTCGAGACCGCCGGCGGCGGCGGAACTGGCCCTGGAACCCCACCCCGAGGGCGGCTGGTACCGGCGGCTGTGGGAGGCGGGCGAGTCGGTCACCACAGCACGGGGCGAGCGGGCGGCGGGCACGGCCGTGCACTACCTCCTCGCGCCGGGCGAGTCCTCGCGCTGGCACACCGTGGCAGCGGAGGAACTCTGGCTGTGGCAGGCCGGCGGCCCCCTCTCCCTGACCCGGGCGCCGCAGCCCGACGACGACGCGGCCGCCGTCACGGTGACGCTGGGCCCCGACGCCGCCGCCGGCCAGGTGCTGTTCGCCGCCGTGCCCGGCGGCGACTGGCAGACCGCCCGCCCCGCGGGGGACGAGCCGGCGCTGGTGGTGTGCGTCGTCGCGCCGGGCTTCACCTGGGAGGACTTCGCGATGCGCTGACGCCCGTGTCCGGGCCCGTGTCCGGGCCCGCACCCCGGCGCCGAGGTGTCCGGCGCATCGCCCGGCCGACGCGCCGGTACGGTCATTGCGCCCGCGGCCGGTGGCCGTGAACCTGGGCGGATGCTCCTCGTCCCGGGCTGGGTCTGGCAAGGGGGGCCGGTGCGCAGGGCCCTGAGCACCGGCCTCGCCACCGGTGCCTCCTCCGGCGCCCTCGTGCTCGTGGAGTCGGGATCGTGGGCGGGCGCCGCCGTCGTCCTGGTCGTGCTCGGCGTGTTCTCCGGCATCCGGGTGCCGCGCCGGATGAGCCGGCTCTGGCCGGAGGCCCGGACCCTGGACACCGCCGCCCGGGCGGCGGTGGTGCGCGCCACCCGCGGGGGCGAGGACGTCCCGGACTCCCGGCTGGCGCCCGCGGTCGCCCGGTACGCCGACGCCCTGCGCCGGGCCGCGGCGGAGGACCGGCTGCGCCGGTGGGTGATCCTGCCGATCACCGCGCTCGCGGTCGCCCTCGCCGGGCACGACACCCTCAGCGGCCCGGCCGGCGAGGCGGTCGTGTCCTGGCTGGTGGTCGCGCTGCTCCTCGGTGACCTGTTCTGGTGGCCGCGCGTCCGGGCCCGCCTGCTGGCCCGGGCCGAGCGTGCCGAGCGGTCGGCCGACCGGGCCGCCCCCGCTCCTCCGGAAGCCCCGGAAGCCCCGGTCTGACCGAGCCGCGCGGCCGGGCCGGGCGCGCGGCGGCCGCCTCAGCCCTCTCAGTCCTCGTCGTCGCCCCACTCGAAGGCGAGGGCCCGCCGCCATGCGGCGATCATCTCCTTCAGGATGCCGTCCACCTCGGCCAGATAGGTCCGTCCCGCCTCGTTGCGGGCATGGCGCAGGCCGTCCGTGGCGAACTGCCGGCGCATCGTCTCCAGCACCGCCGGGACCTTCTCGGCCGGATGGCCCAGCTCCCGCACCTTGCTCGCGGTGTCCGCGCCCACCGTGTACGCGCCGAAGCGCGCCTTGTCGCTCACCGGCATCGCGTCGTCCGCGCGCAGCGTCGCGTCGGCCACCTCGTACTCCACCAGGGCCCGCCCGCTCCACAGCGACAGCAGCTGGCCGGGGGAGAGGACGGGCACGCCGTTCACGCGCAGGATGCCGGCGAACTCCACGGTGGTGCTCCCGTCGGCGTTGGGCCGCAGGACCTTCCGCGTGCCGTCGACGGACACCGCGGAAGCCGGCACATCGGCGGGCAGCCGGACCGTACGCAACCGAGTCATGTCCGGACGCTACACCGCCTCCCCGGGCCTCCCCGGGCCGGCCCGGGCCGCGGAAGGCCCCGGCGGGCATCGTCGCCGGGGCCTTCCGCCGCGCCGTCGGCCGCTGCCGGCGTCAGCCGGACTTCCGGGTGCGCGCCTGCCGGTACAGGGCCACGCCGCCCAGCAGGAGCACCCCGCCGGCGACACCGGCGGACAGCGTGCCCTCCGCGCCCGTGTGGGCGAGCGAGGACGAGGTCCGCGGCGCCTGCGGCGTCGCGGTGTGGACCTCGGGCGCCGCGGGGACGTGCTCCTCCGGCGGAGCCTGCGGCGTCCGGGGCACGGCGGGCCGCTCGGGGGTGGCACGGACCGGCTCGTCGGGCCCCCCGTTGACCGACTGGTTGCCGAACACCGGGTTGGCGATGCCGACCACGTTCACCGTGTTGCCGCTGACGTTGACCGGGAGGTCGACGGGCAGCTGGATCCCGTTGCCGGAGACCACACCGGCGGACCCCGCCACCGCGGCGCCGGCCGAGGCCCCGCCCGTGTGCTGTCCGGAGGCCTGCTGTCCCGCCGTCTGCTGCCCGGACGTCTGCTGTCCGGCCGGTTCCGCGTGGTCCCGCACGGCGTCCTTGTTGGCGCAGCTGTTGCCCGCGGCCGGGTTGAGCAGCCCCACCACGTTCACCGTGTTGCCGCAGACGTTGACCGGGACGTGCACGGGCAGCTGGATCCCGTTGCCGGACACCACACCCGGCGAGTTGTCCGCGGAGGCGTCGGCCGCCGAGCCCGCGTACGCGGGTGCTGTCACGGTCAGCGCGCCCGAGGCGGCGACGACGGCGATCACACTGTTCCGGGTGACCCGTTTCATAGGCTCCCTGCCCTCCACTCCATGTGCGGGCGGGCGCCCGCAGTAGGGCAAACGCGAATGGATCGTTCGGGTTATGGCGTGTCAGCCTTTCGCCGCAGCGCTCGCCGCGTTCCGGACACGTCCCGCGCGCCGCCGGACGGCCCGCCGCCCCGCCCGGCGGACCCCCCTGTGCCGCGAGCCCCGGCCGACTGGGAAGATGGTCGGCATGGACATCCAGCGCAGGAACAACGTGACGGTCATCGGTCCCGAGGGCCGCCCGGTGGTGGTGCTTGCGCATGGGTTCGGCTGTGACCAGAACATGTGGCGGCTGATCGTGCCGGCGCTGGCCGAGCGCTACCGGGTGGTGCTGTTCGACTACGTCGGCTCCGGCGGCTCGGACCTGGCGTCGTGGAACGAGGAGCGGTACTCCTCCCTGGAGGGGTACGCCCGGGACGTGGTCGAGGTCTGCGAGGCGTTGAAACTGGAGCGCGCGGTGTTCGTGGGGCACTCGGTCAGTGCCATGGTGGGGGTGCTGGCGGCGCGGGCGGTGCCGGAGCGGATCGGGGCGCTGGTGATGGTGGCGCCCTCGCCCTGCTACATCGACGGTGACGGCTACCGCGGCGGGTTCAGCGCGGAGGACATCGACGAGCTGCTGGCGTCCCTGGAGTCGAACTACCTGGGCTGGTCCTCGGCGATGGCCCCGGTGATCATGGGCAACCCCGACCGCCCGGAGCTGGGCCAGGAGCTGACCAACAGCTTCTGCGCCACCGACCCCGACATCGCCCGGGTCTTCGCCCGCACCACGTTCCTGACCGACAGCCGCGGCGACCTGGCGGGCGTGCGCGTGCCGACCCTGGTACTGGAGTGCGCCCAGGACGCCATCGCACCTCGGGAGGTCGGCGCCTACGTGCACGCCGCGATTCCCGCCTCCCGCCTGGTCACCCTGCCCGCCACCGGCCACTGCCCCCAGCTCAGCGCCCCGGAGGCCACCGCGCAGGCCGTCCTCGACTTCCTGGCGGACCTGCCGTGATGTGCCGTACGGGCGGAGTGCCCGAGCCGTCGGAGACGGGTGAGGAGACGGCCACCGACGCGGTCTTCACCGCACTGCTGGAGGACAGCGCCGAGGAACTGTACGAGGCGGCGCCCTGCGGTTACCTGTCCACGCTGATGGACGGCACCATCGCCAAGATCAACACCACCCTGCTGGACTGGCTGGGGCTGGAACGCGCGGACGTCGTGGGGCGCACGCGCTTCGCCGATCTGCTGACCGTCGGCGGCAGGCTCTACCACGAGACGCACTTCGCCCCGTTGCTGCGCATGCAGGGCGAGCTGCGCGGCATCGCCCTGGAGCTGAAGAAACGGGACGGCGGCCGGCTGCCCGTGCTGGTGTCCTCCGCGGTCAAGCACGGCAGCGAGGGCGAGCCCCTGCTGATCCGCACGACCGTCTTCGACGCCTCCGACCGGCGCGCCTACGAAGAGGAACTGCTGCGCCGCCGCCAGGACGCCGAACGCGCCCGCGCCGAGGCGGAACGCGCCCGCGCCGAGGCGGAACGCGCCCGGGCCGAGGCGGAGGAGGCCCGCCGGCAGGCCGAGGCCGACCGCCGGCGGCTGGCCGACGCCCTCGCCGTGCTCCAGAAGTCCCTGCTGCCCGACACGCTGCCCTCGGTGCCCGGACTGGAGACGGCCGTCTACTACCACACCGCCTCCTCCGACCAGCTCGGCGGCGACTTCTACGACCTGTTCCCCATCGGCGGCGGCCGGTGGGCGTTCTTCCTCGGCGACGTGTGCGGCAAGGGGCCCCAGGCCGCCTCCCTCACCTCGCTGACCCGCTACACCCTGCGCGCCGCCGCCCTGCACGACCCCGAGCCCCACTCCGCGCTGACCACGCTCAACGCCGTCCTGCACGAGCGGTACACGGCCGGCGGCGACCCCCGCTACTGCACCTGCCTGTTCGGCATCCTGGAACCCGGCGGGGACGACGGGCACACCGTCGTACGCCTGGGCTCCGGCGGCCACCCGCCGGCGCTCGTCCTGCGGGCCGACGGCCGGGCGGAGTATCTGCCCACGCCCGGCGGACTGCTCGTCGGCGCCCTGCCCAGGGCCCCCTTCACCACCGCGACGACCACCCTGGCCCCCGGCGACACCCTCCTGCTCTACACCGACGGCCTCACCGAGGCCCGTACCGGCCCCACCCGCGACGGCCTGTACGGCGAGGAGGCGCTGCTCGCCTTCGCCGCGGCGCACGCGCCCGCCGCTCCGCACGCGGTCATCGGCGCGCTGACCGGCCTGCTGGACGGGTTCGGGGACGGCCTCGACGACGACACCGCCCTCCTCGCGCTCGGCGTCCCCGCACACCCGTCCGACACCCTCACGGCTACGAATCACCCACGATGACCCCGCTGCACATCACCCACCACGACGCCGCCGCCGGACCCGTCCTCGGCGTGCGCGGCGAACTCGACTACGCCCAGGCCGCCGACCTCAGGCGCCGGGTCGGCAACCTCGTCCTGAGGCCGGGCCAGTGCCTGGTCCTCGACCTGTCCGGCCTGGAGTTCTGCGACTCCACGGGCATCACCGCCCTGCTCGCCGCACGCCAGCACGCCCAGGCCGCCGACGCCGACATCGTCCTGGCCGCCGTACCGCCCGCCCTGCTGCGCGTCCTCAACCTCGTCGGCCTCGACCAGGTCTTCACGCTCCGCCCCGCCGCCTGACCCGCCCCGCCGCCTGACCCGCTCCGCCGGCCCCGGGCCGCGGCGTCCGCACCAGCACGCGGGACTACTCCGTCCGTGTGTGAGCGTCACGCGTTCGGCCCAGTATCGGCCGCTCAGGGCGTCCGCCCCGCTGCCGTACCGCGAGGATGGCGGGTGACCGACCGGGCGAACGGCGAGTATCGGGAGACACAGGGCTCGTGAGTATCCTCAACCAACCCCAGGGACCCGCGGAAGCGGGGTCCTACTACCAGGACGAGCTGCCGCTACGGCGCCAGCGCCGCGGCGAGGTCGTCGTCAAGTGGCTGACGACCACGGACCACAAGACGATCGGCACGCTGTACCTGTCGACGTCGTTCGGTTTCTTCCTGATCGCCGGCGTCATGGCGCTGCTCATCCGCGCCGAACTGGCCCGGCCGGGCCTGCAGATCCTCTCGAGCGAGCAGTACAACCAGGCGTTCACGATGCACGGCACCGTGATGCTGCTGATGTTCGCGACGCCGCTGTTCGCGGGCTTCACCAACTGGATCATGCCGCTGCAGATCGGCGCGCCCGACGTCGCCTTCCCGCGGCTGAACATGTTCGCCTACTGGCTGTACCTGTTCGGCTCGCTCATCGCGGTCGGCGGCTTCCTCACCCCGCAGGGCGCCGCCGACTTCGGCTGGTTCGCCTACCCGCCCCTGTCGGACGCGATCCGCACCCCCGGCATCGGCGCGAACGTGTGGATCATGGGCCTGGCCTTCTCCGGCTTCGGCACGATCCTCGGCGCGGTCAACTTCATCACGACCATCATCTGCATGCGCGCGCCGGGCATGACGATGTTCCGCATGCCGATCTTCACCTGGAACGTGCTGCTGACCGCCGTGCTCGTCCTGCTGGCCTTCCCGGTGCTGGCGGCTGCCCTGTTCGCCCTGGAGGCGGACCGGCAGTTCGGTGCCCACGTCTACGACGCCGCCAACGGAGGGCCGCTGCTGTGGCAGCACCTCTTCTGGTTCTTCGGGCATCCGGAGGTGTACATCATCGCGCTGCCGTTCTTCGGCATCATCACCGAGGTCATCCCGGTGTTCTCCCGCAAGCCGGTCTTCGGCTACATGGGCCTGGTGGCCGCGACCATCTCCATCGCCGGTCTGTCCGTGACGGTGTGGGCGCACCACATGTTCGTCACGGGTGCCGTGCTGCTGCCGTTCTTCTCCTTCATGACGTTCCTGATCGCCGTCCCGACCGGGGTGAAGTTCTTCAACTGGATCGGCACCATGTGGAAGGGCAGCGTCTCCTTCGAGACCCCGATGCTCTGGGCGACGGGCTTCCTCGTCACCTTCCTCTTCGGCGGCCTGACCGGCGTCATCCTCGCCTCGCCCCCGATGGACTTCCACGTCTCCGACTCGTACTTCGTGGTGGCGCACTTCCACTACGTGGTGTTCGGCACCGTGGTGTTCGCGATGTTCTCCGGCTTCCACTTCTGGTGGCCGAAGTTCACCGGCAAGATGCTCGACGAGCGCCTCGGCAAGATCACCTTCTGGACCCTGTTCGTCGGCTTCCACACCACCTTCCTCGTGCAGCACTGGCTGGGCGCCGAGGGCATGCCGCGCCGGTACGCCGACTACCTGGCGGCCGACGGCTTCACCGCGCTGAACACGGTGTCGACCATCGGCTCGTTCGTGCTGGGCCTGTCGATCCTGCCGTTCCTCTACAACGTGTGGAAGACGGCCAAGTACGGCAAGCCGGTCGGCGTCGACGACCCGTGGGGCTACGGCCGTTCGCTGGAGTGGGCGACCTCCTGCCCGCCGCCGCGGCACAACTTCCTCACCCTGCCACGCATCCGCAGCGAATCCCCGGCGTTCGACCTGCACCACCCCGAGATCGCCCAGCACGAGTACGAGACGAACGTCGGCAAGCGCGACGCCGTGGAGCCGACGGGCAGCGAAGGCGACCGGGCGTGACGTCGCCGAACCACCCCGGCGGCCCACCGGAGCAGCAGTCCGGCCGGCTCGCCAACGAGGTCGAGGGCTATCTCCTGCTCCAGGCCGAGCTGGACCAGGCACAGCGTGAGGCGGCGGCCCTGTGCGCCCGGCTGTCCTGGCTGACCACCGGGCAGGCCGAAGACCTCACCCGGCACTACACCGAGCAGCGCCTCGGGCTGACCCGGCAGGCGCTTCAGGTCACCGCCGACCGGGCCAAGCGCCTGCGCGGCGAGTACGAGGCCCGCTACACGGCCCTGCGGCGCACCCTGCTCAGACGCCACGCCGTCTGCGCGTGCGTGCTGTTCACCTGCTCCACCGCCGCCGGCGCGGCGGTCAGCGTGGCCGGCCGCTGACGCCCCGCGGCGAGCGCGCACGGCACCAGGACGTCACCCGCCGCGGGGCTGCGGGCCGCGGCGGCCGGCGTCCGCTCTCCCGCCGGCCCGGGCCTCGTGCCCGCCGCCCGTCGCCCGCCGCCCCGTCAGCGGTCGGCGGGCGGCACCGGCGGCTCACTCTCCGTCAGGCACGCGACCAGGGCGGCGGTGTCGTCGTCGAGGCGGTGGTGGCTGTAGTCCAGCAGGTCGTGGTGGAGACGGTCGAGCAGCTCCCGGGGCGCCAGCACCTCCCACGAACGCAGGCGCTCCAGCAGGGGATAGAACGAGCCGTTCTCGTCCCGTGTCTCCGTGATGCCGTCCGTGTACAGCAGGAGCTGGTCGCCGGGACGCAAGGGGTAGACGTCCACGTGGTACGGCTCCCCGAGCAGCATGCCCAGGTTCAGCGGGGGCGCCGAGTGACCCGAGTCCAGCTCGCGCAGCTCGCCCGGCCGGATGAGCAGCGGGGGCGGATGGCCGCAGTTGACGACGCGTACGACGCGGCCGTCCGCCGGGATCTCCGCGAAGACGGCGGTGACGAACCGTTCCACGGCCTCGTTGCCCCCCAGCAGCATCGCCCTGCGGTCCATGCTCGTCTCCACGTGGCCCGCCAGGGCCGGGAGATCGGGCTCGTCGTGCGCCGCCTCGCGGAACGCGCCGAGCAGGGCGGCCGCGGTCTCGACGGCCGGCAGGCCCTTGCCGCGGACGTCACCGATGAGCAGCCGGACCCCGTAGCGGGTGGGCACGGCCTCGTAGAGGTCACCGCCGATGCGCGCCTCGGCGGCGGCGGACAGGTACAGGCTCTCCAGCAGGAGGTTGCCGATCCGGTGCGGTACCGGCCGGAGCAGGACCCGCTGGGCGATCTCCGCCACGAAGCGCACATCGGCCAGGGTGCGCTCGCGGCGGACGCGGTGGGCGGCCAGGAGCGTGGCGAGGGTGCCGACCAGGACGGTGCAGACGTAGGCGGCCACGTAGTGGCGGTCCCACAGGTAGCCGACCTCCCGGCCCGCGCAGCACGGCGTGCCGGCCAGCACCCCTTCCAGCAGGAGGGCGAAGACCGTGGTGGCGGCTACGACGAGGGTGCCGTGGGCGAAGGCCGCCACCAGAGGCAGCGCGACCAGCACGAAGCTCACCGGCCACTCCACGGGCGTGAGCGGTTCCAGCAGCAGCAGGGCCACCACGTACAGGACCGGGAGCCATCGCAGCCACAGCGGCGGCGCCGACAGCTGGCGTCCCGTGGAGGTGCCGCCCGCCGGCCACCGGCCGCCACGCTCGTGCCTCACCCGCCACCGCCGGGCGTGGACGCACCGCACGCGGCGGCCGCGGGGCGGGCGCTGCGTGCGGGCGGACGGCATGCCGGACCGTTCGGCCTGTGCGGGCTTGGCACCTGGGACTCCTGTCACACGACCTGGACAGCGTCCCAGCCTGCTGTGCCGCGGCACGGCACACCGGTCATTGCTCCACTTCACGGCATGTTCCGGCGGCCGCCGGGCGAGGGTCAGCCGAGCGCGGGCGGCCCGTCCTGGGCGCCCGTCCCCCAGGGGGACGGTTCGGCGCCGACCGTGAACGCGAGCGACCGCATGCCCCGCAGGTCCCGCGTCGTCAGATACGTCCGGCCGTAGGGGGAGCCGTCGACGCGGGCCGAGCGGATGTAGCGGCTGGAGTCCGACGTGCCCGGAGCCGTCACCGTGAGGGAACCGTGCGGGTAGTAGCGGCGGTCGAGGGTGAGGTCGACCCGGTCGAAGACGGGCGTGGACAGGCCCCAGGTGTCGTAGCCGGGCTGGACCGGGAAGAGGCCGATGGACGACAGCACGTTCCAGGCGGACATGGTCCCGAGGTCGTCGTTGCCGGTCATCCCGGTCGGGGCGTCGGTGAAGAGGGTCAGCGCGGCGTGCACCACGTCGGTGGTCTTCCAGGGCTGCCCGGTGGAGAGGTAGGTGTACGGGGCGATCAGGTCGGGCTCGTTCTGCGGGTTGTACTTGTCCGCGTTGTAGTAGTCGTACGGGCCGTTGACCCAGACCTCGCGGGCGGTCTTCGCGGGGTCCTGCCGCACCTGCTCATACGCGAAGAAGGAGTCCAGCCGGTCGTTGGCCGCCCGGGTGCCGCCGATGAGGCCGACCATGCCGGGCAGGTCCTGCGGCACGAGCCACTGGTACTGCCATGCGGTGCCCTCGTGGAAACCCTCGCCGCGGGCCGGGTCCGCGGGCCCGGTGAAGGCGCCGGAGGTGTCCCGGGCGCGGAAGAAGCCGGTCGAGGCGTCGAAGATCCGGCGGTAGTTCTGGGCGCGCGCGGCGTAGCGGGCGGCGTCCGCGGCATGGCCGAGGTCGCGGGCCATCGCGCCGAGCATCGCGTCCGACAGGGCGTACTCCAGGGTGGCGGAGGCGCCGTGGTCGTAGTCCGAGTCACCGGGCTTGGCGTGCGGGCGGTCCGGTACGTAGGGCGCGAAACCGCCGGCCAGGTATTCCTTGTTGGCCTCGCGGCCCACGGCCGGGGAAGCGGCGGGCGGCACACCGTCGGCGTTCTCGCGCAGCACGCGGTAGGCGCGCTCCTCGTAGCCCGTGAGCAGGCCCTGCTGGTAGGCGTTGGTGAGGAACGGCGTGACCGGGTCGCCGGTCATGATGTTCGTCTCGACCGTGCCGTAACCCCACTTGGGCAGCCAGCCGCTCTCCTCGCCGATGGTGACGACGGAGACGGCCATGTCCCGCGCCTCGCGCGGCGCCAGCAGCGACAGCAGCTGGGACTGGGTGCGGTAGGTGTCCCACAGCGACCAGTTCTGGTAGTAGGTGAAGCCCCGCGCACGGTGGACCCTCTGGTCCCAGCCGGTGTAGCGGCCGTCGACGTCGCTGCCGACGTTGGGCGCGAGGAACGAGCGGTACAGCGACGAGTAGAACGTACGGCGCAGGGTGTCGCTGCCGCCCCGGGCGCGTACGTCGTCCAGCCGGTCCTCCCAGGCCCGCCGGGCGGCGCCCCGGACCTGGTCGAAGGAACGGCCGCCCTCGGCGCGCAGGTTGCGGGCGGCGCCCCGCGCGTCGACGTAGGACAGCGCGGTCGTGGCCTCGACGGTCCGGTCCCTGGTGGTGTCGAAGCGGACGTAGGCGCCGCCGTGCCCGGTGCGGGAACCGGCGGTGACCGCGGCGCCGTCCCAGGTGCCGAACGCGGTGAACGGGCGGTCGAAGCGGGTGATCGTGTAGACGGTGTAGGGCTCGGTGTCCTGGCAGAACCCGCGGCCGGTGATCGCGGTGCGCACGGTCCGTTCGTCGAGCACCTCGACCTCGGTGGACACCGTGCGGTGCAGCGACTGTCCCGCGTCGAGCAGGACGTTGGCCTTGTCGGTGGCGGGGAAGGTGTAGCGCTGCACCCCGGTGCGCGCGGTCGCCGTCAGCTCGGCGCCGATGCCGGTCCTCAGTCCGACCTTGTAGTAGCCGGGGCTCGCCTGCTCCGTGTCGTGGGTGAACTCGGCCTGGTACTTGGCGTTGTCCGTCTCGGTGACGTCCCCGGTGGTCGGCAGCACCGGCAGGTCGCCGCCCAGGCCGCAGCCCACGCCGGAGAGATGGACCAGCGAGAAGCCCCGGATGTGGTTCTGGGCGTAGTCGTAGCCGGTGTTGTGCCCGGTGTCCGGCGAGAACTGCACCATCCCGAAGGGCACGGCCGCGCCCGGATAGGTGTTGCCCTCGTTCTGGGTCCCGATGAACGGGTTGACGAGGTCGGTGAGCCGGCCGTCCGGTCCGGCGGCCTGGGCGGTGGGGGCGGCCAGGGCGGCGCCGAGGAGGGCGGCGGCCGCGACCACCGTCCCGGCCCGGCGTACGCGTCGGGTCCACCGTAGGGGCGGATGGGTCCATCTCATGGGCGGAAGCGCCTCCCCGGAACTTGGACAACGTTGTCAAAACGGGTCCGCCCATTCTTTGCGTTGTCTGTGTACCCGTCAAGAGTCGGGGCGCGTCGCGGAGTTGGCCCGGCCCGCGCGGATAGACTCCGGTGCCCGTTGATCACCGGAGGGGACAGGAGGGCGGGACATGCCGCGAACTCGCACGGAGGCCCGGACCAGGCATCCCCGGCACCAGCGGCGCGGGGAGGCCCGGCTGCCCGCGGTGATCGCCACGCTCCTCGCGATCCTGCTGTACCTGGCCCTGCCGCAGCGGCTGCTGATCGCGCCCCGCTATGTGCTGCCCGCGCTCGAAGTCCTGCTGCTGGTCCCGCTGGTGGCGATCAATCCCCGGCGGCTGACCCGCCAGACCAAGGTGTTCCGCGTCCTGTCGCTCACCCTCGTGGCCCTGATCGCGGCGAGCAACCTGGTGGCGCTGGGCATCCTGATCCACGAGCTGGTGTACGCCGGGGTGAAGGACGGCCGTTCGCTGCTGGTGGCCGCGTTGCAGGTGTGGCTCACCAACATCATCGTCTTCGGCCTCGCGTACTGGGAACTGGACCGGGGTGGCCCCGTCAGCCGCACCCAGGCGCCGCGCGAGGCCCTGCCCCTGGCGGACTTCCGCTTCTCGCAGGACGAGAACGACGACGCCGTCCAGGAGGTCGCCGACGGCGCCAGCGGCGCGTCCGACTGGGTGCCCACGCTGGTGGACTACGTCTACGTGTCCGTCACCAACTCCACGGCGTTCAGCCCGACCGACACCATGCCGTTGTCGACCCGCGCCAAGCTCATGATGAGCGTCCAGAGCGTCTCCGCCCTCCTCACCTCGCTGCTGGTGATCGCACGGGCCGTCAGCATCCTGCACTGAGGCGGGCGCCGGAAGCCGCGGAGCCTCGACGGGCCCCGCGGGCAACACCGTCGCCGTGCCTACCGGGGTCCGTCGGGGCCGGGTCCGGGGCGGTAGCTGAGCAGGTCCCCAGGCTGGCACCGGAGCACCTCGCAGATCCGGGTGAGGGTGGTGAACCGGATGGCCTTGGCGCGCCCGTTCTTGAGCACGGACAGATTGACGTTGGTGACTCCGACGCGGGCGGCGAGTTCGGTGACGGTCATGCCGCGTTCGCTGAGCAGCCGGTCCAGGTGAACCTCGATGTGATGGCCCTCGTGGTCGTCGGCGTTCATCAGACGACTCCTTCGAGGTCTTCGCGCATGGCCGTGCCCACCCGGGTGATCCGCGCGAAGGTGAGCAGGCCGAGGCCGGTCAGCACGGCCAGGTAGGGCGGTGTCCACAGCCCCAGCCAGGCCCCGGCCGTGAAGTCCGAGTCGTCGGTGAGGGCCGCGAGCAGCGCCGCCCGGGCGTTGGCCTCGGCGATCTCGGCGACCAGGCTCCCGGCCAGCAGCCACCAGCCCAGCAGCCGGAGCCGGGAGGCCGTCCGCGCGGTGTGCACGCCCTCCCGCACCGCGCCCTGCAACAGCCGGTGCAGCAGGAAGAGGCCGCTGATGAGCAGCAACGTCGACGGCAGCGAGCCGAGTTGGTGCAGCAGGCTCAGACCCGCGCCGGGCGACTCGGCGCAGTAGCGGGGCACCGCGTCGACCTGGGTGCCGCCGGCGGGGGCGAGGGCGAGGTCGGTGGCGATCCGGGTGCCCGTGGTGGAGACGGTGGTCGAGGAGTCGGTGACGCAGACGACGGCGTCCCCCCAACTGCCCCGGACGACCCGGAGGACGAGCCCTGCCACCAGCAGCGCCGACAGGACGCGCAGCACGGTGGACACGACGGTGGCCATGGGTTCGAGCAGCTTGCGGTCTTCGGACATGACGACCCGCCTTATCGTTTTTCGATGTTATCGAGAAACGATAAGGCGGACGGGCCGTGGAGGCAACTCCGTGACGTGCAGGGGCGGCCCGGCGGAGCCGAGGGGGCCCCGCCGGGCTCGAGGGGGCGGTCGTGGCGGGCTCCGAGGGGCGGTCGCGGCGGGCGTGCGGGCTTTTCGGGCATGTCGTCGCGTGATCCTCAATTGAAGCTCAAATGAATCTCGAATGCTCGCTCGGCGCCCGCCCGCATGGAAGGATCATGGTTGCGCGGGGCCGCCCGAGAGAGAAGGCGGGGCCGCTTGTAGGGGGGCGCGGGCAGAGCTGGATGCAATGCCTTCATTTCACGCATGGGCGCTTTCCCTGCTGTCTTGGTTCGGTTCGTGTTCTTATCCACGCAGCGGAGGCAGTAGATATGCGTACGGCACGGCTTCTGAGCACCGACGTCGGCTGATTTCCGGCAGGACCTTAATTGTCCGCTCTTGACGGACCGAATTCACCATTTCATACGCATGCGGAATCAGTCATGCCTGTCGACCTTTTGAGAGTGACATGAAGAGACGGATATGGACGACGGTCGTCACCACGGTGATGACCGTGACTCTCGGCGCGATCCCGGCCCATGCCGCCGCGTCGGCGAGCACCTCGGCGGCGTCCGGCACCGCCGGGACGGCCACGGCGGACGGTGACCCGGTGGACCCGCCGCTGTACGACGAGACGGCCGAGGGCGACACCGTCCGGGTCATCGTCGTCACCGACAGCCGCGACGACCTCTCCAGCGCCGCGTCCGCCGGTCAGACGGTGATGTCGTACGCGACCCTGCCGATGGTCACCCTCAGGGTCGACAGGAACGGTCTCGACGAACTGGCCGCCCAGGACGGCGTCGTCAGCGTCACCGAGGACGAACTGTCCGCACCGACCCTGGACGAGAGCATTCCGCTCATCGGGGCCGACGACGCCCACAAGGCCGGCAAGACCGGCCGGGGCAGCGCGATCGCGGTCATCGACACCGGTGTCGCCACCAGCCATCCGTTCCTGAAGGACCGGATCGTCGCCGAGGCCTGCTTCTCGCCCATCGACACCGCGTACGGCGCCACCAGCCTCTGCGGCAACGGCGCGGCCACCCAGGAGGGCACCGGCGCCGCCAACTCCGCCGCCGGGGGGTGCGCCACCCTCGAGGGCTGCGACCACGGCACCCACGTCGCCGGTATCGCCGCCGGTGACGGCACCGGGATCAGCGGGGCGCCCGCCACCGGAGTCGCGCCCGGCGCCGGGATCGTCGCCATGCAGGTCTTCAGCAAGCTCAACTCCGCGCAGTACTGCGGCTCCGCCGCCGCCACCCCGTGCGTGCGCAGCTTCACCAGCGCCCAGATCGCGGCCCTGGAGAAGGTGTGGCAGCTCCGGCAGGCCGGCACCCCGATCGTCGCCGCCAACCTCAGCCTCGGGTCGGCGAGCTACACCTCCGCGTGCACGAAGGACGCCCGCAAGGCGGTCATCGACAAGCTCTACGACGCGGGCGTCGCCACCGTGGTCGCCGCCGGGAACAACGGCCTGAGCACCGCCGTCAACGCCCCCGCCTGCGTCCCCAACGCCGTCTCCGTCGGCGCCACCACGGACGACGACGAGATCGCCTCCTTCTCCAACCACGGCCCGCTGCTGGACCTGTTCGCCCCCGGCAACGGCATCGTCTCCTCCGTGCCCGGTGGCGGTTACGACTCCAAGAGCGGCACCTCCATGGCCGCTCCGCACGTCACCGGCGCCCTCGCCGTCCTCCGCCAGGCCTACCCCACCGAGGGTCTGCCCGGCCTGGTGTCCCTGCTGGCCACCACCGGAAAGGCCGTCACCGACGAGGCGGGCGTCAGCATCCCCCGGATCAACGTCGGCAAGGCCGCAGCGGCGGTCGACGAGAAGCCCGAGGGCGACAAGAAGCCCCGCGCCTTCCAGGTCGACAACGACAAGGACGTGGCCATCCCCGACGCGCCGGCAGGCTCATCGGCCGGCACTCCGGTCACCTCCTCGGTGACCGTGAGCGGATACCCGGGCAACGCGCCGAAGAATCTGAAGGCGTACGTCAACATCACCCACCCCTACCGCGGCGACGTCAAGCTGGACCTCGTCTCGCCCACCGGTTCGACCTACCCGCTCAAGAGCGCCGGCGCCACCGACGGCGCCGACGACATCGTCGAGACGTACACGGTCGACGCCTCCGCCGCACCGGCGGACGGCGAGTGGAAACTGCGGATGACGGACACCGACGACGGGGACGCGGGCACGCTGACCACGTGGTCGCTGATCTTCCCGACCCCGTTCGAGTCGACGGCGAACCAGGTCATCCCCGACACCGGCACCCTGAACTCCACCATCGCCGTCTCGGGGATCGACGGCAACGCCGCCGGTCCGCTCCAGGTGTACGCCGACCTCACGCACACCCGGATCGGTGACCTCCGGCTCACCCTGACCAGCCCGAACGGCACGTCGTACCCGCTCAAGCCGTACGGTTCCGAGGCGGGCGGCATCCTCCGCACGACGTACGGGGTGGACGCCACCGATTCGGTCGCCAACGGCACGTGGACGCTGAAGGTCACCGACTCGGCCGGCGGCTCCACGGGTTCGCTCGCGGGCTGGTCGCTGGGGTTCCCGTCGTACGAGAACCAGACCGTGAAGGCCATCCCGGACAAGGACTACGTGGAGATCTGGACCAAGACCGCCGGGCTGTCCGGCGTCGGCTCCGCCAAGCTCCAGGTGTACGTGCACGTCGAGCACGAGTACCTGGGTGACCTCAAGATCGACCTGATCGCGCCCGACGGTTCCATGCACCCCCTGCGGGACAACGGCGAGGAGCCCGGCGGCACCCTCAAGGAGGTGTACACGGTCGACGCGACCGACCTGCCGGTCAACGGCTGGTGGAAGCTGCGCGTCGACGACGTGGGCGCCGGCGACACCGGCACGGTCGACAACTTCGTCGTTCGGTTCTGACCCGCACGACGGCTCGCAGAAGCCCCCGCACCCGACCAGGTGCGGGGGTTTGCCGCATTTACGCGCCTGCCGCCACGAGTCACCTGCCCGGGTCGCCCCTCCCGAGTCAAGCCGAATTAAAGCTCAATTAAAGCTCAAATATAGCGGGAGGGTCTCCTCGGGCGCGTGTCTTTATGGAAAGATCATGGGTGAGCGGGAAAGCCGGGGAGGAAATGGCGTAACCGCTTGTAGGGGGGCGCAGACATTGCCTGAAAGTAATGTCTCCACTTATTGATCGCGCGCTTTCCCTGCTGCTCTGTCGATTCGTGTTTTCTCATAACGGAGGCAGTAGATATGCGTAAGACCGTGAAGCTGACCAGCAGGAGACTCGCCGGAATGGCCGCCGTCACCGCCGCGGCCCTCACCATGGCCGCCCTGCCGGCGACCGCGTTCGCCGAGGACGGGGCCGGTACCACCCCGGCGTCGTACGAGGCCTACCTCGTGGAGCAGGTCGAGCTGGGCGACTCGGACGCCCAGCGGACGCTGGACGAGTTCCAGGAGCTTTCCGACTCCGAGCAGGAGCAGTTCGTCGACTACATCGACGACCCGCAGCGCGGCCAGGAGCTGGGCGACTTCCTCTCGGACGTCACCGACGTCGACTCCATCGACGAGGAGGCGTACGACACCGAGCTGACCAAGACCAGCGAGGACGGCGACGTCGTCCTGGAGGCGACGACCGGCATCGATTCGGTCCAGACCCCTCCCACGACCGACGAGGAGCTGTCCGACCCGTCGGCGCGGTACTACGACTGGAACGCCTGGTACAAGGTCTCCGACAAGGTCCTCGGCGTCACGGTCACGACGGTGAGGATCGGGATCAACTACCGTACGACCTCGTCCCGCGTCGTCAAGGTCTACAGCAGCTACGCCTCCCACACGAACCGTGTGCCGTACCTGTCGTACTCCCACAGCCCGGTCAGGGAGTGGATCTCCGCGGACCCGGCGAACAACGCCACCGCCGAGACGATCTGGCAGGGCGATTGGCACGGCATCGCCTGGGACGGCCGCCAGCGCGTCTGGGCCGACCAAAGCGGTTTCAAGGGTGGCTACCTCAAGTAGGCACCACCGAGCCGGCATCGCGGCACCCCTGAGCCGGCCGGACCGGGCGGAGACGCCCGGTCCGGCCGGCTCCGCCGCGTGCACGGACGGGTGGCGCGCCGCGGACGGACGCGCTCGCGACGGCCGGCTCAGGTGTGGGCGCGGTGCATCTCCCAGGGGGCCTGCGGGAGGACCTCGCCGGTCTCCAGCAGCGACTTGAGGTTCGCCAGCACGGCAGGCCAGCCGTGCGAGATGCCGTCCAGCATCTCCCGGTTCGGCAGGTTCTCGTGGGTCACGGTGAGGCGGACGATGTCCTCGTGGGGTTCGACGAGGAAGGTCACTACCGACTGCGGGCGCGGGGAGCCGGGGTCGGGCGCGTCGTCGAAGGTGATGACCAGCCGGGTCGGGGGATCGGTCTCCAGGACGCGGCCGACCACGTCGACGACCCCCGAGCCGTCGGCGCGCCGGTGCTCCCAGGCGGAGCCCGGCTGCCAGTCCGAGACGTTGGCGTGCCCCCAGTAGCGTGCCGTCAGGTCGGCGTCCGTCAGGGCCCGCCACACCTGCTCGGCGCTCGCCCGGATGTAGGTGACGTAGACGTACGTCGGTACGGATGTGGGTGCGTCGGTCATGGCGTACTCCTCTGCCTGGTGCTTGATGGCGCCGAGGGCCCGCAGGCGGGGCCGGTCGAACCCCGAGATCCAGCGCTCCTCGATCTCGTGGATGGGTGCCGGGTTCAGGTAGTGCAGGCGTTCCCGCCCGCGTCTGACGACGGTCACGAGGCCGGCCCGTACGAGGACGTCGAGATGCTGCGTCGCCGACTGGCGGGCCATGTCCAGCTCCTCGCACAGCCCGCGCAGGGTCTGGCCGTCGTTCCGGCGCAGCCGGTCGAGCAGGAGGCGCCGGGTGGGATCGGCCAGCGCCCGGAAGACCGCGTCCAGGGTGGTCTCTTCTGGGCTCACGCCTCCATTGTGCAGGCAATCACCTGCCTATTGTCAAGGGCAGGCAGTTGCCTGCCTGTGCGGGGTGCCGTTCCCCGTCCGGGCGCAGGGGGACCCCGGTCGCGCCGTGCGGCGGGCGGAATGCCCGGGGGCGGGGGAGGATGTGAGTGCGGGCCTCCGTTCCGAGATTCCCCCCCCGAGCCGGGGCGGGGGCCCGCCCTGACGGCGTGCGGTGCCGTCCTCCCGCGGCCGTCGTCGCCCCTCCGCCTTGTTCGCGCCGTCTTTTCTGCCCGTGGTCCGCGTGAGCGGAGAGCGGCTGGGTACGTTGCCCCACCATGGACGGCTACGAGCACTTCGACCTGGACCTGATCGACTTCACGCCCCTGGCGGGCACCGCCGAACGGCTGGCCGGGCTGAGCGCGGAGGAGTCGTACGACCTGCTGGCACTGCTGGGGGTCGCCGCGGAGGACGGTCCGCTGTCACCCGAGGCGGACTGCCTCGCGCGCGAGATCGCGGCACGGGTGCCGTCGCGGAACTGAGCGCGCGGGGCCGGCTAAGTCCAGGATGCCCAGCCGGTTCTCGGGCCGGCAGTGGGTGCAGGACCGCAGGCCGGTGACCAGCAGGCGGCGGGCTTCCTCCCGGTCGACCGGGAGGCGCCGGCTGCCCGCCAGATGACAGTCGCCTGCGTGCACCCGCACCGGCGGATGCCCCGCGCCGATGCCGAGTTCCACGATCCACTCCGGCGGCCGGGGGCGCCGCTGCCGGCCCCGCTCCCGCTCGGCCTGCCGTTCGGTGATGGCCTCGATCTTGCGGTCGATACGTGCCAGCCACATCGCGTGCCACACCCGGAGGGTGTGCAGGCGCTCCAGATCGGGCGGCAGGTCATCGAACATGTTTTTGATTCTAGACGCTTGATCACCCACTCCGCACTCGCGTGTTCGATTTTCTGTTCGATATGGTGGTGGCAGGAGGTGGACGTGATGCACGCGGACGCAGAGGGCCCCGGTCAGCCGACGGTGATGCATGTGCGCTGCCCGGACCGGCTGGCGCAGGAGACCTACCGGCAGGTGCTGGAGCTGCTGGCCGGCCTCTCCCCGGTGGTCCAGGCGCTGCCCCCGGCCGCGGCCCTGGTCGAACTCAAGGGGGCCCTGCGCTACCACCACACCGACGCCCGCCGCCTCGGAGAGGTGCTGCGCGTGCGTGCCATCTCCCGCCTCGGCGTCGACGTCCGCGTGGGCATCGGCCCGACCGTCACCGTCGCGGCCACCGCCTCCGGCCGGGTCGACCGGCCCGGCGGTGTCCTCGCCGTCGACCCCGGCCACGCCGCGCGGTGGCTGGCCCCGCTGCCGGTGGAGGCCCTGCACGGCATCGGCCCCCGCCAGGCGGCGGCCCTGCGGGACTACGGCATCCACAGCGTCGGGCTGCTCGCCGCCGTGCCGGCCGGTACCGTCCAGCGGCTGCTCGGCGGGAAGGCCGGCCGCCTCGCCGCCGACCGGGCGCGCGGCATCGACCCCCGTCCCGTCGTCCCCCGCGCCCTGCCCGCCTCCGCCTCGGCGCGCCGCACCTTCGACCGTCACACCCTCGACGGCGCCGACGTCCGCGCCGCCCTGCTCGACCTCGTCGTCCAGCTCGGCCGCCTGCTGCGCACCCGCGGCCAGGCCGCCCGCGCCCTCACCCTGGGCCTGCGCTTCGCCGGCGGCACGGGCTGGGAGCGTACCCGCCGTCTGCCGGAGCCGTCCGGTCACGACGAGGACCTGCGCCTGGTCGCCTACCAGCTGATGGACGCCGCCGGACTGCAACGCGGCCGGCTCACCGGCCTGGTCCTCACCGGCGAGGACCTCATCGACGCCGACCGGACCGCGCGGCAGATCAGCCTCGACCACGCCCGTGAGGCCCGGCTGGTCGCCGAGGCGGCGATGGACCGCATCCGCGACAAATTCGGTGCCACGGCCGTCGGCCCGGCGGCCACGGCACCCCTGCACCGCGCGTCCTGACCGGGACGCGGCAGTGCGGCGCGACGGCCATGGCCGCCGCGCCGCGGAGGGGACCCGCCGGTGTCAGCTCGCGGTGCAGGAGACGGTGGGCCAGGTCCAGTTGCCGTTGTGCTGGATGGTGACGCCCCAGTTGTTGCCGCTGCCGTTGGGTTTGGCGGTGAGTACCTGGGCGCTGGGGTAGCTGGCGCTGATGTTCCAGGTGGAGAGGATCTTGGCGGGGGAGGGGACGTTCATGGTGACGGTCCAGTTGCTGGAGCCGGTGACGGAGACGTTGAGGTTGTAGCGGTCGCTCCACTGCTGCCCCGCGGACAGGGTCGCCGTGCAGCTGCTGTCACCGCCACCGCCGCCGCCACCGCCGCCTCCGCCCGTGCCGCCTCCGTCGGGCGCCACCGCGCGGCCGGTCTGCGGCGAGATCATCCCGGCGCACAGACCGCGGGCGGCCAGCCCCTGCGCGATGCGGGGGATGGCGGCGATGGTGTTGGCGGGCCAGTCGTGCATGAGGATGATCTGGCCGTTGGTGAGCCGGCCGGCGGCCTGGACGATCGCGTCGGTGCTCGCGCCGTTCCAGTCCTGCGAGTCGACGTCCCAGATGATCTCGGTCAGGCCGTACTTGGCCTCGACCGCCTTCAGCGTCGCGTTGGTCTCGCCGTACGGCGGGCGGAACAGCTTCGGCGTGCCGCCGCCCGCGCCGGAGATGGCCTGCTGCGTGCGGGAGATCTCGGAGTCGATCGTGGCCTGGCTCTGCTGGGTGAGGTGCGGGTGGGTGTAGCTGTGGTTGCCGACCCACATGCCGGCGTCGACCTGGGCCCGTACCTGGGCGGGGTTGGCGGCGGCGTACTGGCCCTCGTTGAACATAGTGGCCCGCAGCCCGTTCTGCTTGAGCGTGCTGAGCAGCGTCGAGGTGGTGCTGGACGGGCCGTCGTCGAAGGTGAGTCCGACGTAACCGTTGCAGGTGGCGGCCTGGGCCGGGGCGGCGGTGCCGACCGTGAGGGTGCCCGCGGCGACCGTCGCCATGACGGCGAGCCTGGTGACCAGGGAGCGTGTCGAGCGGTGCGGTCCGGTTCTCATGCCGGGAAGTCCTCCAGCTGGGGCGGTGGGTGGGGGTGGACGCCGGATCACGTCAGCTCGCGGTGCAGGAGACGGTGGGCCAGGTCCAGTTGCCGTTGTGCTGGATGGTGACGCCCCAGTTGTTGCCGCTGCCGTTGGGTTTGGCGGTGAGTACCTGGGCGCTGGGGTAGCTGGCGCTGATGTTCCAGGTGGAGAGGATCTTGGCGGGGGAGGGGACGTTCATGGTGACGGTCCAGTTGCTGGAGCCGGTGACGGAGACGTTGAGGTTGTAGCGGTCGCTCCACTGCTGCCCCGCGGACAGGGTCGCCGTGCATCCGCCGCCACCTCCGCCGGTGCTGCCGCCGGTGCCGCCCGTGGTCCCTCCGGTACTTCCTCCCGTGGTCCCTCCGGTGCTGCCGCCCGTGCTGGTTCCGCCGGTGCTGCTGCCACCGGTGCTGCCGCCCGAACCGGTGTCACCCACCGTGATGTTGGAGTTCCCGCTGCTCTGGTATCCCTCGGTGGCGAGGATCATGTAGTAGTTGAAGCTGCCCATCCGCATCCCGTAGCGGGCCCAGGCGTCGAAGTGGTTGCCGGTGGTGATGGTGCCGCCCGTGCGCTTGGACTGCCGCACGCTCCAGTACTGGTCGAAGGTCTTGGTGCCTTCCACGGAGGGGGCGTTGTACCGGGTCGTCTTGTAGATGTCGTAGGTGCCGCCGTCACTGCTGACCGTGCCCATGAACGTACCGGTGGGCCGGTAGGTGCCCCAGTTGTCGACGATGTAGTACTCGACGAGCGGGTTGGACGTCCATCCGTAGAGGGACAGGTAGGCGTTCCCGGACGGGTTGAACGTGCCCGAGTAGGTGACACTCCGGCGTCCGCCGTTGCTCCAGCCCTTGCCGGCCACGAAGTTGCCGGTGTTGTTCCACGAGGTGCTGTAGTTGCCGCCGGAGCCCAGGTTCATGGAGACCGTGCCGGGCGAATCGGTCCAGAACGAGTAGTAGTAGCCGTTGTTGGTGCCGGTCTGGTTGGAGTTCACGACCGTGTCGGCCTGCGCGGTGCCGGGCAGGGTCAGCGCGGCGACGGCGACCAGGACGGTCGTACAGACGGTGCCGAGGAACAGCTTGAAGCGGCCGAGCGGCCGGAACCGGCCACCTCTGTGATGGGTGGGGGATGCGGGTGCGTGGGTCATGGGCGTGCTTCCTCCTCGTCCTCGTGCGTCAGGTGGGAGATCGGGCAACGGCGCCAGTGTTGGTCTGGCCCTGTCAACTGTCAACTGTTTCGGCAATGATTGCGAAACATTCGATCAACCTTGGCGTCGCATCTGCTGAAAAGAGACTGGTCAGATTGGCTATGCGGCGAGGAAGGAAAGTGTTGATCGAAAGAGGCAAGAAGGATCAGGGTCAATCGGTGATCACTTTCACCGAATGTTTCGAAACATTTTCCGACGCGCGTAGAAGGAGCTTCCTTCGACAGATTCAAAAGGAAAGAAACAAATATTGACGCCCTCGAACAGGATGCGTAGGTTCCCCGCCGATCGAAGCGCCTCGCAGTGTCATCGACGACGGGATTGTCATGTATGCGCCACTATTAGGTCCGGTTCGCCGGACCGCCAGGATCGTCGGGGCCGTGGTGTCGGCCCTCGGCCTCGCCCTGGCCGCCCTGATCGGCTTCCCCGCCCTGTCGCACGCGGCCGGCTCCCTGCCGTGCGACATCTACGGCGGCGCGGGCACCCCCTGTGTGGCCGCGCACAGCACGGTGCGCGCCCTCTACGGCTCGTACAACGGGCCCCTCTACCAGGTCACCCGTGCCTCGGACGGGGCCGCCACCGACATCGGGCTGCTGGCCCAGGGCGGTTACGCGAACGCCGAGCGCCAGGACACGTTCTGCGCGAACACCACCTGCCGCATTTCGAAGATCTACGACCAGAGCCCCCGGCACAACGACCTCACGCCGGGACCCGCGGGGACCGCCGGCATGGGCGCCGACCGCGGGGCCGACGCCGGCGAACTGGCC
This sequence comes from Streptomyces sp. NPDC041135, assembly GCF_055592085.1. Taxonomy (NCBI): domain Bacteria; kingdom Bacillati; phylum Actinomycetota; class Actinomycetes; order Kitasatosporales; family Streptomycetaceae; genus Streptomyces; species Streptomyces sp. NPDC041135. The sequence goes on from NZ_JBVIYZ010000002.1 coordinate 346,518, forward strand.
GTCACCGCCGGCGGCCACAAGGTGTACGGCGTGTGGATCTCCCCGGGCGTCGGCTACCGGTACACCGGCGTCGCCTCGGGAGTCGCCGTCGACGGCCGGCCCGAGGGCGCCTACATGGTGGCCAGCGGCACGCACGTCGGCTCCGACTGCTGCTTCGACTACGGCAACGCGGAGAGCACCCCGGCCGACACCGGCAACGGTCACATGGACGCCGTGAGCATCGCCACCACCTGCTACTTCGCCCCCTGCACCGGCGCGGGACCGTGGGTCGAGGCCGACCTGGAGAACGGCATGTTCCAGGGCGACAACGGCTCGAACACCGCCAACCGCGGCAACAGCAGCCCCTTCGTCACCGCGGTCCTCAAGAACAACGGCCAGACCCGCTACGCCCTCAAGGGCGGCGACTCCCAGTCCGGCGCGCTGTCGACGTGGTGGGACGGGGCCCTGCCCACGCGCGGCGGCTACCAGCCCATGCACCAGGAGGGCGGCATCATCCTCGGCACGGGCGGCGACAACAGCAACTGGAACCGGGGCACGTTCTTCGAGGGCGTGATGGTCGCGGGATACCCGACCGACGCCGCCGAGAACGCGGTCCAGGCGAACGTCGTCTCGGTCGGGTACGCCGGTGAGACGAACGTGCCCAACGGTCCCCAGGGGACGATCACGGGCCCCGGCGGCAAGTGCGTGGACGTCGCCGCCGACGACACCGGCGGCAACGGCGCGGCCGTCCAGCTGTGGGACTGCCAGTCGTACGCCGAGGACCAGCACTGGACGCACAATCCCGACGGTTCCCTGTCGACGATCGGGCGGTGCCTGGACGTCGTCGGCAACGGTACGGCGAACGGTGCCAAGCTGGAGCTGTGGGACTGCAACGGCGTCGGCGGGCAGAAGTGGGTCCAGCAGGCGGACGGTTCGCTGCGCAATCCGCAGTCGGGGCGCTGCCTCGACTCGCCCAGCGGTGCGACCGCCAACGGCACCCGGTTGCAGATCTGGGACTGCAACGCCTCCGCCGCCCAGAAGTTCTCCGTGAACGGCGGCGGCATGGTGACCGCGACCGGCGGCAAGTGCGTGGACGTCGCCGCCGACGACACCGGCGGCAACGGCGCGGCCGTCCAGCTGTGGGACTGCCAGTCCTACGCGGCGGACCAGCACTGGACGCACCGCGCGGACGGTTCTCTGTCGACGATCGGGCGGTGCCTGGACGTCGTCGGCAACGGTACGGCGAACGGTGCCAAGCTGGAGCTGTGGGACTGCAACGGGGTCGGCGGGCAGAAGTGGGAGCAGCAGGCGGACGGTTCGCTGCGCAATCCGCAGTCGGGGCGCTGCCTAGACTCGCCCAGCGGCGCGACCGCCAACGGCACCCGGTTGCAGATCTGGGACTGCAACGGCTCGGCCGCCCAGAAGTTCACGCTCGGCTGAGCACCGCCGCCCGGGCACCGGCGGCGGGACGCCTCCCCGCCCCGACGGCGCCCGGGCGGCATGCGCGCGCCGCCGTGAACCCGGCCGCGGGCCTGCTGCCGATGGACTCCTTGTCACGACTGTCCGTCCCATGTATAACGTTGTAAATCGACGCGAAGCGGTTCGGCGCACCAGCGCACGACAGCGTGCGCAAGGGTCGGCGCACGGCTCACGGCGGCGGTACCGGACCCGCACCGGTCACCCGGGGGCCGGGCCGCTCGGGAAGGGATCGACGTGCGGGTCAACCTCAAGGACGTCGCCGCGCATGCGGGGGTCTCCATCAAGACCGTCTCCAACGTGGTGAACAACTACCAGCACGTCACCCCCGCGATGCGGGAACGCGTCCAGCGGTCCATCGACGCGCTCGGCTACCGGCCCAACCTGACCGCCCGGCACCTGCGCAAGGGACGCACGGGCATCATCGCGCTCGCCCTGCCCGAACTCGGCAACCCGTACTTCGCCGAACTCGCCGCCGCCGTCATCGACGCGGCCGCCGAGCACGACTACATCGTGCTGCTGGACCACACCGGAGGACGCCGAGAGCAGGAGATCCTGGTCAGCCAGGGCTTCCGGGCCCGGGTCATCGACGGACTGATCCTCAGCCCCATCGAGCTGGAGCCGGAGGACCTGCGCGACCGCGCGGAGAACGTACCGCTGGTCCTGCTCGGCGAACGGGACTACGACCTGCCGTACGACCACATCGCCATCGACAACGTCGCCGCCGCCCGCGCCGCCGTCCGGCACCTGATCGGCCTCGGGCGCCGGGAGGTCGCGTTCATCGGCTCGCGTGGCGGCCGCAGCGAACCGGCCCAACTGCGCGTACGGGGCTGGCGCGAGGAGCTGACCGCCGCCGGGCTCCCGGCCGACGACGGGCTCGTCGCCGCCACCGACGGCTGGGGGCACGCGGACGGGGCGGCGGCCATGACCCGCATCCTGGACGCCGGACGGCGGCCCGACGCTGTGTTCGCCTACAACGACCCGATGGCCATCGGTGCCATGCGGGTGCTGCACGAGCGCGGGCTGCGGGTGCCCGGGGACATCGCCGTGGTCGGCTTCGACGACGTGGTCGAGGGGCGGTTCGGGGCGGTGACCCTGACGTCCGTGTCCCCCGACAAGGAGGCGATCGGCCGGCTCGCGGTGGAGTCGGTGCTGACCCGGCTGGGCGGCGCCGCACCGGAGCCCCGGCGCATCTGGGCGGACTACCGCCTGGCCGAACGGGAGAGCACGCTGGGACGCCGCCCGGCCACCACCGCCCCGACCGACCGATCCGACGAGGACGACGACACACCGGGCCGATCCACCACGGACGGCCGTCCGCGGGACTGAGCAACCGAAGGCGTGCGTATCCGCCGGCCGGCCACCACCTGCCACTCGCCGGCCACCACCCACCACCCGCCGGCCGCCGGGCGCCGGACGCCGGGCGCCGGACGGCGAGCGGCGAGCGGCGAAACGGTGGTGCGGTCGGTCGGCCGACGCGCACCCGCCCCGGCCCGCCCCGGCCAGCCCGGCCTGCCCGCCCGGCCTGCCCGCCCCGGCCCGCCCGCCCGGCCTGCCCGCCCCGGCCCGCCCGGCCTGCCCGGGCGGGCCGGACGACAGTGCGGCCGGTCGGTCCGGCACCAGCCGTCCCGCCCGCTGGCGGCCTGCCCGGCCCTGCCCCCGCCCCGGCCCAGCTCACCCGCAGCCCGCCCTGGGCGAGCGGTGGTGCGGTCGGTAGGCCGACGCGCACCTGCCCCAGCCCGCCCAGCCCGCCCAGCCCGCCCAGCCCGCCCAGCCCGCCCGGTCGGCCGGTCGGCCGGTCGGCCGGTCGGCCGGTCGGCCGGTCGGCGCGGACGACCGCGCGGCCGCCCGGTCCGGCACCGGCCGCCCCGCCCGCCGGTGGCCTGCCCGGCCCTGCCCCCGCCCAGCTCACCCCCAGCCCGCCCGGCCTGCCCGCGGCCTCCCGGGTCCGCCCGCCGCGTGCGGCCCCGCGGCCCGCCCCGTGTCCCCCGCGGCCCGCCGTGCGGCGGCCATGCGGGCGCCCCGTGCGCCCCGTCCGGCCGCCCCGTCGAACGCCGCGTTCGTCACAACTCGCCCGCCCGCAGGGCCTCTTCGACGGCGCGGCCGCGAACTCAGGTCGCGCACAAGGGGTTTACAGCGTCCTTCCAACGATGTAAAAACCTCCTTGCGGCGGACCGGACAGCGTCACACGCCGGGGGAGAAGCACCACTTCTGCTCGTCGTAAGGCTCCCCAGTTCCCTTCACAGCGTCACCCGGATCGGGGTCACCACCATGCAGCGCACCACTCACCGTCCGCAGTTCCTCGCCCGTCCCGTGGTGGTGGCCTTGGCCGCCGCGGTGGCCCTGACCGCCGCCGCCTGCACGAAGTCCGAGGACGACGCCTCGGACCCGCAGCAGGGCTCGTCGGCCGCCGCCGACGCCGGCCAGAAGGTCGTCACACCGAAGCCGGGCGGCAAGGGCTGCACCGTCGACGCCTACGGCGGCAAGAAGCTCGACCTGAAGACCGCCACGGTCGGCTTCTCGCAGTCGGAGAAGGAGGCCAACCCCTTCCGCATCGCGGAGACGCAGTCCATCAAGGACGAGGCGGCCAAGCGCGGTGTGAAGCTGCTGACCGCCAACGCCCAGTCGCAGTTCTCCAAGCAGATCAGCGACGTCCAGGACCTGCTCGCCAAGGGCGCCGACCTGCTGGTCATCGCCCCGCTCAACTCCGACGGCTGGGACCCGGTGCTGCAGGCCGCGGCGGCCAAGAAGGTCCCGATCGTCACCATCGACCGCAAGATCAACGCCACCGCGTGCAAGGACTACGTCTCCTTCATCGCCTCGGACTTCGTCGAGCAGGGCAAGCGCGCCGCCGACCGGATGATCGAGGCCACGGGCGGCAAGGGCGACGTCGCGATCCTGCTCGGCTCGGCCGGCAACAACGTCACCACCGAGCGCACCAAGGGCTTCAAGGACCGTCTCGCGGAGAAGGCGCCGGGGCTGAAGGTCGTCTTCGAGCAGACCGGGGACTTCACGCGCGAGAAGGGCCAGCAGGTCACCGAGCAGCTGATCCAGTCCAAGCCGGGGATCAAGGGCGTCTACGCCGAGAACGACGAGATGGGCCTCGGTGCGGTGGCGGCGCTCAAGGGGGCGGGCAAGAAGGCCGGTGACGTCAGGATCGTCACGGTCGACGGCACCCGCAACGCCGTACAGGGCATCGTGGACGGCTGGATCAGCGGCGTCATCGAGTCCAACCCCCGTTTCGGGCCGCTGGCGTTCCAGACGCTGGACACCTTCACCCAGGGCAAGGAAGTCCCGCAGGACATCGTCATCCAGGACAACGCCTACGGCGCCGACAACGCCAAGCAGGACATCGGCACGGCGTACTGACCACCTCCGGGGGCCCGGCACCGTCCGGGCCCCGCTCCCGCACCCCATCCCTTCCTGGAGGCACAGGTGGCACCCCCTGCCGAGGTCCTCACCGTCCGCGGGCTCAGCAAGTCCTTCCCCGGAGTCCGGGCCCTGGACGACGTGGACCTGACGCTGCACCCCGGCGAGGTGCACGCCCTGATCGGGGAGAACGGCGCCGGCAAGTCGACCCTCATCAAGCTCCTGACCGGCGTGTACCGGCCGGACGCCGGCCGGATCACCTTCCAGGGGCGCGAGGTCTCCTTCGCCACACCGCTGGAGGCCCAGAAGGCGGGCATCTCCACCATCTACCAGGAGGTCAACCTCATCCCGCTGATGAGCGTGGCCCGCAACCTCTTCCTGGGCCGCGAACCGCGCAACCGGTTCGGCCTGCTCGACTTCGGCCGCATGCACCGCGAGGCCGGTCAGACGCTGCGCGGCTACGGCGTCCGGGTGGACGTGCGCCGGCCGCTGCGCACCCTCGGTGTCGGCGCCCAGCAGATGGTGGCCCTGGCTCGCGCCGTGGCGACCGACGCGCGGATCGTCGTCATGGACGAACCCACGTCCTCCCTCGAACCGCGTGAGGTGGAGACCCTGTTCTCCGTCATCCGCCGGCTGCGCGACGAGGGCATCGCCGTCGTCTACGTCAGCCACCGCCTGGACGAGCTGTACGCCGTCTGCGACACCGTCACCGTGCTGCGGGACGGGCGCCGCGTGCACCACGGCCGGCTGGCCGACCTGGACCGGCTCGCCCTGGTCTCGACCATGCTCGGCCGCGAACTGGGCGAGGTGCGCGCGGAAGGGCTGACCAAGTTCACCGGCGACCACCACGCCGCCGACGCCCCGCCGGTGCTCGAGGCCACGGACCTGGAGGTCCCGCACACCCTGCACGGCGTCTCGCTCGCCATCCGGCCCGGCGAGGTCGTCGGCCTCGGCGGCCTGCTCGGCTCCGGGCGGACCGAGACGGCCAAGGCCATCTCCGGTGCGCTGCCGCTCCGTTCGGGCCGGGTCACGGTGGCCGGGGTCCCGCTGCGCGGCGGTTCCACGGCCGGTGCCATCCGGGCCGGCATCAGCCTGCTGCCCGAGGACCGCAAGAGCGAGGGCATCGTCCCCGGCCTGTCGGTCCGGGAGAACATCGCGCTGGCCGCCCTGCCCCGCCTGTCCCGCTTCGGCCTGGTCTCCGAGGCCCGGGTCGACAGCGTCGTCGACACCTTCGTCGAGCGGCTGCGCATCAAGGCGTCCTCACCGCACCAGAAGGTCGGCGAACTGTCCGGCGGCAACCAGCAGAAGGTGCTGCTGGCCCGCTGGCTGGCGATGAACCCGAAGGTGCTGCTGCTCGACGAGCCCACCCGCGGCATCGACGTCGGCGCCAAGGCCGAGGTGCAGAAGCTCGTCGACGAACTGGCCGCAGACGGTCTGGGTGTCCTGCTCATCTCCTCCGACCTGGAGGAACTCATCGAAGGGTCCGACCGCGTGATCGTACTGAAGGACGGTGCGGTCGTCGGCGAACTGACCGGCGACGACGTCACCGAGGACACGCTGATGCGGACCATCGCCGCGGCCGCGCCCGGCCACGACCTGGTGAAGGAGGCGGCCACCGATGGCTGAGGCCACCGTCCGTACCGTCCCCCTGGACACCGCGCGCGTCCTGCGGTGGCTGCAGCGGTACGGCGTCTACGCGGGCGTCGCCCTGCTCCTGGTCGTCAACGCCGCCATCACCCCGCACTTCCTGTCCGCGGAGAACTTCCGCACCCAGGCCGTGCAGGTCGCGCCCGTCGTCATCGTCGCCCTGGGCATGGCACTCGTCATCGGCACCGAGGGCGTGGACCTCTCGGTCGGCGCGGTGATGGCGCTGGCGGCCTCCGTGACGGCGCTCTACCTCGGCTACGGTCTGGTCCCGGCCCTGCTGGTGGTGGCGCTGTTCGCCGCCGCGGTGGGCCTCGCCAACGGGGTACTGGTCGCGTTCGTCGGCGTACAGCCCATCGTGGCCACCCTGGCGCTCATGGTCGGCGGCCGCGGTGTCGCCCTGGTGCTGCTGCCGCAGCTGCGGGACGTACGCGACCCGGCGCTGGCCTCCCTCGGGTCCGGCGACCTGGCCGGCGTCCCCTACCTCATCCTGATCGCCGCCGCCCTGGCGGCGCTGGTCGCGTTCGTCGTCCGCCGCACCACCTTCGGCCGCCAACTGCTCGCCGTCGGCGACAGCCGGCCCGCGGCCCAGCTCGCCGGACTGCCCGTACGCCGGGTCCTGATCCTGGTGTACGTCGGCTCCGCGCTGCTCGCCGCCGTGGCCGGGGTGCTGGCCACCGCCCGGCTCCAGGCGAGCGATCCGACGTCGCTGGGCAACCTGATGGAGCTGTCCGCCATCACCGCGGTCGTCGTGGGCGGCACCCCGCTGACCGGCGGCCGGGTCAACATCGCCGGCACCGTGGCGGGCGCGGTCCTCATCCAGCTGCTCACCGCCACCCTCATCAAGCACGATCTGCCGCCCTCGTGGACCCAGATCGCCCAGGCCATAGTGATCGTGTGCGCGGTGTACGCGGCACGAGGACGGGGGAAGCGATGACCGCCACGAAGACGGACGCACCCGTGACCACCGGCGACGCGTCCGCGCCGGGCGCCGGACCGGCGGGCCCGGCCCGCTCCGAACGGCTGAGCGCCCTGGTGCAGCAGCACGGCGCGCTGGCCGTGCTGGTGGTCGTCTCGATCGTCGCCTCCGTCAGCTTCGACTCCTTCGCCACCGGCGACAACGTCTCGAACATGGCGACCAGTTCGGCGTTCCTGGCCATCGTCGCGCTGGGCATGACGTTCGTCATCGTCACCGGCGGCATCGACCTGTCGGTCGGCTCCCTCTTCGCGCTCGGCGGCGTCCTGGCCGCCTGGGGCTCCCGGCACGGCACCCTGGTGGCCCTGTTGCTGCCCCTCACCGTCTGCTCGCTGATCGGCGCCGTCAACGGCCTGCTGGTCGCCCGGTCCCGGCTGGCCCCCTTCATCGTCACCCTGGCCGCCATGCTCGGCGCGCGCGGCCTGATGCTGTCGCTCACCGACGAGGGCGCCGACACCTATCTGATCGGCAAGGGCTCGGTGCTCGCCACACTCGGCCAGGGCTCGACGCTCGGGCTGGGCAACCCGGTGTGGATCACCCTGGCGCTGTTCGTCGCCGGCGCGGTCGTGCTGCGCCGCACCCGGTTCGGGCAGCACGTGTACGCGGTCGGCGGCAACGAGGACGCAGCCGCCCTGATGGGCGCCCCGGTGGCCCGCACGAAGATCCTCGTCTACACGCTCTCCGGGCTGCTGGCCGGGCTGGCCGGCGCCCTGAACGCGGCCTGGCTGGCCTCCGGGGTGACCATCCTCGGCAACGGCATGGAACTGGACGCCATCTCCGCGGTCGTCATCGGCGGCACCCTGCTGACCGGCGGACTCGGCTACGTCAGCGGCTCCCTGGTCGGCGTCCTGCTGCTGAAGGTGATCCAGAACGTCATCAACCAGATCGGCTCCCTCGACTCCTCCTACCAGCAGGTCGTCAGCGGTGCCTTCCTGGCCGTCGTGGTGGTCGCCCAGACCTGGCTGGGCCGCAGACGGCAGCTGCTGTAGCCGGCCACCGTCGCCGTGGCCGGCGGTCGCCGCGAACCGTACGGCCGAGCGAGCCGATCACCCGTTGGTTAGTTCTCCTGCCCCGCACCCCGCACACCGCGACCCTGGAAGGGCGGCGCGGGACCGGCGCCGGCGGATGCGCGACAGGCGGGGAGACGGCATGGCGCGGGGCACGGGACGACACGAGGGCCTGGACGGACAGGCGCTGCTCATGGCGGCCGGGCTGGCCGACCTGGCGGTGAGCACGCTGGGCTCGGCCCTGGGCACGGTACGACAGCTGCTGCGCCGCTCGGACGGCGCGGAACTGGCCGCCGGGGCCGAGCGTGAACTGGTGGCGCGCGGGCGCCTGGTGATCGACCGGTACGCGGCCGTGCCCCCGGCCCACCTGGAGATCCTCGCCCGGCAGGCACGGGCCCGGCGGGCCGCCGACGATGTCTGAGCCCTGGGACCCGGCCGCGTTCAAGGCCCGCGTCGACGCCGTGCTGCGGGAGTACGTCGCGGACGAGGCCGACCGGTTCGCGGCCGTCGACCCGCTGCTGGCACCGGTGGCCGCCCAGCTGGAGGCGGCGGTCGCCGACGGCAAACGGCTGCGCGCGGCGTTCTGCTACTGGGGCTGGCGTGCGGTGGGCCAGCCCGACAGCGACGCGCTGGTGCGCGCGGCGGCCTCCATGGAGCTGGTGCACGCGGCGGCGGTCGTGCACGACGACCTCATCGACGACAGTCCGCTGCGGCACGGCAGGCCCACCGTGCACCTGGCCCTGCGCGACGCCGTGCACGGGCGTCCGCGGGCCGTCGCCGCCGCCGACTCGCTGGCGATGCTGGTGGGGGACCTGCTGATGGGGCTGTCCGGGCAGCTGTTCGCCACCAGCGGTCTACCCGCCGCCTATCTGGCGCGCGCCCGCCCGCTGTGGTCGGTGCTGGCCCGGGAACTGATCGCCGGCGAGTGCCTGGAGATCCTGCGCACCGGAACCGATCCGGACACCGCGGACTCCCTGAAGGTGATCCGGTACAAGACCGCCAAGTACACCGTGGAGCAGCCGCTGCTGATCGGCGGCGCCCTGGCGGGAGCCGGTGAGCGGCTGCGCGAGGGCTACTCGGCGTACGGGCTGCCGCTGGGCGAGGCGTTCCAGCTGCGGGACGACCTGCTGGGCCTGTTCGGGGACTCCCGCCGCACCGGCAAGGCCAACGCCGACGACGTACGCGGCCACCGGCCCACCGCCCTGCTGGCGGAGACCTGGCGGCTGGCCGGTGACGGCGACCGGGCGCTGCTGCGGGCCCTGCTGGGCCGCCGGGACCTCGACGGGGACGGCTTGGCGGCGGTCGGGGCGGTGATGAGCCGGCTGAAGGCGCCCGACCGGGTCGAAACCATGATCGCCGACCGGGTCGAGGAGGCCCTCGGTGCGCTCGGCGAGCTGGACCTGCCCCGGCACGCGGCAGCGGCCCTGACCGCCCTGGCGCACTCGGCGGCGGTCCGGCCGTCCTGACGCACGCACTGACCCAGACGTCGAACAAGGAGCCCTGCCATGACCCGCACCGAGGCATCGATGGACGCCCTGCGGTGGACCGGTGACGAACTCGCCGACGCCACCGTCGCCGCTCTCTTCGCCCGCGGGGAGGTGGGCAGGCTCAACTCCCTGATGCGGTACGTCTCCACGGCCGGCGTCCCGCTGCCGGACGGGCTCCCCGACGTGGCCCGCGAGTACCTGGAGGCCACCGCTGCCCCGCCGGACTGGGTCGACTGGGCGGAGATGGAGAAGGCCCGGCTGTTCTTCATCGACAACAACGTGCACATCTCCACGGCCCTGTCCTTCGCCGCCATGCCCGCCTGCTACGTGGTGCCGCACGTGGCGAAGCTGCTGTCGTCCACCCACGGGCTGGCGTACCCCTCCAAACGGATGGCGGAGACCGGCCAGTTCACCGTCTACCTCATGCAGCCGGACGCCTTCGAGGCGGGCGGCCGCTTCATCCCCGCCGCGCAGAAGGTCCGCCTGCTGCACGCCTCGATTCGCCACCACCTCACGCGCGAGAACCGCTGGGACACCGCCGCCCTCGGCACGCCGATCTGCCAGGAGGACATGATCGGCGGGCAGCTGTTCTTCTCCCTGCTCGTCCTGGACAGCCTGCACCGGCTCGGCATCCACATGTCGGCGGATGGCGCCGAGGCCTACTACTACGCCTGGCGCGTGGTCGGCGCGATGCTCGGCGTCGACCAGGAGGCGGTGCCGCACACCCTGGAGGACGCCCGCGAGTTCCTGGACCTGTACATGGTCCGGCACATGGGGCCCTCCGCGGAGGGCGCGCACCTGACCCGGCAGCTCATCGACCTCTACGAGGAGGTCGTCCCCGGCACCCTCCTCGACCCGGTCGTCTCCGCGCTCGTCCGCCACCTCGTCGGCGACACCTGCGCCGACTGGCTCGACGTGCCCCGCAGCCGCTGGGACACCGTCGTCAAAGCCGCGCCGCACCTGCTGGGCGTGCTGGAGACGATCGAGGACCGCTCACCGCTCGGCGCCTGGGCCCTGGACCGCCTCGGCCACCTCACCACCGTCCTGGAGCTGTCCTCCCTCACCCGCGGACGCGTCATGCACTACGCCGTCCCGCCGGAACTGAGGAAGGACTACGGCGTCCACGGCACGCCGCGCACCCGTCGCTGGACCCCGCCCCCGGCCACCGTGCACTGACCGCACACCCCGGGCCAACTCCTGGGCCGGGTCGCCGCCCACCCGCAGCAGCAGCTTGCCCGTGCTGGTGCGGGTGCCCATCAGCCGGTGCGCCTCCGCGGCCTCCTCCAGGCCGAACTCGGCCGTCACCGGCAGCGACACGGTGCCGTCGACCACCGTGGCGAAGGCCTGTTCCGCGAGGGCGCGCAGCTCGCCGGGGGCCCGCCGCGCCAGCGTCAGGATGGAGAAGCCGCCGACCGAGACACCGGTGGGGTACAGCTCCGGCTGCCCCACCCGCCACGGCTCGGCCGAGCCGGCGTTGCCGAAGGAGACCAGACGGCCGAAGACCGCCAGCGAGGCCAGGCCGGCGCGCAGTGTCTCGCCGCCGACCGGGTCCAGCACCAGGTCGACCCCGCGGCCCCCGGTCGCGGAGCGCAGCGGCTCCTCGAAGTCACCGACGAACACCTCGTCGTAGCCGAACCGCCGCGCGTACACCGCCTTGGCCGCGCCCGACACGACGCCGTACACCGGGCCCGCGCCCGCCGCCTTCGCCAACTGGCCGGCCACCGTGCCGACTCCGCCGGCGGCGCCCTGCACCAGCACCGTCTCGCCCGGTCGCAGCCGGCCCACCGAGTGCAGCAGGGCGTACGCCGTCGGCAGCACCGTCGGCAAGGTGGCGGCCGTACGCAGGTCCATCCCCTTCGGCACCGGGAAGACGGTCGCCGTGTCCGCCACGACCACGTCGGCGTAGGCGCCGCCCTCCGTCAGGGCGGTCACCTCCTGGCCCACGGCCAGGCCGGTCACCCCGGCGCCGACCGCGCGCACCCGCCCGGAGACCTCCAGGCCGAGCACGAACGGCAGCCGCGGCACCCGGTAGCCCTCCGAACGGGCCTTGAGGTCGGCGAAGTTGACGCCGGTGTACGCCACGTCGACGGAGACCTGGCCGGGTCCCGGCTCGGGGACCGCCGTCTCCACCACCGTCAGGACCTCCGGGCCGCCGTACCGCTGGATCTCGATCGCGCGCATGCCACAACCCCCGGGCTCGACTGTTCAATGAAAAGCGAACACTGGCGAGAGTATGGTTTCCATCGAACAGTCCGCAACCCGGCACCCCGGCAATCCCGGCGAGGAGCACGACGTGGCGCAGCGCACCGTCAGCCATCGGGCGGCCCCCGAGCACACCCATCCCGACGACGTCCCCGTGCCGACCGCGCTGGCAGCGCTCGCCGATCCGGTACGCCTGACGCTGGTGCGGGAGCTGGCGGGATCCGGAGACTGGACGCGCAGCTGCGGCAGCTTCGACGTGCCCGTCGGCAAGGCGGCCCTCAGCCACCACTTCGCGGTGCTGCGCGGCGCCGGGCTGGTCGAGCAGCGCGACGAGGGGCCCCGGCGGGTCAACCGGCTGCGCCGGGAGGAGTTCGACGCCCGTTTCCCCGGGCTGCTGGCACTCGTCCTGCGCGAGGACCCGGCCGGCTGAACACGGCCGGCGCGGTGATGGGCCGGCGCCGGAGGCGGTGACCCGCGCGCGGACCGCCGACCCGGCGGTCAGTCCTCGTGGAGCTGGGCCACGCACAGCCCCGCCCGGGCGGCCGCGGCGTACAGGGCGCACACCTCGGTCAGGGTGGTGACCAGGTCCTCCACGTATCCGTCGGGGACGCCGCCGCGGACGATGCCGGACACCACGCGCGGGGCGAGGCGCGTGACCTCCTCGACGTCGACGCGGGCGAGGACGGCGGCGACGCGCCGCACCTCACCGGCCGGCAGGACGCCGCACGCCGTTCCGGCGCCGTCGTCACCGAGCAGGTCCCCGCCGGACAGCGCGAGGTCCGCCACCTCGGCCGCGCCCGCGCCGCTCAGCAGCCGCGCGACGATGTCCGCCTCCTTCTCCAGGTCGCAGATCTCGGCGCTGTCCTCGGCCTCCAGCTCGGCGCAGCGCGCCAGCACGTGCGCAAAGCCGGCGCCGGCCTCGGCGGGCGGGAGGGCGAGGAGGCGGGTTCTCGTGGTCATGGGCAGCGGTGGCCTTCCGGGAGCGGGACGGTCGGCGGACCGGGGCGCTGCGGCCGCCGGCTCCGCGGGTCGAGACCCGGCACACAGTACGACGGCATACCGACACCGGCACCGGCGCCGGGGACGACGGCGGTGCGGGTGCCGGTGCGTGGTGCGTCGGCCGGGTCGGCAGTCAGCCGGGTCAGCGGTGCTCGGCCGAGTAGGCACCCGTGGAGCCCGACATGCCGCCGCGCTTGTTGCGGCTCTCCGCCGCGCGGGCGGCGGCGCTGGCGGCGAGAGCCAGGAGGAGGGCGACCGCACCGGTGATGATGTTGTTCACGACGGTCTTCGTGGTGCTCACGTCGCCGGCCACGACCCAGGGGGCGATGATCGTCCACGCCCCGAGGACGCAGGCGGCCCAGGCCATGCTGTGGGTGCGTTCGTAGGCGCGGCCGAAGCCCCCGCTCATGAGCATCGCGTAGGCGATGCCGACCAGCAGATTCGTGACGGCGAGGGTGGAGAGGCCGTTGAAGCCGGTGATCCAGGGGGAGGCGGCCAGGTAGAGGCCGGTGAGGAAGGCCATCGTCCCGGTGGCCTGTCCCGCGGGGGTGCTGGTGGCGCGTTCGGCCGTCTCGTGACGGGCGCGCATGTCGATGAGGTCCGGATGCGTCTCGATGGACGGCCTGGACGAGGTTGACATGGCTTTCACCTCGAAGGAGTGCTGGGGCTGTGCGGACCGTTCGTCCTGCACCCCGAGTACCGCCCCGCATCGCCTTTATGCGCTTCTTATCAGATATTGTCCGAGAATTCCGCGGGTGCGCTCGGCATGTGATCCGCTCGACAGGCGTAGACCGCTCGTTCCGGTGCATACGGACCTGGATGAGGCGCTGGCGAAGCGGGTGCGCGATGATGCTGCGTCCGATGGGGCCAGATGTCCGGGGAGGGACACGATGACGGCTGAGCGCGGCAGGCGACTGCCGAGCGCCCGCACACGGCAGTCCGGCACGGCCGCCGGGACGGGGCAGCCGGCCGACGCGGACCTGTCCGCCCTGTTCGGCACGTCGACGGCCCTGTTCGCCTCGATGGCCGGGCCCGCCCATGTGCTGGAGACGGGGAACCCGGCGTTCTTCGCCGCGATCGGCGGCGGGGCACGGGAGCGCACCGGTGTGCCGATCGGTGACCTCCTGCCCGAACTGGGCCCGCAGGGCTTCATCGGCATCCTGGACCGCGTCTACCGCCTCGGCGAACGGCACGTCGGCCGGGACGCCCGGGTCCTCCTGGGCGAGGGCGACAGCACCCGCGAGGCCTTCTTCGACTTCACCTACGAACCACGTCGCGACGCGGGCGGCAACATCATCGGGGTGCGGATGATCGGGGTGGAGACCACCCAGACCAAGCACGCCCGGCGGCTGGCCGCCGAGCAGCGGGCGCTGCTGGAGCAGATCGCCCGCCAGGCCCCCCTGTCGGACGTCCTGGACGGCATGTGCCGGTCGATCGAGGAGCTCGCCCCCGAGGTGCTGGTCTCAGTGCTGCTCGCCGACCCGGACGGCCGCCACCTGCGGCACGGCGCCGCCCCCAGCCTGCCCGCCTTCTACAACCAGGCCATCGACGGCATCGCCACCGGTGAGGGCGTCGGCTCCTGCGGGACGGCCGCCCACCGGCGCGAGAACGTGATCGTCAGCGACATCGCCGCCGACCCGCTGTGGGCGGACTTCCGCGACCTGGCCGGCCAGGCCGGTCTGGGCGCCTGCTGGTCCACGCCGATCCTGGCCCGGGACGGCGCGCTGCTGGGCACCTTCGCGATGTACCACCGCACCCCGCGCACCCCGCGCGAGGTGGACCTGGCCGTCGCCCGCGTCTTCGCCGACACGGCGGCGCTGGCCGTCGAGCGCCACCAGGCCGAGCAGGCCCGCCGGGCCGCCGACGCCCGGGAGAAGGCGGCCCGCGACGACCTCGCCTTCCTGCTGGCGGCCAGCACCGCGCTCGCCGACGACCTCGACGAGACCCAGACCCTGCAACGCCTGGCCGACCTGTGCACGCCCACCCTGGCGCCGCTGGCCACCGTCGACCTCGTCGAGGCCGGGAGCGTCAGGCGCGTCGCCGCGTCCGCCCCGACGGAGTCCGCGCACCGCCTGCTCGTCTCCCACACCCCCGGCCACGACACGCAGGTCGACGACGTCGTCGCCCGCGTCCTGGCCTCCGGCGTCACCGAAGTGGCCCGCCGCACCCCGACCGGGCCGGGCCCCTGGCGGGAACTCGGCGTCACCGGCTACGTGTGCGTGCCGCTGACCGACCGCGGGCGGCCCTTCGGCGCGCTCACCCTGCTGTCCACCGAGGGGTACGCCCTCGACGGCCACCGCATCGCCCTGGCGGAGGAGGTGGCCCGCCGGGCCGCCTCGGCCGCCCGCAACGCACGCCAGTACACCCAGCGCGCGGCGCTCGCCCGCGACCTGCAGACCGGCCTGCTCCTGCCCGACCTGCCCGACGTCCCCGGCGCCGACCTCGCGGCCTTCTACCACCCCGCGGGCGAGGGACTGGACATCGGCGGCGACTTCTACGACGTGTTCCCGCTCGGCGCCGGCCGGTGGGCGTTCATGCTCGGTGACGTGTGCGGCCGCGGCGCGATCGCCGCGACCACCACCGCCCTGGTCCGGCACACCGCCCGCGCCGTCGCCCCCCTCGTCCCCGACCCCGCCGACACCGTCATGGCGGTCGACAAGGCCCTCAACGACCGCGCCCCCTCCCCGGCCAACGGCTTCGTCACGATGGTCTACGGCCACCTCACCCCGACCCCGGCCGGGCTGGACGTCGACCTCGTCCGGGCGGGCCACACCCTGCCCCTGGTGCTGGACGGCTCGCACCGGGTCGACACGGTCCGGGCGTCCGGCGGACTCCTCGGCATCGGCATCCCGCCGCGCCTGCGCGCCGGCCGCGTCCTGCTGCGCCCGGACGAGAGCCTGCTGCTCTACACCGACGGCATCACGGAGTGCCGTGTCGCCAAGCAGGAGCAGTACGGCGAGGAACGCCTGGCCGCGGCGCTCGCCTCCACGCGGCCCCGGCCGTGTGCCGCCGACATCGTCCGGGCCATCGCCGACGACGTACGGGGCTTCCTCGGGGGCGGCGAGGTCGACGACGACCAGGCGGCACTGGTCATCACCGCGGGCCGCCCCGCCCCGGACGGCCACTGACCCGGACGGCCACGGACCGACCCGCGCGCCCGGGGCCGCGCCGGGCGCCGCGCGTACCCTGAACGGGACGGACAGAGGGCCTCGCGGCCGGCGCGGAGGGAAGCCGCGCGGGACGCACCGGCCCGGAAGGGCGCCGCGCATGCCGGTCACCGACCACGGGCTCGAAGGGGCCATCCTCGACCTGCTCGGCCGGCGGGCCCCGGGCGCGTCCGTCTGCCCCTCGGACGTGGCACGCGCGGTCCACGGGCAGGACGACGAGGGCTGGCGGGAGCTGATGGAACCCGTCCGGCGGGCCGCCGCCCGGCTCGCCGCCGCGGGTCGCGTCGAGATCACCCAGCACGGGAGCCCCGTGGACCCGGCACGGGCCCGCGGGCCCGTGCGCATCCGCATGCGCCGGCAGGCCTGACGCCCGCCGCGCCCCGCGGTCACTCGGCCGCCGCCACCCCGATCCCCACGGCGATGAACAGGCAGCCGCTGATCCGTTCCCAGCGCCGGCGCAGGGCCGGGCGGTACAGTGCCGAGCGCAGGCGGGCGGCGACCTTCACCAGCGCCAGCCAGTAGGCGATGCCGATGACGATGTCGAGGGCGCCCAGCAGGAACACCTGGTCGGTGGGCGAGCCGCCGCCGTCGACGAACTGCGGCAGGACGCTCAGGAAGAACAGGGCCGCCTTCGGATTGAGCACATTGGTGAGGAAGCCCTGGGTGAAGCTGCCGCGGAGGCCGGCGGACGTGCCCGCGTCCGGCCCCGGGCTGTCCTGCGACGGTCCCTGAGACGCCGTCTCCGACCGCGCCTGCGGCCGCTCGTGCTGCGCGCGGGCGTCCTTGCGGGCGTTCAGCAGGGCGCGTACGCCCAGGAACACCAGGTAGGCGGCGCCCGCGAGCTTGATGGCGGAGAAGGCGAGCGCGGACCGCGCGGCGATCACCGACAGGCCGAGCGCCGCGGCGCCCATGTGCCCACACAGCCCCGCCTGCGCTCCCAGGGCCGCCGCCCGGCCCAGCGAGGCCCGCCGCGTCGCGGCTCGCACGATCACCAGGAAATCGGGACCGGGTATCAGGTAGGCGAGGAGCACCACGCCGAGGAACCCCGCGAGATCGACCGGCATCCGCCCACTCCGTCCCGCGCCCGGCCGCCGGGCGCGCATCGCTCCGGTGGGTACCACCAGAACCCGCCCTCATGCCCGGAGACATGGCGCAGAAACCCGGGTTTTCGAGTGTGTGTTCGCGTGCGGGGCGGGCACGAGGAGGACCGGAGGTTGATAATCATGGTTCCCCTGCTTCTCGTTCTTCTGCTGGCTCTGATCCTCTTCGGCGCGGGTTTCGCGCTCAAGGCGCTGTGGTGGATCGCGGTGATCGTGCTGGTCGTGTGGCTGCTCGGCTTCGTCGTGCGCACCGCCGACAGTGGCGGCCGCAAGGGCCGGTGGTACCGCTGGTGACGCGGTAGGCGGCACCCAGAACACCGTCGTGTGGGCCCCGGACTTGTCCGGGGCCCACCGGCATGTCCGCAACCCGCCGGTACGCCGCTGGGCCCCGGCACGCTCAGAGGAAGCCGCCCCGGAAAGTCGGTGTAGGGCTCACCTTCTTGGGCACCAGAACCGTAGCCGGGGCCCGGTGAGCACCGGAACCTGTGCCTCCAAACACCGGGCCCCGGCGCCGGCTCACCCGGGCCGGCCGCCCTTGCCGTACGGGCGGACCGACTGGCCCCGCGGCCGGACCGGAGGGAGGCTGGGAGCGTGAGCAGCGCACCGGTCGTCGTGCACCGGCCGTCCCGGACGGGCGGCCGCAGGGTCACGGCGCATTCGGGCGGCCGGGACGAGATCCTCGGCACCGCCTACAGCGACCACGACCTGGTGGTGTTCCTCGAGGGCGCGGGCATCGACGACCCGGAGGGCGTCCTGGACGATCCGCGCTGGGTGGAGTGGCGCGGCGGCCGCGCGCACCAGTGGAGCGCGGCCTGACCCGGCACGGAAGCCGGGCCGCCTACCTGACCGGGGAACCCGGGGCGCGCGCCGGCAGCGCACAGGCTGCCGTGCTGCCGGGCAGCCGCGAGCGGTTGTTCGCCACCAGCCGGTAGACGCCGTGGGCGGCCCACCGGACGGGCGGCAGCGTCAGCAGCGCCCCGAGGACCGGCCAGCCGCCGCGCGCGCTCAGCAGCAGCTTGGCGACGGCCTGGGCACCGCCGTACACCGTCCCGGCCGGGGTCACCCACAGGGCTTCGTACTGTGCGCGCCCCGATGTGGTGCCGAGGCTCTCCAGATCGGCGGACTGCCATGGCGTCACGGCGCAGCGGGGGCGGAGGTGACGCTGCGCCCACCTGGCCGAGGTGGTGCAGAAGCCGCAGTCCCCGTCGTAGACGAGCACCGGCCGGTTCCCCATGGTCCCTCTTCCCTCGCCGTCACCGGCGCCTGAGCCGTCACCCGCACCTGAGCCGTCACCCACACCTGAGCCGTCGGCCGCGGTGCGGCCGACGGTTTCCACGCTACCGCCTCGGACCGCCGTCGCGGCCGCCTTCACCGCGGCGGCGACCTCGCCGGTGATGGTCCGTCAGGAACCGGTCAGGTCCGAGGCGTTCGGGACCTTGTTCTTCACGTCGGCCCCGGCGCTCTTCCCGGCGTCCTTCACCTTGTTGATGATGTCGTTGTAGTCCTTGGCGGCGTCCTCCGGGGACTTGCCCTTGCGGAGCTTGGACGGCAGGTCCTTCAGGTTGTCGATGCCCGCGATGAGCGGGGCGAGGGCCTTGGACAGGAAGGGGTCGGCCTTGGCGTTGCGCACGGCCGCCTTGAGCCGGTTGTACGTGAACGCGCCGGCCAGGGCGGCCTTGACGAGGGCCAGCCTGCGGCCGTGCGCGCCCTTCTTGAACTTGCCCGCCTTGTACGGCTTGACGATCCATTGGTACGTCGCGCCGGCGGCGAGGGCGGCGTCCGCGACGAAGCGGGTCTTGGCGAACTTCCGCTTCTCGGCGGAGGTGGTGGGGCTCGGAGTCGGATCGGTGACGACTGCGGTGGTGATGTTCTGCGCGGCATGCTGGGGCGCGGCGTAGGCCGTCGAACCGGCCAGCAGGGCACAGCAGAGGGTGAACGCCACGGCGAGGCGCCGCATCGGTACAGGCATGGGTCTCCTCCCCAGGAGAAAGGGCACACGCGCTCCGGCGGGGATGGTCGTCGTCGAAACGGACGGCTCCTCACCAGCCTCACCCGGGCAGCGCCACCATGCCACTTGGGTGATGGTGTGTGCCCGTGCCTTCACCGGCGGTAGCGTCGGCGGTGTCAGGTCAGCAGGCGCTCGACCGCCGTGCGGCCCGCCTCCAGGGCGGCCTTGAGCAGCTTGCCGTCGCGGGTGAGGCGTCCGACGCGCGGCGCGTCCAGGGCGGGGCGCACCGAGCACACGGCGGGCTCCGCCCCTGACGGCGTGTCCGGGCCCGGTGAGGCGGCCGACAGTCCCGACCGGTCGTAGGCGGACAGCAGCGCGTCGTCCTCCAGCAGGCGGCTGCCGCGGGCGAAGAACGTGTCGTGCAGCGCCTTGGGGTAGGCCCGCAGGGCCGTCGCGGCGATCAGCCGCGCCCCGTAGGAGGGCCGTACGGCCGTCCCGGCGCCCGGTGCGGCCGCCGGGCGGCGCGGGGCCGGGCGGGAGCGCAGCACCAGGATGTGCGTCGCCCCCTGGGCCAGGGCCGTGCGGTAGGGGATGGACTCGGCGAGCCCGGCGTCGTAGAAGACCCGTCCGCCCAGTTCCACGGGCGGACCGGCGAGGAACGGCAGGGCCGCGCTGGCGCGCAGGGCCAGCCGCAGCTCGACCGGGCCGGTGAGGAACGGGCGCAGGTCGGTGGAGGCCCCGGTGTGCGCGTCGGTGGCGAGCGGGTGGAACTCCACCGGGTTGGCCAGGATCGACTCGAAGTCCATGCGGGCCACTTCGCGGTAGAGGTGCTCGACCAGGGTGCGCACGTCGACCACGGGGCGCCCGCGCCAGGCGTTGGTCAGCCGGATCATGGCCTTGGCGTAGGCGGGTTCGGCCCAGCCGGTCAGCTTCTCCGGGCTGCTGCTGAGCAGCCAGGCGCCCGTGATGGCGCCCGCGGAGGCGCCGTAGACCGCGTCGAACGCGCCCGTCACGCCCGCCTCGTGCAGCGCGAGCGCCATCCCGGCCGAGATGGTCCCGCGCATACCGCCGCCCTCGATGACCAGCGCCAGGCGCAGGCCGTCACGGCGTTCGCCCGGCCTGCTGCCGGCGGCCGTGCGGTCGGTGACGACACGCAGTACCTCGTGGGTGTCCTCGGCGGTCCGGCTGTCCCGGCGCATACGTGCTCCCCCTGGCGTCGTGCCCCTGCCGTCGTCCCTGCGGCGCCGTCCTCGCCACGGCAGGGTAGGACGAGGGTGTCACGACGGCGTTCCCCGGCCCGCACCGGCGTGCCGGTCGGTGGTCTCAGTGGTCGTCCTGCACCACACCGCGGGTGGAGAAGGTGACGGGTTCGCCGGGCATGAGGTCTCCCGGCGGAATGCCGGGGTGGTGCCCGGCGCGGGCGGCCCCGCGGTCGGTACGCGGGCCGAGCGCCAGCCGGGAGACGATGCGGTAGCGGTCCCCACGGTAGAGCGAGTGCACGTACTCCACGGGGCGGCCGTGGCTGTCGGAGGTGAGGCGCTCGAAGAGCAGGGCCGGCGACAGTTCGGGCACGTCCAGCAGGTCCGCCTCGGCACGGGTCACCACGGTGGGCTCGATGGACTGCACCGCCTCGCTGACCTGCACGCCGTGCCGCTCCCGCAGGTGCTCGTAGAGGTCGCCGTTCTCCAGTTCGCCGCTGGTGAGGTCCGGCACCAGCTCCGCCGGGACGTGCAGGTACTCGATGGCCATGGGTGAACCGTCCACCAGGCGCAGCCGCGCCACGTACCGGATGCGGGCCGCCGGCGAGACGCGCAGCTTGCGGCCCACCCGGGCACCGGCCGGCAGGCTGCTGAACTCCAGCAGCCTGCTGGTCCACAGGCCCGCCGCCGGCGGCAGAGTGAGGCTCTGCCGGTCCGGGACCAGTTCCTGGGTGATCTTCTCGGCGGCCACGAACATGCCCCGGCCGTGCTCGCGCACCAGCAGTCCGGCGACGACGAGCTGGTCCACGGCGGCGCGCAACGTGGGCCGGGAGACGCCGAGTTCCGCGCACAGCGTGCGCTCGGACGGGATGGCGTCCCCCGGCCGGCGCTCCTCGATGAGTTCGAGGATCGCCTCGCGGACCCTCTCGCGCTTGAGCACCGCCCCGGAGGCGGCGGGATCGATCTCCATGCGGGCTCTCGTTCGTCGTCGGGAGGGGCGATGGTACGGCCCTGACCAAAACTGGTCTGCTGGTAAACAGACTTTAGTCGGTCGAGCGCCGGGTGATCCAGCCGCGCGCTCCACCCGCGCACCGCATCGAACCCAGTAAATCCCGCTGAAGCGCGGGGGGTTGACGCCCGCATTGGTCCATGCCACTTTCATCCGGCACCGACTGGTAAGGCCGGAAGGGGCCAACTGGTCAAGTGTGACGTGCTGTCCGTGTGTCCAGGTCTCCCAGAGGTGAACCGTGACGTACCGCTCACTCGCCCTGCTCGGCGCCATGCTGCTGAGCGCCGGGCTCACCGCGTGCTCCTCGTCCAGCGACCGGTCGGACGGCGGCGGAGAGGGCGGCAGGACCGCCCTCGACGTGTGGCTGATGCGCGACAGCGTCTCGGGCGCCTTCCAGAAGGAGTTCGAGACCGGTTTCGAGCGGGCGCATCCCGGCATCGACGTGAAGATCCAGATCCAGGAGTGGGACGGCATCGGGGAGAAGGTCGCGGCGGCCCTGGCCAGCAACGACGCCCCCGACGTCATCGAGGTCGGCAACACCCAGGTCGCCCAGTACGCCCAGAGCGGCGGCCTGACCGACTTCACCGCCGAGGTGGGTGAACTCCGCGGCCGCACCTGGCTCAAGGGGCTGGCGGAACCCGGAGCCTACGACGGCAAGCAGTACGGCATCCCCTACTACGCGGCCAACCGGGTCGTCGTCTACCGCACCGACCTGTTCCGCGAGGCGGGCGTGGACCCGGCCGGCATCACCACGCGCGACCGGTGGCTCGCGGCCACCCGCAAGCTGAACCGGGGCGGCGTACAGGGCATCTACCTGCCCGGACAGAACTGGTACGCGCTCTCGGGGTTCATCTGGGACGAGGGCGGCGACCTCGCCGTGCGCTCCGGCGACACCTGGAAGGGCGGGCTCGACAGCCCCGGGGCGCTGCGCGCGATGGACTTCTACCGGCGCCTCCAGGCACTCGGCAAGGGGCCCAAGGACTCCGACGAAGCCCAGCCGCCGCAGGCGGAGGTCATGGCCAAGGGGCAGGTCGCGCAGATCATCGCCACGCCCGGCGGCGCGAAGGTCGTGGTGCAGAACAACCCCGCGCTGAAGGGGAAGTTGGGCTTCTTCCCGGTCCCCGGCAAGACGGCCGGCACCCCGGGCGCGGTCTTCACCGGCGGCTCCGACCTGGTCGTACCGGCGGTGGCCGCACACCAGCGGGAAGCGCTCACCCTCATCAAGGACCTCACCGGTGACGCCTGGCAGAAGAAGCTGGCGGTGGCGATGAGTTACGTGCCCAACCGGACCGAGCTGGCGGACGCGGTCTCCTCCGACCCCGGCGCGGCGGCGATGGCGGTCGGCGCCGCCCACGGCCACGCCACACCCAACACGCCGCAGTGGGCCGCCGTCGAGGCCAAGAACCCGATCAAGGAGTACATGACGGCCGTACTGACCGGCGGCGACGAGAGGACGCAGGCGGCCAAGGCGTCACGGACCATCACGACCACCCTCAACAGCGGGCCGTGACGGCGCTCCCGGTACCCGTTCCCGGCCGACCGCCGGACCACCGACCCCACTTGACGTCGAGGAGACGCCGTGTCGACCGTCCGTGAACGGAGCGCACCGCGCCCCGCCGGCCACCGCCCGGTACGGCGCGGCCGGAAGCCGGCAGCTGTCCGGCACCCGGCCGGCCGGACCTCCCCTTGGCCCTACCTGCTGATCGCGCCCGCGGTCCTCGGCATGCTCTACCTGCTGCTGTATCCGCTGGCCCGCGCCGTGCTGATCTCGTTCCAGGACTTCCGGCTGCGGCAACTCATCCTGGGCCACGCGCACTTCGTGGGCCTGCGCAACTACCGCACCCTGCTCTCGGACCCCCAGTTCTGGCAGGTGGTCTACCGCACCTTCTGGTTCATGGCGGTCGACGTGGTCCTCATCATGCTGGTGTCGACCCTGGTCGCCCTGATGACCGAACGGCTCGGCAGGGTGCTGCGGACGGCGGTGCTCAGCTCCCTGGTCCTGGTGTGGGCGGTGCCCGTGGTCGCCGCCACGACCGTCTTCCAGTGGCTGTTCCACTCGGAGTTCGGAATCGTCAACGAGGCGCTCACCGGCCTCGGCTTCAGCTCGTACGAGAGCTACCCCTGGTTCGCGCACGGCGGTACCGCGGTCGCCATCGTCATCCTCCTGATCGTCTGGCAGTCCGTGCCGTTCGCGGCGATCACCCTCTACTCGGCCCTGGTCACCGTCCCGGCCGAGCTGTACGAGTCGGCGCGGATCGACGGCGCGGGCGCCACCCGCGTGTTCCGCTCGGTGACCTTCCCGCTGATCCGCCCGATCTTCATGCTCGTGCTGTCCCTCGAAGTGATCTGGACCTTCAAGGCGTTCGTGCAGATCTGGGTGATGACCCGCGGCGGACCGGGCGACGCCACCACCATCCTGCCCGTCTACGCCGTGCAGACCGCCCTGGCCGGCCAGCGCTACGACCTCGGCTCCGCCGCCTCGATGATCACCGTCCTGCTGATGAGCGGCGTCCTCGTCCTCTACTTCCGCCAGCTGTTCCGCCAGGAGGGGGAGACCCTGTGAGCGACACACACCCCGACCTCCGCACACCGTCCCCGGCCCCTCGGCGATCCGGTCCTCGGCGATCCGGTCCTCGGCGATCCGGTCCGCGGCGGTCCGATCGGTCCGGTCCCGGTCGGTCCGGCACTCTCGCGGTACGCCGGACCGTGCGCGGGCTGCCGCTGCGGGCGGCCGCCGTACTGACCGTGGTGATCTGCCTCTTCCCCGTGTACTGGATGATCACCACCGCCCTCAAACCCGCACGGGACATCCAGTCGTACCACCCGCGCCTCGTCCCGCGGGTGTGGACCCTGGACCACTTCCGGCGGGCGGTCGGCGCCGACGGGTTCGCGTTGTTCTGGCGCAACAGCGTCCTGGTCACCCTCAGCGCCGTCCTGCTCGCCCTCAGCGCCGTCCTGCTCGCCCTCGTCGTCGCCCTGTGCGCCGCCTACGCGGTGGCACGGCTGCGCTGGCGCGGGCGGCGGCAGTTCATGCTGGCCGTGTTCATCGCGCAGATGGCGCCCTGGGAGTCGTTGATCATCCCCGTGTACATCATCTCCCGGGACACCGGCATGCTCGACCGGCTGCCCACGCTGACCCTGGTCTACTTCATGATCACCCTGCCGTTCACCGTGGTCGTGCTGCGCGGCTTCCTCGCCGGCATCCCGCCCGAACTGGAGGAGGCGGCGCAGGTCGACGGCTGCACCCGCCCGGGCGCGTTCCGCAGGGTGGCCCTCCCGCTGCTGGCCCCCGGTCTGCTGGCGACCTCGCTCTTCGGGTTCATCACCGCCTGGAACGAGTTCACCTACGCCAACTTCCTGATCATCAAGCAGCAGGACCACCGCACGCTGCCCGTCTGGCTGTCCTCCTTCCAGTCGACGTTCGGCACCGACTGGGGAGCCACCATGGCCGCCTCCACCCTCTTCGCGCTGCCCGCGCTGGTCGTCTTCCTCGCTCTGCAGCGCCACGTGACCTCCGGTCTCGCCGCGGGAGGCGTCAAGGGCTGAGCCTTCCGTCCCCCGTCCGTGCGCCGCCGACCGTCGGAGACCACCCGTGCGACTGCCCCGCCCCGAACACGCCCTGGTCCCTCACCCCCGCTCGATGACCGTGCGCCCCGGCCGGCTCCGCCTTGACGCCGCCACCCGCGTCCGGGCCACCCCGGGGGCCGAGCCGGCCGCCGCCCTGCTGCGCACGCTCCTGGCGCCCGCCACCGGTCTGCCCCTGCGCCCGGCCGCGGACGGAACCGTCGTCCTCGTCCTGGACGACACCCTCGCCGGGCTGGGCGAGGAGGGCTACGGCCTGACCGTCAGCCCCTACGGGGTGCTGCTGCGCGCCGCCCGCGCGGCCGGACTGCTGCACGGCATCCAGACCGTCCGGCAACTCCTGCCCCACCAGGCGCTCTCGGAGCGGCCGGTGCGCGACGTGCCGTGGGAACTGCCGTGCGTGGAGATCACGGACGGACCCCGGTACCCGTGGCGGGGCAGCATGCTGGACGTCGCCCGGCACTTCCAGCCCGTGTCCTACCTGCGGCGCTACGTCGACCTGCTGGCCCTGCACAAACTCAACGTCCTCCACCTCCACCTCACCGACGACCAGGGCTGGCGGATGCCCGTCGCCGCCCACCCCAAGCTCACGGAGGTCGGCGGCCGGCGCTCCCGGTCGATGACCGGCCCGGCCGGCGGCCACCGCTTCGACGACCGTCCCCACGGCGGCTCCTACACCCGCCGCGAACTCGCGGACCTGGTCGGCTACGCGGCGGCGCGCGGTGTCCGGGTGCTCCCGGAGATCGCCATGCCCGGCCACGTCCGCGCCGCCCTCGCCGCCTATCCGGAGCTGGGCACCGACCCCGCGCGGCACCTCGGCGTGTGGACCCGCTGGGGCGTGTGCGAGAACGTGCTCGGCGTCGGCGACCACGTCCTGGACTTCTTCCGCACCGTGCTCGACGAGGTGATGGACGTCTTCCCCGGCCCGCACGTCCACATCGGCGGCGACGAATGCCCCACGGCCGAGTGGGAGAACAGCCCCGCCGCCGTCGCCCGGGCCGCCCGCGAGGGACTGCCGGGCCCGCGCGCGCTGCACTCCTGGTTCCTCGCCCGCATGGCCGACCACCTGGTCCGGGCCGGACGCGGGCCCGTCGTCTGGGCCGAGACCGACACCGTGCCCCCGCCGCGGTCCACGGTGATGAGCTGGCGGGAGCCCGGGCACGCCTGGGCGGCCGCCCGCCGGGGACACGACGTCGTCCAGGCCGACCACCGCACCACCTACCTCGACCACGCCCGCAGCGACAGCCCTCTGGAACCGCCCGCGCAGCCCGGGCTCGTCGTCGGTCTGCGCGCGGTCCACGGGCTCGACCTCACGCCTCCCGAACCGGACCCGGAGGTCGCCGCCCGGGTGCTCGGCGCGCAGGGCCAGCTGTGGACCGAGTTCGTCCGCACGCCCGAACACCTCGAGTACCTCGCCTACCCGCGCCTGTGCGCGCTCGCCGAGCGGGTGTGGGACGGACAGGCCGGCTGGGACCGGTTCGCCACCCGGCTGGCCGGACACCGGGCCCGCCTGGACGCCCTGCGGGTCCCGCACGACAGGCCGCCCGCCCGCACGGCCGGCCCCACCACCCCGACCTCCCGCGGGAAGCGGGAGGCACAGTGAAAGGAACCCGGATGACAACCCCACCGACCACCGCCCGCCGCCGTGTCGCCCTGGCCCTCTCGGCCCTCCTGGGCGCCGCCGCCCTGGTCGCCCTCCCGACGACCGCCGGCGCCGCGGCCGACGGCGTCGCCGTCCAGTACCGCACCAGCGCCACCGGGGCCACCGCCGACCAGAGCGAGCCCTGGCTGAAGGTCCGCAACACCGGCTCCTCCACCGTCCAGCTCGGCCAGGTCAAGGTCCGCTACTACTTCAAGGCCGACTCCGCCGGCGCCGCCTACCGCTTCGCCTGTTCCTGGGCGGTCCGGGGCTGCGCCAACGTCACCGGCACCTTCGGCACCCTCAGCCACCCCACGGCCACCGCGGACCGCTACCTGGAGATCGGCTTCACCCCGGGCGCCGGAACCCTCGCGCCGAACGCCGACACCGGCGATCTGCAACTGCGCTTCTACCGCGCCGACTGGCAGACCCTGAACCAGGCGGACGACTACTCGTTCACCGCCCGCACCGCGTACGCCGACTGGAACAAGGTCACCGCCCAGCTGGCCGGCAGCACCGTGTGGGGCACGGCCCCCGAAGGGAACACCCCCACCGACCCCACGGACCCGACCGACCCGCCCAGCGGCGGCGGCCAGACCCTCTTCGACGACTTCGGCTACACCTCGGCCACCGACCCGGCCCTCTCCGCGCACGGCTGGAACGTGCGCTCCACCGCCGGGGGCCCCGGCGTCCCGGGCGCCACCTGGGACCCGTCGAGGGTCACCTTCCCCACCGTCTCCGGCAACGCGGTGATGAACCTCCAGACCTCCACGGCGGGCACCGCGGCGTCCACCAGGCAGACCGAAGTCGTCTCCAGGGCGACGAAGTTCAAGAACGGCACCTACGCGGCCCGGGTCAGGTTCGCGGACGCGCCCGCCTCCGGCCCCGACGGCGACCACCTGGTGCAGACGTTCTTCACCATCAACGACCTCAAGGCACCGATGGCCGACGACTACTCCGAGTACGACTTCGAGTACCTGCCCAACGGCGGCTGGGGCGAGTCCGGCGACATCCTGTACACGACCTCGTGGGAGACCTACAACCCCGACCCCTGGCAGGCCGTCAACCAGCACACCGAGGCCCGGCAGAGCTACGCCGGCTGGCACGACCTGGTCGTCACCATCGACACCGGCGGCATCCGGTACTACATCGACGGGCAGCTGTTCGGCACCCACGACGCCCAGTACCTGCCCGAGCGGCCGATGTCGATCAACTTCAACCAGTGGCTGATCGACCTCGACGGCCAGACCTCGACCACGCCGCGCGCCTACGACGAGCAGGTCGACTACGTCCTGCACGTCAAGGACCAGGTGCTCACCCCCGCCCAGGTGGCCGCCAAGGTCGCCGCCTACCGCGGCGCGGGAACCGCCTTCGTCGACGAGGTCCCCTCCGCCTGAGGCACCGGCCGGACCGGCCCGCACGGGGACCACGCCCGCCCCGCGGCGACCGGCCCGGCCCGGACGTGCCGCCTGCGCCGCGCCGAGGGCGTTCGACCCGGTCGTCGACCGCACCTTCGACCTCACCGACATCGCCGGGGCCCACCGGTACATGGAGGCGGGAGGCCACGTCGGCAAGATCGTGGTCACCGTCACGCACGACGCCGCCGCCGGCTCCTGAACCGCCGCGTGCCGCGCTCGGCAAGGCCGGTGTCCCGGGCGGCCGGCGACCCCTGTGGGTGATTCGGGCGCTGAGAGAGACATGAAGGGGTAGCCGATCGGAGTGGGTGCGAAGCACCCCGACGGCGCGGTCGCACCCCTGCGGACGCGTCGTTCTCGATGCGGGGCGGCGCGAGTCGGAGGTGCGAGGTGGCACAGGACAGCGGTGAGGGTGGGCGGGAGATGCTCGCGGGTCTGCTGGCCGCCAGTCACCTGATGGCGGTGGAGTCGCTGCCGGCCCGGGCGACCGAGTGCGCCCGGGCGGCGGGCTTCGAACAGGTGCTGATCTACCTGGCGGACCTCCAGCGCGACACCCTGTGCCTGCTCGTGGGTGACGAGGCGGAGGACGAGACGGCGGACGAGGCCGCGGACCGCAAGCACGAGGCGATCCTGCCGGTCGAGGGAACGGTCGCGGGCCGTGCCTACCAGTACGGCGAGATCCTGCCGGCCGCACCGCCGGGCGCCGGCCTGTTCGAGTGGTGGGTGCCCCTGCTGGACGGGACCGAGCGCATCGGCCTGCTGCGGGTGAGCACCGAGCACAACGACGCCCACGTCCGCGCCGACATGGAGGCGCTGGCCGCGCTGATCGCGCTGATCGTCGGCAGCAAGCGGGGGAGCAGCGACGCGCTGGCCAAGCTGGAGCGCGCGCAGCCGATGAGCGTGGCCGCGGAGATGCAGTGGAACCTCATGCCGCCGCGCACCTACGCCGACGGCCGGGTGACGATCTCCGCGTCGCTGGAACCGGCCTACCAGATCAGCGGTGACGTCTTCGAGTACGCCGTCGACGGGCCGCTGGTCCATCTGTCGATCTTCGACGCCATGGGCCACGACACCGCGGCCGGCCTGTCCGGCACCCTCGCGCTGGGCGCCTGCCGCAACGCCCGCCGGCAGGGCGCCGACCTGGCGGGCACCGCCGAGGCCGTCGAGGCCGCCCTGATCGAGCAGTACGGCCGCTCCCGCTACGTCACCGGCATCCTGGCCACCCTCGACACCCGTACCGGCGTGCTCCAGTGGGTCAACAGCGGGCACCACGTGCCGATCATCATCCGCGACAACCGCTGGACCGCCCACCTGTCCTGTCCGCCGTCCCACCCCATGGGCACCGACCTCAAGCTGCCCGTCACGGTCTGCCAGGAGCAGCTCCAGCCCGCGGACCGCATCGTCCTCTACACCGACGGCATCACCGAGGCCCGGCGGCCCGGCGGGCCCGAGTTCGGTCTGGCCCGCTTCACCGACTTCCTCATCCGCCACCACGCCGACGGCCTGCCCGTCCCCGAGACCCTGCGCCGGCTGATCCAGGCCGTCCTCGACTACCACGACGGCCGGCTCCAGGACGACGCGACCGTGCTGATGTGCGAGTGGATCGGCCCGCGGGCGGAACCCGCCGACACGGCCGCCGACCTGGCGGGCCTGCCCTCCCGCGCCCCCTGTGACTCCTGCGAGCACGCCGGCGGCGACGGCCGCCCCGGCACCGCCGCGCCGTGAGCCGGGGGCCGGGTCAACAGGCTGCCGTGCGGCCGTGCGGCCGTCCAGGCGCAGCGGGGCGGCGGTGCGGGCGGTGATGTCCTCGACGGTGACGCCCGGGGCGGGCGCCGTGCGCGAGGTCCACCGCGCCGCCCATGTCCTTGACCATCTTGCCCGGGAGCATCCACGGCGGTGTCGATGTGGCCGCCGCGGATCATGCCGAAGCAGAGCGAGGAGTCGAAGAAGCCCGCCCCGGGCAGCACGGTGACCGTCTCCTTGCCGGCGTCGATCAGTCCGTGCCGGTCCTCAGTGCCCCGGGCGCAGGCTGAGGACCAGCTCGCGGGGCAGGCCGTGGGTGTCGTGGAGGTAGCGGAAGTCCTCCTCGCTCAGCGGGCCCCGGAACCGGGGGCGGGCCAGCACCGACCGGCCGCGTTCCAGCAGCCCGCGGAACCGGCGCTCCTCGTCCAGCAGCACCCGGCGGACGCCACCGGGCCCGGCCGGCTGCCCGAAGTGGTCCAGGGTGTGGGAGACAGGCTCGTCCGGCAGGTCCCCGAGCGTGCGTGACGGGTCGTCCCGCCACAGCACCGTGAGCACCCGCCGCACCAGGCGGCGCAGCACGTACCCCCGGCCGGTGCTGCCCGGCCGCACGCCGTCGCCGAGCACCACGACGCCCGAGCGCAGATGGTCGCAGACCAGCCGCAGGGACGGCTCGTCGAGCCGCCACAGGGCCGGCACGAGACGGCGCCAGGGGGCGAAGACGTCGCACTCGAACACCGACGACCTGCCCTGGAGCAAGGAGGCCAGCCGCTCCACGCCGAGCCCGGTGTCGACGTTGGGCCGGGGGAGCGGCACGAGGGTGCCGTCCTGGAGGCGGCGGTGGCGCATCATCACGTGGTTCCACACCTCCACCCAGCGGTCGTCACGCGTGGGCGTCGACCGGGGCGGGCCGTCACCGCTCCACAGGAAGATCTCCGAGTCGGGTCCGCACGGGCCGGCCGGTCCGTTGGACCACCAGTTCTCCTCCACCGTGAGTTCCACGGGGACCCCGCGCTCTTCCCACAGCCGGAGGGAGGCGGTGTCCGGCCCGACCTCGTCCCCGCCGCCGTAGACGGTGGCGTGCAGCAGGCCGGGGTCGATGCCGAGGCCCTCGGTGAGCAGCCCGTAGCCCCAGTCGAGGCTCTGCGGGCCCTCGTAGTCGCCCAGCGACCAGGAGCCGGCCATCTGGAAGACCGTCAGATGGGTGGCGTCGCCGACCTCCTCCAGGTCCGTGGTCCGCAGACAGCGCTGCACGTTCACCAGGCGCCGGCCCCCGGGGTGCGGGCGCCCTTCCAGGTACGGGGTCAGCGGGTGCATGCCGGAGGTGGTGAACAGCACCGGGTCGCCGGGCGGTGGCAGCAGCGTCGAGCCGGTGACGCGGTGGTGGCCGCGCTCCTCGAAGTACTCGACGAACGTGCGCAGCAGACGGTTCGTGTCCATGGGGGTGACTCCTTCGCGTCCTGGCGGGGGAGGGCGCCGGAGAACGGGACCGGGCAGTCGTCACACCAGGGGCGAGGAGGCGGGAACGCCACGGGACCACCGACGGGCCGTTTCCGGTCGCCGGTGGAAAGGGGAAGGTCAGACGGCGGCAACCGGCGAGCTGGTCGCTCGCGCGGTCGCGATCTCGCGGGGGCCGGTGACGTTCATGCCCCGACCCTAACCGCCCCCGCCCGCCGGGGCACCCGCATTTCCGCGGTGGGTCCTAACCGCGCAGGGCGGACG
The DNA here is from genome assembly GCF_055592085.1 of Streptomyces sp. NPDC041135. Taxonomy (NCBI): domain Bacteria; kingdom Bacillati; phylum Actinomycetota; class Actinomycetes; order Kitasatosporales; family Streptomycetaceae; genus Streptomyces; species Streptomyces sp. NPDC041135. The sequence goes on from NZ_JBVIYZ010000002.1 coordinate 378,178, forward strand.
CGAAGAGGGCCGGCAGACCGGGCACCCCGGGCGCGGCGGTGAAGCGCGTCAGGCGCCGCACGGTGGTCAGCGCCGTCCGGTTGGTGACGAAGTACGGCGGCCGGGGCGACAGCGACGGCTCCCCGGTGACCAGGCCGCGCGGTGCCGGGGCGAACGGCGCGCGCAGCACGGTCTTCTCGACGTCCTCGAGCATGAACGCGTTGTGCACGAAGCCGATGCCGCTGCCGATGTCCTGGCGGGTGTGGCCCGGGAAGGCACCCCAGGGCGTGTAGCCGAGCAGGAAGCCCACCCCGGACCAGCAGTTGACCCCCAGGGTGCCGTACCGCAGCGCGGCGAGCGCCGACCGCACGGCGGGCCGCTCGGTGCGGGCGGTCCGGGGGTGGACGAGCAGCGTGGCGCCGAGGGTGCCCGGCAGGACGTCGTTGGCGAAGTCCACGGCGCGGCCGAGGAAGGCGGCGGTCGTCGTCCCGGCGAGCCGTACGACGCCCAGGGCGCTGGCGAACACCTCACGGGTGATCAGGACGTCGTCCTCGCCGGCGATGTCGGGGACGAGGAGCCGGCCGCCGTCGCCGTAGGACTCCGCCCCGGGATGCGCCGCCCGGACGGCCGCGAGGCGCTCGGCGGCGCCCGGGTAGTAGTCGGCGCGCGGCGGCAGCGCCCGCAGCACCCGGCGGATCTCGGTCAGCAGCCGCTCGGTGCCGTCCCAGTCGCGGGGGACCACCAGCACCTGACTGGCGATGCAGTTGTGGCCGGAGTTGTTCAGCTTGCCGCTGACGATGTGCTCGGCCTGGAACCGGAAGTCCGCGGCGCTCCACGGCCCCGGCGTCACGATGCACGGGCTGACGCCGCCCAATTCACTGCTGAACGGCTTGCCGGTCAGTGGCCGGTCCGCGCGGCGCCGCCGCTCGGCGTCCTCGCCGGTGCCCCAGACGATGGCGTCATGGGTGCGGTCGCTGCCGGTGACGTGGATGCTGTCGACGCCCTCGTGCCGGGTGAGGTGGCCGCCCTCGGCCGCGCCGCCGTCGACGAAGCGCACCCAGTCGCGGGCGGTGAACTCGGCGAAGACCTGCTCGAAGTGCGGACGGAGGTAGGCGTTGACGGGGTTCATCTTCGCGACGACGACCTCGCCGTCGGCGTACAGCTTGTGCAGGATGTCGAGCGCCGTGATGGCGGCGACGTTGCCCGCGCCGAGCACCAGGGCCACTCCGGTGCGGCCCGGCCGGCCCCGGTACTCCCCGGCCGCGCGGCCGCGGACCTGCTCGGCGGTGGTGCCCGGGCGCGTCCACACCTGGGCGCGGAAGCCGTTGAGCAGCAGCCTGTCCCACCCGGTGGCGGGGAAGACGTCGACCAGGGTGCGGCCCTCGCGCTCACGCACGGCCCCCGGGGGCAGGGGCTCGTGGCCGGCGGCGATCCGCCGCAGGACGTGCAGCAGCGCGGTGGCGTTCTGCACCAGGGCCCAGGGGCCGCCCACCCAGTCCTCGGCGGCGTACGGCGAGTCGGGGCCGTATCCCTTGGCGGTCGCGCCGGCCGCGGCCATGTCGGCGGAAGCCGCGACGATCCGCGGCAGCAGCCGCTCCAGCAGGGCGATGCGCTCGCCGAGCGGGGTGGCGGTCCAGGTGCCGGCGCCTCGGCGCAGCGCGGCGACGGCTCGGTCCATAGCGGCGGTGTCCAGGGCGCTGGCGGTCACGTCACTCCTCGGGGAGGTGGGGTCGGGCGGCGGGGGCCGGCCGTCGGCGGGAGCATCCCGCGCGGGGCCGTAGCGGCGGCCGGGTGTCACTCGGGCAGCAGGCGCGCGTCGCGGTCGGGGTCGATCAGGGTGGCGGCGGCGGTGCCACCCAGCAGGAGCAGACCACCGGTGATCAGGACGGCGTACCGGTAGCCGTCGGCGTGGTGGGCGTCCACCAGGTGCCCGATGAGGGCCGGCGCGATCAGGCCGGCGGTGGTCACCACCGCGTTCATGACGCCCAGGGCCCCGCCGCGGCGTCCGGCGGGCGTCAGCTGGGTGACGGTGGTCACCGCGATGCTGGTCATCGCGCCTGCCGCGCCGAACCCGACGGCGAGCAGCGCGACGGTCACGGCACCGTCCGGCGCGGACGGCAGCGCCAGGCAGGCCGCGGCGCTGGTGAGCAGGAGGGCACCGCCGACCCGGCCGCGGGCCCAGCGGCTCGCGGTCCCGCGGTGCAGCAGCCATCCGGTCAGCCCGGCCTGGCCGAGCACGACGACGGCGTTCAGGCCGTAGACGAGCATCAGCACCCGGGAGGACGCGGCGGTGGAGTAGCCGAGCCCCTCGTGCAGATAGGAGGGCAGCCACACCAGGCCGAACGCGGTGACCCAGTAGGCGCCGAAGTAGGCGGTCGTCGCCCCGATCCAGGTCCGGGTCGCGAGGATCCGCCGGTACGGCGTCCGGCCCGCCGTCACCGGGAGCCCGCCGGTATCGGCACCGGCCCCGGCCGGCCGAGTCGGGTGGGCGGCGTCCGGCGTGCCCGCGAAGCGGCCCACCCCGCCCAGGCGGCTCCAGCCGAGCGCCCAGACCAGACCGGCGACGGCCACCACCGCGAAGGCCGGGCGCCAGCCGTGGTGGTTCATCACCCAGGTCAGGCCCGGTGCGGCCAGGAGCACGCCCAGGGTGGTGCCCAGGACGACCAGCGCGCCCGGCAGGTTGCGGCCGCGGTCGGGGAACCAGGACAGGGCGGTCTGCTGGGCGACAGGGAAGGCGGGCCCCTCGGCCGCGCCGAGCACGACACGTGAGACGACGAGCATCGCCGGCCCTCCGCCCAGGGCCGGCGGCGCCTGGGCGACCGACCACAGCAGGGCCATCGCCAGCAGCAGCCACGTCGGCCGTACCCGGTCGGCGAGCAGGCCCACCGCGGCGCCGGAGACCGAGAACAGCAGGAAGAAGGCGCTGTTGGCGAGCCCGAAGGCGGACGCGGACAGCCCGAGGTCCTCGCGGATGGGCCCGGCCGCCAGCCCCAGCACGGACTTGTCCGCGAAGTTGACCATCATGAAGACGACGAGCAGTGCGGTGACGGTCCAGGCCCGGCGCCGCGTGTCACCGGCGGCGGGGGAGCGGGCGGGTATGGCGGGGACGACGTCGGTGTCGGTCACTGGGACTCCGCGGAGGGCAGGGGGGCAGGGGGGCGGGGGAGTGCCGGGGCGCGGGCCGGTGACCGGCCCGCGCGGGCGGGAGCGGAGAGGCGGGGCGCGTCTCAGCGCAGCGGTACGCCGGTGATCGCGATGCGCTCCATGACCCGGCGCCGCGGGTAGTAGTCGTTGACCGCGTAGTGCTGGGTGGCGATGTTGTCCCAGATGGCGACGGAGCCCGGCTGCCAGCGGAAGCGCACCTGGTACTCGGGGACACGTGCCTGCAGCACCAGCTCGTGCAGCAGTTCCCGGCTCTCGTCGTCGGGCAGGCCGAGGATGCGGATGGTGAAGGGCTCGTTCACGTAGAGGAGCCTGCGGCCGGTGCGGGGGTGGCGCACGACCACGGGGTGTTCGACGGGCGGCAGCGACCGCCGGTGCGCGGCGATCTGGTCGGCGGTCATCGCCGCGCCCCAGCTGTGCACCCAGTCGTGCTCGGCGGACAGCCCGTCGATGCGTTCACGCAGGCTGGCGGGAAGGTTGTCGTAGGCGGCCGCCATGTCGGCCCAGATGGTGTCGCCGCCGGCGGACGGGATGTCGACGGCCCGCAGCACCGAGCCGAGGGCGGGCGCGGCCATGAAGGAGTGGTCGCTGTGCCAGATGTTCTTGTTGCCGGCGGCGTCGGGGCCCTTGGCCAGCCGGGAGACGCCGACGGTCTCCGTCGTCGGGAAGAAGGGGTTGGGCTCCGGCTCGCCCCAGGTCCGGGCGAGCGCGAGCTGGGCGTCCGCCCCGAAGGCGTGCTGGTCGCGGAAGAAGATCACCTTCCACTCCAGCAGGACCCGCTTCAGCTCCTCGGCCAGTTCCCCGTCGACCGGAACGGAGAGGTCGACGCCCTCGATCTCCGCGCCGATGTGCGGGGTGAGCGGGTGGACCGACAGCCGCCGGTAGTCCGACGGGGGCGTACCGGGCGCGGTGCGCTCCAGGACGCGCTTGCCGAAGTGCACCAGGGGCTTGCCGAGTACGGGAGACGAGGCGGTGGCGTCGCGGTCCATGAGTCCTCCGGGGACGACGGGCAATTTCGTTCCTGGAAGTATCGTTATTGGGGAAGGGGCTGGCAAGGGTCCGCGGCGGACGGTTGTGAGAACAGGTGCGCGGAACGGGCAGTGGCTCCGGCCGGCGGTGTCCCGGTGTCCCGGTGGGCTGTGCGGGGCTGTGCCGGTCCGCGGTCAGACGTCCGCGGCGACGGCCCGGGCGACGAGGTCCACCAGGGTGTCCACGAACCGCTGGTCGGGCAGTTCCCGCTCGCCGACCAGCCGGAACAGCAGCGGCGCCGCCACCAGGGTGGCCGCGGCCCGGACGTCGACGTCCGCCCGCACGTCCCCCCGGGCGACACCCCGTTCGAGGATCCGCCGGGTCTCGCCGGTGATGCGCTCGGTGTACCGGGCGTACTGGGCGGCGTCGCCGCCCGCCTCCGCGGCCGTCCCGATCAGCCCCGCCAGCAGCCGGTCGGACCCGGGCATCCGGTACGCCTCCAGGCGGGCCGTCAGCACGACCCTCAGCTCGGCCCGGAAGTCGTCCAGGTCCGGCACCGAGAGCACGCCGATCCGGCTCTCGGCGGCGGCGATGACGAGATCCTGCTTGGTGGGCCAGCGCCGGTAGATGGCGGGCTTGCTGACCCCGGCCCGGGCCGCGACGGCGTCCATGGTGACCGCGCCCATGCCCTGCTCGGTGACGATGTCCACGACCGCGTTCAGGACCGCCCCGGTGACCCGCTCCTCCCGCGGCCGACCCGGTCCCCGTTCCGACCCGCGCGCCTGTCCACCCGCCATGCGCCAGAGCCTACGGGCCGCCGCGGCACCCCACCGACCAGGGGGTGCGCCCGCGACGCACACCGGTGGGTGGAGCCGGGGTCAGTGCGAGGTGTACTGGCTGCGGATGGCGGTGGTGGCGAGAAATCCGGTCGCGGCGGCCGTGAGGAGGGTGCAGAGGGCGAGAAGGAGAGTGTTGCGGTGCATCGGTCGGCCTTTCTTCCCAAGGGCATGAGCGCACCTGCACAACGCCGTGGACCCCGGTTCCGGTTCGTCCGCACCGCACGTACAACCCGCATGGACGCGCCTGCCCGTGGCGGCGGGCGGCCCGGTCGCGCCGGGAGCCCGGGCGGGGAGCCGCTCCCGCCCGGGTCCCGGCGCGGGTCTAGAGGAGGCGCCAGAGGTGGTCGGCGGTGCCGTTGTCCGCGTACTGCACGACCGGAGCGCTGTCGTCACGGGACATCAGGTGCACGCCGAGCACCTTGTCGCTGTTGCGGTTGCGGAGGGCGAACCAGCCGTCGCCGCGGTGCTGGAGGCGCCACTGGTGGTCGGCGGTGCCGTTGTCGGCGTACTGCACGACCTGGGCGCTGTCGTCGCGGGACATGCCGTCGACGCCGAGGACCTTGCCGGAGTTCTCGTTGCGCAGGCGGAACCAGCCGCCGTCGTCGGGGAGGAACGTCCACTGATGGTCGGCGGTGCCGTTGTCGGCGAACTGCACCACGTGGGCGCTGTCGTCGCGGGACATGCCGTCGACGCCGAGGACCTTGCCCGAGTTGCTGTTCTCCAGCCGGACCGGCCCGTCGGGCAGCAGCCGCCAGAGGTGGTCGTCGGCGCCGTCGTCGGGGCGCTGGACGGCGGCCGTGCTGTCGGCGGTGGACGCGCCCAGGATGCCGAGCACCTTGCCGCTCTCCCGGTTGCGCAGCCGGTACCAGCCGTCACCCGCGTCCACGAGCTGCCACTGGTGGTCGGCGGTGCCGTTGTCCGCGTACTGCACCACCCGCGCGTCGTCGTCGTGGGACATGCGGTCGACGCCCAGCACCTTCCCGGAATGGACGTTGCGCACCCGGTACCAGCCCCCGGAGTCGGCCAGCAGCTGCCAGCGGTGGTCGGCGGTGCCGTTGTCGGCGTACTGGACGACCTGCGCGCTGTCGTCCTGCGACATGCGGTCCACGCCGAGCACCTTGCCGCTGCGCCGGCCGACCAGCCGGAAGGACGCCCCGCCGGTGCCCCACCGGGTGCCGGAGGCGGAGGCGAGGGGGAAGGCGGAGATGCGCAGCCTGGCCGCGCCGAGCGGGATCAGCGTGACCGTCTCCACCGGCTGCGTGCTCAGCGCGGGGCTCGCCTGGAGCGGCTCGGCCACGTGCTCGTCGTCGGCCCGCCACTCCGGGACGCGCCGCGCCGGGGCGGTGATCCGGTACGGCACGGCGGCCTGGGTGAAGGGGTTGTCCGGCAGGGGGCCGCCGGAGGCGGTGAAGGCGAGCCCGGCCGTGGGATCGGCGGCGCCGGTGGCGAGCCCGTAGTTCCACGGGCTGGTGGCGTGCACGTCGTACTCCGGGAAGGCGTCGCTGCCGCCGGTGCGCACGAAGTCCTCGCCGATGCGCAGGGCGTAGCTCAGCGGGCCGCGGTCGATGCTCACCGAGCCGCCGTTGCGCGCCCAGGTGCGGGCCGTGATGCGCTGCGGCAGGCGCAGCTCCACGGTGTCGCCGCTGCGCCAGGTGCGCTCGAGCCGGGCGAAGGCCGGGCCGGGCGGGACGGCGGCGGACGCCTGCCCGTTGACGGTGACCTGCGGGTCGCGGCACCAGCCGGGCACCCGCAGCAGCAGCGGGAAGGCGGTGGCGGCGGGCAGGGACAGGGTGAGGCGGACGGTGTCGCCGAAGGGGTAGTCGGTCTCCTCGCGCACCGTGACGGCAACGTTGTCGGCGACGGCGGCGGTCACCTCGCACGGCGCGTACAGCGAGGCGCACAGGCCGCGGTCGGGGGTGGCGGTGAACAGCTCCTGGGTGAACCAGGGCCAGCCCATGCCGTAGTTGTGCGGACAGCAGCGGTACTGGTCGACGCCGGGCCGGTACGACTGCATCGCGAAGCCGTTCTGGAACTGGCCGCGGGTCTTGGGGGAGTTGTCCAGGTCGACGCTGTTGGCGCTGGTGATGTAGTGCACCGCCCTGCCCTGCGGGTCCAGCGCGGCCGGCAGCGCGTTGAACGCCAGGTCCTCGCAGCGGTCGGCCCAGACGGGATCGCCGGTGAGCCGGGTGAGCAGCTCGTGGCTGGCCATGAACTCCACGATCCCGCAGGTCTCGAAGCCCTGCCGGGGGTCGGTGCGGCCGGGCCGGACGTTCTCGTCACCGGCGAAGCCGCCCCCGGGGAACTGCCCGTACTCCCCGAGGACGCCGTCGTACGTCCGGTACGTCGCCCCGACGTCGTCCGCGGCACCGGAGCGGGCGGCGTACTGCGCCGGCTCCCGGAAGCCCTGGGCGATGTTGACGTTGTGGCCGCTGGGCAGCGGACCGGTCCAGTCGGCGCCGAGGGTGTGCATCCGGTCCAGCAGGTCGAGCAGGAACGCGTCACCGGTGCGGTTGTACAGCCACACCGCCGTGTCGATGCCGTCGCCCCAGCGGTACGACACCCAGCTGCGGTCGAACGCGCTGGAACCCTGGGCGTGCACGAAGCGCAGGAAGCGGGTCAGGAACGGCACGACGCGGCTGTCACCGGCGTACTCCTGCCAGGAGCGCAGTGCTTGCAGCAGCGGCAGGAAGGGCCAGAAGTCGGGGCCGCCGTCCAGGGACGTGCGCAGCGGCTCGGGGCCGAAGAAGCCGTCGGCACGCTGGGTGGCGAGGATCGCGTCGAACCACCGCCGCGCCCGGGTCAGCGCGTCCTGGTCGCGGGTGACGATCGCCAGGTCGACGAAGCCGCGCAGCCAGTACGGCACTTCCTCCCAGCCGCCCCGGTCGGAGTGCACCCAGCCCGAGGCCGACATGTCGAGGAAGTGCGAGACGCGGTCGTACTGGCCGCACAGTCCGTCGAGCTGGAGCCGCAGCTGCCCGGCCAGCCAGCCGCGCGGGCGGACGGCGGTCACCGGCAGCCGCAGCAGCGCGGTGGGGTGCAGGGGAGCCGCGTTCGGGTGGTAGAGGCCACCGGGTGCCGGTGGCAGTGCCGTCGCCGAGCGGCGGCCGGCGGCCGCGGCGCCCGGTCCCGCGACGGCGGGGACACCGGTGACGGCCAGCACGGTGAGCGCGGACAGGGTGAGGAAACGGCGTCTGTCGAGGAGCATGTGACTCTCCGTCAGTGGGGGGAGCGGTGCCCACGCGAAGTGCGGGACGCCGGGAGGTGCCACGGTGCGTACAGGGAGGGCCGTCGGAGCGCGCCCGGGAGGGGGCGAGCCGAATTTACATCGTTATACGCGCTCGTTATACGCGCTCGCCTTCACTGGTGACAAGGCCTCGGCGGAGGGTGGTCCGGGACGCGAACCCCGCCGCGTCGCAAACCGGCGCACGGCTCCCGGACCCCCTGGCCCTCCGCCCTCCGGCTTCGCCCTTCCCGGCCCTCCGCCTTCTTCCCTTCCCGTCCCGGTTCCGCCCTCAGACCCCCGGTGCCCGGCGGCCCGTCGCCGAGGCGAAGCCCAGCCAGGTGTGCCGGTTGCCCGCCCAGCACCAGCCCACCTTGGGCGCGTCGCGGCGCTCGCGGCCGTCCCGCCCGGTGCCGTTGCTGATCCAGACCGCCGGTGTGCGGGCGTCGAGCGCGCCGCTCGCCTTGCGCAGCCGCGAACCGATGGTCATGAAGCAGTGGTTGCGCTCCAGGGCGGCGGGCTGCTGCAACACCCAGTGGATGCCCTCGGTGAGCAGCAGCGGGGTCCGGGCCTCCGCGGTGAGGGCGGGCAGCGCCTCGTCCGGGCTCCAGTTGGACATCCGGTCGCCGCGGTCGAGGCCGGTGAGGAGGTAGAGCGGCGCGTCGGGCAGCGTGATGCCGTCGAGCGGGGCGAAGAGGTCGACGTCGGTCATGTCGGTGACGACGAAGCCCGGTCGGCCGCCTCGGCGCAGCAGCGGCGCCAGTGCGGAGGCGGGGGCCAGGCCGGGGTGGACGGCGAGCAGAACACCGCCGTCGCCGCCAGTACGGGTGCCGTCGGTCGCGTCGGCCGGTTGTGTGCGGGCGTTCGGGGAAGGTGGGGCGGCCGGTGTCGTGCGGGCGTCCGGGGCGGGTGCGGCGGCCGGTGTCGTGCGGGCGCCCCGGGACGCCTCGACGGTGTCGGCGGTCCCGGCGCCTCGCGCGGCCCGGCCGGTCGGTGCCGTCCCGGCGTCCGACGCGGCCCGGGCGGCCTGTGCGGCTTCGGCGAAGGTGCGCAGCGCCTCGGCCGGGAGGCCGGCGATCTCGTGCACCCCCAGCTCGATCAGCCGCTCGGCCTGCGCGCTCAGGTCCGGCAGCGCGGGCGCGACGGCGGCGGCTGCGAGGGTGTGCGTGGTTTCGGGCACGATGCTCCCAAGGGCGTCGGCGTGCGGGGACCTTGGGCCAACGAGGGGGCTCCCCGGAATGTTCCTGCGGCCCGACGCGGAACGCGGACCTGGCGCGAGCCGGGGCGCGCGGGAACTCAGTCGCCGGTGCCGCCCGTGCCGCCGGTGCTCTCCCGCACGATGAGCCGGTGGCCCACGACATGGTCCGAGACGTTCCCGGCGGACGGCCTGTCACCCGGGAGAGCCCCGTCGGCCCTGTCGGCCCCGTCGATCCCGTCGCCCACCTCAGGCCCGCCGATCCCCTCGATCCGGTCGATCAGCAGGGAGACGGCCGTCTCGGCGATGCCCCGCTTGTCCGGAGCGACGGTCGTGAGGCTGGGCACGCTGAAGCGGGAGGCCTCGATGTCGTCGAAGCCGGCCACGTCCATGTCGTCCGGTGCGCGCAGGCCCGCCTCGTGCAGGGCGCGCAACGCGCCGAGGGCCAGGTGGTCGTTGAGGCAGAGAAGAGCATCGGGGCGGTCGGTCCGCTCCAGCAGCGCGGCGGCGGCCCGGGCTCCGTCCTGCCAGTGGTAGGCGCCGACCGGCACGACCAAGCCGGGCGCGAAGGGCACCCGCGCGGCGTCCAGGGCCGAGCGGTAGCCGTCCGTACGCAGCCGGTCGGTGCCCTGCGGGCCCTCGACCGCGCCGCCGATCACCGCGATGCGCCGGCGGCCCCGGCTCAGCAGGTGTTCGGTGACCGCGCGGGCGGCCGCCACGTTGTCGATGCCCACGTGGTCGGTGGAGCCGGGCGCGCTGCGCTCGCCCAGCAGCACGACGGGCAGCCGGGCGTCCCGGGTGGCCAGGTCCCGGGGCAGCAGGGACAGCGGGCTGAGGATCACCCCGTCGGTGAACTGGGCGTCGAAGCCGTGCAGCGCGGTCAGTTCGCGCTCGCGGGCGCCGCCGGTCTGGTGGATGAGCACGGTCAGACCGCGCCGGTCGGCGGCGGCCATGACGTGCTTGGCGAGTTCGGCGAAGTAGGCGACGTCCAGTTCCGGAACCACCAGCGTGATCGTCCCGGTGCGGCCGCGGCGCAGCTGGCGGCCCGCGATGTTGACCCGGTAGCCGAGGGCGTCGATGGCCTCGCGGACGACCGCCCTGGTCCGCTCCGACACGTGCTCATAGTCGTTGATCACGTTGGAGACGGTCTTGGGGGAGACGCCCGCGTACTGGGCGACGTCCTTGATCCTGGGTCTGGCTGCCACGCTGGTCATCCTTCCGACTGGCGTGATCCTACCGGCGAATCACGAAACGGTTTCGGGCCGTCCTCGCTGCGACCGACGTATTTACATCGATGTAATCGACGTGGTGCCATGGGCTCCGCACGCACTCGCACCAGGCACCGAAGGAGCACCATGGCCGTACCGCACCCGTCGGACCTGCCGCGCCCCGAATACCCCAGGCCGCAGTTCGTCCGCGACGCCTGGCTGAATCTGAACGGCGTATGGCAGTTCGAGATCGACCGTTCCGACACCGGGTCGGAGCGCGGGCTGCCGGAGCGCGAACTGACGGACACGATCACCGTCCCGTTCTGTCCCGAGTCCGCCCTCTCGGGCATCGGGGAGACGGACTTCCTGGAGGCCGTCTGGTACCGGCGCACCGTGACGGTGCCCGCCGACTGGACCGACGCCCGCGTGCTGCTGCACTTCGGAGCCGTGGACCACGACACCACGGTCTGGGTGAACGGCACCGAGGTGGTCCGCCACCGCGGCGGCTTCACCCCGTTCACCGCGGACCTCGACGGCATCGCCGAGCCGGGCGCCGAACTGACCGTCGTGGTCCGCGCCCGTGACAGCCGGCACGGCGTCCAGGCGCGCGGCAAGCAGGCCACCTGGTACGCCAACTCCCACTGCCACTACACCCGCACCACCGGTATCTGGCAGACGGTCTGGATGGAGCCCGTACCGCGATCCGTCGCCCTGAAGCGGCCCCGCATCACGCCCGACCTGGCCTCCGGCAGCTTCCTCCTCCATCTGCCGCTGACCGCCAACCTGACCGGCCACCGGGTGCGCGCCGTGCTCAGCGACGAGTCCGGCGAGGTGGCCGAGGCCGGGGCGCGCGCCGACCTCGACCTGTGCCCCATGCTCGTGCTCACCGTGCCCGAGGACCGGGTGCGGCCCTGGGCACCCGAGGACCCGCACCTGTACGGGCTGCGCCTGGAGGTGCTGGACGCCGAGGGCGCGGTCGTCGACTCGGTGGCCTCCTACGCGGGCCTGCGCTCGGTCGCGATCCGGGGCAAGCGGATGCTGCTCAACGGCCGCCCCGTCTTTCAGCGCCTCGTGCTCGACCAGGGCTACTACCCCGACGGGCTGATGACCGCCCCCAGCGACGAGGCGCTGGTGCGCGACATCGAACTCGGCATGGCCGCGGGCTTCAACGGCGCCCGGCTGCACCAGAAGGTGTTCGAGGAGCGGTACCTGTACCACGCCGACCGGCTGGGCTACCTGGTCATGGGGGAGTTCGGCGACTGGGGCTGCGAGGTCGGCGTGCGCGACGACAACCAGCGCCCCGACGCCTCGTACGTCGCCCAGTGGCTGGAGGCCCTGGAGAGGGACCACTCGCACCCCTCGATCATCGCCTGGTGCCCGCTGAACGAGACCTACCAGCACCTGCACGACCGCATCACCCAGCTCGACGACGTCACCCGCGCGATGTTCCTGGCCACCAAGCAGGCCGACCCCACCCGGCCGGTGATCGACGCCTCCGGCTACGCGCACCGGGTGCTGGAGACGGACGTGTACGACTCCCACTGCTACGAGCAGGACCCGGTCGCCTTCGCGAGGACGATGTCCGGCCTCGCCGAGGACAAGCCGTACGTCAACGCGGGCCCCGACGGCCGGCCCTGGTCCGTGCCGTACCGCGGACAGCCGTACTTCTGCAGCGAGTTCGGCGGGATCTGGTGGGACCCCGAGGCGGCTCAGGCGGCCGGCGACGAGACCGGCACGTCATGGGGCTACGGCGAACGGCCCCGCAGCGCGGAGGAGTTCCTCGACCGCTTCGCCGGACTGACCGGCGTGCTGCTCGACGACCCGGAGATGTTCGGCTACTGCTACACCCAGCTCACCGACGTCTTCCAGGAGCAGAACGGCGTCTACCGCTTCGACCGTTCCGAGAAGCTCGACATCGAGCGCATCCGGCAGGCGCAGACCCGCCCGGCCGCCTACGAACGCGGCTGAGCCGGCCGTCGGCGCGACCGACACCTCCTGCTGAGTACAACGATGTATGTCCGGGGCGGGTGTGAGACCGGACGGCACGGTCCGTCCGCCCGCACCGCCCGGTCAGGAAAGGAGTGCTATGACCGACCGGCCAGAATCCGGAGGGAAGCGCGGTCCCTCCCGGCGCGCGGTGCTCACGACCGCCCTCGCCTCGGGGGCGGTGGCCCTCGGCGGCGGCGCGCTCAGCGGCTGCGGCTCCGCCGTGGCGGCGGACTCCACCACCGTCCGCCTGTGGGACCTGTTCAGCGGCGCCGACGGCGGGCTGCTCAACGACATGGTGCGCGCGGCCCGCCCCGGCATGCCGGGGACCCGCGTCGAGCGCACGGTCCTCGAATGGGGCACCCCCTACTACACCAAGCTCGCCATGGCCTCGGCCGGCGGACGCGGCCCCGACATGGCGGTCGCGCACATGTCCCGGCTCGCCGGTTACGCCCCCACCGGGCTGCTCGACCCCTGGGACGAGAACCTCCTGGCCGAGTACGGCATCACCGACGACGCCTTCACCGACGCGGTCCGCTCCCGTACCCGGTTCCGGGGCAGGACGTACGCCGTCCCGCTCGACACCCACCCCTTCATCGTCTTCTACCACCCCGGTCCCGCCGCCGACGCGGGACTGCTCAGGGGCGACGGCACGCTGGACGCCGAGGCGTTCTCCGCACCGGACAGGTTCCTCGCGGCCGGCCGCGAACTGGCCAAGGCGTCCGGGAAGCAGGGCATCGCCTTCGGCTACGTCACCGACACCGCCCAGGGCTGGCGGCTGTTCTACGGCCTGTATCGGCAGACCGGCGGCCGCTTCGACCTGCCCGAGGGCGGCCCCGCCGAGGTCGACCTCGACCGCATGACCGAGGTCATCGCCTTCATGGCGAAGCTCACCGACGGCCGGGTCAACCCCGGACGCCTCGACTACGCCGCCGCCATCGCCTCCTTCGCCAACCGGCAGACGGCGATGATCCTCTCCGGCGAGTGGGAACTGGGCACCTTCCGCGCCGCCGACCCGAAGGTGGGAGCGGCCCCGTTCCCCACGGTGTTCGGCACCCCGGCCGTCTACGCCGACTCGCACTCCTTCGTCCTGCCCCACCACCCCGACCCCGACCCCGAGCGTCGCCGCCGCACCCACCAGGCCGTGGCCGCCCTGCTCAAGGCCGGCCAGATCTGGGCCACCGCCGGTCACATCCCCGCCTACGGCCCCGTCACCCGCACCCGGGCCTACGCCGCGCTCCAGCCGCAGGCGCACTACGCGCAGGCCCAGCAGCACGTGGTCCTCGACCCGCCGGTGTGGTTCGCCGGCGCGGGCTCGGACTTCCAGAACTCCATGTCCCAGGTCCTTCAGCAGGCCCTGCTCGACGGCCTCGCCCCCGACCGGGCGGCGCGCGCGATGGTGCGGCGCCTGAACACCTTCCTGTCCAAGCCCAGCCCGGCCTGACCCGGCCGCGATCTCCCGCGCAGGAGGAACGACGATGTCCTCTCCCCACGCCTCGCCCCGCTCCGGGGCTCTCTCGGCGCGCCGGCCGCTCCCCCCGGGTCTGCTGTTCGCGCTGCCCTTCCTGGTCCTGTTCGCCCTGTTCATGGTCTGGCCGCTGGCGCAGGGCCTGTGGATGAGCCTGACCGACTCCTCGCTGTCGGCCCACACCCCGCAGTTCGTCGGCGCGGACAACTTCACCGAGGCCCTCCAGGACGCCGACATGTGGCGCGCCCTGGGCCACACCGTGTGGTTCACCGTCCTGTCGACGGTGCCGCTGGTCGCCGTCGCGCTCGGCATGGCGCTGCTGGTGCACACCGGGCTGCCCGGCCAGTGGGTGTGGCGGCTGGCGTTCTTCGCGCCCTACCTGCTGCCCGTCGGCGTGGTGAGCCTGCTGTGGATCTGGCTCTACCAGCCCGACCTGGGCCTGCTCAACCACCTCCTCGACGTCGTCGGCATCGGCCCGGTGGCCTGGCTCAGCGACACGTCGGTGACGATGGGGGCGATCGTCCTCACCACCCTGTGGTGGACGGTCGGATTCAACTTCCTGCTCTACCTGGCCGCCCTCCAGGCCGTCCCGGACCACCTGTACGAGGCGGCGGCCGTCGACGGCGCCGGGGCCTGGCGCCGGCTGTGGTCGATCACCCTGCCCCAGCTGGGCCGGATCACCACGGTCGTCACGGTGCTGCAGATCCTGGCGTCCCTGAAGGTCTTCGACCAGGTCTACCTGCTCACCAAGGGCGGCCCCGACGGCTCCACCCGCCCGGTCGTCGAGTACGTCTACGACGTCGGCTTCACCGGCTACCGGCTGGGCTACGCCTCCGCCATCAGCTACATCTTCTTCGCCCTCGTCCTGCTCGCCTCCGCGGCCCAGTACGCCGCCCTCCGCCGCCGGGAGAAGTGACATGACGTCCACCGACCTGCCCGTCCGCCCCCCGCGGGCGTCCCGCCTCCCGCGCACGCCACGGCCCGCGGCCGCCCGTCCCGCCGGGCGGCGCGGCAACAGCCTGGTCCTCGGCGACAGCCGCCTCGCCCGCGTCCTCGCCCTCGGCGCCCTCACCGTGCTGGCCCTGGTGTGGCTGCTGCCGATGCTGTGGGCTGTGCTGACGGCCGTGAAGTCCGAACAGGACGCGAGCGACGCACAGCACTGGTTCCGGCCGTCGCACGGGCTGACGCTCCAGGGGTTCCGCACCGTCTGGGAGCGCGGCGACCTGCCGCTGTGGATGGCGAACAGCTTCCTGATCGCCGCGGCCGTCACCGCGATCACCGTCCTGGTCTCCGCCATGGCCGGGTACGCCTTCTCGCGCACCCTCTTCGCCGGCCGCCGCGCGCTGTTCGCCCTCACCGTGGCCGCCGTGCTGGTACCGCCGCAGATCCTCATCGTGCCGTGGTTCCGGCAGATGATGAGCCTGCACCTGCTGGACACGTACGCGGGCGTGATCCTGCCGCAGACGGTGGCGCCGGTGATGGTCTTCATCCTGAAGAAGCACTTCGACTCGCTGCCGCGCGAACTGGAGGAGGCGGCCCGCATCGACGGCGCCGGACACTGGCGGGTCTTCTGGTCCGTGCTGCTGCCGCTGTCCCGGCCGATGCTGGCCGCCGTCGCGGTCTTCGTGTTCATCGGGGCCTGGAACAACTTCCTCTGGCCGTTCGTGTCGACCTCCGACCCGGCCCTGATGACGCTGCCGGTCGGCATCACCTCGGTCAAGGACGCCTACGGCATCCAGTACGCCCAGACCATGGCGTCCGCCGTGCTGGCCGCGCTGCCCCTGGTGCTGGTGTTCCTGTTCTTCCAGCGCCAGATCGTCAAGTCCGTCGCCACGACGGGCCTCGGCGGCCAGTGACGACGGCCCCGGGAGGCGCGAGCGGGCGGCGAGCGGTCCGCGGCACCGGAAGCCGCCCGGCGCCGCGGCCGGCCGGGCCGGTGCTCAGCGGGTGAAGCGCGAGGAGCCGAGGACCACCTGGTGACCGACCATGGTGATCTCGACGCCGTCGGCGGTGGCCCGGGCCGCGGTGAAACCGACGCCCTGCGGCAGGTTCACCCGCCACATCGTGGCCTGTTCGGCACCGGGGACGGTCAGGGAGAGTTCGGTGCCCTGGGCGAGGAGGGTGCCGGTGCCGTTCAGGGTCTTCCCGCCGGCCGTGCCGCTGACCTCGACGCGCGCGGCCTGGCCGTTCGATCCGGTGCCGCGGGAGACCTTGACGTGACCGCCGCTGCCCGCCAACCGCGTGACGACACCGGAGAGTTCCTCGTAGGACAGGATCATCGTGCCGGTGGCGAGGTCGGCCTCGGCGCTGCGCGCGGTCAGGGAGGTCACCCGTACGTCGCGCAGGTCCAGCCGGAGGTGCGCTATGTGCAGGTAGCCGCCCTGCGCGTCGCTGGTGGTGTCGACGTAGAACTGCCCCGCCGACAGCTCGACATGGCCGAAGTGCTGCGCGAAGGCCTGGGTGAGGAAGGGGAAGCCGTCGATCGACACGTCCAGGGAACCGTCGGTGGTGTTGTCGTAGCCGTACTTCTCCCGGGCCAGCTGCACGGCCTCCTTCTCCGCGTAGTGCACGGCGACACGGTCGGCGACCGTGAAGAACACCGCCAGTACCACCACGGTGACCGCCAGTACCTTGACCCAACGGCGTCGCATGCCGCCCCCTCGTCTCCTCGATGCCGGTCCGTCCGATCGGCCGAGCGGATCGATCATGCACGGTGGATGCCTGGGGCAACACCCCTGGCCCGGTACGGAGACGGGCCACGGGACCGGGGACGGGTACGGACCGGCCGACCCGGCTGTCAGCCGCCGCCGGCGGCAGTGGCGACACCGAAGCCGTCCATGTAGTCGCGGACCCGGGTGAGCAGTCCCCGGCGCACGCGCAGCACCAGCAGACCGGGGACGGTGAAGGTGCCGCGTCCGGCCGGGAGCGCCCCCAGCACCACGTGCTCGGCGACGATCACCTCCGGATCGGTGCTCTCGTGCACCGCTACCCTCCGGATCTCCGTCACCCGGGCGGAGCCGCTGCCCCAGGCCGCCCGGTAGCCCGCGCGCACGGCCTCCCGGCCCTCGAAGCGCGCGGGAAAGCCGGGAGCGGTGAACGGGAACTCGTGCACCCCGTCCACGGCGTACAGGTCGGCGAGGTCGTCCGCGGACTTGTCGGTCATGGCCCGGTAGTAGGTAGCGGGCCAGCACGTCGGCCGGGGTGCGGTGGGCCGCCGTGCCGGGATCCGGTGCAGGGGACATCCGGACTCACTCCTTCTCGCTCAACAAGTGTTGACCCAATGACCGTAGGAGCGGTGGCGGTCTCGGTCAACGGTTGTAGAGTGAAATGGTGTCCGACACCCCCCGCTCCCGCGCCGACCGCCGCCGGGCCACGGAGACCCGCATCCTCGACAGGGCCCGGGAGCTGTTCGCGCGCAAGGGCTTCGACCGCACCACCATCCGCGCCGTGGCCGCCGCGGCCGGCGTCGACCCGGCGCTGGTCATGCAGTACTTCGGATCGAAGCGGGAGCTGTTCGGCCGCGCCGTGCAGGCGTTCCCCGCGCTGCCGCCGGCCCCGGACGCCGACGCGCTCGTCGATCAGCTGCTGACCACGCTCGGGCTCAAACTCGGCGGCCTGCCCGACGGCACTCTCGCGATGATGCGCTCCATGCTCACCGACCCGTCGGCGGCCGACCAGGCCCGTGACGCCCTCGGCCGGCAGATCGGCACCCTCGGCGCCGCCCTGTCCGCCGACGACCCCGAGGTGCGGGCCGCGCTCGTCATGAGCACCCTGCTCGGCGTGACCATCGGCCACCAGCTGCTCGGCCTGCCCGCGCTGCGCGACGTCCCGGCCGACCGGATCGCCACCCTCCTCCGCCCGGCCCTCAAGGCCCTCGCGGCGCCGCCGGACTGAACGACCGCGACCGGCGGCCGGCCCGCACCGCCGGACGGCCGCCCCGGCCCGCCGCCGACTTCCAGCCACCCTCGCCGGGCCGTGCATGACCGCTCCCGCGCGGGGAAATCGTGACCGGTGGTTCGTGAGGGCCGCTGAACGACGGGCGGGGGGCATGGCAGTCGAGGCAACCGGGACGCGTACGACACGAGCGCGAGCGGGGGAGGAGCCGGTGACGGGTCGCCCGCCGGGAGCGGCCACGCCCGGCCCGGAACGCGCCGATCCCACGGCGGACCTCCGGCCCACCGGCGTCCGGCGCGCCCCCCTTCAGCGCCTCCCGCGCCCATGACCGGCACCGTCGAGTCCACGCCCCGTACCGGCGGCCTGCCCGCCCTGCCCGTCTACCTCACGGTCGCCGCCCTGGCCCGGACGGCCGACGAAGGAGCCCGGGTCGGGCTGGTCATGCTGGCCGCCCAGCGCGCCGGCAGTCCCGCGCTGGGCGGCGCGCTGGTGGCCGCGCTGATGATCCCGCACGTCGTCGCGGCACCGGTGGCCGGGGCGCTCGCGGACGCGGTGAGACGGCGCCGTCTCTTCCACGGCGGCGGGATCGTCCTGAACGGCCTCGCCCTCGTCGCCCTCGCCGCGCTGGTGGGCAGGACGGACGACGCCCTGGTTCTCGCGCTGGCGGCCGCGGCAGGCTGCGCCGGCCCCCTGGTCACCGGCGGACTCACCAGCCTCCTCGGGGAGCTGCTGCCCAAGGAACGGCTGATCCGGGCGTTCAGCGCCGACGCCGTCTCGTACAACCTGGCCGGCATCTGCGGACCCGCCGTCGCCGCGGCGCTGGGCACGACCGTGGGCGCCGCGGCCGCCCTGACCGTCCTGGGCGCCGGAGCGGCTGCGGGCGGCCTGCTGCTGTTCGCGCTGCGGCTGCGGGCCCGCACCGGCACGCGGGCCGGGCGCACCCTGCCCCGGCCGGCCGACCTGCTGGGCGGAGCGGCCGTCCTGGTCCGCGACCGCCCGCTCAGATCGGTCACCTGGGCCAGCGGCGTCGGCGCGATGGGCGTCGGAGCACTGCCCGTCGTGTGCGTGCTGCTGGCCCGCGACTACCACGCGCCGTGGGCGGCGGGCGGCATGATGACCGCCTTCGCCCTGGGAGCCCTGACCGGATCACTGTCGTACGCCTACCGCCCCGTGGGCCACCGGCGGCCGGAACGGGTGGTGCTCTGGGGGCTCCTGGCCACCGGCGTCCCCCTGACGGCCGTACCCGCGGCGGGGCACGCCCTGCCGGCCGCCGCGCTGTTCGCCGCCGCCGGGTTCTGCACCGGTCCGCTGTTCAGCGCCCTGCTCGCCAGCCGCGAACGCTACGCGCCGGCGGCGGTCCGCACCCAGGTCTTCACCCTCGGCGCGGGCCTCAAGAGCACCTTCGCCGCCGCCGGAGCGGCCGCCGCCGGCGCCCTCAGCACCCTCGGGGCCGACCGCCTCCTGCTGGGCGTCGCCGCCTGCCAGGCCGTCGCCGCGGTGGTGGGCCGGGTCCTGCTCGGGGGCCGCCGGACGGACGGCGCCCGGTGCGAGCCCGGCCCGGCCAGGGAGTGCCGCACCCCGTCCGGATGACGCCGACGCCCCGGTGCCGGTCCGCAGGCGCTCCCGGGGCCCGATCGCGTCCACCGACGTACCCTGCCCGCATGGACACACATCCGCTGCCCGAGCCGCCGCCCGCCCCTGCGGGAGCGCGGCCGGTGCCTTCCGGCCCGGCGGGGACCGGTGCCCGTGGCGCGGCCGGCGCGGCCGGCGCGGCCGCCCGGGACGAGGCGCTCGCGGCCGTCGAGCGGCTGCTGGCCGACGGCCGCGTCCTCGTGCTCAGCGGCGCCGGGCTCTCCACCGAGTCGGGCATCCCCGACTACCGCGGCCCCACGGGCCGGCGGCGCAGGCACACGCCGATGACGTACCAGGAGTTCGTCGGGAGCGAGGACAACCGCCGGCGCTACTGGGCCCGCAGCCATCTGGGATGGCGGACGATCAACCGCGCGCGGCCCAACCCCGGCCACCGGGCGGTCGCCCGGCTCGCCGCGGCCGGCGCCGTCTCCGGTGTCGTCACCCAGAACGTGGACGGACTGCACGCGGCCGCGGGCACGCCCCAGGCGGTGGAACTGCACGGCAGCCTGCACCGGGTCACCTGTCTGACCTGCGCGGACACCATCCCGCGTGCCCACCTCGACGAACGGCTCGAAGAGGCCAACCCGGGCTTCCGGGACATCGCCGCCCGGGTCAACCCCGACGGCGACGCGGACCTGCCCCGCGCCTACGAGGCGGGCTTCCGCACGGTGTCCTGCCAGACCTGCGCCGGCGGCATCCTGAAACCGGA
The DNA here is from genome assembly GCF_055592085.1 of Streptomyces sp. NPDC041135. Taxonomy (NCBI): domain Bacteria; kingdom Bacillati; phylum Actinomycetota; class Actinomycetes; order Kitasatosporales; family Streptomycetaceae; genus Streptomyces; species Streptomyces sp. NPDC041135. The sequence goes on from NZ_JBVIYZ010000002.1 coordinate 398,439, forward strand.
CGTCGTCTTCTTCGGCGAGAGCGTCCCCAAGGCCCGTGTCGCCCGCTGCTACGACCTGGTCGACACGGCCGCCGCCGTGCTCGTGGCGGGGTCCTCCCTGACGGTGATGTCCGGTCTGAGGTTCGTGCGGTACGCGGCGAAGCAGGGCAAGGAGGTCGCCATCGTCAACCAGGGCCCGACCCGCGGCGACGACCTGGCCGGCGTCCGCCTCGAGGCGCCCCTGGGCGACACGCTGACGAGGCTGGCCGACCGCCTCGGAGCGTGAGGCCCGGCCGGGCCGGAGCCTGCCCGTGCCGGGCTACTCCTTCGGCGGCTTGACGGCGATGTCGAGGTAGAAGGAGTCGATGCTGCGCACCGCCGCCTCGAACTCCTCGAGGTTCACCGGCTTGGTGACGTAGGCGTTGGCGTGGTGCTGGTAGGCGCCGGTGACGTCGTCGGGAGCGGCGGAGGTGGTCAGGACGACGACCGGGATCGTGCGCAGGTCGGCGTCCTCCTTCACCACCGCGAGGAACTCCCGCCCGTTCATGCGCGGCATGTTCAGGTCGAGCACGATGAGGTCGGGTCGCGCGTTGTCCGGGTCGCGCAGGTAGTCCAGGGCCGCTACGCCGTCGGGCACCTGCGTGAGGTTGCGGGCCCCGCGCTCGGTCAGGGCGTCCTGGATCAGCATTGCGTCGGCGGCGTCGTCTTCGACCAGCAGCACGTCGTAGGGGCGGGTTGCGGCGGCAGCCATGATTCACGAGCTCCGGGGTGTGGGGTGGGAGGTGGGACGGTGTGTGCTGGTGGTGATCAGTCCGGGCCAGCGGCGCCGGGCTCCTTGGCGGCTCATGTGCACGGCCTCACCGATCTCGGGGTAGCCGGCGCCATGGGCGGCCGCGGCATGGGCTGCCTGGTCCTCCAGGTGCCGGACGGCCTCCTTGACACCGGCGAGGACGCGCAGGCGCACCAGGGCGCGCCGGCGGGCCTCGTCGGCCGCGTTCCCGTGCTCGGGACGGGCGTCGTCGGCCCCGCCCACGAGGTCGGCCGGCACGTGGACGGTGTGACGTGCGAGACACCGGACGATCTCGTCGACCACCTCGGTCACGACCGCGGCCGTCGCTCCGCCGGGCGGGGAGGGAGGGGAGGGCGGACCAGACATGGCACCACCCTACGGCGTCGATCTCCATGGGGACAACATGCGTTGTCGGGCCATGGGTAGAGTGTGCGTGCCGCGCGAGGCGCGACCCGGACCGACGAGGGAGAAGTTCGAACCGCGATGAACAGCAAGCCGCCCACCACCGAGACCGCGTTCTCCGGCTGGACCACCCGGCGCTGGCTGCGGGTGGGGGTCGCCGTCACCCTGGCCGTGCTCACCGTGCTGGGGTCACTGGGCGGCTGGGCCATGTGGCGCACGTCGCAGATCACGGCCGAAATGGTGGACAGGCGCTCTCCCGCGCTGATCGACGCCATCCGGCTGGAGGCGGCCCTGGTCAACCAGGAGACCGGGGTCCGCGGCTACGGACTGTCCGGCCGTCCCGACTTCCTCGAGCCCTACGAGCAGGGACTCACCGACGAGAAGACCGTCCTGCGGCACCTGCGGCCCCTGGTCGGGAGCGACGCGCGGGCCCGGGCCGACCTGGCCGAGGTCGAGAGACTGGCCGGGATATGGCAGCGGCGCACGGCCCGGCCCGTCTCGGCCGCCTCCTCCGCGGACGCCGTGAAGGTGGCCACGGGCCGCACGGCGGAGGGCAAGACCACGTTCGACTCGCTGCGGCGTGCGATGACCCGCCAGCAGGAACACCTGCAGAGCGAGCGGGCGGCGGCCGGCCGGAGCCTGCGGCGGGCGCAGACGCTGCGCAACTGGATGTTCGCCATCATCGCCGCCGTCATCCTCCTGGTGGCCGTCCTCGTCTTCGAGGGACTGCGCCGCGGCATCACCACCCCGCTCAGCCGCCTCGGCTCGGCCGCCCGGGACGTCGCCGAGGGCCGCTTCGCCCGCAGCCTGCCCGGCACCGGCCCCGCCGACCTGCGCCGGCTGGCCGCGGACGTGGAGTCCATGCGGCAGCGCCTGGTGACCGAACTGGAGTTCAGCGAGGAGTCCCGGCAGCTGCTCGACGAGCAGGCGGCCGACCTCAAGCGGTCCAACGCGGAACTGGAGCAGTTCGCCTACGTCGCCTCCCACGACCTCCAGGAACCGCTGCGCAAGGTGTCCAGCTTCACCCAGCTGCTGCAACGGCGCTACGGCGGACAGCTCGACGACCGGGCGGACCAGTACATCGGCTTCGCCGTCGACGGCGCCAACCGGATGCAGACCCTCATCAACGACCTGCTGGCCTTCTCCCGGGTCGGCCGCGTGCACAACGACCACCAGACCGTCGATCTGGAGGCGGTCATGACCCGGACCCTGGACAACCTCAGCGTGACCGTCGAGGAGACGGGGGCCGAGATCACCCACGACCCGCTGCCCACCGTGGTCGGCGACACCACCCAGCTCGGGATGCTCTGGCAGAACCTGCTGTCGAACGCCGTGAAGTTCCGCGACCCCGAGCGGCCGCCGCACATCCACGTCGGCGCCGTGCGCGACGGCGACGACTGGGAGTTCGCGGTCAGCGACAACGGCATCGGCATCGCGCCGGAATTCCAGGAAAAGGTCTTCATCCTCTTCCAGCGCCTGCACACCAAGGACGCCTACCCGGGCACCGGCATCGGCCTGGCGATGTGCAAGAAGGTCGTGGAGTTCCACGGCGGCCGGATCAGGATCGACCCGGACTACAAGCTGGGCACCCGCGTGGTCTTCACCCTTCCCGCCACCGAGGCCGCGCCCGCGGACCCGGAGAGAAAGACGCAGCCGTGACCGATCAAGCCGCAGGCCGGGCACAGCCGTACCACATCCTGCTGGTCGAGGACGACGACGGGGACGCCCTCCTGGTGGAGGAACTCCTCTACGACGCCGACCTCCCGCACACCCTCACCCGCTGCCGCACCGCGGCCGAGGCGCGCGGGAACCTCGCGTCCCGCCGCGTCGACTGCGTCCTGCTCGACCTGCACCTGCCCGACGCGTCCGGGGTGGAGACGGTGCAGGCGGTCCAGCCGGAGACGAACGCCGCCATCATCGTCCTGACCGGGCTGGACGAACCCCGCGCGGGAGTCGACGCCCTCGCCGCCGGCGCCCAGGACTACCTGATCAAGGGCAAGGTCGAACCCGACCTGATGCAGCGCGCCGTCCGCTACGCCGTGCAGCGCAAGCAGGCCGAGCGCGCCAACGCCGCGCTGCAGATCGGCCGGCTGCGCGCCGAGGAGAACGCGCGCCTCGAGCGCGGACTGCTGCCCGAACCCCTGCTGACCTCCGCCGCCGTCACCGCCTCCAGCCGGTACTACCCCGGCCGTGCGCAGGCCCTGCTCGGCGGCGACTTCCTCGACGTCGTCCAGACCGACGACGGACAGGTCCACGCCATCATCGGGGATGTCAGCGGCCACGGCCCCGACGCCGCCGCGCTCGGCGTCTGCCTGCGCATCGCCTGGCGCGCCCTCACCCTCGGCGGCCACCGCGACCAGCAGCTGCTGCGCCTGCTGGAGCAGATCCACATCGCCGAACGCGCCGACAGCGACCTGTTCACCACCTGCACCCTCATCACCATGGAGCCGGACGCGGCCACCCTCACCCTGCACCTGGCCGGCCACCACGAGCCGCTGCTGCTCACGCCCGAGGGGGCCCAGGAGGTCACCGCGGCCCACGGCATCGCCCTCGGCATCGCACCCGGGCTCGGCAGGTGGCCCGCCACCACGCTGGAGCTGCCCGCCCGGGGCGCGCTGGTCGCCTACACCGACGGCCTGATCGAGGGCTTCGCGGACGACTCGGGCGCCCGGCTGGGAGTGGAGGGCCTGCTGGGCCTCATCGACGGCATCCGCACACCGGACCCCGGCACCCACCTCGACCAGCTCATCGCCAGGACCCGCACCCTCAACGCCGACCGGCACACCGACGACCTGGCCGTGCTGCGCCTGGACTGGAACACGCTGACGGCGAGGCACCCGGCGGGCGCCTGGCGCACCGTGCCGTAGCCGGCGGGCCCGGCGGGCGGCCGGGAAGCTCAACCCGGGGGTCCGCGGGAAGCGGCACGCATGGAATGCGCTCGGGGAAGCATCCGAAAGGGCATGGAGTGCGTGATCTACCAGAAGCAGACGGGTGAAGCCGAGCGGATCGACTGCGGGCAGGACGACGGGGGGTGCGAGACCACCCTGGACCGCCTGGCCGTGCTGAAGCCGGACGAGTTCGCCTGGATCCGGATGGAGCAGCCCCGCCCGGAGGAGTTGCAGCGCGTCGGTGCCTACCTGGACCTGCACCCGCTCGCCGTCGAGGACGCCGTCCAGGCCCACCAGCGACCCAAGCAGGAACGGTACGGCGATGTCCTGGCGGTCGCCGTGAAGACGCTGTGGTTCGTCGAGCGGACCGCGGACGTGGAGACCGGCGAGATGATGATCTTCCTCGGCCCCGCCTTCGCGCTGACCGTGCGGCACGGCGGCGACGACCCCACCGCCGAGGCGGCCCGGCGCCTCGAACAGCAGCCGGACCTCGCGGGCCTCGGCCCGGTCAGTGTCCTGCACGCGGTGACCGACGTGATCGTCGACGCCTACGCGGAGGCGGCCGCCCAGGTCCGGGCCGACCTGACGCAGCTCGAGCGGTGCGTGTTCTCACCGGCCCGGGACGACCTGACCGCGCGGATCTACTCGCTCAAGCGGGAGGTGGTGGAGTTCCGCGACGCCGTCCAGCCGCTCGTCCCCGTCGTCCGGCACTTCACCGAGGCGCGCCCGGACTGGCCGCGCCGGCTGGTGCCGTACTTCCGCGACGTGGCCGACCACCTCACCCGCACGGACACCGAGGTCCGGGCCCTGGACGACCTGCTCGGCTCGGTGCTCGACGCCCACCTCGCCAAGGTGAGCACCTGGCAGAACGACGACATGCGCCGCATCAGCGCCTGGGCCGCCATCCTCGCCATCCCCACCATGATCGCCGGCCTCTACGGTATGAACTTCGCCCACATGCCCGAACTGGACTGGCGCTACGGCTACCCGTGCGCCCTGGCCCTCATGGCGCTGGGCGCGGGCCTGCTGTACCGGGCCTTCCGACGCAACGGCTGGCTGTGACGGAGGCCGGGCCGCGACACGCCCACGCGGCCCGGGGAGCGGACGGGCGGGGCACCGGTGGAGGGACTCGTCCGGGTCAGCCGTGATGGCGGCGGGGGCCGACTCCGGGAAGGGTGGGAGACATACGGCGCTCCGGCCGGCTCACCTCACACCCTCCCCGAAGGAGCACAGCCATGTCCCGACGCAACACCATGATCCGCAGTCTGCACGACCTCGGGCTCGCAGCCTGGTTCGGCGGCTCGCTGATGGGCGCGGTCGGCCTGAACGGCGCGGCGAAGCAGGAGGGCGCCACCGCCACGGACGGAGCGCGGATCGCCTCGGCCGGCTGGGCGAAGTGGACGCCGGTCAACGCGGCCGCGATCGCGGCGCACCTGTGGGGCGGCGGCGGCCTGCTGGCCGTGAACGCCCACCGGGTCGCCAAGCAGAAGGGCGTGGGTGCCTCCTCCACGGCCAAGACCGCCCTCACCGCGGCCGCCCTGGCCGCCACCGCCTACGCCCGCGTCCTGGGCAAGAAGATCGAGCTGGCCTCGTCCACCGACCCCGACGACGTCGAGAAGGCCGCCCAGCACCCCGTCGACACCGACAAGGCGCAGCGCCAGCTCGCCTGCGTGCAGTGGGTGGTGCCCGCGCTCACCGGGGCGGTGGTGGTGCTGAACGCGCTGCACGGCGAGCAGCAGCGCCCGCTGGAACAGCTCCAGGGCATGTGGGAGCACGCCCGGGCCGTGACCCCGCTCATCCCGTAGGCGTCGGTCCCGTCAGTCCGGCGGGTCGGAGTGGGTCTGCAGCTGCTGCCAGCACTCGCGGACGTGCCGCTCGGCCTCCTGGACGGCACGCGCGGCGCCGTCCTGCGCCGGCGCCGCCGGCTCGGCCGGGACCGGGCCGGTGGTCGGCGCGGTGCGGCGCCAGGGGGAGCGGGCGGCGCTCGGGCCGTGCGCCCGCTGGCGCCGGAGGACGAACCACCGGGCCACCACGACCGCGCCGACCGCGGCCGCCGCGGTGAGGGCGGCTATCTCGTGCTGAGAGGACATGACGGCGGGTCCTTGCTGTGCGGGAGGGCGCAGGTGTCCGCTGCCGGTACCGGTCCCTCGTGCTGATCGTGTCACCCCGAGGAGGGCGGGGAGTGTGCCGCGTCCGTGCGGGACGCGGCCGGCGGGAGGGCGAGGACGGCGGCCGTCACTCCGCCGCCCTCACGTCAGTGGCCCGCCACGGCCGCTCAGGACTGCCCGCGGGCCTCTTCGGTGACGCTCTGGCCCGACTGACGTGCCTGCGCGGTCACCTCCTCGGTACGGCCGCGGACCTCCTCCTGGGTGGTGCGCGCGGCGTCGGCGGCGGTCCCCTTGACCTCCTCGGCGGCCTGCTGGGTGACCTCCTTGGCACCCTCCTTCAGGTGCTGCGCGGACTCCAGCGCGGCCTGCTTCACCGGCTCGAGCGCCTCACCGCCGCGTTCCATCAGGTCGGCGGCCTTCTGCTCCTCCGCCTGGGAGGTGGGCAGCAGCGAGGAGGCCAGCAGGCCCACGCCGAAGGCGATCAGCCCCGCCGCCAGCGGGCTGCCCTGGGTCTGGCGGACGGCCTGGTCGGGCGCCTGCCGGACGGTGTCGCCGACCTGGCTCGCGGTCTCCCGTACGGAACCCGCCGCCTGTCCCGCGCTGCCCTGCAGTGAGCCGGCCGTCGCCTGGGCACCGCTGCTCACGCCGTGTGCGGTCTGCGATACGGATCCCATGACCCGGTCACGGAGGCCCATGACGGCTCCCTTCGCTCGTCGCTTACGCCGGTCCACCATGCGGCGCGGGCTGGTTCGGTCGGCCAGCTGATCCACGTCGGCGGTCAGCCGGTCCCGGGTGGCGTCGATCTCGGCCCTTATGTGGTCGGGTGACGTGCCCATTCCGCGTTCTCCTTCATCGATTCGACAGTCTGTTCCGGCTTCGGCGAGACGGTCCGCATCTGCGTGCGGCCCCGCTGGTAGAGCACGGCCGCGACGACGGCCCACACCGCGGTCACGATCAGGGCGGCCCAGCCGCCGTCCATGACGTTGGACAGGCCGAGGACCGCGGCCAGCGACGCGAACAGCAGGACCATGTACCCGGCGAACCCGGCACCGCCGTACATGCCGGCCGCCTTGCCCGCCTTGGTCGCCTCCTGCCGCACCTCCGCCTTGGCCAGCTCGACCTCCTGGCGGAACAGCGTCTGCACGTCGGACGTCACCACGGACAGCAACTCGCCGAGCGACCGGTCGTCCGGTCCGCGCTCCGCCGGTACCGGGGGGATCGAGGCCACCTCACACCTCCGGGAAGGGGCGGATCGGGGTTCCGGTCGGCGGCCCGGGCGGCGGCGGGTCGACCGGCACCGGCGGGGCCTGCGGTGGGCCCGAGGGCTCTGCGGCCGGCGGCACGGCCGGCGGCACGGTGGGCACCGGCGGGACCTCCTGCACCGGGGCGGGCGGCAGCGTCCGCCCGGCCGGCTCGCCCTGCGCTCCCAGCTGCGACGTGCCGCTCGGCCCGGGCTGCTCCGCGGGCGCGGACTGCGAGGACTGCCCCGCCTTGCCCGCCACCTTGGCCAGCCGCCCGACGGCCAGCCCTGCCAGCAGCGCGCCCCCGAGGAAGGCGCCGGGGCGCCTGCGGGCGAAGCCGCGGAGGTCGGCGACCATCCCGTCCACACCCTGCTTCTCCAGGTAGTCGGCGGCCCGGTGACCGCCGCCGGCCAGCTGGCCGGCGAATCCGCGGGCGGGCGAGTCGCCCGGCGCGTTGTCGGCGAGGCCCGCTATGTCGTCCGACCACTGCCGCAGTACGCCCGACGCCCGCCGGGTCTGCTCCCCGGCCTCGGCGGCCACACGGCCGCGCAGCTCGTCGATCACCGTGCCGGCCTGCCTGCGCGCTTCCCCGGCCACGGCCCGGGCCTGCTCGGCAGCGGTTCCCGTCACCTGGCCCACGGCCTGCCTGGCCTGGTCGGCGGTGGCCGAGGCCTCGGTCCTGGCCGTCTCTCCGGTCTGCTTGAGCCTTCCGGTACCGTCCTGCACGGGTTCAGTCATCAGTCACCCTCCTCGAAACACGGTCCGCTCGGGCCGCCCGCGAGGCCTGTGGCGGCCCCGGGCGCGACACCCGCGGAACTCGCCGCCGGCCTGCCGGGGCGCCACCGCGGCCTCGCGGTCACGCCATGCGTTTCTCCCCGAGTAACAATTCGTCCGGCATTGACACGTAAATCGGCCCATCTCTTTTTTTCGGCAGGGGCGTTGCCGACGTTTCCCGCCCGGCGCGGAGGGCTACTCGCCTCTCGTCACGCACCGGCCGCCGGCCTCGGATCAGCAAGGACGGGTCGCTCCATGGAGGATCGAATGACGCAACGAGGTCCCGGACGTCTGCTGTCGGCACTGGACCGCCTGGAGCGGTGGCCGGGCGCCGACCGGACGATCGACGCCGTACAGCGCACGGTACGGTCCCTGCCGCTCGGGCCGGCGCGGGACGTGCTGCACGGGCGCTGGCTCGGGCACCCCGTGCACCCGCTGCTGGTCCAGGTCCCCATCGGCACCTGGCTGTCCGCGGGCGTGCTGGACCTGCTGCCCGGCGTGCGCCGGGGACCGCGCGCCCTCATCGGCGTCGGTCTGGCGGCGGTCCTCCCGGCCGCGGCGGCCGGCTGGGCGGACTGGGCGGAACTGCACCGCCAGCAGCAGCGCGTGGGGCTCGTCCACGCGCTGGCCAACACGGCCGCCGTCTCGCTCTACACCGCGTCGCTCGTCACGCGCCTGCGCGGCCGGGAGACGGCGGGCAAGGCGCTCGGCTTCGCGGGCCTGACCCTGACCGGGGTCGGCGGGGCGCTGGGCGGACACCTGGCCTACCGTCAGGCTTCCGGCGCCAACCACGCCGAAGAGGTGCCGCACCTCGTCGGCGCCGGCTGGCACCGGGTGGGAGCCGCCGACGCGTTCCCGGCCGGGCGGGCGGTGCGGTGCACCGTGGACGAGGTGCCGGTCATGGTGGTGCGCGAGGACGACGGCACGCTGCACGCGCTGGCGGACCGGTGCAGTCACCTCGCCGGACCGCTGTCCGAGGGCACGGTCGCCGACGGCTGCGTCCAGTGCCCGTGGCACGGCAGCGTCTTCCGCCTGTCGGACGGCTGGAACGTACGCGGCCCCGCCACCGCCCCCCAGCCCGCCTTCGACACCCGTACCGTAGACGGCCACGTCGAACTGCGGCTGCGCCGCCGGGAACCGGACACGCCGGGGTCCGACGGACAGGTCAGCCCGGCGACGGCGAGGGCGGCCGCCGCTCACCGCGACGACGGCTGACGGCGGGGCCGGCGGCGGGGCCGCCCGGCAGGCCGGGGGGCGCCGCCCGCCGCCGTACAGGTCACTTGGTCGCGCCCCGGGCGAAGCCGTTGTAGATGTAGCGCTGGAGGAAGAGGAAGGCGACGAGGGTCGGGATGATCACCAGGATCGTGCCGGCCGAGATGTCCTCCCAGTGCGCGCCGAAGGGGCCCTTGAAGCGGAACAGCGCGGTGGAGATGGTGCCCAGGTCCTCGGACGGCATGTAGAGGAACGGGATGTAGAAGTCGTTGTAGACGGTGATGCCCTTGATGATGACGACCGTGGCGATCGCCGGCTTGAGCAGCGGCAGAATGATCTTCCAGTAGATGGTGAGGGAGTTCGCCCCGTCCAGGCGCGCGGCCTCGTCCAGCGACACCGGAATGCCCCGGATGAACTGGAGGAAGATGTAGATCGAGACGATGTCCGTGCCCATGTAGAGCAGGATCGGCGCCCAGATGCTGTTGAACAGCCCGAAGCTGTTGACGACCTGGAAGGTCGCGACCTGGGTGGTGACCCCGGGGACCAGGGTGGCGATCAGGAACAGCGCCATGACCGGCTTCTTGGCCCGGAAGTCGAAGCGGTCGATGGCGTACGCGGTCATCGAGCCGATGATCACCGTGCCGGTGAGGGAGAACAGCAGGATGAACCCGGTGTTGGCGAAGGCGGACAGCATCTTGCCGTCGGTGAACGCCGTCGCGTAGTTGCCGAAGTTCAGCCAGTCGCCCGGGAGCGACAGCGCACCGCCGTCCGTGACCTCTTCAGAGGTCTTGAGCGAGGTCAGGAAGACGACGACGAGCGGGACCAGCACGATCAGCGACGCGACGACCAGCGACAGATAGGTCAGGGCGGGTCCGAGCCGGCGGCGGGCGGGCAGGGGCGCGGTCATACGAGGTCCACCTTCTCGTCGGGCACGAGGCGACGCTGGATCCAGGTGATCACCAGGATGATCAGGAGCAGTACCACCGCGGCGGCCGAGGCCAGGCCGGTCTTGTTGAACTGGAAGGCGAGCTTGACCGTCTGGATGACGAAGGTCGTCGTACCGGTCGCGCCGCTGGTCATGACGTAGGGGATCTCGAACACCGACAGGGACCCGGAGACCGCCAGGATGACGCTCAGGCTGACCACCGGGCGGATGCTCGGGGCGATGATGTGCCGGAACTGCTGCCAGCGCGTGGCGCCGTCCAGCTGGGCCGCCTCGTACAGCTCGGCCGGGATCGACTGGATCGCGCCGAGGAACAGCACGAAGTTCAGCCCGGTGAAACGCCAGACGGAGACGCCCGCCAGTGAGGTGTTCGCCGAGGCCGGGTCGCCGAGCCAGGCGTGGCCGGAGCCGGCGCCGAACCACGACAGGACCGAGTCGAGGGTGCCGCCGTCCTGGAAGAAGTACAGGAAGACGAACCCGATGGCCACGCCGTTGATCAGGTACGGGAAGAACAGGATGCCCTTGAACAGGTTGCGCAGGCGCAGGTCGAAGCTGAGCACCGTCGCGAAGTACAGGGCGATCGTGATCTGCACGGCCGACGCGGCCAGATAGTAGAAGCTGACGAAGAACACCCGGAACAGCTCGGGCCGGGTGAAGATCTGCCGGTAGTTGTCGACGCCGGTGAAGTCGCGGTCGGGGCTGACCCCGTCCCAGTCGGTGAAGCTGTAGTAGATCATGTTGCCGACGGGCACATAGGTGAACGTGATCAGCAGGATCAGCGGGACGGCCAGAAACAGCCACGGCGTCAGCCCGCGCAGCGGACGGCCGCCGCGGCGGCCGTCGTCCCGGACGGGTGGCCTGCCCGGCCGCGCGGACGTGCGTGGCACCTTGGCGGGTGCCCGATGGGTCGTCTCTGTCATGTCGGGCCTTTCGTTTCGCGGGTCGTGCGACGAGTGCGTGCGACGAGTGCGCCGGTGTCCGACGGGCCGTCCGGTGTCCGGCGGCGGCCGCGCGGAGACGGCGCGGGCCGGTGCCGGACCGGTCGCGGGGCCGGGCGGCGGCCGGTGGCGCGGGGCCCGCCGGTGTGGACGGGCCCCGCACGGGCCGGGACGACCGCGCCGTTCAGGGACGCGCGGGTCAGGAACCCGCGGTCCTCGCCGCCGAGTTCCACCGCTCGTCGAGGTCCGCGAAGTAGTCGTCCAGGCTGCCCTTCTGCACGCCGCGGGCCAGGTCGACCAGCTTCTGCCGGTAGTCGGGCTTGTTCAGGCCGATCTCCGCGCTGTTGTCGATGAGGTTGACCTCCCCGGTCTTGGCCTCGGAGCGCTCCACGAACGTGACATCGTTGTCAACGAAGTCCTTGAGCGTGCTGGGCATCGGGGCGGACTTCAGGGCCGGTACGGCGCCCTCCTTCGCCGAGTAGCCCGACTTCTGGGTGAACCAGTCGATCCAGGCCCGGGCGGCCGCCTTGTGCGAGGAGTGGATGTTGACGGCCTGCTGGTAGTCGGAGGCGACCACGGCGCAGTAGGTGCCGTTCTTCTGCACGGGGAAGGGCATGAAACCGATGTCGTCCGGGTCGGTGCCGGCCTTCTCGGCCGCGTCGCGCATCTGCGTGATCGCCCAGGAGCCCAGGTGCATGGTGGCGACCTTGCCCTGCGCGATCAGGCCCTTGGAGGACTCCCAGTTGGTCGTGCTCGGGTCCTTCTCCGACAGGCCGTCCTTGACGATGTCGTGGAGCAGGGAGTCGATGACGTGCAGCTCGCTGCCGCTCCGCCAGGGGGAGACGGCGCCGGCGAGCTGGTCGTAGGCCTTGGCGTCGCAGGTGACCGAGCCGACCGAGTTGCTCCAGGCGGTCAGCGGCCAGCCGTCCTTGAAGTTGGTGTAGTAGGGCACCGCGTCCGTCTTCGCCTTGACGGCCCGCAGATCGGTGAGGAACTCCTGCGGGGTGGTCGGCCAGTCGGTGACGCCCGCCTCGCGCCAGACCGCCTTGTTGTAGAGGAAGCCGTTGGCCGTGCCGAACTGGGCGATGCCGTACACCTTGCCGCGGACCGCGGTCTTGTCGCTGAAGCGGTAGGTGCGGCTCAGCTGCGCCGTGGTGCCCAGCGGGGCGAAGAACTTCGGGTAGTCGTTCTTGGCCACGACGGCCGGGATCATCAGGACATCGCCGTAGTCGTCGGTGTTCATCCGGATCTTGACCTCCCCCTCGTAGTCGGTGAGGGCCTCGAACTTGACCTTCACCTTGGGGTAGACCTTGTTGAACTCGGCGGCGTACTTGGCCATCGTCCCGTTCTGGACGAGGTCGGTGCGGTGGGTGAGGACCTTGATGGTGCCCGAGGCGTCTGCCGGGTCGGCGGGTGCCTTCGCCGTCTCACCGGAGGCCGTTCCGCCACCGCCGCATCCGGCTACGGTCAGTATCGCGGTGGTCAGAAGCGCTCCCGTGAGCGTCTTCCTGTTCCTCATGTGCCCAGCTCCTTCTGATCGCGGCTCAGCTCTGCGAGTGGGATGTCGGCACTATGGCAGCCCTGGGTTAACCGGTAAAGCTGAAATTTCCAGCGTGATGCGCAATCGTTACCAGAGGATGGCCAACGACCCTGTGACATGGGTGTTCAGTGACTGGCACTCTGCTGCACATAGCTAGACCGGTTTATGGACAGCGTGCTGACCAGCGCGTTAGGTTGTCGGCCGTTGTCCCTCAACCGGCCTGAGTCAGGCGATTGGAGCCGCACCATGAAGGACGTCACCCAGCTCACCGAGGGCTGGAGCCTGCGCCACGGGGAGGAACTGCTGGAGGCCCGGGTGCCCGGCTGCGTCCACACCGATCTGCTGGCCGCCCGGGCCGTCCCGGACCCCTTCCTCGGCCGCAACGAGGCGGACGTCGCCTGGGTGGGGCGCCGCTCCTGGACCTACCTGCGCCACCTCGGCCACGACAGCGCCCACGAGCGCACCGACCTGGTCTTCGAGGGCCTCGACACCGCCGCGTCCCTCACCCTCGCCGGGCAACCCCTCGGCAGCACCCGCAACATGCACCGCACCTACCGCTTCGACGTCACGGGACGCACCGGCGCGCTGGAGGTCCGCTTCACCTCCGCCTACGACGAGGCCGCGGCCGTCCGCGCGGTGACGGGGGAGCGGCCCAACGTGTATCCCGAACCCTCGCAGTACATCCGGAAGATGGCCTGCAACTTCGGCTGGGACTGGGGTCCGACGCTGGTGACCGCCGGCATCTGGCGACCGGTGCGGCTGGAGCACTGGTCCACCGCGCGCATCGCCCGGGTGCGGCCGCTGGTCACCGTCGCCGACGGCACCGGACGGGTCGAGGTGCGGCTGGAACTGGAACGCACCGCGCGGGGTCGGGACCGCGCCCTGCGCGTCGAGGCCGAGGTGGCCGGCGTCCGCGCCGAGAGCGCCGTCACCGGCGAGGAGGCGGTCCTGCGCCTCGACGTCCCCGACCCGCGCCTGTGGTGGCCCCGCGGCCACGGCGAACAGCCCCTGTACGACCTCACCGTGACCCTGGGCGACGACGACGGCCCGCTCGACACCTGGCAGCGCCGCATCGGCTTCCGCACCGTCGGACTCGACCGCTCCGCCGACGCGCACGGCACCGGCTTCACCCTCGTCGTCAACGGCGTACGGCTCTTCGCCCGCGGCGTCAACTGGATCCCCGACGACGCCTTCCCCTCCCGCGTCACCCCCGAGCGCTACCGCACCCGCCTCACCCAGGCCGCCGAGGCCAACGTCGACCTGGTGCGGGTCTGGGGCGGCGGCATCTACGAGGACGAGGCCTTCTACGACGCCTGCGACGAACTCGGTCTGCTGGTCTGGCAGGACTTCCTCTTCGCCTGCTCCGCCTACCCGGAGGAGCAGCCGCTGCGCTCAGAGGTCGAGGCAGAGGCCCGCGACAACGTTGTCCGGCTGATGCCGCACCCCTCGCTGGTGCTGTGGAACGGCAACAACGAGAACCTCTGGGGCTTCCGGGACTGGGACTGGGAGGGCCCGCTCGCTGGTGACTCCTGGGGCGAGGGCTACTACCTCGGCCTGCTGCCCCGCATCGTCGCCGAACTCGACCCCACCCGCCCCTACACCGCCGGCAGCCCCTGGTCCGGGTCCTGGGACCACCACCCCAACGATCCCGCCCACGGCACCCACCACTCCTGGGAGGTGTGGAACCGCCAGGACTACGCCGAGTACCGGGCCAGCGTGCCCCGCTTCGTCGCGGAGTTCGGCTGGCAGGCGCCGCCCGCGCTGACCACCCTGCGCCGCGCCCTGCCCGGCGAGGACCTGCGGCCCGACTCCCCGGGCATGCTCCACCACCAGAAGGCCGAGGACGGCAACGGCAAGCTCGACCGCGGCGTCGCCCGCCACTTCCCGCTGCCCGAGGACGACTTCGACCGCTGGCACTACCTCACCCAGCTCGTCCAGGCCCGCGCGGTCGCCGCGGGCATCGAGCACTGGCGCGCCAACTGGCCGGTCTGCGCCGGCACGATCGTCTGGCAGCTCAACGACTGCTGGCCCGTCACCTCCTGGGCGGCCATCGACGGCGACGGCCGCCCCAAGCCGCTCTACCACGAGCTGCGCCGGGTGTACGCGGACCGGCTCCTCACCCTGCAACCGGACGCCGGCGGCCTGGTCCTGGCCGCGGTCAACCAGGGCGCCGGCCCCTGGCGGACGGCCGTCCGGCTGCGGCGGGTGGAGGCGGACGGCACCACGGTCGGCGAAGCCGTCGTCGAGGTGAGCGCGGACGCCCGGTCCGTCGCCCGCGTCACGGTGCCCGAGGGGCTCGTACCGGACGAGCGGTCGGCGAAGGAGTTCCTGGTCGCCGACGCGAGCGGCAGCGGAAGCGGGGACGGAAGCGGGGACGGAAGTGCGGACAGCGGCGCGAGCGAGGTGGAGAGCGGGGGAGCGCTGCGGGCGCTGCACTTCCCCGTCCCCGACAAGGACTTCGCCTACCCCCGGCCCCGCTACGACGTCGCCCTGGAACCGGTGCCCGGACAGGGGGATAGAGTCGACGTCGTGGTGAGCGCGCATACCCTCGTCCGAGACCTCCTGCTCCAGCCCGACCGGCTCGGCCCGGCCGCCGTCTGCGACCGGGGCCGGCAGACCCTGCTGCCCGGCGAGCGGACGCGTATCCGCGTCCACGGCTGCGGCCCCGTCACCGCGGACGCCGTCGAGGCCGCCCTGTTCTGCGTGGACGTGGTGTGAGCGGCTCCGCCCCGCGCGTCACCATCAAGGACGTCGCGGCCCGGGCCGGGGTGTCCAAGGGGGCGGTGTCGCTCGCCTTCAACCACAAGCCCGGCGTCTCCCAGGCCACCCGCGAGCGGATCTTCGAGGCGGCCCGGGACCTGGGCTGGGCCCCCAGCGCCACCGCCCGCAGCCTGTCCAACCAGCGCGTCGACATCGTCGGTCTCGCTCTGTGCCGGCCGGCCCGGCTGCTCGGTCTCGAGCCGTTCTACATGGACTTCATCTCCGGCATCGAGAGCGTCCTGGCGGAGCGGCGCTGCTCGCTGCTGCTGCGCCTGGTGCGCGACCTCGACGAGGAGATCGCGCTCTACAAGGACTGGTGGCGCGCCCGGATGATCGCCGGTGCCATCCTGGTCGACTTCCGCGAGGACGACCCCAGGGTGCCCTCCCTCCAGGGCCTGGGGCTGCCCGCGGTCGCCGTCGGCCACCCCTCCCTCACCGGCCCCTTCCCGGCGGTGTGGACGGACGACGCCTCCGCCGTCGCCGAGGCCGTGCGCTACCTGGCGGCCCTCGGCCACCGGCGCATCGCCCGGGTCGGCGGCCCGGCCGACCTCGGACACAGCGTCATCCGGGCCCGCGCCTTCACCGACACGGTCCGGGAGCTGGGCCTGGAGGAGGCGTGGCAGATCGCCACGGGCTTCGACGAGAAGGAGGGCGCCCGCGCCACCCGCACCCTGCTGCTCGCCGCCGACCGGCCCACCGCGATCGTCTACGACAACGACATCATGGCGGTCGCGGGGGCGGGGGTCGCGGCGGAGATGGGCTGCACCGTCCCCGACGACCTGTCGTTGCTGGCGTGGGACGACTCGCAGCTGTGCCGGATCACCCACCCGACGATGTCGGCCATGAGCCACGACGTGCACCATTTCGGCGCCGAGGTGGCGCGGGTCCTGTTCGACGTGGTCAACGGCGCGGACACCGGCGGGCTCCAGGTGCCGACCCCGTCCCTGACCCCGCGCGGCTCCACCGCCCCGGCGCCGGGTGCCTCGCACTAGTCCTGCAACGGTGTCCGTCCTGATTGCCGGGCGGTTTTCAGGAGCTGTGTCCGCGTCGTTCGTGGTGACTGGTGGGCTTGGTGTTGGCGTTGGGTCTGGCCCGAGGTGCCCGAGCCGGTGGCCGGTCTCCTGGTGGCCTTCGCCGACGCCTCGGCCGATGCCTTCGGCTTCGGCTTCGCCGACGCCGACGCGGGAGGGCTTGGCGCTGCGGCTCGGTGAGGCCGACGGGGCGGGCGGGGCGGCCCGTGATCCGGACGGCAGCGCCCCGGTGACCCGTTCACGGTTCGCGGTGCCGACGCTGTCGCTGCCGGACGGCGCCCAGGCGCTGTGGACGATCAGTACGGCCGCGACCGCCACGAGGACTGCCACCGCGGCGTGCCACCAGCGCCTCGCGGTGGGTGCACGCCGTGTCTCCCGCGTCCTCGTGCCATCCTTGTGCCTTCCTCGGGTCGTGCCGGATGTGCGCCTTCCTCACGGAGACCTCGTGGACGGGGTCCGTGCAACACGAAGTGCGGGGCTGAGACGGGTCTTGACGCCGATCCACCGTTTTTCTGTTGTCCCCGTGCACCTCGGGCGGTCTCCGTCCCGACAGCCGATCCCTGCGTGGAGGAACACACCCACATGATCGAGAACCATCGGACGGGGCCTGATCCCGGCTTGGTCACGGCCGCCCGCGCGGGTGACGGACGAGCCTTGGAGGAACTGGTGGGCCGGTGCCTGCCGCTGGTCTACAACATCGTCGGCCGCGCCCTGAACGGTCACGCCGACGTCGACGACGTCGTACAGGAGACGCTGTTGCGCATGGTGCGCGGGCTGCCGAAGCTGCGGGATCCGTCCGCGTTCCGGTCCTGGCTGGTGGCGATCACGATCCGGCAGATACGGAACCGGGAGCAGTCGCGGGCCACGGACCGGAACCGCAGGGCGCACCTGGACGACGCGGAGACGATCACCGACCCCGCCCTCGACTTCGCCGGGCTGACCATCCTGCGGCTGGGACTGACCGAGCAGCGGCGTGAGGTCGCCGAGGCGACGCGCTGGCTCGATGCGGAGGACCAGGAGCTGCTGTCCCTGTGGTGGCTGGAGGAGACCGGCGAGCTGGAGCGCGCGGACCTCGCCGGTGCGCTGGGGCTGTCCGACCGGCACACGGCGGTTCGGGTGCAGCGTATGAAGAAGCAGATGGAGATATCGCGGGGCGTGGTACGGGCGCTGGGTGCCGAGCCGCGCTGTGCGGAGCTGGACCAGATCGCCGCGCCGTGGGACGGCACGCCGAGTTCGCTGTGGCGCAAGCGGTTCGCCCGTCATCTGCGCGGGTGTGGGGTGTGCGGGGGCCTGGAGCGGGGGCTGCTGCCGATGGAACGGCTGCTGGGCGGGCTGCCGCTGGTGGCCGTGCCGGCCAGTCTCGATCCGGCGCGGGTGCTCGCCCATGTGCGGACGGCGACGACCCCGTCGTCCCCGGGGTCCGGGGGGTCTTCCGGCTCGGGGAGCGGTGGAGGCCGGGCGGCTGGGCGGGGGCGCCGGCGGCTCGCGCGGAAGGGCAGGCGGGTGGCGGGCAAGCGAGCCGTCGTCGGCGGCTCGGCGGCGGTCGCGGCCGTCGCGGTGGCCGCGCTGGTCGCCACCCGGCTGACGGCGGGGCCGTCCGCGCCGGCCGCGGCGACGGTTCCGCCGCCCACCCCGATGGCCGTCACCTCGTCCAGCGCCCCGCCGAGCCCCAGCCCCAGTCCCAGTCCCAGTAAATTCGCTTCACCGTCGGCGAAGGCGTTGGCGAAGGCGTCGGCGAGGGCGTCGGTGAAGGGGAGTCCTACGCAGCACTCCGCGACCCCCGTGCGGATTGCGTCCGGCGTGAAGAAGGGTGTCGGGGTGTGGACGTTCAACGGGGTGAGCCAGGCGCTCGCCGCGAGCGGGGCGAGCTGGTACTACACCTGGAACACCCAGCACCAGGGCGTGACGACGGCGAAGTCGGCTTCGTTCGTGCCGATGATCTGGGGCGCCGCGTCCGTCACCGACGCGGCGCTGGCGCAGGCCCGAGCCGCGGGGCCGTACCTGCTGGCCTTCAACGAACCCGATTTCGCGCAGCAGTCGAACATGTCGGTCGACCAGGCGCTTCAGCTGTGGCCGAAGCTGATGGCGGCCGGGAAGATCCTGGGCAGCCCCGCGGTCGCGACGGGCGCGGCAACGCCCGGCGGCTGGCTTGACCGGTTCATGACCGGCGCGGCGGATAAGGGGTACCGGGTCGACTTCATCACGCTGCACTGGTACGGCGGTGACTTCCGCACCCCGCAAGCGGTCGAGCAGCTGAAGTCGTACCTGACGTCGGTGTACGCGCGCTATCACAAGCCGATCTGGCTGACCGAGTACGCGCTGATCGACTTCTCGCAGGGGACGCGGTTCCCCTCCGCCGCGCAGCAGGCTGCGTTCGTCACGGCTTCCACGAAGATGCTGGACACCATGCCCTACGTGCGGCGTTACGCGTGGTTCGGGCTGGGTGCGGACCCGTCGAAGCCGAGCAGTGGCCTGTTCACGGACGGTACGACGGCCACGGCGGCGGGCCGGGCCTTCCAGGCGGCGCGCTGAGCTGAGGGGGCCGGTGCGGCGGTTGCGTCGGCACCGGCCCCCCGGGTCATGGGCTGACGCCCCAGGTGACGCGGTAGCCGCACTCTCCGGAGCAGGTGAAGACGCTGGTCGCATCGTCGTTGGCGGAGGACTAGGCGTTGGGGTCGGCGGCCTTGGAGACGGCGGCGGAGTCCACGGAGGCGTAGAAGTCCATGCCGGTCCAGGCGTCCAGGTGGAACTCGGCGAGGGGGAGGGGAACTCGCGCCAGGTCGAGCCGCACTGGAAGTGGGCCGCAGCCGCCGCTGAGGCAGGTGCCGTCGCCGCGGGCGTCGAAGGAGCGGCCCGTGCGGGACCGGAGTCGGACGTCCCAGTGGTCGGGGACGGCGAAACCGAGGCTCTGTCCGGGGTGTCCCCGGCCCGGTGAGCGGTGCGTGAGGACGGGTCAGCGGGTGCGTTCGTAGTGGCGGCGGGCCTTCTCGCGGTTGCCGCAGACGGCCATCGAGCACCAGCGGGCGCGGTTGGCGCGGCTGCGGTCGAGCAGGAACAGCCTGCACTCGTCGTTGGCGCAGGGCCGCAGCCGGCCGGGCAGTCGTTCCTCGGTGGCGGCCCAGGCGAGCACCGCCTCGACGGCCAGCCGGGCGTGCGGGGGAGTCCGCACCGTCCAGCGAAGACCGTCGGAAGTGATCTCCGGGACCTGGTGGACCCCTTCGAGCAGCGGGCTCAACGCGGCGGGTGAGCTGTCCCCGCGCACGATGTCCCGCAGGACGTCCCGGGTCTCGCGCAGCAGCGCCAGTTCCGCGAGGCTGCCGTCGCCGCCGTGCTCACGCGCCCAGCGTCTGCCTCCGGCCGGGTCGCCGAGCGCGTCCTGTTCCTCGCCGTTGACCAGTGGCCTGCTGTTGAGCAGGTCCAGCAGCGTGTCCATCGGTCACCGCTCTCCCTCTAACCTGATCCAGTCGTTTGACAGGTTAGCCCACCGCGTGCTTGTGTGGCGAGGAACTAACCAGATCGATGACTCGAAGGGGTTAGACATGAACTCGGTGCACCACCGGACCGCCACCATCGACGGCCACGAGATCTTCTACCGCGAAGCCGGCCCCGCCGACGCCCCCGCGATCGTCCTGCTGCACGGCTACCCGACCAGCTCGTTCATGTTCCGCGAACTGATCCCGCTGCTGGCCGGCGACTACCACGTCATCGCGCCGGACCACCTCGGCTTCGGCCACTCCGACGCCCCCCTCGTGGAGGAGTTCACCTACACCTTCGACGCCCTCGCCGAACTCACCTCCGGACTGCTCGACCACCTGGGCCTGGACCGCTACGCCCTCTACGTCCAGGACTACGGCGCTCCCATCGGCTGGCGCCTCGCCCTCGGGCACCCCGAACGGATCTCCGCCCTCGTCACACAGAACGGCAACGGCTACGAGGACGGTTTCGTCGAGGCGTTCTGGACCGACGTCTGGGCCTACGGGGCGAATCCCGGCCCCGACACCGAACCCGCCGCCCGCGCCGCGCTGACCCGCGACGCCATCCGCTGGCAGTACCTGCACGGCGTGCCCGACCCGAGCCTGGTCAGCCCGGACACCTGGGAGCACGACGTCGCCCTCGTCTCCCGCCAGGGCAACGACGAGGTCCAGCTGGCGCTGTTCCGCGACTACCGGAACAACCGCCCGCTCTACCCGCTGCTGCACGAATACCTGCGCACCAGCGAGGTCCCGGTGCTCGCGGTGTGGGGCCGCAACGACGAGATTTTCGGCCCGGCCGGCGCGCTGGCCTTCGCCCGTGACGCCAAGGACGCGGAAGTGCACCTGGTCGACGGCGGTCACTTCCTGCTGGAGAGCCACCTGGACGTCGTCGCGGGTCACCTGCGCGACTTCCTCGGGCGGGTACTGAGGTGAACGGAGCCGGGGCCCGGAGACGGAGCCTTCGCAGGCACCGCGCCGGCCCCCGGCCCCGCCGGGCCTCACGTCCGGAGCTGGACGACGGGACTCCTCGTACCGGGCCCGCCGGAGTGACCGGGGAGGGGTTCAGCTCTTCGTGCAGGCGGCGCCGTTGAGGGTGAAGGACGCCGGGACCCCGTTGGTGCCGGTGGCCGAGGAGCCGCTGAGGCCGAAGCTCACGGAGCCGCCGGCCGGGATCGTCTCCGTCCAGGACTCGTTGCTCGCCCGGACCTCACTGCCCTGCTGGACCGCCTTGGCGTTCCACACCGAGGTGAGCTTCTGCCCGCCGGGGAAGGCGAAGGCGAGCTGCCAGCCCTTGACGGCGGCCGTGCCGGTGTTGCGGATGGTCACGTCCGCGTTGAACGACGTGCCCCAGTCGCTGAGCCGGTAGGCGACCGCGCAGCTCCCCGGGGTCGGATCGGGGACGGTGCCGCCGAAGACGCCGGCCTCCTTGGCGGTCTGCTTGATGCCGTTGGCACCCGAGAAGATCCGCTGCCCCCACGTCGTCAGCCGGGAGGCGTCGAAGCCGGTGGCCATGTCCAGGTACTCGACGCCGCCGCCGTTCCCGCTCCACGACCAGCCGAGGTAACCCAGGCCGAGCTGCTGCGCGGTGGACATGATGGCGTCCTCGTCCGGATCGCCGTCCGAGTGCATGTTGCCGAATTCACCGACGACGACGGGAAGATGCTGCGAGGTGAACCGGTCAAGGTAACTCTTCACCTTGTCGGCCGTGTTGAACACGCCGTACATGTGGATCGAGAACACCGTGTTCCGCGCGGGGTCGGCCGCGAATACCTCGGCGGCGTGGTCGCGCATCGTGAAGGACCAGTCCTGGCCCCAGTTCGGTGCGTCGACCATGAGGGTGTGGCTGAATCCCGCCGCCCGGAGCCGGGCGACGGCGTTCTCCGTGTCCGACGTCCACGACGCGTACCCGGTATTGCCGTACGGCTCGTTCCCGATGTTGAGGATGACGTACTTCTCCTGGCCCTTCACCGCGTCCTGGACGCTGATCCAGTAGTCGACGGCGCGGGAGAGGGTGGCGGCACCGGACTGCTCGCCGTAGCCGGTGGTGTCGTGCGCCTCCAGGACGCAGATGAGCCTGTTCTGCTTGCACTGCGCCACGACGGACGCGACGTCGGCGGCGTCGTTCCTGGTCCAGCGGTCCCCGGTGGCGAGCACGACGCGCACGGAGTTCGCGCCCAGTGCCTTGATGTCCTTCAGGGCCTGCGCCGTCCTGGTGGGGTACCAGGTGTGCGCGTGGTTCACGCCGCGCAGGACGAAGTCCCGCCCGTCGGCGTCCAGCAGCCGGCCGTCGCCGACATGGAAGCCCGGTGCGGCCTGCACCTGCGCCTGCCGCGGCGTCTGTGCCTGCGCGGACGACGGTGCGGCGGCCAGTACCGAGGCGGCCAGGGCCAGCAGCGCTCCCGCCGCGGTGGCCAGTCTCCTTCTCATTACTGCTCCCTACATGGTGGCGCGTGCGGCCGGACAGGGCTCGTCACCGGCGCGCACGACACTGCTGCCGTTCATGACATGGCTGTGCTGCCGGCTCGTCCGGCCGCTCCCGGCGGGTGCCGGAAGGCCGGAAAGGGATGTGCGAGCCGGTCCGGGGTCCCGCTGCCCGGGTTTCGTTCGCGGCTCGCGCCGGGCAGCGGGACGGCAGGTCGACCAGAAGGACCACCCATCGGAATTCTCGTCAGGAAATGGGTGGTGCGCATTACCCTTCGATCGGCGGCTGGGAGAGAGGCTAGAGCGAGACTTCGGCCGAGACAACCGCTCGAACCAAACCGGTTAAGTTTAGCTGGAGTTCAGTTGTCGCCGCTCAATGCCGGTGGTGGCCAGGAACACCGTTCCCGTGCCCGAAACGGTCACGGTCTCGGCCGCGGGCACATGGACCGACCCGCCGGGCCGCAGCATGACCTCCTCCCCGGCACCGGAGAGGCGGACCGCGCCGTCGGTGCACACCAGGATCCGGGGACGGCCCTCACCCAGCACAAGGCCCTCCCTCCGCCCCTCCAGCACGAGACGGGACAGCCGGAAGTCGTCGACGGGAGCCGGATACACCTCCTCGCCGTCCGCACCGCGTTCCGGACGCACCACCCGCGCCGGCAGGGCGTCGGCGTCGAACCGGACGACGCGCAGCAGCTCGGGCACGTCCACGTGCTTGGTCGTCAGCCCGCAGCGCAGGACGTTGTCCGAGGCGGCCATCACCTCGACCCCCAGGCCCCCCAGATAGGCGTGCGGCACGCCCGCCCCGAGGAACAGGGCCTCACCGGGCGCGAGTCGGACCTGCCTGATGAGCAGGGCGGCCGGCACGCCCGGGTCGCCCGGGTACGCGCGGGCGACCCTGTCGTACACCGCGAAGGCCTCCTGGAACGAGCCGGGCCGCCGTGCCGCGGACGCCAGCGCCTCGCCCACCTCGGCCGGCAGCCCCGGCGGGAGGGAGAGGAAGGCGGAGAAGACCTCCCGCAGCGCGGTCTGCGCACCGGCCGAGCGGAGCGTCGCGGCGTAGGGAGCCAGCCGGTCCACGCCGAGCGCGTCGAGCAGGTCGGCGCACTCGTGCGGCGGGCGGAAGCCGCACAGGCCCTCGAACGGGGTGAGCGCGACGATCATCTCCGGCTTGTGCTGCGCGTCCCGGTAGGTGCGGTGCGGGGCGTCGAGCGGGATGCCCTCGGCGTTCTCGCGTGCGTGACCGGCGGCCGCCTGGGCGAGGTCGGGATGCACCTGGAGGGACAACGGGGCGTCGGCCGCCAGCAGTTTGAGGAGGAAGGGCAACCGCGGCCCGAAGCGCCGCACGACCGCGTCGCCCAACTCCCGTTGCGGGTCGGCCTCGATGACGCGGTCGAGTCCCACCGGGCCCTCCGCGCGCTCGACCTGCGAGGGGGCGGCGGGATGCGCGCCCATCCACAGCTCGGCCTGCGGGGAGCCGTCCGGCTCGGTCCCCATGAGGGCGGGCAGCGCGGTGGTCGAACCCCAGGGGTAGGGGCGGACGGTGTTGACGAGTCGGTCCACGTGACGGGGAGTCCTTTCGGGCGGGGTGGAGAACGCGATGACGCGGTGACGCGGTGACGCGGTGACGGATGCCGGTGCGGCGGAGGTGTCCCGCGCTCAGTCGCCGACCGGGACGGCAGACACGGACACGGCGGGTGCGGCAGCTGCGGTCGGTGCCTCCTGCGCGGTTGGTACGACACCGGCGGCCGTGCTCCCGGACCCGGTGGCCGCCGGGGCGACCAGCGCGGAGGCGGCGGCCGCGGCGCCGATGAGGCCGGCGTCCAGGGCCAGTCGCGCGGGTACGACGGGCACGTCACGGGCGAAGTCGAGGACCGCGTAGTCCCGCAGGCTCCGGCGCAGCGGGGCGAAGAGGGTGTCACCGGCCTGGGCCACGCCTCCGCCGATGACGACCAGGTCGAGTTCGACCAGCGCGGTCGTCGCGGCGATGGCCGCGGCCAGGGCCTGGGCGGCCCGCTCGTACGCCGCCCGGGCGATGTCGTCGCCCTGCCGGGCCGCGGCGGCGACGCCCGCCGCGGTCGCGTCGGCACCCGCGAGCGGTGTCCAGCCGGCGGCCAGCGCGTGCGCGGCGATCGCCGTCCCGCTCGCCAGGCCCTCCACGCAGCCCCGGGCACCGCAGGGGCACACGGGCCCGTCCAGGTCGACCGAGATGTGCCCGATGTGCCCGGCGTTCCCCGACCGCCCCGCGTGCAGCCGCCCGTTGAGGACGAGTCCGCCGCCGACCCCGGTGGAGACCACCATGCACAGCGCGTTGTCCACCCCGCGAGCGGCCCCCAGCCAGTGCTCGGCCGCCGCCATGGCGACCGCGTCACCGATCAGCACCGTAGGCGTACCGGCGGGCACACGAGGATGCGCGCGGACCCGCTCGACCAGGGGGAAGCCGCGCCAGCCCGCTATGTTGACGGGGCTGACGGTCCCGGCGGCCGTGTCGACCGGACCCGCGCTGGCGATCCCCAGGCAGGCGAGGCCGTCCCAGGCGGAGTGCGCGGCGAGGTCGTCCAGCACGGCCCGCACCGCGCCCATCAGCACCTCGGCCGGTTCCCGTGCGGGAGTGGGCCGGTGCGACCGGACGACCAGGCGCCCCTCCGGGTCCACCAGGGCCCCGGCGATCTTGGTGCCACCGATGTCGAGCGCTCCGTACACGACCATCAGGTCAGTCCTTCCACCGCGTCGGGTCCTCCTCGGGGGCGGACGATCCGGCACCCCGCGAACCGACACTCTGCATGGCGCTGACAACGTTGTCCACCGTGGACGGTGAGTTTAGGCGTTGTTTAGTAAGCCGACGCCGATATGGATGGGCTCAGCTTTACAGAACCGGTTTAGTTCGCAAGAGTCGTCGCAAGGGACAGGTTCGCGGTGACGCAGCGGTCAGGGCCGGGGGTTCGTCCGGTGCCACCGGGGGCGTGCGTCGGGGCCGCGCCTGCCCGCGACGGACGCGCAGCGCGGGCAGACGCGTCGTACGCCGTCGGCCGCCCCGCCCGACTCCGGGAAGGTGTCCTGCCAGGTGACGTGCGGGAACCGTGACAACTGGGAGCGGCTGAGGGACAGTCCGCAGACGGTCTGGTTCATGCCCGGCTCCCAGGCGTGCACCTCGCCCGCGGGCAGCCGCCGCCGGCCTTCCTCCTCGTCCGTCCACTGACCGGAGGCGGCCACGGCGTACCGCTTGACGGGGCTCATGCCGGGCCGCCGTTCGGCGTGCGGTACTGCCGGCGCGAGGCCGGCGCTGTCGCTGCCTGCATTATCACTCCGCCGTCCTTCTTCTCCTCGGTGTGCGTCTTTCTCGCGTGCCGCCGCACGGCGCCGGGGTGCGGGCGCCCGGCCGGCTTCCGCTCACGCTGCGGTACCGCGGGGCGCCGGTCCCACGCCCCGTCGCCGGCCGGGTCGCTTCCCGGCGTGGCGCTGCCCGGGCCCGGGGCCGCCGCGGGCGGCCAGGGCGTCGGCGGCGAGTCCGGTGGCGAACGCGTAGACGGCCTTGTGCAGGAGGTCGGTCACCAGTTCCTTGCGCGGCCAGGTCCAGGGCGGCGCGCCGACACCGGTGACGTTCTCCAGGATCTGGTCGGTGGTCAGCCGTACGACCGCGAACTGGGCCGACGCCCAGGGCCCGCGCAGCCCGGCGTGGGCCATCACGGACCGCAGGACGCCGAGTGCGGCGCCCTGGCCCACGTGCATGGTCAGGTTCAGCGGCACGGGCCGGCGACCCGGCCGCTCGGGGAGGCCGAGCAGGCGTTCCAGTGTCCGCGCCGGGACGTGGGAGTCGGGCCGGCCGGTCAGCCGTTGCTCGGCCTTCTCGCCGAGCGTCATCGCCAGCACCCCCGTCGCACCGGCGACCAGGCCCTGCCATGCTGCGCGCTTCACCATGCCGCCCCGAGTACCCAGGAGGCACGGAAGTGAGGCACGGAAGTACAGACCGGGGCGGCGGTCCGGACCGGGACGGCGGTCGCGGAGCCGGCGACTTGACGCGCCGGGGAGCATGGTCCACCCTTTCACTACTCAATTAGTGAAAGGGTGGAATCGCGTGAGGGAAGCGGGGGAGGTACGCGGTGGGCGGAGCCAGCCCGATCGAGTTCCGCATTGACCGCGGCAGCGGGTTCGCCGCCTATCTGCAGATCGTGCACCAGACGCGACAGGCCCTGCGCCTGGGCCTGTTGCAGCCGGGCGACAAGCTGCCCACGGCCCGGGAGGTCGTCGAGGCGACCGCCATCAACCCCAACACCGTGCTCAAGGCCTACCGGGAACTGGAGCGCGACGGGCTGGTGGAGGCGCGGCGCGGGCTCGGCACCTTCGTGCGCAGGTCCCTGGGGTCGGCCGCGGCCGGTTCGGCGCTGCGCGGCGACCTGGAGGAGTGGGTCCGGCGGGCGCGGGCCGACGGACTCGAGCGCGAGGACGTGACCGCCCTGTTCGACTCCGTACTGGAGCAGCAGTTCCCGAAGGGGGATCAGTGACCACCAATCGTCCGGGCCGGGACACGGCCGGGGACCGGGCCGTCGTGGCCGACGGCCTCGGCATGCGCTACGGCCGCCGCGGCAGGCCCGCACTGCGGGACTGTGCCTTCGCCCTGCCCACCGGAAGCATCTGCGCGCTCGTGGGACCCAACGGCGCGGGCAAGTCGACACTGCTGCGCATCGCGGCCGGACTCACCCGGCCGACCTCCGGGTCGCTCACCGCGTTCGGCGGCGCACCCGGTGACGCCCGCCCCCGCGTGTCCTACCTCGCGCAGGACAAGCCCCTCTACCGGCAGCTGACCGTAGGGGAGACGCTGCGCGTGGGAGCGGACCTCAACCCCGGTCACTGGGACGCCGACCGCGCCGCCGAGGTCGTCGAGCGCGGCGGCCTCGCCCCGGACACCCGGGTCCGCAAGCTGTCCGGCGGTCAGCGCACCCGCGTCGCCCTCGCGCTCGCGCTGGGCAAGCGCCCCGACCTGCTGCTGCTCGACGAACCGATGGCCGACCTCGACCCCCTCGCCCGCCGCGAACTGCTCGGCACGCTGATGGCGGACGCCGCCGAGCGCGGCACCACCGTCGTGATGTCGTCGCACATCGTCTCCGAGCTGGCCGACTCCTGTGACCACCTGCTGCTCCTGAACGGCGGACGCGTCCAGCTGTGCGGCGACATCGACACGCTCCTCGCCGGACACGCCCTGGTGACCGGGCCCGGCACGGCGTCCGACCTGGACCCGCACACGGTCGTCGAGACCCGTCCCGCCGGGCGTGGCATCACGGCCCTGATCCGGCCGTCCGGCCCGCTGCCCGCGGGCTGGCATTTCACCGAACCCGCCCGACCTTCCCTGGAGGAAATGTTGCTCGCCCATCTGCGCGCCGCGCCACTGCCCGAAGCCGGCGTGTCCGCCGGCGACACCACCGGCTCGGAGGTGTCCGCGTGAAGACCGCCACCGCCACCGCCACCGCTCCCGCCGACACGGCGCCACGGCCCGGCACCGGGCGCGGCGCGATACGCGTCGTGCTGCGGCTGCACCGCGTCGCCCTCTGCGTCTGGGCGGCGTTCGTCACCGGCACCACCGCGTTCCTGCTGTACCTGAACGGGCCCGGATCGGCCGCCGCCCGCGCGGCCTTCCACCGCCTCGGCTACGAGGGCACCATGACGTGGGACTCGCCCCGGCTCGACTTCGACCACCTCTTCTACCTGCCGCACACCTGGATCACCTGGGCCTCGCTCGCCATCGCGGCGTGGGCCGGCGGCCTGCTGATCGGCAGGGAACTGGAGTCCGGTACCGCCCGGCTCGCGTGGACGCAGTCGGTGTCGCCCGGCCGCTGGCTCGTCACCAAGCTCGCCGTCCCGGCCGCGGTGATCACCGTAGGACTCGGCGTGGTCGTGGCCGTGTACCGGCTGCTGTGGTCGGCGCGCGGCGGGCTGCTGATCGCGGGCGCCGCGCCGGACGAGTTCGCCTTCTCGGTCGGCCCGGCCACCGTCGCCTTCGCCCTGCTCGGCCTGGCGCTGGGCGCGCTGTCCGCCCTGCTGGTCCGCCGGGCCCTGCCGGCCGCCGCGCTCGCCGTCCTCGCCGAGTACGCCGTCCTGGCGCAGCGCCGCCGGATCTGGCCGTTCCAGCACCACACCCTCTTCAACTGGTTCGGCGCCCGGCCGGTGCCCACGGTGCGCAACTACGCGGTGACGTCGGCCGGTGAGCGCGTCAAGGTGCCCGCCGACTGCTACACGCCAGGCTGCATCGACCGCCACGGCATCGTCGCCTTCCACCGCGCCTACCTGCCCAGCCCCGACTACTGGCCGCACCAGCTCCTGGAGACGGGCGTCGCCGCGCTCCTGATCGTGGCCGTCACCGCGGGGGCGCTGCGGCTGCTGCACGCCAGGCACGAGCCCGCGTGAGGCGGGCGTGCGGGGCGGAACCGGGCAGGAGCCGGGTTCCGCCCCGCACGCATGCGCCGGCAGCACCGCCGGGAGGGCGCCTTCGGTCTCGTGCCGCCGCCCGGGTCACGAACCGATGCACTCGCTACGTGTACGCGGCCAGCCCCTCGGCGAGCAGTGCGAAGGCGTGCTTCGCGTCGGCAACCGCCTGCGGGTAGCGCTCGTCGGCCGATTTGCCGCCGATCAGGGCCTGGAAGTTGTCCATCGACAGCAGCCAGTGCACGCCCACCACCTGGGACGCCGCCACCCGTGCGGTCAGGGCGGGAGCCTCGGCGGTGTCCTGGAGCGCCTCGGCGAGGGCACGCCCGGCACCCTCCTGGAAGCGGATCGCCCGCGTGCGCAGCGCGGGGGTCTCCCGCACCATCCGGGTGAGCGCCAGGATCCGCGGGACGTCGTTGAGGCCGGTCATCGGGTCGCGGTCGCGCAGGGCGTCCAGGAAGTGGTCGCGCAGGGCCGGCAGCGGGCCGGTGCCCGGCGGCCGGGCGCGCACCACGCGGGCCGGTTCGCTCTCGTGGTCGGCGAAGCGGTGGACGACGAGGTCTTCCTTCGACGGGAAGTACGCGAACACGGTCCGCTTCGACACCTCGGCGGCCTCGGCCACCTGCGCCACCGACACCTCGTCGAACCCGTGCTCCAGGAAGAGCCCGACGGCCGCGTCCGAGATGGCGGCATGCGTCCGTGCCCGTTTGCGTTCGCGCAGCCCTGTCATGCCGCGACGATATCAAAACTGCACTCACATCTTTCTTGCACTCGGTGTACGTTTCCACCCGGTCGAGTATCTGGAGGAACGATGACCGAAGTGATCGTCGCGGGCGCCGGTCCCACGGGGCTGACGCTGGCCTGCGAGCTGGCGCTGGCCGGGGTGGACACCGTGGTGGTGGAGCGCCTGCCGCACCGGGTCGAGCAGATCAAGGGCGGGGTGATCCAGTCACGCACGCAGGAGCTGCTCGACCTGCGCGGCCTGCTGGAGCCGATGCTGGACCGGGCGCTGTCCCGCGAGCCGGTGGGCGGGCACTTCGCGATGCTGCCGGTGCCGCTCGACTGTACGGCGTGGGACACCGCGTACCCCTACCCGCTCTCCGTCCCCCAGTGGGAGATCGAGGCGGTGCTGGAGGAGCGGGCCGCCGAGCTGGGCGTCAAGGTGCTGCGCGAGGCCCCGGTGACGGAGGTGGAGCAGTCGGACGACGGCGTGGTCGTGACGGCCGGCGACCGGCGGCTCGAGGCCCGCCGCCTGGCGGCCTGCGACGGCGGGCACAGCACCGTAAGGAAGCTGCTCGGCGTGCCGTTCCCCGGCAGGCCGGGCACGTACACGGCCGTGCTGGCCGACGTACGGCTGTCGTCGGTGTCCGACCTCGTGCCCAAGACCCTCGGGCACATGAGCACCCTCTTGCGGGAGGCGGACGGCCACTGGGTGATACTCGCGCCGGTGGGCGGCGACCGGTACCGGTTCACCGGGGGCGTGTCGGGCGCCGAGGAGCAGGTCAGGGACCGGCCGGTGACGTTCGAGGAGGTCGCCGAGCAGCTGCGCGTCGTGTACGGCGAGGAGACCGTGCTGGCCGCGCTCGACAACGCCTCGCGGTTCGGTGACGCCACGCGGCAGCTGGCGGACTACCGGGTGGGCAACGTGTTGTTCGCGGGTGAGGCCGCGCACATCCACCCGCCCTTCGGCGGGCAGGGCCTGAACCTCGGCATGCAGGACGCGTTCAACCTCGGCTGGAAGCTGGGCGCCGTACTGCGGGGCCGGGCCCCGGCGGAGCTGCTGGACACCTACCAGGCCGAACGCCACCCGGCCGGCGCCTGGGTCCTGCACATCACCCAGGCACAGCGCGCCTTCGCCACTCCCCGGCCCAG
This sequence comes from Streptomyces sp. NPDC041135, assembly GCF_055592085.1. Classification (NCBI taxonomy): domain Bacteria; kingdom Bacillati; phylum Actinomycetota; class Actinomycetes; order Kitasatosporales; family Streptomycetaceae; genus Streptomyces; species Streptomyces sp. NPDC041135. The sequence continues at coordinate 429,228 of NZ_JBVIYZ010000002.1, forward strand.
CGCCGACGTCATCGAGCTGCGCGAGGTCTTCACCGACCTGATGCGCCTGCCCGACACCAACAAGCACCTGTCCGGGCTCATGGGCGGCCTTGCGCAGTCCTACGACGTGCCGGGCGGCCACCCGCTGGCCGGGCGCCGGGTCGCCGGTCTCGACCCGGCGCTGTTCCGGGCCGGCCGGCCCGTCCTGCTCGACCTGGCCGGAGTCCTCCCGCCCGGCCTGAACGCCACCCGCGCCGAGCCGGTGGCCGGACTGCCCCACGCCCTCCTGGTCCGTCCCGACGGGTACGTGGCCTGGGCGGCGGACGCCGACCCCGACCTCGACGCCCTCACCGCCGATCCCTGCTGGTCCCTCCTGGCGTAGATCCGCCGGGCGGGGACCCGTCCCGGGTGCGCGACTCAGTCGCCGGGCGCCCGTACGCCGGTGATGACGACACCGCTGCGGGGCCGCGCCGGTATCCGGCGCAGCGAGACCCGCAGGTCCTGTGCCGGGACGGGGTGCTCAAGCCGGGCCAGGCGCGTCGCGAGCGCCTCCGGCGGACCGATGGTGACGCCCTCCCCGGGGCAGCGGTGGCCGCGCTGCGGGTCGCCGCCGCCCTGCGGGATCAACTCGTCGCGTTCCACCGGCCGTTCCAGGAGTCGCTGCGGGCGGAAGAGGTACGGGTCGCCCCCCAGCTTCTCGTCGTGGTTCTGCCCGTGGACGTCCAGCAGCACCACCCCGCCGGCCGGGACCCGCTCACCGTGCCAGGACAGGTCGGTGACGGCCCTGCCGCCCAGGACCAGCGTCCTGGCGGTGGGGTCGGCGGCGTCGGGCAGGAGCATGCCGGCGGCGGCGCCGCTGGTGAGGTGGTCGACGACGGCCGCGGTGATGACCTCTCCCGGCGCCACGACGGCACGACCGGCCGGTAGGGGAACCCGCCGCCGTCCTGGAGGGGACCGCCACCGGACAGCGCGGACCGCGCGGCCGCTCACAGCGCCGCGGCGCGCGCGATCACCTCCGCCGTGACGGCCGGGTGCCGGTGGGGGAACGCGTGCGCCCCCGGCACCCGTACGGCACGGCCCCGCCCGGCGCGCGACGCCAGCTGCCCGGCCCAGTCCGGCGGGCAGAGGGCGTCCCCCCGTCCGGACACGACCAGGGTCGGACAGCTCACGGCGGGCAGGAGGTCCTCGGGGGCGTCCGCCTGGGCCGAGCGGATGCAGGTGACCAGCCTGCGGGGGCCCGCCCGCAGGTAGGCGGGCAGCAGGGCCGGCACCACGGCGGGCGATTCGCGGACAGCGGTACGCGCGAACGCGGCCACCAGCGGACCCGGCCTGCGCAGCGCGGACGGAAAGGTGGGGGCGAGCAGCACCAGGGCCCGGACCCGCCCGGGCACGCGCACCGCCGCGTGCAGCGCCACCTGCGCGCCGGTGGAGTGACCCGCCAGGACGACCGGTCCCCGCGCGACGGCCACCAGCCACTCGGCCACCAGCTCCGCGAGCGGCCCGAGCCGCTCCGGGCAGACCGGACCGGCCGGGTCGGTGAACCCCGGCACGTCCAGCAGGCGTACCGGGCCCCGCCGCGCACACTCCGCCAGCGCACGCACCAGGTACCCGGGCGCACCCAGCCCCGGGACCAGCACCGTCAGCGGAGTCCGCCCCCCGGCGTCGACCCGCGTACCCAGACTGCGGACCGTCCGGGAACCGACGCGGTCGTGATGGACGTGGAGGGCCGAACGCCCGAGCTGCTGACGGTGCATGCCCGACGGGTACCCGTCGGCGCCGGGAAGATCGCCTTCTGCGTGCGCCGCGTTCCGGGACTCCACGATCGGGGCCGCGCACGCGTCCGGGTGGCCGTTCGCCGTTTCCCCGCCCGCCGGCGGTCCGCGGGCCTATGGTGTGCCGGGGCGGCGGCACGGGGGTGCCGAGCAGCCGGCGTGCGAGGGGGGCAACGGATGCTGGAGGAGTGGGCGGCACTGGCGATGGCCGGCGGGGGAGCGGTGGCCCAGGCCGCCGGGACCGACGCCTGGCACGCGGTGCGGCGGCGGGTTGCGGAGCTGGTGGGCGGCGGGGACACGGCACGCCGGACCGCCGAGCTGGAGCGCCTGGACCGTACTGCCGCGGCCCTCGGCCCGGTCGCCGGGGTGGAGCCGCCCGCGGAGCGCACGCGGCAGCAGGCGCTGTGGCAGGGCCGGTTCGAGGCCCTGCTGGACGGCCTGGACGCCCCAGGGCGCGAGCGGGCCGCCCGGCAGCTGCGCGAGCTGACGGCGTTCGTCGCCGCGTGCAGCGGCGACGGCGCCGAGGGAACCGGTGACGCCACCGCCCGCGCGGGCGGATCGGCGGTCACCGGAGTACGCCGCGCCGCGACCACGGCCCCCGGCCCGGCGCGCGCGGTGAACACCGGGAACGCCGAAGCCGACGGACCGGGCTCCGTGGCGGTCAGTGGTGTCGACATCCAATAGAGCCCGTTACCGCGTCAAGACCTGTTGACGTGTCAGGGCCTGTCGAAAGGCCTGGCCGCCCGGCACCGCGCTGTCGCGGTCGACCGGCGGCGGTCGGGGGGAGTGTTCATGGCCAAGCGACGCAAGAAGAGGAACGGTTCGACGGCGGGGGCCGGTGAGCCGCCGCGGTCCGAGACCGCCGGCACGGGGCTCGGAGCCGGAGGCGACCAGGGGAGCGGGGGCGTGCCGGGGCCGGTGAACACGCCGCAGTGGGCCCACGGCACCGGAGACGCCAGGGCCGACAACGGAGGCCTGGCCGTCAGCGGCAACCTGAACATCACGGGCGTGCGGTTGCCTCCGGAGGTGCTGCGGCCCGCCGACACCGAGGCACCGGCCGGGATCGACCATCTGCCGCACCGGACCGGGTGCTTCGTGGGACGGGACCGGGAGCTGGACCGGCTGGACGCCGCGCCGTGCCCGCCCGGAGCGGCGTCGGTGCAGGTGATCAGCGGGTTGGGCGGCAGCGGCAAGAGCGGCCTCGCCGCTCACTGGGCCGCCACCCGGCCGCACGGGCACACCCCCGTCCGGTGGATCACGGCCGACAGTCCCGCCGCCGTGCGGCAGGGACTGGCCGAGTTCGCCGTCGCCCTCCAGCCAGTCCTGGGCACCCTTCTGACCGAACAGGGCCTGGTCGCGTACGCGTCGCAGTGGCTGGCCGCCCACCCCGGCTGGCTGCTGGTCCTGGACAACGTCACCGACCCCGCCCACGTCGCCGACCTGGTCGAGAACTCCCCCGGCGGCCGGTTCCTGATCACCAGCCGGTGCCGTACGGGCTGGCCCGACTCCGTGACCCCGGTCCGGCTGGACGTCCTCGGCCCCGCCGAGTCCCGCGAGCTGCTCACCCGCAGGGCCACCCAGGCCGGTCCCCGCGACCTGGACGGCGCCGCCGACGTGTGCGCGGCACTCGGCCACCTCCCGCTGGCCGTCGAACAGGCCGCCACCTACCTGAGCCGCGACCCGCTGCTCACGCCCCGCGCCTACCTGCGGCTGCTCGCCGCGGACCCGGCCGAGGTGCACGGCCGGGCGGACGCGGCCACCCGTTCCCTGCTGGCGACCTCCCGGGTCTGGCGGCTCACCCTGGACCGGTTGCACTCCCACCATCCGCTGACCACCGACATCCTGCGCACCCTCGCCTGGTACGCCCCCGAGCGCATCCCCGCCGACCTGGCGGTGGCCGACGCCGACCCGGCCGCCCGGGCCACGGCGCTGCAAGCGCTCGACGAGTACAGCATGATCACCAGGGACCCCACCGACGGCACCCTCACCGTGCACCGCCTCGTCCAGGCCCTGGCACGCACCCCCGACGCGTCCGACCCGCACCGCACCCCCGCTCTCGTCGACCGGGCCCGCCGGCAGGCCACCGAGGATCTCGGCCGCGCCTTCCCCGACGATCCCGGCGATCCCGCGACCTGGCCGGCCTGGCGCGCCCTGCTCCCGCACCACGACGCCCTGATCGGCCACGCGTCCGAGGACACGGACACCCACGCGACGCTCGACGTCATGAACCGCACCAGCCTCTTCCTGCGCAGCCAGGGCCTCGTCGTCGACGCCCTGCCACGGCTGCGGCGCACTCTCGCCGCCGGTGAGCGGGTCCTGGGCCCGGACCACCCCGACACCTTGACGGCACGCAACAACCTCGGCCTGGCCCACGAGTCGGCCGGTGACCTGCGCCGGGCCGTTCCCCTCATGGAACGGACCCTGAAGGATTCGGAGCGGATCCTGGGCAAGAAGCACGCCGCGACGCTGCTCGCCCGCAACAACCTCGCCGGCGCCTACCGATCGGCCGGTGACCCGCGCCGGGCCGTCACCCTCATGGAACAGGCTCTGGAGGACCAGCTGCGCATCGGTGGCGAGGACCACCCCGACACCCCGGGCGTCCGCAACAACCTGGCGTACGCCTACGAGGCGGCCGGTGATGTGGCCCGCGCCGTACCGCTGCTGGAACGGGTCCTGAAGGACCGGGTACGGACCCTGGGCGAGCAGCACCCGGACACCCTGACCTCCCGCAACAACCTCGCCTACATCTACCGGGTCGCCGGTGATCCGGCACGCGCCGTCCCGCTGCTCGAACGGGTCCTGAAGGACCGCGCGCGCGTGCTGGGCGACGACCACCCCGACGTCTTCATGTCCCGCAGCGACCTCGCCACCGCCTGCCAGGAGGCCGGTGACGTGCGCCTTGCCATCCCCCTGTTCGAGCGGACGCTGGAGGACCGCACCCGGGTCCTGGGCGCCGGCCACCCGCACACCCTCGCCGCCCGCAACAACCTCGCCGCCGCCTGTCAGGCGGCGGGAGACCTGCGCCGGGCCGTCCCCCTGTACGAACAGGCCGCCGCCGACACCGAGAAGGTGCTGGGCCGGTACCACCCCCTGACCCTGACCGTACGGCACAACCTCGCCGGCGCCTGCCAGGCGGCCGGTGACCTGGGCCGGGCCGTCCCCCTGCTGGACCAGACCCTCAAGGACCGCACGCGGCTGCTGGGCAGGAGACACCCCGACACCCTGACCTCGCGCAACCAGTTGGCCACCGCCTGCCAGGCGGCCGGCGACCTGGGCCGGGCGATCCACCTGCTGACGCAGACGGTGAAGGACCGGGTCCAGGTGTCCGGCAGGAACCATCCCCACACCCTCACCGCCCGCAACGACCTCGCCCACGCCTGGGCGCTCTCGGGCGACCTGCGCCGGGCCGTCCCGCTGCAGGAACAGGCCTTCGCCGACACCGCCCGCGTGCTGGGCGAGGACCACCCCGACACCCTGACCTCACTCAACAACCTGGCCAGCGCCTACCGCGCGGCCGGCGATCCGCAGCGCGCCGTACCCCTGCTGGAGCACTCCCTGGAAGGCCTGACGCGGACGGTGGGCGAGCGCCATCCCCACGTCCTGATGTGCCGCAACAACCTGGCCAGTGCCTACGGGGACCTCGGCGATCCGCGCCGGGCCGTCCCCATGCTGGAGCAGACCCTCGCCGAGGCGCGCGACCTGCTGGGCGAGGACCACCCGACCACGACGAACGTCAAGGAGAACCTGGCCGCCGCCCGCGCCGCACGCCCCTGAGGGAGCTGAGCCCCGGGCCCGTGCCGGTGGCGGGTCAGTCGGCCTCCGGTGCCGGCGGTCCCGCGGACGGGCCGTCCCGGCGCCCCGGGGCCGGGACGCGTCCGGCAGGGCCGCGGTCCGTCGGGCCGTGAGGTCCGCCGCCGATGACGACCACCTCGTCGCCCTCCGCCCAGCGGCGCCGCCGGGTCTTGGCGGGGTTGACCCGTACTCCGTAGTCGGGGGCGCACGAGGCCCGGGCACGGCTGCGGTAGCCGATGGCGCACTCACCCCGGCTCCGGGCCGCCGCGACGACCGTGGCGAACGACGCCTCCTGGCCCGGCCGCACGTACTCGCCGGCCGGCCGCAACCGGATGTCCGTGCCCCCGGCGCGGAACAACTCGTCGAAGACGGAGGCCAGTTGCCGGTTCTGCGAGATCTGCGCCATCAGCAGTCCGATGAGCTTGCCGCTGATGATGACGTCCGCGCCGGGGTCGACCGGCGCGAGGGGCCGGTTGCTGTCGTCGGTCAGCTCGGTCACCACGGGAAGCGCCCGCCCGATCTCCTGCTCCAGGTGCCGCAGCACGAGCAGCGTGACGAGCGTGCGGTTGTCCGGTTCCTCCCGCGGGCCGCCGGTGACCGGGTCCTGACCGAGGACGATCACGCTGTCGTACGCGGAGATGCCGAGGGCCCGCAGGGTGTCCGGCCGGGCCGGATCGCCGCGTCGGAACGCGGTGGTCCACCGGGGGCGTTCGTCCGCCGCGGCAGCGCGCGCGCCGGGCACGGCGGTCGGCTCCCGGACGGCGGGCGCGTCCTGGACCGCGGGTGCGCCCTGGTCCGCGACGACGTCGACGGCCGAACCGGGCGGCGCGTGCCGCCCCCACTCCTCGATCACCAGCGGAGCCCGGCGGTTCCAGCCGAGGAGGAGCAGGCGCTCCGGCCGGGCGGTCGGGGTCCGGGGCGTCGCGAGGGCCGAGGCGTCGACCGCGTCCGAGCAGTCGGCGGGCTGAGCGGTGTCGTCGTCGGCCGAGATGACGAGCAGCCGGTCGTCCGCCCGGAGCACGGTGCCGGGCGGCGGGTTCAGCACGGGCACCGCGCCACGGACCAGACCGACGACGCTCGACGTGGCGTAGGCGAGCAGCGCGTCACCGAAGGACCGGCCGGCGAGGGCGGAGGCCGGGGCCGCGTAGAACTCGTCACCGGCGAAGTCCAGCAAGTCCCGGTACACCAGGGTCACGCCGGGGCGGCGGGCGGCCTGCACCAGCAGCCGCGCGGTGACCGCGTCGCTCTCCAGGACGGTGCCGTGCGGGCCCGCGGCCAGCCGGGCCGCCAGCAGGTACCGGTGCTCACGGACGGCGGCGACGACGTACGGACCCCGCTCGGCCGCGGGCATCGCCGCCCGCAGCGCCAGCAGCGTCCGGACCACGTCGGCGTCGGCCCGCGGCTCGTCGGGAGGCAGCACCAGCACCGAGTCCGCCGTGCCCGGGCTGGTCAGCGCCACCAGCGCCGGGTCGGTCGTGGGCCCGCTCCGGCAGATCAGCCGCGTCCGGCCGGTCGGCCCCACGGCGCCCTGCAACGCCTCCTCCATCGCCGTCTTGTCCCGGTCGGCCAGGACGACCACCGCGGCGCGCCGCTGGTTGGCGTTGGCGGCGACCAGTTCGCCCACCACCGTGAACACCTGCTCCGACCAGCCCAGCACCACCGCGTGCCGCTGCTCCAGCACGGTGGAACGCCCCCGCCGCAGCGCGGTCAGCCGCTCCGTCAGCCCGGTCGTGATGAGACCGACCAGGGTGGAGACGTAGAACACCGCCACCAGCGCCAGCAGCACCGACAGCGCCACCCGCAGCGGCGTGCCCGTGTCGCCGCCCAGCCGCAGCGTCTCACCGGTCCGGCGCCACACCGCCGTCAGCTTCGCCCCGAGGGAGACGGGAGCGCCGGGGTCGGTCCACACCAGGACCGCGCTCACCGGGACGACGACGAGCAGGCACACCGCGGCCAGCCAGCCGACGAGGGCCGACGTGCCCCGCGCCAGCGTCGTGTCGAACCAGTACCGTGCCCGGGCGGCCGCTCGAGGACGCTGCTGCGCCACACTGTCCCCCTCGATGTACCGCGGCGTCCGGCGGAGCGATACCCCTTCCGCCACCCGCGTGTGTACGTTGCAGTCTGCGCACCCGCCGCCGCGGGCACGGGCCACTGGACCTTGATTCATTCCTTCGGGGCATCGACGCGCCACCACCCAGCGAGCTCCTCGCGGGCGAAGGGGAGCAGATCGCTCCGGACGAGGCGGTATTGGCCACGCGTCCGGCACGCGGTACGGTCGGTGCGACATCGACGACGGCAGAACGGAAGCCGGTGGGAAACCGGCACGGTCGCGCCACTGTGTGCCCCTCGCGAGGGGCGAGTCAGACCCGTAGCCGTCGTCCGGCGCACCACCGACCTGGGACGCGAACTCCCGCAGGAGGCACCGCATGGCGCAGCACATCGCTCAGCCGACCGCCGACACCCCCGCTCTGCCCGCCAGACTGCCGATCGGCGCGATCGTCCCCTGGGCGGTCTTCTTCGGCGTCCTGATGCTGGTCCTGCTCTACTTCGTCGGCGCCGAGCAGGGCGCCACGGCCGTCGTCTCCGGCGAGGGCGTCCACGAGTGGGTGCACGACGCCCGCCACCTGCTCGGTTTCCCCTGCCACTGATCCGAGGGGAACCCGGCACACCCATGAACTCCGCAACCGTACGGAGCCTTCTCGTGCGGGGCATGCTCGCCGGCCTCTGCGCCGGCGTGCTCGCCCTGGCCGTCGCCTACTTCCTCGGCGAACCCGACGTCGACAAGGCGATCGGCTTCGAAGAGGCCCACGCCCCGGCCCACGGGCACGAGATGGAGCTGGTCTCCCGCTCACTGCAGTCCACCGCGGGGCTGGCCACCGGCGTCCTGATCTACGGGGTCGCGTTCGGCGGCATCGCCGCGCTCGCCTACTGCTTCGCGCTCGGCCGGATCGGCCGCTTCACCCCGCGGGCCACCGCGCTGCTGCTGTCCGGCTGCGCACTGGTCGCCGTGTACGTCGTACCGTTCCTCAAGTACCCGGCCAATCCGCCGGCGGTCGGCGACGCCGACACCATCGGCGAGCGGACCACCCTGTACTTCCTGATGACGGTGCTCAGCGTCCTCCTCGCGGTCGCCGCCACCCTCCTGGGCAAGCGGCTCGTCCCGCGCTGGGGCACCTGGTACGCCACCGTCGCCGCGGTGGCCGCCTTCGCACTGGTGACCGGCCTCGCGTACGCCTTCCTGCCCACGGTCAACGAGGTCCCCGCGGACTTCCCGGCCACCGTGCTGTGGCGGTTCCGTCTGTCCGCGCTGGCCATGCAGGTCACGATGTGGGGCGGATTCGGCCTGCTGTTCGGTGAGCTGGCGCAGCGGCTGCTGAACCCCCGGCCCGCGGAGGCCGCCACGCCCCGACCGGTGACCGTGGCCGACTGACCTCGTCGCCAGCCTCGGCGAGCCGTCCGCTCGACCGAGCGCGCCGACGGGTGGACTTCACCGCTCCGCGCCGGGTGCGGACGGCTCCGGCGGGCGCCCCAGGCGGAGGTTCCAGCGCCCGGAGCGGCCGCTGAGTTCCGTCATCGTCAGCGGCGGCACGTCCAGCCGCCAGAAGGCCGCGTCGGGCATGCCGAGCGCGTGCACCACGGCCGCCCGCACGACCTCGGGCTCGACCACGGCGAGCGTCCGCCCGTCCGCGTCCGCCGCGGCGTCCAGCCAGCTGCCGACCCGGGCGCACACGTCCCGCACGGACTCACCGCCGTGCGGCGCGGCCGCCGGGTCGGTGAGCCAGCGGGCCATCGCCTCCGGTTCGGCGGCGGCGACCTCGTCGAGCGGCCGGCCCCGCCACCGTCCCGCGTCCAGACCCGCCAACTCGGGCGCGTCCGCAGCCCGCAGGCCGAGGGCCGCCGCCGTCTCCCGGCACCGGGTGCAGGGGGAGACGACGACACGTGCGGCCGGGGGCACATGAGCGGACGCCGCGCGGGCCCGGGCGGTCCCCGCGGCGTCGATGGACCCGCCGTCGTCGAAGCGGCCGCGGCGCAGCGAGGCGCTCGTCGCGGGCGAGAGGAGGACGACTCGGCTGGTCACGTACGAGTGCCCTCCTGTCGCCCTCGGCCCGGATGCGTACCGACTACGGTACGCGTGCCCCACTAGCCCTGGCGGCGGGTGCGGAGCTTCTCGAAGAGGCGCTGGGCCTGGGCGCGGCGCCGGGGGTCGGAGGCGGTGCGGCGCACCTGTTCGATCGTGCGCTGCCCCTGCGGGCTCCGGGTGAACTGCTTGATCCGTTCGATAACTGCGGACATGGCACTCCTTCCGTCTGCGGTGCCCTGCTGTCGTCAGGTCCGTGGTCTTCCGCCTACCCGGTGACGGGCGGTCCAGCCGCCTCCGCCCGCACATCGGTCCCGGAGGCGAGGTCCGTGAGATCGCGGACGTAGGTCAGGCCGGGACGGCCGGACAGCTGCCTCTCGCCGGTGACGGTGAATCCCGTGCGGCGCAGCACGGCCCGTGACGCCGCGTTGTCGAGCCTGCTGGCCGCCCGCAGCACGGTCAGCCCGTAGCGGGACACGGCCAGGGCGCACACCGTGCGCACGGCCCAGGTGGCCAGCCCGCGGCCCGTGGCGCGCTCGGCGATCCGGTAGCCCAGATCGGCGCCTCCGTCCGCCACGTCGACGAGATTGACCCGCCCCAGCACCTCGCCCTCGGCGCCGACCAGCAGATGGAACCAGCAGACCCCGGCCTTCTGTTCGGCCAGCAGGGCGCGGTGCCGCTCGGCGAACCGGGCGAACCAGTCGTCGCCCCGGTCGGGGACGGAGGCGGCGAAGTAGGCGCGGTTCGCCCGCTCGAAGGCGAGCAGTGCGGGGAAGTGGTCCGGACGGAGCAGCTCCATCCCGGGCCTGCCCCCGGGAACGGACTCGGCGACGGACTCGGGAACGGATTCGGTGACGGACGCGGGCGTGGGTTCGGGCATGCACGAGAACCTAGTGCTGCGACCGGAAAGGTTCACCGGCTCGCGACGCCCGGCACGGCACCTCGCGGCGTTGTCGCATCACCCGAGTACATCCAGTACGCGGGCCATGCTCCGCCTTGCGATGCACCGCACCGGACGCCGCGAGCTTCTCGGTGAACCTTTCCGGCCACAGCACTAGGCAAGCCCGTCGCCGTCGCGCTCCTGCTTTTCGCCGGTGCCCCGGCCGGCCCGGCATCACGCGCCGAGGCCGGTGACGAACCCCTCCAGCCGCGCGGCGACCTCGGCGGGTGCCTCCAGCGGCAGCAGGTGCCCGCAGCCGGGGACGACGTCCAGTTCGGCGTGGGGCAGGGCGGGCAGCAGGTGGTCGCGCAGTATCCCGGCCGGCTCGACCCGGTCGTGCTCGCCGGCCAGCACGAGCACCGGGACCTCGATCCGCCGGGCGGCCGCGGTGATGTCCGCGGCGATGCCGTGCAGCGGCCAGGCGAGGCGGGCCGGACCGTCGGCGGCGAGGCTGTCGCGCACCGCCGCGGCTCGGGTGCGGCCGTCGAGCGGGACCGCGGTCAGCACCTGGTCGAGGGACCGCTCGACGGCACTCGGCGAGTCGTAGGCGTGTGACAGCACCTCCTGGTGGTCGGCGGTGACGTGCGCGGGCGGTCGCGGCGGGGCCGGGGCGAGCAGGGCCAGGCCCACCATTCCGCCCGGCCGCCGGGCGGCGGCGAGCTGGGCGACCTTGCCGCCCATGGAGTGGCCCACCAGGACATAGCGCTCCAGGCCGGCCCCGCGCACCAGGTCGAGCAGGTCGCCGGCGAGCCGGTCGAGGTCGTAGGGGCCGGGCAGCGAGCGGGAGGCGCCCCACCCGCGCTGGTCGAAGCGGACCGTGCGCCGGTCCGCCGGCAGCCGTGCCACGACCTCCTCCCAGGTCGCCGCCGATCCGCCCCAGTAGTGCACCAGCACCAGGGCCGGCCCGCGGTCCCCCTGCCGGTGCAGCCGGAGCCGCCCGCCCGGGACGGCGACGGAGTCGGTGCGGGTGGTGGTTTCGCTCATCTCGGTTCTCTCCGTCGGTTCCGGTACCGGGGCGCCGGTGTACGGCAGGCCGGGTACCGTGCGTGGTTCGTGCGGTCGAAAGCCGCGTTCGGAAGCGGGCGTGCGTCACCGACGGTACGAGCGGTGGAGTACCAGGGGCACGGTGGAAAGGAGCACGGTCATGGTGGAAACCGGTCAACCGCCCGCCGCGATCCGCCACCTGCGCTACGCCCCGGCCACCGGTGTGCGCCTCGGCGTCGAGGTGCTCGACTTCGAAGGGCTGCGAAGGATGGACCCCGGACGCCGCCGGGTCCGGCCGCAGCGCCCCGACTTCCACGTCCTCGCCCTCGTCCGGTCCGGTGCTGGCCGGCACACGGCGGACTTCGCCGAGCAGCCCCTGCGGCCGGGCAGCGTGGTGTGGCTGCGCCCCGGTACGGTCCACCGCTGGACCGACGTGGAGCGCGTCGACGGCCCGCTGATCCTCTTCGAACCGGACTTCCTGCCTCCGCCCCCGGCCACCGCCCACCCGACCACCGTCCACTCGGCCGCGGACCCCTTCGCGCCCCACACCTGGCGGCTGGACGGCCGGGCCCGGGAGCTGGCCCTGCTCGCCGCGGACCACCTCGCCGCCGAACACGCCCACGCCGTCGACGCCCCCGCCACCGCCTCGCCGCCCCTGCTGGCCCACCTGCTGGCTGCGCTGGTGCTGCGGGTGCTCCCGGCGGCCGCCGCTGCCTTTGGGCCCGCCGGCCAGGGCCGCGACCACGAGGTCTTCCGCCGCTACCGCGCGGCGGTCGAGCGGGACTTCACCCGCCGCCACCAGGTGGAGCACTACGCCCGGGCCCTCGGTTACGACCGGCGCACCCTCACCCGCGCCACCCGCGCGGCCACCGGCCTGGGTGCCAAGCAGTACCTCGACCGGCGCGTCCTGCTGGAGGTCCAGCGGCTGCTCGCCCACACCGACCTGCCCGCCGCCCGCTGCGCCGAGCGGGTCGGCTTCACCGACGCGGCCAACTTCACCGCCTTCTTCCAGCGGCAGACCGGTCTGCCGCCCCACCGCTGGCGCAGCACCCGCGGCGGCTGCTGACACCGGCCCGGCCGGCACGGACCCGGCAGGGAGCCACCCGCCCGCCCCGGTGCGAGGCCGCCTGCTGGACAGATAGTCCGCGCACAGATAATCTACGTGCAGACATTCCGACCCGGGGAGACCATCATGTGGACGTACGAGCACAGCATCGAGACCGCCGCCGCGCCCGAGGCGATCTGGCGCCTGTGGGCCGATGTCGAGAACTGGGGACGGTGGAACGCCGACATCGAGAGCATCGAGATCGACGGCCCCTTCGAGGCGGGCACCCGGATCGTGATGAACCCCGGCCAGGACCCGGTGCACCTGCGCATCGCGGAGACGGCCGTCGACGAGGTGTTCGTGGACGAGGCCCGCATCGACGGCCTGGTGCTGCGCACCGTCCACCGGCTCGACCGGGGCGAGCGGCTGCGCACCCGGGTGACGTACCGCATGGAGATCACCGGGGACGCCGCCGACGCCGTCGGCCCCGAGATCGGCCCGGCCGTCACCGCCGACTGGCCCGCGACCATGACCGCCCTCAGCGAACTGGCCGGCGCCTGATGGCGCTCAAACCGGGTGAGAGCCCCGGTTTCCTGCTCTGGCACACGACGCTGCGCTGGCAGCGGGACGTCGCCGCGGCCCTGGCCCCGCTCGGCCTGACCCACGTGCAGTTCGTGCTGCTGGCCTGCACCTGGTGGCTGAACTCGCAGGGCGAACGGCCCAACCAGCTGACCGTGGCCCGGCAGGCGGGCACCGACGTCAAGATGACCTCGCAGGTGCTGCGCGCCCTGGAGGGCAAGGGGTGGATCGAGCGCGAGGTCGACCCGGCCGACACCCGCGCCAAGCGGCTGCGGGTCACCGACGCCGGCGCCGCGCTGGCGCCGCGCGCGATCGCCGCCGTGGAGGAGGTCGACGCGCGCTTCTTCCGGCCGGTCGACGTCGGCGAGGCGGTGAGTCTGCTCGGCCGCCTGGCCCGCCCCGAAGCCTGAGGCGCCCTGGGCGATGCGCGCGCCGCGCCGGGGTCCCGGCCTCCGTTCACGCGACCGGTCCGGCGTCCGCCTCCGGTCCGGTGACGAGCCGGGAGGCCAGCTCCTCGGCCAGTCGGGCGGCGTCGCTGCGCCGGCGGCGGGAGAGGGCCAGGCCCAGGTGCCGGCGCGGGCAGCGACTCGGTCGGCGCGTTGCGGGACCTCGCCGACGCCGGCACCGTCCGCATGGTCGGCCTCTTCAACGTGGACCGGGAACAGATCCGCACGGCGCGGGACATCCTCGGCCCGCGACGGGTCTTGGTGCAGAACCGCTTCTCACCGGCCCACCCCGCTGCCCGGGCCACCCTCGACCTGTGTACGGAACTCGGCCTGGCCTTCCTGCCGTGGAGCCCGCTCGGCGGGATCTCGCGCAGCGCCGTCGACGGGCCGGCCGGTCCCGCTCCGGCGCCGGACATCCCCTTCCACGCCCTCGCCGAGGCCCGCGGTGTCAGCCCGCAGCGGATCCGCCTGGCCTGGCACCTGGCGCAGTCTCCGGTGGTGGTCCCGATTCCCGGCGTACGTCGGCCGGTTTCGGCCCGCGACTCGGCGGCGGCAGCCTGGCTGGTGTGGTCGGCGGCCGAGCCGGCGGGGCTTCGTCTCTGAGCCGGTGGGCCGATCCGGAGCACCCGCTCGGTGAGCGGTCCGCTCACCGGCGGTTCAGGCCGGCGGCCCCTCCAGGATCCGCGCCCGCACGGCCGCCCGGTCCGGCTGGGAACGCGGCATGGAACCACGGGGCTGTCCCGCGTCCGGCTCGGTGCCGTCCGCCGCGGGGGCCGCCGGGTGCAGGATCAGCTCGGCGACGACCTGCTTGCCGTCGTCCAGCGGGACGGTGTGGAAGCGGTGGCACAGCCGGGTGACGAGCAGCAGCCCCTGTCCGCCGACGCGGCGCGGGTCGTGCGTGCGCGCCTCGGGCGAGCGGGAGGAGCTGTCGCGCACGGTGATGCGCAGCAGGGTCGCGTCGGGTGCCAGCTCCAGCAGGAGTCCGCCGGGGCCCGGCGCGTGGCGCAGCGCGTTGGTGACGAGTTCGCTGACGACGATCTGCGCGTCCTGGTCGGCCGTGCGGCCGGGGCGGTGCAGTGCCCGGGTCAGCAGGGTGCGGACGGCGAGCCGGGCATCGGCGATGGACGTGCCTTCGGCGCCCCAGACGGCGCAGTAGCGCAAGGGTGTCGGTTGGCGGTGTTCATCCGTCGCCTGCTTCATAAGCGGGATGACCATGGAAGTCATTTCTGTCGAAGTGCGGATCAGTCTTCCGATCGCCGCTCGGTGCTCTCGGAATACTTCGCGTGCCCCCTGTGGTCGCGATCATGGGGTCATACGGGGCCTTCTGCGGGATCCGTGTCGAGGATCTTGAAGTATGGACGCGTGCCGCTGACGTCCAGGAGCCTGCTGACCGCGGGGTGCAGGGGGCCCCGCAGGATGAGTTCACGGCCCTCGGCGTCATGGCGGCGCCGGGCGGTGAGCAGGGCGTTCAGCAGGGTGCTGTCGGCGAAGGTGACCCGGAACAGTTCCACCACCGTGGTGGGCGGTCCCGCCAGGGCGGCGGCCTCCCAGGCGGCTTCGACCTCCTCGGCGTCC
Source organism: Streptomyces sp. NPDC041135 (assembly GCF_055592085.1). Taxonomy (NCBI): domain Bacteria; kingdom Bacillati; phylum Actinomycetota; class Actinomycetes; order Kitasatosporales; family Streptomycetaceae; genus Streptomyces; species Streptomyces sp. NPDC041135. Next base: position 444,418 of record NZ_JBVIYZ010000002.1, read on the forward strand.
TCGTGGTCGAGCTCGCCGCAGAGGCTGACACGGACGACCTGACCGTGGTGCGTGACGCGCACTTTCGTTTCCGGACCGGCATGCATGGCGACATCCTCACACTGCCGTGCCGGGGTAGCCAAGCTCGCCGGGGCGAGGTCACACGCGGCCGGCCGCTCCCCGCGGCCCGGCGCGGGCCGTGCCACGGGGAGCGGCGGTCGCTCTGTGAGCACCCTCACGTGCCTGTCGTCAGCCGTCTGCCGGGCGGGTGCCGCGTCCCCGGCCGGTGGGGCCGGGGACGCGCCGGGTCACCCCAGGGCCCACTTCTGGTTGGCCCCGCCGTTGCAGGTCCACAGCTCCAGGGCGACGCCGTTGACGTTGCCGGCGGGTTTGTCGCCCCCGGTGACGTCGAGGCAGAGCCCGGACTGGGTGCCGGTCACGGTGCCGTCGGCGTTGAGGCGCCACTGCTGGTTGGCGCCGCCGTTGCACGTCCACGACTGGACCTTGGTGCCCGCCGAGGTCTGGTTGTCGTAGGCGTCCAGGCACAGGGTGGCGCCGAGCAGCCGTAGCTCGCCGGCGGCCGTGAAGGTGACGGACTGGTTGGTGCCGCCGTGGCAGTCCCAGATCTCGACCTTCGTCCCCGGGTCGGTGGCGCCCCCGGCCACGTCGAGGCAGCGCTGTGAGGAGGCGCCGACCAGCGGGTGCGTGGTGCCGGTGCTGCTGCCGCTGCCGGGCGAGACCCGGTACATCACCGTGCCGTGTGCCGGTACCGCGGCGCTGATCGTGCCGCTGGTGGAGGACACTGCCTTGGTCCACAGATTGGTCAGCCGGTACGACGACGCGGACGGCAGACCGGCCGCGGCGGCGCTGGTGCCGACGGTGGCGGCGGAGCCGCTTTCGTTGGTGAGGGTCACCGCCCGGTCGCCGTCGGCCAGTTGCTTGCTCATCACGACCAGCCCGCCGGACGACGACACCACGGTGCCCTGCTTGCCCAGCGGGTCCTGGTCGACCGCGATCACGTCCGCGTTGCGCAGGATGGTCAGCGTGGCCGCACTCGCGCTGCGGATGTCGCTGCCGATCAGCAGCGGGGCGGCCATCTCCGCCCACAGGCTGAAGTGGGTGCGGTACTCGGTGTCCGTCATGCCGCCGTTGCCGACCTCCAGCATGTCCGGGTCGTTCCAGGCGCCCGGCGCCGCGTACCGCGCGAGCGACTGGTTCTGGTGCGCGATGCCGATCATGCTGGACCAGTTGTCCTGGATGTCCCCGGTGGTGCGCCAGGAGTTGCCGACCGCGGGCGCCCACGTCCAGGGCTGGTTGGAGCCCCATTCGCAAATGCTGTAGAGGATCGGGCGTCCGGTGGCGGCCAGCGCGTCCCGCATCGCCTTGTAGCGGGTCTGGGCGTCCACGCCCTGGTTGTTGCAGTTGTCGTACTTGAGGTAGTCCACGCCCCAGGACGCCCACAGGGCGGCGTCCTGCCGCTCGTGGCCGAGGCCGCCGGGGAAGCCCGAGTTGCTGCACGTCTTGGTGCCGGCGCTGGAGTACAGGCCGAACTTCAGCCCCTTGCCGTGCACGTAGTCGGCGAGGGCCTTGATCCCGTGCGGGAAGCGCACCGGGTCGGGCACCAGGTTGCCGGCGGCGTCCCGGCTGGGCAGGGCCCAGCAGTCGTCGAGGTTGACGTACTGGTACCCGGCCGCCTTCAGCCCCTGCGAGACGAACAGGTCCGCGATGCCCTTGACCATCGTCTCGTCGAACTGCGACCCGCACTGGGTGGAGTTCCAGTTGTTGAAGCCCATCTGGGGTGTCCGGGCCAGGCCGTTGTCCAGGGCCGCGGCGTGCGGCGCCGCACTCAGTACGGCGGTGACCGCCGCGCCCGCGGTCAGCGCCGAGGCACCGGCCAGGCCGCCCGCGGCCAGGGCGAGGGAGGCGGCCATGGCCGCCAGGCGCCGGCGGATGCTCAGTCGTTCGGGTGGCATGTGCGGCTCCAATGGGGGAGGGAAGAACACACAATCCAACGGGGTCGAACGAAAACCCTCATAGAACACTGCGGAGACGCGTGCATGTCAATGGCTGGGACGCCGCCGCCGTATACCGGTCGCCCGGGGCGGACCGGCTCTGGCAGGGTGTCCGCCATGGACAGCCCGCCCGCGCAGCCCCGGCCGCCGCGCCACCGTGACCACGGCACCTGGCTCGTGCGGTACACCGGCCGCATCCTGGTGGTCTGTCCCGGGTGCGGTGGCCGCGCGCTCGTCGTGCCGCTGCCCGGTCTCCCCCCGTGGCGGCACGTCGGCGAACTGCTCTTCCTGCCCCGCCGGCTCAGCTGCGCCGGCTGCGGCACGGTCGCCGGGTGGACGGCCGCGCAGCGGGGCACCGCTCTGGTCGGCGCCGTGGCCGGCGGCACCGAGGATCCCTTCTTCCGGCGCCCGCTGTGGCTCCAGACCCGCTGTGCGGGCCGCGTCCTGTGGGCCTACGACGCCGAGCACGTCGACGCCCTCGCCGGCTATGTGGGCGCCCGGCTGCGCGAGCGGTACACCTCCCCGACGATGTCGATGTTCGCCCGGCTGCCCGCCTGGATGAAGTCCGGGCGCCGCCGTGACGAGGTGCTGGCGGGCCTGGCTGTCCTCCGGGACCTCGCGGGCCGATCGGCCCCGGCCGACCGCTCCGACGCGGCCCACGAGCGCGCCGACCGCCCCCGCCACCACGGCAGCGTGCTCTTCCGCGGCGGCCCGTACTAGACGGCATCCCGAGGCATTCCGGGGGACGCGCCGCCGGGGGGAGTCACAGCTTCAGGGTGAACCAGGTCGTCTTGCCCTCGTCCGTCGGCCGCACCCCCCAGCTGTCGGCGAGCGTGCGCACCAGGAACAGACCGCGCCCGGACTCCTCGTCCTCGGCGGCCAGACGCGGCTGGGGCAGGTGCGGGCTGTGGTCGCTGACCTCCACGGTGAGGTCCGTGGCGGTCCGGCACAGGCGCAGGCCCAGCGGGCCCTGGGCGTGCTGCACCGCGTTGGTGAGGGTCTCGGACAGCAGCAGCAGGGCGTCGTCCGCCGGCTGCGCGCACTCCCACGACATCAGGGTCCGGCTCAGGAAGGCGCGGCCCTCGGGGACGGAGGCCGCGGCGGCGGGCAGCTCGGTGGTCACGGCGGCCAGGGGAGCGGCCGGGAGCTGGGCCAGCAGCAGCGTCACGTCGTCGTTGTGGCCCTCCGGGTCCGGCAGCAGCGCGGCGAGCACATGGTCGGCGGCCGCCTCCAGACCCTCGGCCTGCGGGAAGAACGTGTCCAGCACGGTGGTGAGTTCGCCGAGCCGGACCTCGATGTCGCTGTCGGGCGTCTCGATCAGGCCGTCGGTGTACAGCACCAGCGTGGCGCCGGGTGCCATCTCGTGGCTGGACTGCTCGTACAGGACGTCACCGACGCCCAGCGGCGCGTTGACCGGCGCGGGCAGGGCGCGCACGCCGTCCCACGGGCCGACGACCAGCGTCGGCAGATGCCCGGCGGAACACACCGTCACCGCGCCCACGTCCGGGGCGATGATCAGGTAGCAGCAGGTGACCAGCTGGTCGGGTACGTCGAGATCGGTGACCACCGTGTCCAGGGCCTGCATCAGCTGGCGCGGTTGCATCCCGGTCTTGGCCAGGGCGTGCGCGGCCGAGCGCAGCTGCCCCATCACGGCGGCCGCCTCCAGGCCGCGGCCCATCACGTCGCCGATGAGGACCCCGACCCGTCCCGCGCCCAGCGGTATGAGGTCGAACCAGTCACCGCCGACGCCCGCGCCCTGCGTGGCCGGCCGGTAGCGGCTGGCCGTGTCCAGGCCGGGAATGGCGGGCGGGGTCCCCATCAGGCTGCGTTGCAGCGTGAGCGCGATGTGCTGCTGCTGTTCCAGCAGGGCCGTGAGCTCCGCCTCGGCGCGCTTGCGGTCGCTGATGTCCCGCACGATGGCACAGGCGCCGACGACCTCCCCCGCGGTGTCCCGGGTCGGCCACAGCGCGACGTCCACGTCCAGCAGCGCCGCGTCCCTGGTCACGCGGAGGGTCTCGAAGTGCTCCACCTTCTCGCCCTGCCGCAGCCGCTTGAGCAGGGCGTGGATGTCCTCCTCCAGCTCGGGCGGCGCGAGCAGGGACACGTGCCGGCCGATCGCCTCCTCGGCGGTGTAGCCGTACAGGCGCGCGGCGGCGGCGTTCCAGTAGGTGATGTACCCGTCGAGCGTCATGGCGAGGATGGCGTCCTGGGAGGACTCCACGAGCGCGGCGAGTTCGTTGATCCGCGCCTCGGCCGCCTTGCGGTCGCTCACGTCCCGCACGGCCGCCGACACCAGCAGCCCGTCCGCGGTCTCCAGCGGGCTGAGGCTGATCTCCACGGGGAACTCGCTGCCGTTCTTGCGCAGCCCGTGCAACTCCAGACCGGCGCCCATCGGGCGCACCTGGCGGTTGGCGGCGTAGCCGTCGCGGTGACGCGTGTGGTGGCCCCGGAAGCGGACCGGAACCAGCAGATCGACCGGCCGGCCCAGCAGTTCCTCGCGGCGGAAGCCGAACAGCGCCTCCGTCTGCGCGTTGACCAGCCGGATGATGCCGCTGTCGTCGACGATGACCATGGCGTCCGGCGCCGCCTCCAGCAGCCCCCGGAACCGCTCCTCGGCCGCCGACGGGCCCCCCGGGGACACCTGCGCCCCGCACTGGCACCGTTCGAGGGCCGGGGGGTCCGGGGAGCGTGACCCATTTACGAAAGCGCTCACGCCTGCCCGCCCCTCGCTCGCCCGATCCTGCGGACATCCCAGCGCATGCGGGACGCGTCGGCGGCGGCTTGTCGCCTCATGGCCGTACGGTGCCGCAACGCGTTCGGACGGTGGACGAACAGATGCCTGACGCGCCCCCGGCTGACCGCCCACGATCGTGTGGTGACACCGGTCGCCCGGGGCCCCTGGAGGCTGCGGGTGGCCACTCCCGACACGGTGGTGTCACTCTGGAGTGGCAGGTCCCCCGGCGTGTGAAGGAGGCCTTCCCCGGCCGTCGCCCCGCGCGGCGGCACTCCGTGCGCCGACCGGGCCTGCACGCCGTGCGGTACGCCGCGTGCGCCGCGGTACGGCCGTCGACACGGGACAGGAGGCGTCGACGATGACACGGACAGCTCCCACGACGGTCACCCGCCTGCGGCTGTGGCGCTGGCACCGCAATCCACTGCGCCGGCACAGCGACGTCATCGAGGCCTGGATCGTGCTCGTCACCTGGGTCGTCGCCGCCCTCGTCGCGGTTCTCGCCGGTGTGGCCGCGGCCCGGACGGTCGACTCGGGCTTCTCGGCGCGGGCGGCCCGCGTGCACGCCGTGTCCGCCGTCGTCACCGACGACGCGGCCCGGACGCCCGTCAACGGCGGCTACGACGACGGCCGGGTGTGGGCCCCGGTGCGCTGGACGGACCCGGACGGCTCGGCGCACACGGGACGCTCCAAGGTCTTTCCCGGCGCTCCGGCGGGCACCCCGGTCACCGTCTGGACCGACCCCGCGGACCGGGTGGTGACTCCACCCGTCACCGGCCTCGCGGCGACGCTCCAGGTGGCCATGGCCGGCGCCGTGATCGCGCCCATGGCCGGCGCGGCGGTGTGGGCCACGGGATGGGTGGTGCGCACCCGCCTCATCCGGCGCCGCATGGCCGAATGGGACGAGGAGTGGAAGCAGATCGGCCCGCGCTGGGGCAACCTCAGCGGAGGAAGGGGCTGACGGCCCCGCCCACCGCACGTGTGCGGCACACTGGCGGGCGTGCCCCTGTCGCTGCACCACATCGTCATCGACGCCCATGACCTGCCCGCGCTCGCCCGGTTCTGGGCAGCCGTCCTGCGCTGGGAGATCCTCTCCGAACGGGAGCGCGAGGTGGTGATCGGACCGGACGTGAGCGCGCCGGTGGGCATCTGCTTCATGCCGGTGACGGACCGCAAGACCGTCAAGAACCGCCTGCACCTCGACCTGACGTCCGCCGCCGAGGACCGGGAGGCCGAGATCGAGCGCGTCCTGGCGCTCGGTGCCCGCCGGGCCGACGTCGGACAGAGCGGCGGCGAGTCCTGGACCGTGCCGGCCGACCCGGAGGGCAACGAGTTCTGCGTCGTCCGTCCCAAGGAGACCCTCGTCGGGTGACCGGTGCCGCCCCGAACCGCCCGCACGTGAAAGGCGTTTGACGCTCGGCACGACCGGTGGTCGGATGGCGGCCATGACCGCAGGGCAGATGACTCCAGGGCAGTCGGCCGCGGAGCCCGCCACGGCACCGCGGATGCACGCCGGCACGTATCCGGTCGACGTCGGCCTGGTACGGCGGTTGATCGCCGGGCGGTTCCCCCGGTGGGCGGGGCTGCCGGTGGAGCGGTGGCCGTCCGGTGGCACCGTGAACGCCATGTACCGGCTGGGCGACGACATGGTCGTACGGCTGCCGCTGGTGGCGGGCGGGGCCGGTGACGTGTCCATGGAGCGGGAGTGGCTGCCCCGTCTCGCGCCCCACCTGCCCGTGCCCATCCCCGAGGTGCTCGGCGCCGGCGAGGCGGCCCACGGGTATCCGTGGCCCTGGTCGGTGTACCGCTGGCTGCCGGGCGGACATCCCCGGGCGGGCGCGCTGAGCGACCCGGTCGGGCTCGCCAGGGACCTGGCCGCGTTCGTGACCGCGATGCGGAGCGTCACGCTGCCGTCCGCTCCGCGGGCCCACCGGGGAGGGCCGGTCGCCTCGCTCGACGCGGAGACCCGGGCCGCCCTCACGGCGCTGCGGGGGATGCCGGAGGAGGACGTGGACGGCGATGCCGCGGCCGCTGTGTGGGAGGAGACGCTGCGGGCTCCGCAGTGGGGCGGCCCGCCGGTGTGGCTGCACGCCGATCTGATGCCGGGCAACCTGCTGACCGACGGCGGCCGCCTGGCCGCGGTGATCGACTTCGGGTGCGCGGGGGCGGGCGATCCGGCCTGCGACCTGTTCCCGGCCTGGAACCTGCTGCCCGCTGACGCGAGGGAGGTCTTCCGCACGGCACTCGACGTGGACGACGCGACCTGGCTGCGCGGCCGGGGGCGGACCCTGTCCCAGGCGCTGATCGCCCTGCCGTACTACCGGCACACGAACCCGGCGATGGCGGACAACGCCCGGCACGTGATCCGGGCGGTGCTGGACGGGGAGTGAGACGCACCGCCGGGCCCGGGAACCGCTCGCCCGGTCCTCAGTCGGCCCGGGTCGTGGAGACGTGGAGGCGGACCGTGGTCCCGATCCGGTCGCTGTGCACCTCCAGCAGGTCGCACAGGTGGCGGACCGTCCACAGGCCGTGGCCGGACGCCTGCCGGGGGTCGGGCGGCAGGTACCCGGCGTACCAGGCGGTGCCGGAGGCGCCGGAGGTGCCGGGGTCGGTGACGTCGGTGACGACCCGGGAACCGCAGCGGCGCATCAGGACCCGGCCGCCGCCCCCGCCGTGCCGGACGGCGTTGGTGGCGACCTCGTTCACCGCGAGGACGAGCCGCTGCACGCCCTCCCCGGACAGCCCCAGCGCGGCGGCGGTGCCGGTGACGGAGGACCGCAGAGCCGCGAGGTCGGCTCCGAAGGTGAACACGGCTTCCTCGCCCTCCGCCGCCAGGGGTTCCAGCGGCGGCCGCCACGACGCGGCCGCGGCCGCCGGGTCGGCGTAGTGCTCACTGGCCCGGGCGGTCGCGGCGACCGCCAGCTGCGGGTGGGTGCGGCGCGCGTCGGCGACGACGGACGGCGGCAGGACCCGGGTGTCGTAGGGACAGACGATCCAGGCCGGGCAGTCGGCGAACGCCACGTTGATCGCGGACTCGTAGCGGGTCCACTCGGCGGTCTCCAGGCGGTCGCGGCCCTGCCAGACGGGTTCGCCGATCACCCGCACCTGCCGGTGGAGGCCGGTCGCGGTGCGCCGGTCGACGTAGCGGTAGTAGGCGCCCAGGGTCGTGCCGGGCTTGCCGTACCAGTCGCGGGCGTCGAGGAACTCCACGCGGTCGGCCGCGCCGGCCAGGGCGTGGCTCAGCAGGGAGATGTTCGCCTCGGTGGTCACCGCCAGGACGGCGTCGCCCCGGTCCAGCCCGTCGTGGCAGAAGGGCAGGGTGGCGGCGAGGAACTCGTCGTCGCTGCCGTAGACCAGTCCCTGGTGAGTGAGACCGGGGCCGGGGGAGTGCGCGGGGCGGCAGACCGGGGCGTCGATCACGCGGGCACCTCAGCGGTGCCTATCGTGAGTGCGGGGATGTCGTCGAAGCCGGCCAGCGTGATCACCTGGGCCAGCAGCGGTGCCAGGTTCACGACGTGCAACTGCCGGCCGTCGTCCATGCGGGCGGCGGCGTGCGCCAGGGCGCGCACTCCCGCCAGGTCGATGAACTCCAGTTCCCGCATGTCCACCCAGAGGTCCCCGGGCCAGTCCAGTGCCGTGCGCAGCGCCGCGCTCAGGGCGTCGGTGGCCTGGTGGTCGACGGCGCCCACCACCCGGAGGGCTCGCCGGCCGGCGCGGAAGGCGGGCACCAGGCGCAGCCGGGCGTCGCTGTGCAGGGGGGACAGCTCGGCGGTCGCGGGGTGGCACTCCTCGAAGACGCGCAGGCGGTCGGCGGTGAAGCGGCGCGCGTCGTACTGGCAGACGGCCGAGGCCCGGTTGCCGGCGAACACGCGGTTGACCTTGGTCTCGTACTCGGCGAGCCGCTCGCCGCCGGGCACGTCCCGCAGTGCCCAGCCCATCTCCCCGCTGACCCGGAAGCCCGTGTAACCGGCCGCGAGGGAGTCGGTGACCTCCTGCTCGAGGGTGGCCACCATCACGTCGGGATCGAAGGAACCGGCCGCCAGGTAGCTGTCGTCGGCGGTGGTGACGACCAGCTGACCGCGTGCCATGGCCGGACCGGGGTCGATGCCGGCCTCGGTGAGCCGGCCGAGGACGTCCTCGGGGGCGCTGCGGTCGGCGAAGTAGAGCACCCGCTCGCCCTGCCGCAGCCCGTCCGTCAGGTACGTGGTCAGCACCCGGTGCTGCTCGGCGTCGTCGGCGAAGGCCAGACAGACGTGATCACCGCAGCCGATGTCCCCCGCCGCGAGATCCCTGCGCGTGTCCGTGACCACCTCAGCCCAGCCCCACAGCCCTCACCGACGTCATGACGCCGGGCGGTTGCCGTCCCGCTCGTCGCGGCCGTCCGGTGGTTGCATCCTACAGAGAGCCGGCGTGTCACTCCAGGGCGCCCGGCATGCACAGCAGGATGCGGGCGCCGGTACGGGCGTTCAGCGGCGCAGGTGCTCGACGGCCTGTTCCGTCGTGGAGTGCACGGTGAACACCTGGTCGAGACCGACGATGCCGAACACTCGCTGAAGATCGGTGCTCAGGCCGACCAGGGTCAGCGTGGAGCCGGCGGCCTCCGCCTGGTGGTAGGCGGTGATGAGCACGGTCAGACCGGTGGAGTCGCAGTGCTCGAGCCCCGCCAGGTCGATGATCACTCCGACGTCGGGGGAGAGGGGGACCTCCGCCAGGGCGGCCCGCAGCCGGGGTGCCGTGTGGTAGTCCAGGTCACCCTCGACACTCACCACGACCGGCCCGCCGGGGTGGGGCCGCTGGCTGATGGTGAGGGAGCGCTCCATGTCGGTCACTGGTGGTCTCCTGTGCGGTGGGAAACGGGCAGTCGCCGCACAGGCGGTGCGGGTCGTGCCGGGCCTGACGCGACGTTCCCTTCCACCGCGTCCGCTGCGGGGTTCTGCTTCGTGCCGGGCCGGACGGGTATCCGGGATCAGCTGGCCTATCCTACGAAGTCGTGCCACCCGGGGTGACGGGCGGTACCCGGTACCGGCGCGGACGTCCGGACCGGGCGTGCCGCCGTGCCGGGGGCGGCGGACAGGGCGGGGCCGGTGCCGGCCCGGGCGAACGCGGGCGTGCGGCGGATCGCCGAGTGGACGGAAGGGTGTCGTGTGGCAGTTCCCGAGAAGGAGTACGAACCGGTGACCGCGGCACGCGTCGACGTGTTCGCCGGCGACCCGGAGATCGGCCGGGACCTGGCCGCGGTCGACTGGACGGCGACCCCGCTCGGAGCACCGTCGTCCTGGCCCCAGAGCCTGCAGACGGCCGTGAGCATCCTGCTGTCCTCCCGTTTCCCGATGTGGATGGCCTGGGGCCCGGAGCTGACCTTCTTCTGCAACGCCGCGTACCGCCGCGACACCCTGGGCCGCAAGTACCCGTGGGCGCTGGGCCGCCCGGCCAGTGAGGTCTGGGCGGAGATCTGGGACGACATCGGTCCCCGCATCGACACGGTGCTCGCCGGCGGTGAGGCGACCTGGGACGAGGCGCTGCTGCTCTTCCTGGAGCGCTCCGGCTACAGCGAGGAGACCTACCACACCTTCTCCTACAGCCCGCTGCGCGACGACTCCGGCTCGGTGGTCGGCATGCTCTGCGTGGTCAGTGAGGACACCGAGCGGGTCATCGGTGAGCGCCGGATGGCCACGCTGCGCGATCTCGGCTCCGACCCCAGTGTGATCCGCACCGAGCAGGAGGTGCTGGACTTCGCCGGCCGCCAGCTCGCCCGCAACAACAAGGACCTCCCCTTCACGCTGACCTATCTGTTCCAGGAGGACGGCTCGGCCCGGCTGGCCGGCACCACCGGCCTGCCCGCCGGCCACCCGGCCGCGGTCCCGGTCGTCGGCGCCCACGACCCGGACGCGCCGTGGCCGGTGTCCGTGCTGGCCGGTGGCGACGCCGCGCTGGTCGCCCTCGACGGCGCGGCGTTCACCGGCCTGCCGACCGGGGACTGGGGGCAGCCGCCCCGGCAGGCGCTGGCCGTGCCGCTGCTTCAGCAGGGCAACGCCCCCTACGGCTTCCTGGTGACCGCGCTCAACCGGTACCGCCTCCTGGACGACGGCTACCGCGGCTTCGTGGAGCTGACCGCGGGCCACCTCGCGTCCGGCATCGGCAGCGCCCGCAGCTACGAGACGCAGCAGCAGCGGGCCGAGGAACTTGCCGAGCTGGACCGGGCCAAGACCACCTTCTTCTCCAACATCAGCCACGAGTTCCGCACCCCCTTGACGCTGATCATGGGGCCGGTGGAGGAGCTGCGGGCCCGGCTGACGGACGATGCCCGTGCCCAGGAGGAACTGGACGCCATCCACCGCAACGGCCTGCGGCTGAGCAAGCTGGTCAACACCCTGCTGGACTTCTCCCGCATCGAGGCCGGCCGGATGCGGGCCAGCTACCAGCCCGTCGACCTGGCCGCCGTCACGACCGAACTGGCCGGCGTCTTCCGCTCCGCCATCGACAAGGCCGGGCTGGCCTTCCACGTCGACTGCCGTCCGCTCGGGCAGCCGGTGCACGTCGACCGCGACCTGTGGGAGAAGGTGATCCTCAACCTGCTCAGCAACGCGCTGAAGTTCACCTTCGACGGCTCCGTCAGCGTCACCGTCGAGCAGGACGGCGGTCACGCGGTCGTCACCGTCGCCGACACCGGCATCGGGGTGGCGGCCGCGGAGATGCCCCGTCTGTTCGAACGCTTCCACCGCATCGAGTCGGCCCGCTCCCGCTCCAACGAGGGCAGCGGCATCGGCCTCGCCCTGGTCCGGGAGCTGGTCGGCCTGCACGGCGGCACCATCACGGCCGCCAGCACCGAGGGCGAGGGCACCCGCTTCACCATCCGGCTGCCCTTCGGCACCGCCCACCTGCCCGCGGAGGCGCTCGCGCCGGCCGCGGACACCCGCGGCGCGTCGCCGTCCACCGACCCCTACGTGCAGGAGGCGCTGCGCTGGCTGGCGCCCGACGACCGCGCCGGGCAGGAGCCCGCCGGGCGGCCGGCCGACGGCGCCGCAGCGGACCACTCCGCCGGGCCCGGGGTGACGGCGCGGGTGCTGATCGCCGACGACAACGCCGACATGCGGGAGTACCTCAGCCGCATCCTGCGCGACGCCGGCTACCACGTGGAGGCGGTCACCGACGGCCGGGAAGCCCTGGACGTCATCCACCGGGACGCCCCCGACCTGGTCATCAGCGACGTCATGATGCCCCGCCTGGACGGCCTGCAACTGGTGGCCGCGCTGCGCGGCGACGCCCGCACGGTCTCGGTGCCCGTCCTGCTGCTGTCCGCCCGGGCCGGACAGGAGGCCTCCATCGAGGGCCTCGACGCCGGCGCCGACGACTACCTGGTCAAGCCGTTCGCCGCCGCCGAACTCCTCGCCCGGGTCCGGGCCAACCTGGGACTGGCCAGGCTGCGCACCCACCACGCCCGGTGGCGCACCGCGCTGGTCGACTCCCTCCAGGAGGCCTTCTTCGTCTGCGACGAGGACGGCGCCGTCATCGAGATCAACGGCGGGTTCACCGACATCCTCGGCTACGGCCCCGACGGACTGCCCTACGCGCCGATCCACCCGTGGTGGCCGGACGCCGACACCGACCCCGAAGCACACCGGCAGGTCGCCGAGGCCTTCGACCAGCTGATGGAGGACCCGGAGGGCACCTACACCGTCCCGGTCACCCACCGGGACGGGCACCGCGTGTGGGTGACCGCCGCTTTCGCGCACGTCCAGGACCCCGACACGGGGCGCCGCGTGACGGTCGGCACGTTCCGCGACACCACCACCGAGCACTACGCCATCCAGCGCCAGCGCGCCCTGGCGTCGCTGAGCACCCGCCTGTCCCGCGCCACCAGTCTGCCCGACGCGGTCTCCGGCGCCCTGGACGAACTGAAGGACCTGTGGCGCGCCCGGTGCGTGCTCGCCGCCGTCTTCCGGGGCGGCGACGAACCGGACCTCACGGCCACGGACGCCTCCCGCTGGGGCGGCCTGCCCGCCGAGCAGCGGCAGGCGGTCATGGACGTACGGCAGCGGCCCGCGCTCACCCCGGTGCCGTACCGCACCGGCGCCGGCATCGCCGTCGAGCACCCCGACGGGCCGATGGTGGTGTGGCTCGACCTGGGGGAGCGGCGGCCGTTCACCGAGGAGGACCAGCTGCTGCTGTCGCTGCTGGCCGGCCACCTCGCCCAGGGCGTGACCCGCGCCCACCAGATCGACCAGCAGCGCGAGACCGCCATCGCCCTCCAGCGGGCCATCCTCGGCCCCTCCACCCTGCCCGGCGGCTTCGCCGTCCGCTACGAGCCGGCCACCCGGCCGCTGGAGGTGGGCGGCGACTGGTACGACATCATCGCGCTGCCCGACGGCCGTATCGGCATCGTCGTCGGCGACTGCGTCGGCCGTGGTCTGCAGGCCGCCACCGTCATGGGACAACTGCGCAGCGCCTGCCGCGCCCTGCTGCTGCGCGACGACAGTCCCGCCCAGGCGCTGATGGCACTGGACCACTTCGCCGCCACCGTCCCCGGCGCACTGTGCACCACCGTCTTCTGCGGGGTCCTCGACCCGGAGACCGGCCGCCTGGCCTACTCCAGCGCAGGGCACCCGCCGGGCATCGTCGCGCATCCCGACGGCACCACCCGCCTGCTGGACGAGGGGCGGTCCATCCCCCTCGCGGTGCGCCCCGGCCGGGAACGCTCCGAGGCCGAGTACGTCGTGCCCGCCCGCGGCACGCTGCTGCTGTACACCGACGGGCTCGTCGAACGCCGGCGCCGCCCCCTGACCGTCGGCATCGACCTGGCCGGCGAGGCGGTCCAGGACGGCCGGGACATGGCCGTCGAGGACCTCGCCGGCCGGGTGATGACCCGGCTGGCCCCCGCCGACGGCTACGACGACGACGTCGCCCTGCTCCTCTACCGCCGCCCGGGCCCGCTGGAGGTGTCCTTCCCCGCCGAGGCCACCCAGCTCTCGCCGGTGCGCAGGACGCTGCGCGGCTGGCTCGAGCAGTGCGAGCTTCCCGCGCAGACCGTGCAGAACATCATGGTCGCGGCCGGCGAGGCCTGTGCCAACGCCATCGAGCACGGGCACCGGGACGCCCGCGGCGGAACGGTCCGGCTGCGCGTCGAGGCGTTCGTCCGGGACCTGCGGCTCACCGTCACGGACAGCGGCCGCTGGAAGGACCCGCAGCCCGAGCTGAACACCCACCGGGGGCGCGGCATCACGTTGATGCGCGCCCTGATGCAGGAGGTCACCATCACTCCCGGCAGCGCCGGCACCACCGTCGACATGCATACGAGGATCGCCTGATGACCACCCAGCTCACCCTCACGCACGGTCGGCGCCCGGACGGGACCGCGCAGCTAGCGGCCGTCGGTGAGATCGACATGAGCAACTTCGCCGCACTGGCCGACGCCCTGGACACGACACCGGGCCCGCTGGTCCTCGACCTGACCGGCGTCGAGTACCTGGACAGCGCCGGCCTGAGCGTGCTGTTCGCCCACGCCGACCGCCTCGAACTGGTCGCCACCCCGGTGCTGGCGCCCGTCCTCACCGTCTCCGGGCTCACCGACCTGACCACGGTGCACGGCCTGGGCTCCTGACCGCCTGCTCGTACTGAACCTGTCCGGCCTCACCTTCTGCGACTCCGCCGGTCTCTGCACCCTGCTGGGCATCCGCCAGACCCTGCCCCTCACGGGGATCGAGGTGCGGTTCACCGAGGCGGGCGCCGTCGTCCGGGACGCCGCCGGCCGGGCCGGCCTGACCGGACATCTGGGCCTGGAGGACGGCACCACGTGACCGGGCGCGGACCCCGGGGCCCCGGCCGCCTCAGGCCCCGGCCAGCTCGGCGTCGGCGCGCCGGGTGACCAGGGCCACCACGCGGCCCGCGACCGCCAGGTCCTCGGCCGGGATCCCGGCGTACAGCCGCGCGGAGATCGCCGCGCCCTCCGCGGAGGTCCGCTCGTGGAGCTCCCGTCCGGCGTCCGTGAGCCGTAGACGGGACGCGTCCGCCGCATCCCGTTCCAGCAGCTTTGCTGCCGTCAGCTCCTCGATCACGCCGAGCACGACGGACTCGCTCGTCTTCAGCGAGCCGGTGACGTCGGCCACGAGTGCGTCACGGCCGGGGGACCCGCCCGCGGCCACGACGGCCCGGAGGGTGACGCTCTGGTGGAAGGTGGCGCCGTGCCGGGCCAGCACGACTTCCAGGAGGGCGCGTGCGGCGTTGTGCGCCAAGGCGAGGGACCGGCCGTCGAGCGCAGGTGCGGTGGTGGTCATGACTGCTCCTTCTCGTTCTCGCTGCGGGATCTCACGAGAAACAGTACATGGACACTATGTACATGGCTAGTATTGCTCGGCGGCCATCACCGCTCCGCCTGCCGCATCGGCTCGCATCGACGTGAAGAACTGGACCATCCGCTCCAGGCCGTGCTCGCCGAACATGGTCTCGAGGCTCTCGGCGGACTCGGCGGCGGTCGCCGCGCTGCGCGGGAAGAGTGCCTCCTCGTACGCGGTCAGGGCGGCCTCCCGGTCACCGGGATGGGCCGCGATCGCCCGGCCAAGTTCGGCGCCGTCGAGCATCGCCAGGTTGGCGCCCTCCCCGGCGAAGGGGGACATCAGGTGGGCGGCGTCGCCGAGCAGGGTCACGCCCGGGACGCGGTCCCAGCGGTGCCCGACCGGCAGGGCGTGGATGCGGCGCGGGACGAGCGCGCCGTCGGCGTCGGCGACCAGGCCGCGCAGGCCGTCGTTCCAGCCGTCGAGGTGGGACAGCACGGCGGCCTTGGCGGCGGCGACGTCGTCGAAGTCGACCGAGTCCAGCCACCCCTCGCCGACCCGCAGCGCGGTGTAGACGTGCAGGCTGCCGTCGGTCTCCCGGTGGGCGAGCAGGCCGCGCCGATCGCCCAGGCAGAGGAAGAACCCGCCGCCGACGAGGGCGGCGGAGCGCGGGTGGCGGGTGTCGGCGTCCAGCAGGTCGGTCTCGACGAAGGAGATGCCCGTGTAGGCGGGCTCGGCGGGCGACAGCAGCGGCCGTACGCGTGACCAGGCGCCGTCGGCGCCGATGAGGAGGTCGGTGGTGATGGTGGTCGCGTCGGCGAAGGTGACCTCGTGGCGTCCGTCGCCCAGGGGACGGGCGCCGGTGGCCTTCTTGCCCCAGCGGATCGTGCCGGCCGGGAGGGAGCCGAGGAGCAGGGCGCGCAGGTCTCCCCGGTCCACTTCGGGACGGCCGCCGGTGTCGTCGTCCTCCTCGCGGACGTGCACGGTGCCGTCCGGGCCGAGCAGGCGCATCGCCTGACCGCCCTCGTGGACGATCCCGCGGAAGCCCTCGTAGAGGCCGGCGGCGTGGAGCGCCCGCTGGCCGTTGCTCTCGTGGATGTCGAGCATGCCTCCCTGGGTGCGGACCTCGGCCGAGGCCTCCAGGTCGAAGACGGCCGCCTCGATGCCGTTGACGTGCAGCACGCGGGCCGCGGTGAGGCCGCCGAGGCCCGCGCCGATGATCGCGACGGGGTGGTGGGTGGTCATCCGTTCCTCCAGGAGTGTGCCGTGCAGCGGAACGGACCCGCCCCGCTCGGACACCCGAAGCGTAACGAACATGTTCGCTACGAACAAGTTCGTCCTTGGGGTCGCGTGACCGGGGAGCGAGGGCGGTGAGGGTGGGCGTACGGGGGTCGGTCAGCTGCCGGTGGCGGGGACGGGGGTGTGCACGATGCCGTTGATCAGGACGTCGAAGCCCCAGGCGAGCCGGTCCTCGGTGCGGCCCGTGAGCAGGGCGGGCATGTGTGCCTTGATCATCGGAAGGGTGGCCTCGTCCGCGGCGTGCACGGCCCCGGCGAGGGCGTCCCAGTCCTCTTGGTACGCCGGGTCCTGTTCCTGCGTCGCGTGCTCCGCGGCGGTGGCCGTCGCGTACTGGAGCAGCTTGTCGACTCCCCAGGCGACCTGCTCCCGGGCCGCGCCGCTGCGGGAGAGCAGGCCGAGGACGCGGTCCAGCAGCCGGAGGTAGTGCTCCCCGCTGGGACGGGCCACCAGGGCGGAGCGTGCCAGCTGCGGGTGCGCGAACAGGACGCGGGTGTACGAGGTCAGCACCGCGACCAGCTGCTCCCGCCAGCCGGTCTCCGCGTCCTCGGCGCTCAGGTCGACCTCGCCCAGGAGCGCGTCGAGGACGGCGGCGTGCAGCTCGGCGGTGTTGGCGACGTAGACGTACAGCGACGCCGGACCGGTGTCCAGTTCCTGCGCCAGGCGGCGCATGGTGACCTTCTCCAGCCCCTCCGCGCGCATGATCCGCACGGCGGCGTCCACGATGCCCCGCCGGGTCAGGGCGGGCTTGGCGGGGCGCTCACGGCGGCTGACCGGTTCTCTCCTGGCAGGCATCCCACGATCGTAACGAACGCGTTCGTCATGCGATCAGGGTCCTGCACCCGCGCTCTCCCTCCACCTCGCCCAGGGTGACGGTCTCACCGACGAAGGCGTCCAGGTCGATGCCGGCAGGGTCAGGGCTTGAGGAGTGCCTTGATGGCGCGGCGCTCGTCCATGGCCCGGTAGCCCTCGGCGACCTGCTCCAGCGGCAGGGTCAGGTCGAAGACCTTGCCCGGGTCGATGCGGCCCGACAGGACACGCTCGAT
This sequence comes from Streptomyces sp. NPDC041135, assembly GCF_055592085.1. Lineage (NCBI taxonomy): Bacteria > Bacillati > Actinomycetota > Actinomycetes > Kitasatosporales > Streptomycetaceae > Streptomyces > Streptomyces sp. NPDC041135. Next base: position 461,750 of record NZ_JBVIYZ010000002.1, read on the forward strand.
CAGATCGGGCAGGTAACGGCGCACGGGCGCGGGTCCGCCGCGCAAGCCGACGTGGGAGAAGAACAGCTCCTGGCCGTCGATGCGCACCTCGTGGGGGACGCCGACGAAGCCGACGTTGCCGCCCGGCCGTGCCGAGCGCAGCGCCTGCTGCATGGACTCGGCGGTGCCGACGCACTCCAGCACCGCGTCGGCACCGATCCCGTCGGTCAGGTCCTTGATCCGCGCGACACCCTCATCGCCACGCTCGGTGACGATGTCGGTCGCGCCGAACTCCCGGGCGAGCTTCTGCCGGGACTCGTGACGGCTCATCGCGATGATCCGCTCCGCGCCCCTCTCCTTCGCGGCGATCACCGCGCACAGGCCGACCGCGCCGTCACCGACCACCACGGCGGTGGACCCCGGCCCGACCTCGGCCGCGTCGGCGGCCCACCAGCCGGTGCCCATCACGTCCGAGACGGCCAGCAGGCCCGGCCAGAACTCCTCGCCCGGCACCTCGTCGGTGGCGACCAGGGTGCCCTGGGCGTTGGGTATACGCACGTAGTCGGCCTGGCAGGTGCTCATGAACTCGCGGTTGAGACAGTTGGCCTGGAAGCCGTTGCGGCAGTTCGCGCAGGTGTTGTCCGAGGTGGCGAACGAACCGACGACGAACTGGCCCGGCTTCACCGCGGTGACCTCGCTGCCGACCTCCTCCACGAAACCGACGTACTCGTGGCCCATCGGGTGGGCCTCCTCGGTCGCGTCCAGCCCGCGCCAGGGCCACAGGTCGGAGCCGCACACGCAGGTGACGGCCGTGCGGATGATCGCATCGGTGGGGTTGAGGATCTTCGGGTCGTCCAGGGTCTCGAAGCGGACGTCGCCGGGGGCGTGGATCACTGCTCCGCGCATGAGGTGCTTCCTTACGTCTGGGGGCGGACCGCTGGTACGGGTGCGGCCGGGCCGGGCCGCTCCCGCCCGCCCGCGGGTGGGTACCGGGCGTCCGAGGGCCGTCGCGCCGTCCTCGGCACGCGCCCCGGACGGGCACGCCCCGCACCGGGCGCGTCGTGCCGCGGCGGAGAGTGCCACGCCCTCCAGGTAACCCTTTTTCCGCGATGGCAACGAGTCATCGACGACAGGTGTACCGCTGGTACACCGCTGACGCGTCCCGCCCGCCGCGAGCAGGCCGTACGGTCGAGGTACGGACAGGCCCGCGTGCGGACGGGTGGACGCCGCACCGCCGCCACCGGACGAACGACTGGAGGATGTGCTCGTGAGCCGCATTCTGGTGACGGGTTCCGCGGACGGCCTCGGGCGAGCCGCCGCGCAGGCCCTGCTGTCCACGGGCCACGCCGTCGTGGTGCACGCCCGGAACGAGGAGCGGGCGACCGCCCTGGACGCACTGGTCGAACGCGGGGCGGAGCTGGTCGTCGGCGACTTCACGCGGCCGGAGGCCGTACGGCGCGTCGCCGCCGAGCTGAACGGCACCGGGCCGCTGGACGCGGTCATCCACAACGCCGGCGTGTACCGGGGGCCCGCGGTCATGCCGGTCAACATCGTCGCGCCGTACCTGCTCACAGCCCTGCTCGGCGGGGTGTGCCGACTGGTGTACCTGAGCAGCGGCTCGCACTACAGCGGCCACCCCTCACTCGACGGGGTCGACTGGCGCGGCCGGCACGCGGGCTCGTACGCCGACAGCAAGCTCTACGTCACGGCGCTGGCGGCGGCGGTGGCCCGGCTGCGCCCCGGCCTGCTGAGCAACGCCGTTGACCCGGGCTGGGTGCCGACCAGGATGGGCGGACCAGGCGCACCGGACGATCTCGAACTGGGCCACCGGACTCAGGAGTGGCTCGTCACCAGTACCGCCCCCGAGGCACTGACCAGCGGCGGTTACTGGTATCACCAGCAACTGCGGCAGCCCCACCCCGCGGTCCACGACGAGGCGTTCCAGGACCGTCTTCTGCGGACGCTGGCCGAGGAGACGGGCACGGCACTCGACTGACCGCCGCGTGTGCGACCGGGCGCGGCCTCAGAGATCGAACTCGTGGGGCGGCAGGTCGAGGGTGAAGCACGCTTCCCGCACCACGGCCTGCTCGGTCTTGTCGAAGTCGCCGTCGGCGCCGCCGATGACGATGCCGATCTGGATGACGGCACGGGCCTCGGCGGGCTTCTTCTTCGCCTTGGCGACCTCCTGCAACACGCTGACCTTGCCGAAGTCGAAGTCGGCCGTCAGCTTGTCGAGGTTGGCGTCGAAGCGCTTCTGGAGGTCGGTGGCGTCGAAGTTCTGCAACACCTCGTTGGTGGCGATCAGCTGGGCCACGCGGCGCCGCTCGGTCGGATCGATGCTGCCGTCGGCGGCGGCGACGAGGGCGCACATCGCCATGCTCGCGTCGCGGAAGGCACCGCTCTTGAGGTCGTTCTTCTTCGCCACCAGCTGCGTCTGCATCTGGGAAGCGGAATCCTTGATGCGGTCCCACAGGGCCATGAGCACTCCTTGCGATCGGCCGGGAGCCCGCCCCGCCCCTACGACGGCCCGGCGCCCCCTCGACATCTACAGCACCGTGGGAACTAGCGAGGCGGGGGATAAGTTCCGACCGGATCACGGATGTTCACCCCTAGTTCGAACCCCGTCCCGCCACCAAAGGCCGCACCCGGGCCGCCCGCTCCGATGCCCGGACGCGCGAAGGGCCTTCCGGGAACGAATCCGGGAAGGCCCTTCGGCAATTGCGCGATGTCAGTGGGGCCATTCGACACACCGGCCATTCGGTGGGCCGGAATATCCGGCGGACACCGGTCGCGTCAGTGCTTGAACGCGTCCTTGGTCTTTTCCTTGGCCTCTCGGGCGTCCCCCGTGCTCTTCTGGGCCTGACCCTCCGCGGCCATGCGGTCGTTGCCGACGGCGCTTCCGATGGCCTCCTTGGCCTTGCCCTCGGCCTGCTCGGTCTTCGCCTTGGCCTTCTCGCTGGCAGTCATGGAACGCGCCTCCTCGTCGTGTCTGTTCCGCTGTTGCGGTATTGGCCTCCTGCCCCGGCTTTCTGCGCACAAACAAAGCGCGGTTCCGTGCATGAGCGGGGAAACGCAGGGCAGACGCCGGTGCAGGAGGTCGATAACTATGGTTCCCCTGCTTCTGGTTCTGCTTCTCGCCGTGATCCTTTTCGGCGCCGGCTTCGCGGTCAACATTCTCTGGTGGATCGCCGTCGTCGTTCTGGTGCTGTGGCTGCTGGGCTTCGTCATGCGCTCCACGAACGCGGGCGGCAGCCGCGGCCGCTGGTACCGATGGTGATGACGTCGCGGTGATGACGGTGATGACGGTGATGACGACGAGCTGAGATCCGGCTCGAGAACGTATCGCGTGCGCAGGGTCCGGCCGGTGAACGGCCGGGCCCTGCGCACGTGTCGGGGGGAGGGAGGGGAGCGGGCGATCGCCGGGTACCGGAAGCGACCGGTCGCCGTCACTGCCCGTCGGTACGGTTCAGTTGTCCGAGGCCGTGGCCGAACTCGTGGCCTGCCGGGACGGGTTGGTCGTCCATTCCTTTCTCATCGCCGGATATGAGCGCTCCATCATCTGGTGCGCGAAGGAGGCCATACATGGCGCGCAGTGGCGGGCGTTGTGGGACGTCCCGGTGTGTGTGGTGTCGCCGAGTGCCTGCCCGCACAGGGCGGCCAGTGCCTTCCTGGCGATGATGTGCCACACCACGGTGGTGCCGAGTTCATCGGGTCCGGGGCGCATCTCGTACATCGCGGACCTCCTTGCGAGGAATGCTGTACATGGTCCAGAAGACCTCACCCAGGTGGAGCACACCGTCCGGCGCGGGCCATTCGGGTGATGGCCCCGGCATATGCGGGCCCCGGGGCGGGTCGGCCGCTCCTCCGGATGCATGATCACCGCTCGGTGCCTACCGTCGAAGGCGTGCACGGGACGGGCGGAGCGGCCACCGCGAGGAGGCCGCAGGCCCGGGGCCGGCGGACGAGCGTCCGTGGGCCGTGCGTGCGCCGACGTCGGCCCGGCCGAACGAGTCCGTGACGGTTCCCGCCGCCCGCTGGGCGTGCCTGTCCCACCGGGCTCGGTCCGGGCTCATCTGGCGGGAGGTAGTCCATGGGTTCAGCTCGGCGCAGACGGCGTGCGGCCGCGGCCGCCAGGCGGTCCGGAGGGAAGGGGAGCGTCCACCGTGGCCGAACAGCGCGCGCACGCCCTGTCCGGGATCTGCCCCCGGGGAAGCGGTCCGCGCGGGCACGCCCCGCCGCGCCGCCCGCGGAAATCGGCGTCCTGGACCTGGCCGCCGTCCCACGTGCCCAGCGCACACGGGAGGATCAGTCGCCGGCCGCGACGATCCGTGCCCCGTACGTCCGGGAGACGCGCTGTCGCATAGCGCGGATCAACGGCCGGTCCCTGACGGCGATGAGCTTCCTGCTGCTGCTCGGCCTCGGCACCGCTGTCATGGCCGTGCTCGCCGTCGTCTGGTCCGTGTGGAGTCTCGTGGACCCCGATTGGCTGTCCCCGAACCCGGGACTGCTGTTCGTCGGTGCCTTGGTGATGCTGGGCGTGCTGCTGGGAACAGCGGTGGCCGCGCTGGCCGCCCGAATCTGCACCGTGTCGTCGCGACGCTTCGGCGGCGTACGGCTGACGCTCGACGACGACGTCGCCGAGGAGGACCTGCCCTGAGGCCGGCGCCGGGCGGGCAGGCCGCCGGCGTCACCGCCGCTGCCGGCGTCGGACGGCGCTCCCCGCCAGGACGATCGCGGCCGCGGCGGCGACACCGGCGACGATCAGGGCGGTACGCCGTCCGGTCGCGTCGGTGGCCGGCAGGAGGTCGCGCACCCGGTCGTAGGCGCTGAGGGGGAGGCCGCTGAGCGCGTTGCCCGGCGGGCGACGGGAGACGCCGGGGTGCGGGTGCGTGGGTGCGGTCGCCCGGACCGCTTCCCAGGCCGTGCCGATCCGCCGCAGCTGCCGGTCACTGAACGCGGCGCGCAGACAGGGCAGGAGTTCGTCCTCCTCGTCGCGGATGTCCTGCGAGATCAGGTCGAACGCCTCCCGGACCCACTCCTCCCGCCGGGCGTCGTCCGGAACCCGCTCCACCTGCGCGATCAGCTCGTTGATCGCCTGGTGCTCCTCCTCAACGCGCGCGGTGAGTCCCTCGCCCTCGGGGCACACGCGGCGCAGCACGGGCCACAGCACGGTCTCCTCGGCGAACGCGTGGCTGAACACCAGCTGCACGATGTCCTGCCACGTCCCCTTCCGCTGCCCGGGCGCCTCGCGGGCGTCGCGGTAGCGGCTCATCATGGCGCCGAGTTCGGCGTGGTCGCGGCGCTGGCGGACGAGGATGCTGCCGGCGCCGCCGAGTGCCGCGAAGTCCAGCTCGGTGATCGAGGCCGTCATGTGGGGTCATCTCCTTCGAACCCGCCGCGGTCGGTCGTGGTGCGCCCGCAGGCCGGGTCCCGAGTCCCCCGTCGGCGGCTGTTTCCACCCGCTGCCGGCCGCTGATCCGCGAAACACGGACGAGGCCCGGCCGCAGCGGCGGCGAGGAGACAAGCGAAGGCAGGGAGAGGAGGGAGGAGACACAAGCAAAGGCAGGGAGATCGGTTCTCCCCGCCACTGACAAGCTATAGCGCACAGGGGGGCTTGCGGCAAGGCCCCCGTCGTACCCCAAGATGGGCGGCCGAGACCAGGACCTGCGGATATGGGGGATTCACGACATGCGTGTGGTGTTGTCGACGTGGGGATCGCGCGGGGACGTCGAGCCGCTCGCGGCGCTTTCGCTGCGGTTGCGCGAACTCGGCGCGGAGGTACGGGTGTGCGCGCCGCCCGACGAGGAGTTCGTGGCGCTGCTGGCCGGTGTCGGCGTGGAACTGATCCCGCTCGGTCCGTCGGTGCGCTCGCTGGTGACCGGGGAGCGGCCGCCGACGGGGCGGGACGCGTTCCAGCTCGCGCCCGCGCTGGTCGCCGCGCGGTTCGAGACGCTCGGCGCCGCGGCCCAGGGGAGCGGCGCACTCCTCACGACCGGTCTGATGCCCGCGGGCGCCCGTTCGGTCGCCGAGAAGCTGGGCATCGCGTACGTCTGCGCCTGCTTCCATCCCTTCGGACTGCCCTCGCGGCACTTCCGCCCGTCGGCGCGGCCCGGCACGCCGTCCCCGGCGGACGAGACCGACCTCGAGGTGCTGTGGGAGCAGGACGCCCAGCGGGTGAACGCGCTGTACGCGGAGTCGCTCAACCGGCACCGGGCGGCGCTCGGTCTGCCCCCGGTGGACAACGTCCGCGACCACGTCCTCACCGGCCGGCCGTGGCTCGCGGCGGACCCGGTGCTGGCCCCGTGGGAGAAGATGACGGAGCTGGACCTCGTGCAGACCGGGGCGTGGCTCCTGCCGGACGAACGCCCGCTCCCGGACGGCCTCGAGGCGTTCCTGGACGACGGTGAGCCACCGGTGTACGTGGGCTTCGGCAGCATGGCCGCGCACCTGTCGAAGGACCTCGCCGAGGTGGCCGTCGAGGCGGTCCGCGCGCGGGGGCGCCGGGTGGTGCTCGCCCGTGGCTGGGCCGGTCTGGCCCCGGCCGACGAGCGGGACGACTGCTTCGTCGTCGGCGAGGTCAACCACCAGGCGCTGTTCCCCCGCGTGGCCGCCGTCGTGCACCACGGCGGCGCGGGCACCACGACGACGGCCGCCCGGGCCGGCGCCCCGCAGGTGATCGTCCCGCAGATCGTGGACCAGCCGCACTGGGCCGCCCGCGTGGCGGAACTGGGGATCGGCGCGGCGCACGACGGTCCGGTCCCGACCTCAGGATCCCTGTCGGCCGTGCTCGCCACCGCCCTCACCCCCGAGGCCCGGGCGCGGGCAAGGGCAGTGGCCGGCACCATCCGCACCGACGGGGCGACGGTCGCGGCCAAGCTCCTGCTGGACCTGGCCGCCGGGGAGGGCCGACCCGGACCGGCCTGACCACCGCCATGGCGCCGGCCACCCCGCCCGTCACGTCGTCGCTTCCGGCCGTCGCCGCTTCAGGCCGCCGTCTCGGCCGGCGCGGCCGGTGCCGGGGCCGGCTGCCCGACGACGCGGCGGCGGCGGGTGGGGAGGCCGAGCGTCGGGTTGGCGACGGACCAGGCCGCGCCCTTGCAGATCAGCTCCTTGTAGACGGCGGCCGGGCGGCCGGTCAGCGCGTGACGGACCGCGCGGTCGTCGGCGGTGACGTACTGGATCAGGCCGTCCCGGCGGCCCAGCGAGACGCACTGGTTGAAGTAGCGCGGGGTCACCTCCGGGAGCTTGCCGCCGGTCAGGCGCGCCGCGATGGCGTCGGCTGCCTGCCAGGCCATCGGGGTGCCCGTGGCGCAGGACATCCGCAGCGGCTTGTCGCCGGGGCCCATGGCCAGGGCCGCGTCGCCGACGGCGTAGACGTCCGGGTGGGAGACCGAGCGCATGGTCCCGTCGACCACGATCCGGCCCGAGTCGGTGACCTCCAGGGCGCTGGCCCTGGCGATCGGGTGGACGGCGAAGCCGGTCGTCCACACGGTGACCGCGGCCGGGAGGGACGCGCCGTCGGCGGTCACCACCCGGTCGGCCTCGACCGCGGTGACGGCGGTGTGCTCGTGCGCGGTGATGCCGAGCTGGCCGAACACCTCGCGCACGTGCCGCCGGCCCTTGGGCGAGAGCCAGTCGCCGAGGGCGCCGCGGGCGGCGAGGGCGACGTCGAGGTCCGGGCGGGCCTCGGCGATCTCGGTCGCGGCCTCCAGGCCGGTGAGGCCGCCGCCGACCACGACAACGGGCCGGCCGGCGTCCAGCCGGGCCAGGCGCTCGCGCAGCCGGAGCGCCCCGGGGCGGCCGGCGACGTCGTCGGCGTGCTCGGCCACGCCGGGGACGCCCTGGTCGTCCCAGCGGCTGCCGAGCGCGTACACGAGGGTGTCGTACGGCAGTTCCCGCGCTGCCTCCGCCGTGCCGTGCGCCGCTTCGACGGTCACCGTCCTGCGGTCCACGTCCACGGCGGTGACCCGCCCGATCCGCACCTCGACGCCGGTGCCCGCGAACATCTCGGCGAGGGGCCGGGGCGTGAGGTCCTGACCGGCCGCGACCTGGTGCAGCCGCACGCGCTCGACGAAGTCCGGCTCGGCGTTGACCAGCGTGATGGCGACGTCCTCGGGGCGCAGCCGCTTGGCGAGGCGGCCCGCGGCGACGGTCCCGGCGTATCCGGCTCCCAGGACGATGATGCGGTGCTGCATTGCGTGGCTCCTGTCTGTGGTGGGCTCGCCCCTTGAACCGGACGGCCCACCGTTTCCTGACAGGACGGCGATGTGACGTGCCTCACATGCAGGTCAGAGGGTGATGAGCACCGGGTCGCCGTGGTCACCGGCCGCCCACCGCGCGGTCGCGCGTTCGAGCTTGTCGGGGTTGACCTGGTTGCGGAGCACCGCGATGCCCTCGGCGGTGATCTCCAGGCACATGACGCCGATGACCCGGCCGCCGACGACCACCACCACCGCGGGCCCGCCGTTGGCGGTGGCGGTGTACACCTCGGCCGACCCGCCGAACATGGCCAGCTTGGCCCTGCTCGGCTTGAACAGGCCGCGCAGGAACTTCGCGACCGCGACGCCGCCCTCGACCGCCCTGGCACGGGCCGGCACCTTCCCGCCGCCGTCACCGATGGAGACGGCGTCCTGGGTGAGCAGCTGGACGAGAGGTTCGGTACGGCCGCTGGTGGCGGCCGCGAGGAACTCCTCGACGACCCGCCGGGCCGCGGCCGCGTCGATCTCCGCCCGGGCCCTGCCCTCGGCGACGTGCTTCTTGGCGCGGTGGAAGATCTGCTGGCTGGCGGCCTCGGTCAGGTCCAGGATCTCGGCGATCTCCCGGTGCGGACAGCCGAAGGCCTCCCGCAGCACGTACACCGCCCGCTCACCGGGGGACAGCCGCTCCAGTACGGCCATGACCGCGTACGACACCGATTCGCGCTGTTCCGCGGTCTCGGCCGGGCCGAGCATCGGGTCACCGGCGAGCAGCGGCTCGGGAAGCCACTGGCCCACGTAGGTCTCGCGCCGCGCCCGGGCGGAGGTGAGCTGGTTCAGGCACAGGTTGGTGAGGACCTTCGTCAGCCAGGCCTCGGGGACCTCGACGCGGGCGACGTCGGCCGCCTGCCAGCGCAGGAACGTCTCCTGCACGGCGTCCTCGGCCTCGCTCGCGGAACCGAGCATGCGGTAGGCGATGGCCTCCAGGCGGGGCCTGCACGCCTCGAACCGGTCCACGTCGCTCGCAGTCAGGGCCATGGCCGCGATCTTAGCCCCGGCGGTACGCGGCTCGTCCGGGCGGTCCCGCGGTGGCCGCCCGCTCCTCAGAGGAAACGACGGACGGGGATGACGGCCGCTTCCTTGACGCGCTGGGGCAGCGGGCGCCGGCTCCAGCGGTTCAGGTCGATCTCCACGCTGCGCTCGAGGTCCGCGTCGAAGTCGCGGTCGAGCTCGGCGGTGAACGTCTCGTCCAGGACGGCGAGCATGACCTCCTCGTCGTGGTCCATGGAGCGGCGGTTGAAGTTGGTCGAGCCGATGAGCGAGGCGACCGAGTCCACCGTGATGATCTTGGCGTGCATCATGGTCGGCTGGTACTGCCGGATGTGCACGCCCGCGCGCAGCAGCCGCGCGTAGTGGTGCTGCCCGGCGAGCTGGCAGGCACGCTGGTCGGTGTGGCGTCCGGGGAGCAGGATCTCGACGTGCACCCCGCGCTCGGCGGTGCGGCACAGCAGGTCGATGAAGTACGTGTCCGGGGCGAAGTAGGCGGTGGCGAGGCGGAACCGCTCCTCGGCCGAGGTCAGCATGACCCGGATGAGGGTCTGCATGTCCTGCCAGCCGATGCTGGCCGAGCCGCGCACCACCTGCACCACCGACGAGCCCGCCTGAGCGTGTTCGGTGAACCGGTCGCGGTGGTCGAAGAGTTCGTCGTGGCACTCGGCCCAGTTCTGCGCGAACGCGGCGGCGACACCGTCGACGGCCGGTCCGCGGACCTGGACGTGGGTGTCCCGCCACTCGCCGGGGTTGCGGGCGTCGCCGCACCACTCCTCCGCGATGCCGACACCGCCGGTGAACGCGGTGTGCTCGTCGACGATCAGGGCCTTGCGGTGGCAGCGGTGGTTCTGCTTGAACGGCGACAGGCGCACGGGCTTGCGGAACCACGCCACCTGCACGCCCGCCGTGTCCATCAGGTGCAGCAGGTCCTGTTCGATCTGCCGGGCGCCGAAACCGTCGAGCAGCAGCCGCACCCGCACCCCGGCACGGGCGCGGTCGGCGAGCGCGGCGGCGAACTCGCGGGCTATCTCACCGCGCCAGTACACGAAGGTCATCATGTCGATGGTGTACCGAGCCGAACGGATCGCCCCGAGCATCGCGGGGAAGATCTCGTCGCCGTTGCGCAGCGGGACGAGGTCGTTGCCCTCGGTGGCGGCCACCCCGATCAGTCGCTCCAGACGGCGGCGCAGCCGCTGCTTGCGGGCCGACGCGTCGAATCTGTCACCCTGGTCCGGGGCTTCCGGTACGGTCTCGAGGATCACGCCGCAACTCCTTCTGCACATATAACGCTTCGCCGGGCGCCGGTCCGGCCTGTACAAGCGCATGCCCGGCGGTCACCGCCTCACTCTCGCACCCGGACGGGCGCGCCCCACCATCGGCGGCCGCGGTGACGCCGGACACCGGGGCGCGCGTACCGCTGCGCCGATCGGCGCAGGCGCGGCGCGCCTCGGCCGCGCGGGCGGTCCCCGGTGGAGGATCGGTGGGGCGACGGCCCGGGACGGGGCCGCCCGGCACCGCCCCACCGCGTGAAGAGGTCCGGCCATGAGACTGCCCGACGCGTACGCAGCACCCGGCCGCACCGGGACAGTACCGGGGCCGAGGTGAGCGCCGGTCCGCGCGGGGACACGGCGGACGGCGGCCGCTACGGCGAGGCCGTCTTCCGCCCCGAGCAGGCGGGCGAGGGCGAGCGGATCGACCTCGGCGCCCTGGCCTACGACGACCTCACCATTGCGCGGTTGCGGGCGCTCGGCGTCGGCCCGGGGTGGCGGTGCCTCGACGTGGGCGCCGGGACGGGCACCGTCTCCCGGCGGCTGCTGGAGGAGGCCGGGGTGGCGAGCGTCCTCGCCGTGGACCGCGACGTGCGGTTCCTGCGCGAGCGGCCCGTCGCCGGCCTCGAGGTGCTGGAGGCCGACATCACCGCCCCGGACGGCGTCCCCGGCCGGTTCGGGCTCGTCCACGCGCGCTTCGTGCTGATGCACCTGCCCGACCCCGGGCGCCTGATCGCGGCCCTGGCCGAACGCGTCGCGCCCGGCGGTGTGCTGGTGCTCAGCGACGCGGTCGACCTGACGAGCGACCGGACGCCGGACACGCCCTACACCGTGGCGATGCGGGCGATGTGGCAGGGCCTGCGCGACAGCATCGGGACCGATGTCTCCTGGGTGCCGTCGTACCCGCACCTGCTGCGCGCCGCGGGGCTCGCGCCCGTCGCCGCGGAGATGCATGTGCCGCCGCTGCTGCCGGGCAGTGCCATCAGCCGCTTCTGGGCGGACACCTGGGAGCGGAGCAGGGCGGCGATGGTCGCCACCGGCCTGGTCGACGAGGCGGCCGTCGACGCGGCGGTGCGCTATCTGGATTCCGGTGAATGCGCCGCGCTGTCGGCAGGGATGCTCACGGCGTGGGGACGCAGACCCGGGGACGGCCCGCGCTGACCCGCCGACGCGGACGCGGGCGGCCACCCCGGCATGCGCCGGGGGGCGGACCTTCGCAAGGAAGGTCCGCCCCCCGGGAACGGTTCGGGTGCTCCTCGCCGGTCAGTGCCGGCCGGTGTCCTTGACCTTCTCCTTGGCCTCCCGGGCCCGGCCCGCGACCTCGGCGGCGTGGCCCTTGGCGACCAGCTTCTTGTTGCCGGTGGCGCGGCCGGCTGCCTGGGCGGCCTTGCCGACTGCCTGTTCGGCCTTGGCACGGGCCTTCTCGCTGGCGGACATGCAGCTCACCATCCTCTGTTGCCGGCATCAGGTGCTGGGGGAGCGGATGACCCCTCACGGCGGTGGTAAACACCGGGCGGCGGGGCGCGGTTGCCGGTTCACGGCCCCGGCGTCAGGCCGATGCGGCGGGGCGGACGCCGGTGTCGCGGGACGCGCTCATGCCCTGCAACTGGGGGAAGTAACCCGCGTTTTGTGGGCTTGTAGGGCTGAAGTAAGGGCATCCGGTGGTCAGGAGGTTGATGACTATGGTTCCCGTGCTTCTGGTTCTTCTGCTGGCCCTGGTCCTCTTCGGTGCGGGCTTCGCGCTGAAGGCGCTGTGGTGGGTCGCGGTGATCGTCCTGGCCGTGTGGCTGCTGGGCTTTGTGGTGCGGCCCGCGGGCAGCGGCGGCCGCAGGGGTCGCTGGTACCGCTGGTAGGCGCGGACGTCTCAGTGACGACGCCGCGCTGAACGCGGAAGTGGGGCCCGGCCGAGTGCGGCCGGGCCCCACTCGCGCGTGAGCGGACAGGCGCCGCCGGGCGGCGGGTCTACCGCACCTGGCGGTACCAGCGCCGGCAGAAGGCCGGCGCCGGTGAGGCGGCCTGGTCCGGGAAGAACCCGATCACGTCGGAGCGCCGGACCGGCAGCCGCCGCCCGTCGCGCGGGCCCACCGCCGTGATGAGGGCGGATACCTCGATCAGCTGCATGGACGGGCACCCTACGGCCTGGCCCCGCCCGCCCCCCGACCGGTGCCGAGGAACACCGTCGTCGTGACCCGGGTGAGGGCGGGCCTCGCGGGCACGGAGCCGAACCCGAAGCGCACCGGTGGTTCGACGGGTGCCAGTCCGCCGAGGTCGAAGCCGTCGAAGGTGGCCCGCGCCGTGAGGATGCGCCGCAGGTCCTGTGCCCCGTAGTACTCCTCGCGGCCGCCGCCCGCGCTGCCGCGCGTACGCACCCCGGGCAGCACCCGAGCGGCGATCCGGTCGGTCAGCGCGCTCCACGCCGGCCGGCGGGCGATCACGGGGGGCACGGCGCGCAGCAGGTAGCCCAGCGGCGGTCGCGGGCCGGTGGTGAACTCCAGCCGGAGCGGACCCGCGGTGACGTTCCAGGTGCGGTCGGCGACCTCGACGTCGACCGGGACGAGGCGCGTGGTGTCGAACGTGTAGGTGCCGCTGACGAAGCTCACCGTCTCCTGGGTCGGGGCCAGCAGCAGCCGCTCCCCGCCGGTCCGTTCGAGCATCACGTCGCTGAAGGGGCCCAACGACGAGCGTGGCCAGTGCCCGAGGACGATGCGCCAGCCGGAGGAGGTGCCCAGGCCGGCGATCCAGCCGTCGAAGCGCAGGCAGGGCCGCCGCAGGGGCCTGATGTGGGTCCGGTTCATTCAGCCGTTCTTCCCTCCCGGACCGGCAGGCCACCGTCTCGTGTCCCAGGTTCCTCCCGACGTCTTTACGCCACTGTCATGTCCCGGTAGCTTCCCCGGTTGAAAGAACTTGCAGGAACTTACCGGTTCTTCTTCCAGCCGTACGCCGCCGGGCCCACCCCTTGCCCGCACGCGTACGCGCGCGCACGCGTGCCTCCGCCGGTACGTCCTCCGTGCCGTCCAGTTCAGCGCCTTCTCGCACACCACCCGCACGTCCGTCCCCGCACCCCACCGGGAGAGCCATGAGACGCACCCCGACACCGCCACCGAAGCGCACCCCCGTACGTCTGCTCCGCCGCCCGCTGGCCGCTGGTGCCACGGCGGCCGTGTTCCTCGGACTGCTGACGGGCACGAGTCCCGCGGAGCCCCGTCCGGCGTCGCTGCGCACCACCGCGGACACGGCGAACACCGCGACCGTCTTCTACTACACGAAGACCAAGAACTGGTCGTCCACGTACCTGCACTACGCCCCCGACGGCGGCGCCTGGACCACCGTCCCGGGCGCCCGGATGGAGACCGCCTGCACGGACTGGGTCAAGCGGACCGTCGACCTGGGCCCGGCCACCGGCCTGCAGGCCACCTTCAACAACGGCGGCGGCACCTGGGACAACAACGGCGGCAACAACTACGCCCTGGGCACCGGCACGATCACCGTCAAGGACGGCGTGATCGCCCACAGCGACCCGTGCGCCGGCACCGGCACCGGCACGGGATCCGGCAACGAGGCGACCGTCTACTACTCGACGGCCACCAGCGGCTGGACCACCGCCAACCTCCACTACGCCCCGGCCGGCGGCTCCTGGACCGCCGTCCCCGGCGCCGGCATGGAAGCCGCCTGCACCGGCTGGTGGAAGAAGAAGCTGGACATCGGCACGGCCACCTCCCTCAGGGCCGCGTTCAACAACGGCAACGGCGTCTGGGACAACAACAACGGCTCCGACTACACCCTCCCGGCCGGCACCACGACGGTGAAGGACCGGACGATCACCACCGGTGCCGCCGACCCGTGCGCGGCCCAGGCCCCGGACACCGAACCGCCGACCGCGCCCGCCAAGGTCACGGCGAGTGCCGCCAACACCTCGGTCGTGGTGCGCTGGGACGCCGCCACCGACAACAAGGGCGTGGCGAAGTACCAGGTCACCCGCAGCGGCGGCACCAAGGGGACGACCGTCACGGACGTCGGCTCGACGGTGTTCTCGGACACCGGACTGGAGGAGAGGACGACCTACACCTACCGGGTCAAGGCCGTCGACGCGGCCGGCAACACCTCACCCGCCTCGGCCGCGGCCACCGCGACCACCGGGGAGAAGGCCGCGGCCCCGGCGGCCGGCACCCCGCTGGGCACCGACCCGCGCAAGGACCCGATCTACTTCGTCCTCACCGCCCGCTTCTACGACGGCGACAGCTCCAACAACCGCGGCGGCAGCCAGCACGCCAAGTCGGGCAACGCGGCCAACGGCGACCCCATGTTCCGGGGCGACTTCAAGGGCCTGGTCGACAAGCTCGACTACATCAAGGCGCTCGGCTTCTCGGCCGTCTGGATCACCCCGGTCGTCCTCAACCGCTCGGACTACGACTACCACGGCTACCACGGCTACGACTTCTACCGGGTCGACCCCCGCCTGGAGTCGGCCGGCGCCTCCTACCAGGACCTGATCAACGCGGCCCACGCCAAGGGCATGAAGATCTACCAGGACGTCGTCTACAACCACAGCTCCCGCTGGGGCGCCAAGGGGCTGTTCACCCCGACCGTGTACGGAGTGAGGGACGCCCAGTGGAGCTGGTACTACGACGAGAAGAACGACGGCTTCGAGTACGACGGCCTGACCGTCGAACCCAAGTCGGGGAAGTCGTACTACAACGGCGACCTGTGGTCCACCGCCGAACCGACCGGCAACACCTGCGTCAACTGGGGCAAGCCCACCGGCGGCCGGAGCGCCGAGGGCTACACCCTCTACAACTGCCAGTGGCCGAGCCCCACGTCGGGCATGTTCCCGAAGGCCTACTACCACCAGTGCTGGATCGGCAACTGGGAGGGTGAGGACTCCCGTTCCTGCTGGCTGCACGAAGACCTCGCCGACTTCGACACCGAGTCGACACCCGTGCAGAACTATCTGATCGGCGCCTACGACAAGTACATCGACATGGGCGTGGACGGCTTCCGCCTCGACACGGCGGTACACATCCCGCGCGTCACCTGGAACCGCCGCTTCCTGCCCGCCATCCAGGAACGCGTGACCCAGCGGTTCGGTGCGCGGGCGGCCCAGAACTTCTTCGTCTTCGGTGAGGTGGCCGCCTTCGTCAACGACAAGTGGAACCGCGGGTCGGTGAACCACTCGGCGCAGTTCTACACCTGGAAGGAACGCAAGGCGTACAGCGCGGACGACACCGCCGCGGCGCTCGAGCAGTACACCTACGAGGAACAGCTCGGCACCGGCAACCAGCCGACCTCCACCAACGCCTTCCTCACCGGCAACACCTACCACACCCCGGACCACAGCCAGTTCTCCGGCATGAACATCATCGACATGCGCATGCACATGAACTTCGGGGACGCGCCGAACGCCTACGACAACGGCAAGGACTCCGACGACAGCGTGAACGACGCCACCTACAACGTCGTCTACGTCGACAGCCACGACTACGGCCCCAACAAGTCCAGCACCCGCTACGCCGGAGGCACCGACGCCTGGGCCGAGAACATGGCCCTGATGTGGACCTTCCGCGGCATCCCGACCCTCTACTACGGCTCCGAGATCGAGTTCCAGGCCGGCAAGCAGATCGACTGCGGACCGACCTGCCCGCTGGCGAGCACCGGCCGGGCCTACTACGGTGACCACCTCGAAGGCACCGTCACCGCCTCGGAGTTCGGCACGGCGGACGCGGCGAGCGGCGCGGTCGCCACCACGCTCGCGCAGCCCCTGGTCAAGCACGTCCAGCGGCTCAACCAGATCCGCCGGGCCATCCCGGCCCTCCAGACGGGCCAGTACTCCACCGACGGCATCACCGGCCAGATGGCGTTCAAGCGCCGCTACACCAGCGGTGACACGGACAGCTTCGCCCTGGTCACCGTCACCGGGGGCGCCACCTTCACCGGAATCCCGAACGGCACCTACACGGACGCGGTCACGGGCGCGGTGAAGACCGTCACCAACGGCTCCCTGTCCGTCGCGGCGCCCGGCAAGGGCAATCTGCGGGTGTACGTACTGAACGGCCCCGGCAGGATCGGCACGGACGGTCCCTACCTGAAGTGACCGCGAGGCCCCCGGCCCGGAATTCCGTCCCGGGCCGGGGGCCTGTGCACCGAGCCGGTGCGGTCGGATTCACTGTCGCGGTCCGCGGCACCGGGCTAGGCTGACGCGCACGAACACAAGGGGGGTCTCGTGCGCGATCCGGCCGTTCGTCCCACTCTGGTCATCGTCGGGCTCAACAGAAGTGGCACCACAGCGCTGAGTCACGCATTCCTGAACCACCCGGAGACCGAACTGTTCAAGGATCCGGGGAAGTACGTCTTCGAGTCGACCGGCGTGGCGGACCACTCGCACTACTTCGAGCGGCCGCTCACGCCGGCCACCCGGGTGCGGGTCATCAAACACAGCATCGGCCAGTACACCCCGGAGTTGTGCACCATTCCGGTCTATCCCATGGGTGCCGAGCGCCCGGCCTTCCTGCGGAAGCTGCATCATGTCTTTCTCATCCGGCACCCACGGCTGATCTGGCAGTCCTGGCAGGACATGACGCGCTATCTGACGAGCACCACCGACGAAGTGGTCACCGGGCACTGGGTCCGTATCGTGCGCGACAAGGGGATACCCGTGGGCTGGGGCAGCTTGGGCCTGTTCCATCTCGCGATGTCCTATTTACAGGAGACGTTCGAATACATCCGCACCGTGGCGCCTTCGACGACCTATGTACTGGCGCACGAGGATCTCATGGACGAGACCAGGGCCGAGCGCCTGCTGGCCGGCGTCTGCGCGAGGCTGGGTATTCCGTACACCCGCGAGATGATCGACTGGCGGATCGCGTTCGGCGGTGACGCGGGCGGCCGGCTGCGGGACGGCTTCAATCGCCCACTGGATCACCCGGAGAGGCAGTACATCCACCGCAGCGTCCTGGCCAGCGAGGGTCTCGGGAAGGTGCCGGAGAAGGACCCCCGTGACCTGCCTCCCTGGCCGGACCGCGCGAGGGGCGAGGAGTTGGAGCGCATGTACGCCCTCATGCTCGAACACTCCCGGGGCAGGTACGGCCTGCTCCGGGGCGATGCGTGAGGCATTGTCCGTGGAAGCTGGGGGGCCTTGGTGCAGCACAGGTCGGCATTCGACAAGATCACTCTGGGCATGGCTGTCTTCGTGTCGGTCGCCATTTCGGTGCTGGACTTCACCGGGGCCATCGATGGACTCCCCTGGCTCAAGGAGAGGATCCCGGCGATGACGCTTCTCGTCGTGGGCGTCACCACCTTGAGCATCCTGGTCGACGGGGACCGCCTGATCCGGGTGGCCCGGGAGGCGAACAGGGAGGCGCAGGAGGAGCTGGCCGAGCGCCTGGCGGTCGACCCCGTCGGAATGAACGTGATGCGGAAGCTGAACGCCCGCTGGGACGAGCGGCAGGTGGAAATACAGCACTTCTTCAACGATATGGTAAGCATAAGAAGTGAAAGAGTTCTGCTCGAACAGTTGGCGCAGTATCAGAACGATTTCGCGGCCGGCGAGATGGTGGGCGGTTCCAGGAATCGATTTCCCTGGGACATCACGGTCGCCGCCATGGATCTGAGCGGGCGATTCTGTTACCATCCCAATCCGGCCATCCAAGGCACCCGCCCCAATCAAAGTCATCACCCGCGCATCCTGCGCGAGCGCAATGGTGAATGTTTCTGGGTGAACCAGTTCATCACGTCCCAATTGCGCAGCGCGCTGGGCACGGTTCAGGGCGACGACTTCAAGCACGACAGGCTCACCCGGGTGTACTACAGGTTCAACCGGCACCTGAACATGATCTGTGTGGTCGAATCCCATCTGGATGTGCTGTACCAGTTGCCCAGGCAAAGAGGCGCGTGACCCCGTGTCCCATTCGGTCGACGGAAGTGGCGGTCAGCCGGGGAAAGTCCAACTGGTCGCCGCACTCCTCATCCGCGACGAGCGGGTTCTGCTCTGCCACCGGGCTCCCACCCGGCGCTGGTACCCGGGCAGCTGGGATCTGGTGGGCGGCCATGTCGAGGACGGCGAAACGCCTCAGGACGCGCTGACCCGGGAGGTGCGGGAGGAACTGGGCATCGACATCGACCGGCCGACGGAACCACCCGTCGCGCACTTCACGACGGGCGATGCCGAGATGCGTATCTGGACGGTCCGGGACTGGGCCGGCCACCCGGTCAACGCCGCACCCCGGGAGCACGACGCCATCGGATGGTTCTCCCCGGGGGAGTTGGGCGAGCTGGGACTGGCCCATCCGCACTACGTCGACCTGATCGCGGCACTCGTGCGCTCCGGACAGCCCCGATGAGGGCGCGCGGGAACGTGCACACGAGCGCGCGTACCGGACGACGTGCGGCGGACGGGCGTGACCGGGCGGGCGTCCCGGCCCGGCTCAGCGCAGGACGGCCGCCAGCAGGTCGGTGCCCAGTGCGCTCACGTCGGGCAGGTTGAGGGTGTAGCGGACGTAGCGGCCGCGCCGCCGGGCCGTGAGCAGGCCCGCGCGCCGCAGGACGGCGAGGTGGCGGGAGACCTCCGGGGGCGAGAGTTCCCAGGCGTGCGCCAGCTCACCGGTGGTGTGCGGGCCGCGGGCCAGGGTGCGCAGCAGACGCAGCCGTACCGGATGCGCGAGTGCCTCCAGCCGGAGCGAGACCGTCTCCAGCGGCACCGGCCCGGCCGGCCCCGGCTCGGCCACCGGGTACTGCACCACCGGCTGCCAGCCCGGCGTGTGCACCGCCACCAGGTGCGGGCGGCCGAAGACGGTGGGGATGAAGGTGACCCCGGTGCCGTGCGCGGTGGTCGCCTTGTCCTGGAGCTTGTCCACGACGACGCAGTCGCCGTCCGGAGCCAGGGTGACGGCGCCGGAGACCGACGCGAGCGCCGCCGCGATGCCCTGCCGCCTCAACAGGTCGTTCTTCAGGCGCAGATCGGTGGCGAGCTGGGCGGTGAGACCCGTCCACGCGGCGGTGAAGAAGGCGTCGGCACACTGTTCCAGGGTGTCGCGCACCCGGGCCCGCACCGCGGCCGGATCGGCGAGCAGCCGTTCCGCGAAGGCCTCCTGCGGCGCGCCCCGCGCCTGGGCCACGTCCAGAGCCCGCTCACGCGCGTCCGCGTCGGTCAGCGGCGACGACGCGGGGAAGTGGACCCGGCTGCTGCCGCACGTGGTGACCAGCGCGGCCGTCACGTACCGCTCGTCGTCGATCCGGTCCACGTCGTCCAGTTCCTCGGCGAGGGTCGGCCGGGGCCGGGCGGGTATCAGGAAGTCGGCCTGCGAGGAACGCCAGAGGAACTCCGCCTCCCGCAGCCGCTCGGCCAGCTCCGGCCGCAGCCCCGCCCAGACGTCACCGGCCCAGCCGGCCAGCTGCGGATGGTGCCCGGGCTCGGCCAGCACGTGCAGCATCGCGGTCAGTTCGGCCAGCGGGGAGGCGGCGAACCGCACCCGCTCGGCGGGCAGACCGCTGATGTCGATCCTCAGCGTCATCCCGTCATCATCACCGACAAGGCGGCCCGTGACGGCGTCGATTGACGGTGTCCGTCAACCGACGCGGCCCGCCCGCCGCCCCGGCGCACCGTGGACGCCATGGCATCCACGACCACGACCACCACCACCACCACGATCCGGCCCCGGGCCCTCGTCCGCGCCTCTGGCGGCCCCCGATACGCCGTCGCCCTGGCCGTGGACGCGCTCGGCACCGGCCTGCTGCGCCCCTTCCTGCTGCTCTACGGGGTGACGGTGCTGCGGCTGTCCGCGCCGGTCACCGGCACCGCGATGACGGCCGGTGTCGTCGCGGGTCTGGTGTGCATGCCCGCGGTGGGCCGCCGGCTGGACCGGGGCGCGCGCAGCGCGGTGGTGGCGGCGTCGATGCTGGTACGCGTCCTGGGCGTGGCGCTGCTGCTGGCCGCTCCTGCCGGTCAGGCCTGGCTGTTCGGGGCGGCGGCGCTCTTCCTCGGCATCGGCAACCAGGCATGGCCGGCCGCCCACGCCGCGCTCGTGGCGACGGTCGCCCACGGCCGGGAACGCGACGCCGCCCTCGCCGCGGGCCGCGCCCTGCGCAACGCCGGTCTCGGCGCGGGCGCGCTGCTCGCCACCGCGTGCCTCACGGGCGGCACGTCCGCCCTGCGGGCCCTGGCCGCCGCCACCGGGCTCGCCTATCTCACCGCGGCGGCCCTGGCACGGTCCGTCCGCCTCCGCGCGGCTCCCGCCGCCTCCCCGGCCGACGGCGGGACCGACGGGCCCGCACCCCGGATGCGCGGGCTGCTGGCCGCCAACGTGATCTACGTCTTCTGCCTCAACGTCCCCGAGGTCGCGCTCCCGCTGATCCTGGTCACCCAGCTGCACGCGTCCCCGGTGTGGCCGGCGGCCGTCTTCGTGGCCAACACGGTGCTGGTGGTCACCCTCCAGGTCCCGGTGACCGTCCTGATGTCCCGCTTCTCCCGGCGGACCGTGCTGGCGCTCGCCGGCCTGGTCCTCACCGCCTCCTACCTCGGCTTCCTCGCGGCCACCTCGCTGGGACACCGCTGGGGTCCGCCGGCCGTCGCCGCGGTCGCCGTCGTCTGCACCCTGGGCGAGATCGTCTACGCCGGCAGCGCCACCGCACTCGTCACCGTCCTCGCCCCGGCCCACCTCCTGGGGCGCGCCCTCGCCCGCTTCCAGCTCTCCACGGGCTTCGGCCTCGCCGTCTCCCCGGCGGTCATCACCACCCTCGCACCCTTTGGCCCGACCGCCCTGTGGGGCACCCTGGCGGCGGCGACCCTGCTGTCGGCGGCCGCCGCCGGACCTGAGGCAGGGTCACGCGGTGCGCGCACGCGCAAGGACACCGAGCCGGGCAGACCCCTCCGGACCGGGTGAGCGGGGCTACACCTCGCCGGTGGCGAAGAGTTCGAGGTGGCCGCACGTGGGGCAGCGGTACGCCTCGATCTGCCTGCGTGGCCGGCCCATCCGCTTGGCCCCTCCGAAGACCCCCCGCTCCAACGCGCCCTCGATCCAGCGCGCGTAGCCCCTCGAGTGTTCACCGGCGTCCTCGATGAAACCGTCCATGAGACCGACGGTGCCGCACTGCGTGCACGTGTAGGAGTTCATCCGGTGAGTGTAGGAAACGCGGACGCGGACCGGCCAAGCCAGGCTCAGCTCCACCCGACTCCCCCCCACTCGACCGAGTCCACTCGGCTCAGCTCAGTTCCGCCACGATCCTGGTCGCCACGGGAACGGCGACACCGTGCCGTCGGGCCGCGCGCAGGAGTGCGCCGCCGATGGCGTCCAGCTCCAGCGGGCGTCCGGCCCCGGCATCCCGCTCCATGGACGACCTGGCACCGGGCGGGAACGCGTCGTACAGCGCCAGAGCCGCCGCGACATCGGCGGGGGCGCCGCAGGCCGCGCTCACGGCGGCCGCTTCCCGGAGCAGGCCGGTCAGCTCGTCGCGGTGGGTCGTGCGGAGGTCACCGATGGTCGTCCGGTAGCGGGTGGTGAGGAGCGCGAGCGGCGCGAGGGCGGTCAACTTGCCCCACAGCAGCGCCGTCTCGTCCTCGGTCACACCGGTGGTCACCCCCGCGGACCCCAGGACCGCCACCAGTTCCCGCAGCCCTTCCGGCGCTCCCGCCAGGTCGATCCGGGTGAACGGGCTGCCGTGCTCGACCCTGCCGGGTGCCGCACGCGTCGCCTCCACCCGGATGGCTCCCGCCACCACCCGCTGATCCCGGAAGTGCCTTCGCAGCCGGGCGGGATGGTCGACGCCGTTCAGGAGGGGCAGGACGAGTCCGCCGTCGAGCATCGCGGGCGGGACCCGTTCCAGGGCCTGTTCCAGGTGCGTGTTCTTGACCGTCACCAGGCACAGATCGACCGGCTCGCGCAGCTCGGCGCAGGCGTCCACCGGTGCGGTGAAGTCACCGAACTGCGGGCTCGTCACGCGGATTCCGTCCTGGCGCAGGACGGTGGCCGTGGCCGGTCCCGCCACGCAGATCACCCGGTGCCCGGCCCGGGCCAGCAGCGCGGCCAGCAGCCCGCCGACCCCACCGGGCCCGAGGACGGCCACCCTCCAGGGACCTGAGCCGGTGCGCTCGGGAGGTGGTGCGGTGACGGTCATGGCGAAGTGCCCTTCCGGCGAGGTCGGTTCAGGAGTCGAGGAGAAGACGGCGCGGCGCGGTCGGCGGCGCCGGGTATGGCAGGTCGGCACCCGCGCGACGCCCTCGCGGGTCCGGATTCCTCGCGAAGGCCCCGTGCGGGTTGCCGCCTCGGGCCCGGTGACGATCTTCGCGCCGTGAGGTACCCCAGTCAATCCTGGGGAATTCTCCCGACACCCAAGCTGTACCTTGGAGGCCATGACCTTGGACGACCTGCGGGTGTTCGCGGCCGTGTGCCGGGCCGGAAGCCTCAGTTCCGTGGCCCGGGACCTGGGGTGCACGCAGTCGGCGGTGAGCCAGCACGTGAAGCGGCTGGAGCGGGAGACCGGCGTGAGCCTTGTGGAGCGGCGGCCGCGAGGTGTCGTGCCCACCCAGGCGGGCCGGGTCCTGTGGCAGGCCGCCGCGGACGGCATCGCCGGCCTGGACCTGGCGCTGCGGCGCCTCGGCGACCTCGTCAACGGCGACGGCGGGACCGTGCGCGTCACCACGGGCGGCACGACCGTGCGGCACTTCATGGCCGAGGCCATCGTGGCCTTCCGCCGGAGCCATCCCAAGGTGAGCCTGGAGTTCCGGACCGAGACGTCCACCAGCGGCTGCTTCGACGCCCTCGCCGCCGGCAACCTCGACCTCGCCTGGGTCACCATCGGCAGCCCGGTGCACGGCATCGAACAGCGCCCCGTCGTCAGCCTGCCCTGGGTGCTGGCCGTCCGCGCCGACGATCCGCTGGCCGCGCGGACGCGTGTCGGCGTGGCCGACCTGGACGGCATCCGCCTCATCCGGCTGCCGCGGAACTCCACCTCGGGCGCACTGCTCGACGCCGCCTTCGCCGACCTGGGGGTGCGCACCAGCTCCGACACCGGCGTCGCCGACTGGGACACCGGGCTCCTGCTGGCGGAGCTGGGCCTGGGCCACGCCGTGGTGCCCGCCCTGCCCGGCCTGCCCGCGCTGCCCGGCAGGCCTGCTCCCGGTGGCGGTGGCGACACCGGCGACGGTGGCGGTCTGCGGCTGATCCCGATCCCCGACCTGCCCCCGCTGCCCGTCGGCTGGGCGGTGCGCCGCTGGGACGCCCTCGCGCCACTCGCCCGGGTCTTCGCCGACACCGTCGCCGACCACTGCACACGCCGGGCCGCCGTCACCCCCCGCCGGCGTCGCGGCACGGGCCCGCACTGACCGGCACCGACCGCACCGGCCTGCTCACCTCGGACACGGCTCTCCTGCGCGCGTGCACACCGAACTCGACCGCGACGCGGACCGCGAGACGGTCCTCGCCCGGTTCGTCGGCCGGCCCGGCCCGGACGACGAGAAGGTGCTGCGCACCCTGCTGGAGACCGGCGAGCAGTGACCGCCGCCCGTTCGGCCCAAGGCGCCGCCGCCGCGCCGAGCGGCCGGCCCGGCCGCCGACGGGTGACGATCCCGCAGGCGGCCGCGGTGCGGACGGGTTCACGTGCGGTCACGACACCGCCGCCCGGGTGCGACGGCCCACCGGCGTACCGCGGTTCTCCGGTGCTCAGGCTCTTAGCGTTGCAGGGACGGCAATCGCGAGAACCGGACCGAGTCACGCGAGGGAGCGGCGATGATCGAGGCACATCAGCTGACGAAGCGCTACGGGGAGAAGACGGCCGTCGACCGGCTCGACTTCGTCGTGAAGCCGGGCACCGTCACCGGCTTCCTGGGCCCGAACGGCGCGGGCAAGTCCACCACCATGCGCATGATCGTCGGCCTGGACGCGCCCACCGGCGGCTCCGTCACCGTGAACGGCAAGCGGTACGCCGAGCACCGCGCGCCCCTCCAGGAGGTCGGCGCCCTGCTGGAGGCCAGGTCGGTCCACCCGGGCCGCTCCGCTTTCGGCCATCTGATGGCGCAGGCCCACACCCACGGCATCCCGCGCCGCCGCGTCGAGGAGGTCGTGGAGCTGACCGGGCTGCAGTCCGTGGCCGGACAGCGCGCCGGAGCCTTCTCCCTGGGCATGGGGCAGCGCCTGGGCATCGCCGCGGCGCTGCTGGGCGACCCCGCCACCCTCATGCTGGACGAGCCGGTCAACGGGCTGGACCCCGAGGGCGTGCTGTGGATCCGCAACCTGCTCACCCGGCTGGCGTCCGAGGGACGCACCGTCTTCGTCTCCTCCCACCTGATGAGCGAGATGGCCCTGGTCGCCGACCACCTCATCATCGTCGGACGGGGACGGCTGCTGGCCGACACCACCGTTCAGGAGCTGGTCCGCCGGGGCGGCGGCGACAGCGTGACGGTCGCCTCCGACCAGGCGGCCCGGCTGCGCGAGGTGCTGGCCGGGCCCGGCGTCGAGATCACCGGCTCGGCCGGTTCGGAGCAGCTGCGGGTGACCGGCCTGACGGCCCGCGCCATCGGTCTGAAGGCCGCCGAACACGGCATCGCCCTGTCCGAACTCAGCTCCAGAGCCGTCTCCCTGGAACAGGCGTTCATGGACCTGACCAGCGACGCCGTCGAGTACCACGGCGCCACCACCGTCGAGACCACCCGGAGTGCGGCATGAGCACGACGACCCTGAGCGAGAGCGGCCCCGCGCCCGCCCCCGCGCCCGCCCGGCAGCCGCGTCCGCCGTACCGGGTCACCGCGGGCCGGGTGCTGCGCTCGGAGTGGGCCAAGCTGTGGTCCCTGCGCTCCACCTGGATCACCCTCGGCCTGGGCCTGCTGTTCCTGGTGGGCTTCGGCGTGATCGCCTGCGTGCACTACCGGTCCGCGTCCGCCTCGGGCCGGCTGCGTCCCGAGGCCGCCGGCGCCACCGCACTGAGCCTGTCCGTCTTCGGCGCCACCTTCGCGCAACTCGCCCTCGGCGTCCTGGGCGTCCTGGTCACCGCGGGGGAGTACTCCACCGGCATGATCCGCTCCACGCTCGCGGCGGTGCCGCGCCGGCTGCCGGTGCTCTGGTCGAAGGCGGCCGTGTACGGCGTGGTCGCGCTGGTCGTGGGCACCGCCGGCGTGTTCGTCGCCTTCCCGGTCGGCAGCCACGTGGTGTCCGGCACGCCCGCGGCCCTGGCGGTGTCCCACCCGGGCGTCGTACGCGGCCTGCTGGGCGCCGGCGTCTACCTCGGCCTGGTCGGTGTGCTCGGCGTCGCCCTGGGCGCGCTGCTGCGCTCGGTCGCCGGGGGCATCGCCGTCCTGGTCGCCACGCTGATGCTGGTGCCCGGCCTGGCCTCCCTGCTGCCCGCCTCCTGGCAGGACGGCATCACGAAGTACCTGCCCAGCAACGCCGGCGAGTCGATGTTCGCGCTGACGCACGACTCCACGGCCCTGTCGCCCGCCGCGGGACTCCTGGTCCTCCTCGGCTGGACCGCGCTCGCCCTCGCGGGAGCCGCCTGCCGCCTGCTGCGCACCGACGCCTGACGGTACGGCCGCCCCGCGCGGCCCCGGCTCGCGGGCGGGCGTACCCGGTCCGAAGCGGCGCCCCAACTGCCGCCGCCCGTCAGCAACTTGTAAGCATGAGCGGGGCCGGCGCGCCCTTGCTACGCTCGGAGAGAAGTGATCAAGACCGGGGGAGTGGGCGGTATGGCGGCGGACGCGGGGGCTGGACGGCTGCGGGCGGAGGACCCGCGGGAGATCGCCGGATACCGGCTGCTGTCCCGGGTGGGGGAGGGCGGGATGGGCACCGTCTACCTCTCCCGCACCCGGGGCGGGCAGCCGGTCGCGCTGAAGGTGATCCGGCGTGAGTTCGGCGGCGACCCCGGCTTCCGCCGGCGGTTCGAGCAGGAGGTCCAGGCGGCCCGCCGGGTGCAGGGCTACCACGTCGTGCCGGTCGTGGACCACGACACCACCGGTGAACAGCCGTGGATGGCCTCGGTCTTCATCCCCGGGCTGTCCCTGCACGAGGCCCTCGCCACCCACGGCCCGCTGCCGCTGCCCGCCGTCCTGCAACTCGTCGGCTGCACCGCCGAGGCGCTGACCGCGATCCACTCCGCGGGCCTCACGCACCGCGACCTCAAGCCCAGCAACATCCTGCTCGGCGCCCAGGGCCCGTACGTCATCGACTTCGGCATCGCCCGCGCCGCCGACGGCACCCAGCTGACCCTGACCGGGGGAGTGATCGGCACCCCGCAGTACATGTCCCCCGAGCACGCCCTCGGCGAGCCGGTCGGACCGGCCACGGACGTGTTCTCGCTCGGCCTGATCGCCGCGGTCGCCGCCACCGGCCGTCACCCGTACGGCGGTGGCGGCGCCCTGACCCTCGCCGCGCAGATCGCCAACACCGCCGCCCGCCCGCCCCGGCTGGACGACTACGACGAACTGCTGCGCGGGCTCCTGGAACGCTGCCTGGCCGCGGACCCGGCCCGGCGCATCGGCACGGCTGAACTGGCCGCGCGGTGCGCACAGGCCGCGGGACGGCCCCTGCACGACTTCACGGGCTGGCTTCCCGGCCCCCTGACCGACGCCATCGCCGAGCGCGAGCGGACCGCCCTCGCACCGGCCCCGGAGCCGACCGTCACCGACTCCGGCACCCCGGGCCGTTCCGGCGCCACCGGCCAGCCGTCCGGCGGCCCGCACGCAGCCCCCGGTCCCGGAGGGTTCACCCCGGCCGGTCCGCCACCGCCGCACGGACCGTCCTTCGCCGGCACCCCGACCGCGGCCCCGGTCCCCCCGCCGTACGCCCCGCCGGCCACGGCCGCGCAGGGTCGTTCGCGCACCGGGCTCGTCGTCGCGGGCGCCGCCGCGGTCGTCGTCCTCGCGGTGGTGGTGACGTGGACGATCGCGAAGGCGGGCGGCTTCTCGTCGGAGGGCTCCGGCGGCGACGACAGGCACCCGACGCCGTCCACCCACTCCGCCGTCACCAAGAGCCCTTCGCCCACCACCTCCGAGGACTCCGGCTACACCGCGGTCTTCACGGACCGGACCTTCACCCTGCGCTCCCCGGGTGACATCGCCGTCGTCCAGGCCGACCTGGACATCCCCAAGGTCCACGGCGAGCAGGAGATCACCTCGGGCAACGAGATCGAGCTGGACGAGATCTCGGACGGACGCTGGCGCTTCCTGACCCCCTGGGGAAAGAGCGCGGGCACGACACCCGAGCAGTGCCTCGAGGGCGCCCAGGGCGACGTGCTGCCCACCCGGATCGAGGCCCGCGACCTGCGCTCGACGGTCCCGGTCGGCACCGTGCTGTGCACCGAGACCACCGAGGGCGCCCTGGCCATGCTGAAGGTCACCGGCATCTCCACGGGCGTCGGCGACCTCCCCGACTACGCCACCAGGCTCACCCTCTGGAAGAAGAGGTAGAGCCCGGCCTGATCCACACGAGAGGCCAAGGCCCGGCCGGCACCGGATCGGCTTCGACTGGCGCGGATGGTACGGGCCCCGGGTGCCCGGGGCCTGTTCGGACGACGAGATGCGGTGATCACGTGATGAGGGCAGTGCGGTTCCACGAGTACGGCGAGATCGACGTGCTGCGGGTGGAGCAGGTGCCGCGCCCGGTGCCCGGCCCGGGGCAGGTGCTGGTCGAGGTCCGCGCGGCCGGGATCCAGCCGGGCGAGGTGATGATCCGCAGGGGAGCGCGGCACGGACGCTGGCCGGCGGTGTTCCCCAGCGGGCAGGGCAGCGACCTGGCCGGTGTCGTCGTGGAGTCGGGCCCGCAGGTGCGCGGAGTCGCGGTGGGCGACGAGGTCCTGGGCTTCACCCACAACCGGGCGAGCCACGCCGAGTTCGTCGTGGTCGATGACGTGAACGTGGTCTTCCGTCCGCCGGAGCTGTCCTGGGACGTGGCCGGGTCGCTGTACGTGGCCGGCACGACCGCCTACGCCGCCGTGTTCGCGGTGGACCCCGGACCGGCCGACACGGTCGTGGTGTCCGGAGCGGCGGGCGGCGTCGGCTCCCTCGCGGTGCAGCTCGCGCGGCGGCGCGGCGCCAGGGTGATCGGGCTGGCGAGCGAGCGGAACCACGCCTGGCTGACGGACCGGGGCGTCGTACCGGTCGCGTACGGGCCGGGCGTGGCCGAGCGGGTCCGGCAGGCCGCCGGTGGGAGCGTCGACGCGTTCATCGACACGTTCGGCGACGGCTACGTGGCGCTGGCGGTGGAGCTGGGCGTGCGGCCCGAGCGGATCAACACCATCCGTGACTGGCAGGCCGCGGCCGAGATCGGTGCGCGGACCTACGGGGAGGGCTCGGCGGCCTGCGCGGTCGTGCTCGGCGAGCTGGCCCGGCTCGCCGCCCGCGGGGAGCTGGAGGTGCCGGTGGCCCGCACCTACCCGTTGGAGCGGGTGCGGGACGCCTTCCGCGAGCTGGAGGCGGGGCACACCCACGGCAAGATCGTGCTCCGCCCGTAGGTCCCGGTCGCCGGCTGCCGGTCGCCGGTGGGGTCAGCGCGCCGCTGCCTGGACGACCGTCAGGTCCTCGCCCGTGAGTTCCGCGATCCGGTGGGCGGGGACACCGGCGGCCAGCGCCCGCTGGAGCAGGACGTCACGGCCGTCCGTGCAGGAGCGGTAGGCCAGCAGCTCGGCCTCCACCGTCGCGCTGGGCTCGGGCGCCGTCTGCTGGCGCAGCCGGTTCAGTTCCTCGTCGCTGAGCGGGATGGGCAGCCGCTCGGCGTTCTCGGGAATGGCGGAGGTGTGCTCCGGAGGCAGCAGGCGCAGCCGGGGGCTCGTCGCGGTGACGTCCTGGGCGCTCAGCCAGGCGAGGACGGCCGGGCTGTCCATGTACACCGGCTCACCCACGGCGGCCGGCGGCACACCGAGCGCCGCGTCGTCGTCGAGCAGTACCAGATATGCTTCGTCGGTCATTTTTCGGCCCCCGAGGGAAACGCGGTGGTGCGGTCGGCTCACGTTTACCCCGTGACGCGCGTTTCACCGGCGCCGGCGATCGTGACCTGCGGCTGGGCCGGGTCGAGGTAGTGCACGGCGCTGCGGCCGGCGTGCGGCGCGAGGAAGGCCCGCAGCTCGTGCGCGGCGGTCTCCAGGAGGTGCCCGTCGCGGGTTGCGTGGAGGGTCTCCAGGAGGAAGGCGACGTCGGTGGAGTCCTCCGTGACGCGGGTGCGGTGGGCGTCGCGGTGGTTCCAGTGACGGGTGAGGACACCGGTGGCGTCCGCGTAGATGATCTCGCCGGGCCCGGGGTGCTCGACGGTGCCGGGTTCGCCGAGCGGGGTGAAGGACTCGTCGCCGTCGGCGTGGCGGATGACGACGTCACCGGTGACGTGGGACAGGTCGAAGGCTCCGGCGGGCAGGCCGTGGCGGACGGAGACGGCGTTGTAGCAGTCGACGGCCGGGTTGATGCGCGGCAGGCTGCCCTTCTTGGTCACCCGGCGGCCGAGCGCGTCGACGCCGGTGCGGATGCGCCGGGGGTTGGTGCCGAAGGAGCGGTAGGCGGTGTGCCACGCCTCGATGCGCGGGTCGCTCTCGTCGGCGGGCTGCCAGCTCCCGTCGGCCAGCTGCCGCTCCAGCGCCTCCAGGGCGGCGGAGGTCTGGCGCTGGACGCTGCAATCGGGTGAGGAGTACCCCAGCCACCCCCACCAGGCGGGCGTGGCGGAGACCGTTAGTGTCACCGCCGGCCGGATGGTGCTGGTCGTCGACGGCACCGAGCATCCCCTGGACGCCGGGCAGACCGCCGCCTTCGGCGCCGACGCCCCGCACACCTACCGCGGCGCCGGCGACGAGCCCTGCCGGCTGATCATGACCGTCCACCTTCCGCCCGGCCCCGGCGCCACGGCCTGAGTGACCTCCTCCGGCGCCTCCGGCCCGCACCGCCGGCCGGCCGCCTCGTCCGTGACGGGTGAGGCGCGCTCCGGCCGGCTCCGCTGGGATGGAGAGGTCCATGGCGGCGCCAGGAAGCCTGCACGGAGGGGCCACACCGATGTTCTGGAGCGATCGCACCACGGTCCGGGAACGCGGTACCGGTCGTCGCGGCCACGCCGACTACACGGGCGCCGTCTACGGATCGATGCTGGCCGCGTCGGTGGTGATCGGTGCCGCCGGCCTGGAGGAGCTCCCCCGCGTGCAGATGGTGCTCCTGCTGCTCCTCACCGGTCTGGTCTTCTGGGTGGGACATGTGCACGCCCAGCTGTTCGGGGCCCGCCTCGCGCAGCAGTCGCTGGACCGGGCGACCGTCCTGCGGGTCTGCCGCGAGGAGTGGCCGATCGTGGAGGCGGCCGTCCCGCCGGCACTCGTCGTCGCCGTGAGCCCGCTGCTCGGTCTGGGCCCCGAGGGCGCCGGCTGGGCGGCCCTGTCCGTGGCGGTGGCCGGCCAGGTCGGCTGGTCCGCGGTCGGCGCGCTACGGGCCGGGGCCTCGCGGCGCATGGTGGCGGGCACGGCCGCGATCAATCTGCTGCTCGGACTGGTGATCATCGTCTTCAAGATCGTCCTGACGCACTGACGCACTGACGCACTGACGCACTGACGCGCTTGGCTCACGAGCTGGGTCCGGGCCGCGCACGATCACCCGTACCGGGTGACGACGCGGCATCCTCGCCGGGGCACGCTGACGACGACGGCGACCGGAGCGGTCGCACGAGCGACGCCGGGGTTCCGCACAGACAGGGGCCCGGCCGCAGACAGAGGTGAGACATGGCAGCGCAGACCTACCTGGCGTCCGACTACCCCCTGCTGAACGTCTTCTGGACCATGCTGGTGTTCTTCGTCTGGATCCTGTGGCTCGTCCTGCTGTTCCGGGTCATCGCGGACATCTTCCGCGACGACGACCTGAACGGCTGGGCCAAGGCCGGCTGGACGATCTTCGTCATCGTGCTGCCGTTCCTGGGGATCTTCGTCTACCTGATCGCCCGGGGCAAGGGCATGGGCAAGCGGGAGGTGGCGCAGGCGCGTGCCCGGCAGGAGGCCTTCGACTCCTACGTCCGGGAGACCGCGCAAGGGGGCGGCGCCGGCGGCGGCAGCGCCGACGAACTGCGCAAGCTCTCCGAGATGCGCTCCCGCGGCGACATCACCGACGACGAGTTCCGCAGGGCGAAGGAACTGGTCCTCAGCGGCGCCGGACCGGCGGCACACCCGGGCTCCGGTTCCGCCGCCGGTCACTGATCCCCAGTCCGTGGCCCCGCGCCGGGCCACGTCCGCCGGCACGGGCCGGCAGCGGTCACCGCATCGCACGCGCGGCGGCAGGAGGGCAGCTCACGTGCCACGGGACGCCCTGTGGAGGCGGACGGAACAGCGGTGGCGCACCGCGGTCCGCCGCTTCGAGGAGAGTGCGGCCGGGCGGCTGTGGGACCGGCTCGCGGCGGCCGATTTCTTCGGGCAGTCCTTCCAGCTGGCCGCGCTGGCCCTGCTGTGCTTCTTCCCGTTCCTGATCGTCATCACGGCGGCGGCGGGCCGCGACGCGGCCGCGGTGCTGGTCGGCTGGCTCGGACTGGACCAGCAGGCGGCACAGGCGGTCGGCTCGCTGTTCGCCCCCTCGGCCGGCTCGTACGCCCTCACCGCGACCAGCGCCGGCCTGCTGGTGTTCGGGGCACTCGCCGTGGCCGGCACCCTCCAGCACTGGTACGGCGCGCTGTTCGACGCCCCGGCGAGCGGATGGTGGAAGGTCGGGGCACGGATCGCCTGGCTTCTCGCCCTGCTCGCCTACGCCGCGGCACAGGCCGCGTTCGGCAGGACAGTGGACGGTTGGATCCTGCCCAGCGTGTTCGGCTTCGTGTGGGCGGTCGTCTTCTGGTGGGGGAGCATGTACGTGCTGCTCGCCGGGGCGGTGCCGTGGCGCGTCCTGTTCCCCCCGGCCCTGGTCACCAGCGTGTGCTGGACCGGCCTCGGCGTGTTCTCCGCCCACTACTTCTCCGCGGCGATCGTGGAGAACGAGCAGAAGTACGGCCCCATCGGCATCGTCATGGTGGTGCTGTCATGGCTGGTGGCCGTCGGTGTCGTCATCCACCTGGGAGCCGTGGCGGGCCGTGCGCTGCGCTGAGCCGGGCCCCGGGAGCCGGACCTCGCGGGGGCCGCTCCCGCGTGCGCACCCGGGACCGGAGCGCCGGCGGAATCACCCGTACGGTGTGAGGCCGGCCGGTTCCGGGCCGCGGCACACTCCTGGCATGTGCCGATGGATCGCCTACGCGGGTACGCCCATCTTCCTCAGCCAGGTCCTGTTCGACCCCGAACACAACCTGATCGACCAGAGCATGCACTCCCGCCTGGGAGTCGAGACGACCAACGGTGACGGCTTCGGCGTGGGCTGGTACGCGCCGGACAAGCCCGAACCGGCGGTGCTGCGGGACGTCGGCCCGGCCTGGAGCAACCGCAACCTCCAGGAGGTCGCGCACCACGTCCGCTCGGGCCTGTTCCTCGCCCACATCCGGGCCACCACCGGGACGGCCGTGCAGCAGACCAACTGTCACCCCTTCCGCAACGGCCGCTGGCTCTGGATGCACAACGGGGTGATCAACGAGTTCCCCCGGTTGAGACGTGACCTCGCCCTCGCCGTCGACCCCGGCCTCTTCGCCGACCTGGAGGGCTCCACCGACTCGGAGCTGATGTTCTTCCTCGCCCTCACCTTCGGGCTGTCGGACGATCCCCCCGGCGCGGTGGCGCGCATGGCCGGCCTGGTGGAGGAGACCGGGCACCGGCACGGTGTACGGCACCCGTTGCAGATGACCGTCGCGGTGTCCGACGGGGAACGGCTGTGGGCCTTCCGCTACTCGAGCGAGGGCGCCTCACGGTCGCTGTACTTCAGCACCAGGGTGGACACCCTGCGCGCGCTCCACCCGGACGTGTCCTTCCTGCGGGACATCTCCGACGAGACACGACTCGTCGTGTCGGAGCCGTTGGGCGACCTGCCCGGAGCCTGGAACGAGGTCCCGGAGAGCAGTTACGGCGTCGTCCAGCCGGGCCGCAACGTGCTCCACCCCTTCCGGCCCCAGCGCCCCGCCACGGGGAGCGACCAGTCGTAAAGCCGCCCGCCCGCGGCACGACCTCCGGGTCCTGGGCGGCGCGAAGCAACCGAGGAGGAGTTGCGCCGTGAACGACTACCCCCCGATCGCGGACCACGGCATCATCGGTGACCTCCAGACCGCGGCCCTGGTCTCGGCCGACGGCACCGTCGACTGGTGGTGCACCCCGAGGTTCGACAGCCCCAGCGTGTTCGCCTCCCTGCTCGACAGCGACCGCGGAGGCCGCTGCCGCCTCGCCGCCGACGCCGGCGAGGAGGCCACCGTCCGCCAGCTGTACCTGCCCGGCACCGCCGTCCTCATCACCCGCTTCATGGCTCCGGGCGGAGTCGGTGAGGTCGTCGACTTCATGCCGCCCGACCCCTCACCGGTGCCGTCCGCCCGGCACCGGCTGGTGCGAGCCGCACGGGTGGTCCGCGGCAGTCTGCCGTTCGAACTGTCGTGCAGGCCACGCTTCGACTACGGCCGCGCCCCGCACGACCTGAGCCACCTCGACGACGGTTCGGTGCTGTTCCGCGGACCCGGCACCGACCTGCGCCTGGAGACCGTCGGGCCGATCGACCTGCACCCGGACGGCTCCGACGTCACCGCCCGCTTCACCCTGCACGCCGGGGAACGCGCCGTGGTCGTCCTCACAAGCGACGACTCCGACTCCGACTCCGGCGGCCCGCGGCCGACGATGGACACGGCCCTCGCCGACTTCGAGGCGTGCACCGCGTTCTGGCGGAACTGGCTGCGCGCCTCCCGCTACCGCGGCCGCTGGCACGAGATGGTCACCCGCTCCGCGATCACCCTCAAACTCCTCACCTACGCCCCCACGGGCGCCCCGGTGGCCGCCGCCACCATGGGCCTGCCCGAGCAGATCGGCGGGGAGCGCAACTGGGACTACCGCTACACCTGGGTCCGGGACGCCTCACTGTCCGTCCGCGCACTGATCGGCCTCGGCTTCACCGACGAGGCCAACGCCTACCGCCGGTGGCTGCGCGACCGCCTGGACGCCGGTGGCACCGCGTCCGGCGAGCCGCTGCAGATCATGTACCGCGTAGACGGGCAACCGCACCTCACCGAGGAGGCGCTGGACCACCTCGAGGGGTACGGGCGCTCGGCGCCGGTCAGGGCGGGCAACGCCGCCGCCGACCAGATCCAGCTCGACATCTACGGCGAGGCCGTCTACGCCCTCGCCCAGTCCGAGGACATCGGCGGCATCCGCGGCTGGCAGGCCTTCGCCCGCGTCATCGACTGGCTCGCCGACCACTGGGACCGCCCCGACGAGGGCATCTGGGAGACCCGTGGCGGCCGCCAGAACTTCACCTACAGCCGCCTGATGACCTGGGTCGCCTTCGACCGCGCCCTGCGGCTCTCCACCGTCCACTCCCGCCCGGGTGACCTGCCCCGCTGGCGCAGCGCACGCGACGCGGTGTTCCAGCAGATCGTCGAGCACGGCTGGAACGACGAGCGCCGCGCGTTCGTGCAGCACTACGACACCCACGTCCTCGACGCGTCCCTGCTGCTCATGCCGAAGGTCGGGTTCCTCACCCCCACCGATCCGGACTGGCTGACCACCCTCGACGCCATGGACACCGAACTCGTCAGCGACAGCCTCGTCTACCGCTACGACCCGGCCGCGTCCCCCGACGGCCTGCGGGGCTCGGAGGGCACCTTCAACCTGTGCAGCTTCCTCTACGTGGAGGCCCTCGCCCGCGCCGGGCGTCTCGACCGGGCCCGCTACGCCTTCGACAAGATGCTCACCTACGCCAACCACGTCGGCCTCTTCGCCGAGGAGATCGGTCCCTCGGGCGAGCAGCTCGGCAACTTCCCGCAGGCCTTCACCCATCTCGCCCTGATCGACGCGGCGCTCGCCCTCGACGAGGAACTCGACCGCGCCGAACTGCGGACCCACTGACACCACCGGGCCGACCGGCTGTCACACCGCCCCGGGCGGAGCCCCCGCGTCGGCCGGGTCGGCCGCGACGGCCTGCGGCCCCTGGGCGCGCGGCAAGCGTGCCGCGGCGGCCAGTCCGACCACGCCGATGACCGCCAGGGTCGCCGTCGCCGCGGCGTACCCGCCCTTGCTGAGCCCCGCGACCAGGATCGTGCCCGCCACCGCCGTCCCCAGCGAGGACCCGAGGTTGGAGACGCTGCGCGACAGCCCCGAGATCTCACCCTGCCGCGACTCGGGGAAGCAGGACTGGACGACGTTGACCGACGGGGTGAGCATCACGCCCAGACCCAGCCCGATCAGCAGCAGGCCCGGGGCGAACGCCCAGGCGCTGGGCGTGCCGGCGACCAGGGCGAGGAGCAGGGCCATACCGGCGATGGTCACCGCGAAACCGGCCATGATCAGTGTGCGCTGCGCATGCCGCCGGGCCAGCTTCTCGGCGGCCAGTGACGAGGCGAGGATGCCCAGGGTCGCGGCGGTGAAGATGACGCCGGTCTGGATCGCGTCGTAGCCGCGGACCACCTGGAGGTAGGCGGCCACGGTGAAGGAGACGCCCATGAGCATCAGCCACTGGGTGTTCTGGGTGATCAAGCCGAGGTTGGAGGTCCGGTCGCGGAACAGGACGGTCGACAGCAGCGCCTCCTTTCCGGCGCGCTCCCGGCCGCGCACCCAGACGTAGGCGCCGGCCAGTACGAGGGCGCCGGCCAGCAGCAGTGCCAGCGCCAGCCAGCCGTTGTTGTCGACCGCCAGTACGCCCATGACCACCAGAACGAGACCGGCGGCCACCAGTACGGCCCCCACGGTGTCGAAGGGGCGGCCGGGGTCGGGCGGCAGCGGGTCGTCGAGTCCGCGGCTCAGCAGCACGATCACCACGATCACCAGCGCCTGGAACACGAACGCGGCCCGCCAGCTGATCGCGCTCGTGATCAGCCCGCCGATCAGCGGACCCGCGGCCGCGCCGATGCCCCCGAGCGCCATGATCGCCCCGAAGGCACGGGCCCGGGACGCCATGTCGGTGAACAGCAGCGTGGTCAGGATGTAGACCGGCGGGATCAGCAGGGCCGTGCCCACGCCCTCCAGGATGGAGTTCCCGACGAT
Source organism: Streptomyces sp. NPDC041135 (assembly GCF_055592085.1). Lineage (NCBI taxonomy): Bacteria > Bacillati > Actinomycetota > Actinomycetes > Kitasatosporales > Streptomycetaceae > Streptomyces > Streptomyces sp. NPDC041135. The sequence goes on from NZ_JBVIYZ010000002.1 coordinate 498,249, forward strand.
CAGCACGCCGAGCCCCGGCGCCACCGCGCTGACCAGCGCCCCCACCCCGTACGTCACCAGCCCCACCATCAGGCAGCGCTTGCGGCCCCACTTGTCGGTCAGCTTGCCGCCCGGGATCATCAGCGCGGCCATCACCAGCAGGAACACCGTGATCGCCACCTGCACGCCCTGCACCGTGGTGTCCAGGTCGGCACTGATGTCGTTGATCATCACGTTCATGTTCGAGCCCGCGAAACTGCAGATGAACTGGGCCAGCGCCAGCGGAGCGAGGACACGCCGCATGGCCGGCACGGGTCCCGCGGCCCCCGCCGCATCCGATTCCGTCATACCGCCACCCATCCGTCCGCGGGCCCGAGTCCCTCCCGGCGCCGCGCCGGAGCGCGCGGCACCTGGTGAGGACGCCCATGTCCGAGGGTGCCCCGCCGGGCACGTCACGGCACGCGCCCGGCGTCCCCGTACGGCCGACCGGACCACGCCGGCCGCCCCGCCCCGACCGCCACCGGGACTGAAACCCGGCACACGTGGCACATGAAGGAGGTGTCCTCGCTCAGACAACAGCCATCGGCTCCCGCGTCCGGCCCGTCGCTCAAGCGCTCCCTGACCACGCCGCTCCTCTACTTCTTCATCCTCGGTGACGTGTTGGGCGCCGGGGTGTACGTCCTGGTGGGGCAGGTGGCCGCCGACACCGGCGGCGCGGTGTGGGTGCCGCTGCTGGTGGCGCTGCTGCTGGCGCTGCTCACCGCGTCCTCGTACGCGGAACTGGCCACGAAGTACCCCCGGGCGGGTGGAGCCTCCCACTACACGACCCTGGCGTTCGGCCCGTTCGCCGGCTTCATCGCCGGATTCTGCATGCTGGCGGCCGGCATCGTCTCCGTGGCCACACTGGCCCGCGGCTTCGCCGGCGACTATCTCTCGGCGTTCGTACGGCTGCCCGTGGCCGCGGTCGCCGTGGTGTTCCTGCTGGTCCTGGCGCTGGTCAACGCGCGCGGCATCAAGGAGTCCACGCGCGCCAACGTCGTCGCCACCGTCATCGAGGTCGGCGGCCTGCTGCTCATCGTGGCGCTGGGCGCCTGGCTGCTGCTGCGGGGCGAGGGCGATCCCGGGCGGCTCGTCCAGCTCGGCACGCCCGGCAAGGGCGCCGCCGCGGCCGTCCTGAGCGGATCGGTCCTCGCCTACTACTCCTTCGTCGGCTTCGAGACGTCCGTCAACGTCGCCGAGGAGACCCGCGACCCCCGCCGCTCCTACCCGCGCGCCCTGTTCGGCGCGCTCGGCACCGCCGGGGCCGTGTACGTGCTGGTGGGCATCGCCGCCTCGGCCGCCGTGCCCACCGGCCGGCTCGTCGCGTCGAGCGGGCCCCTCCTGGAGGTCGTCAGGGCCGCGGGCGGCGTGCCGCCCCGCCTGTTCAGCGCGATCGCGCTCGTGGCCGTCGCCAACGGCGCCCTGCTCACCGGCATCATGTCCTCCCGTCTGGCCTACGGCATGGCCCGCGACGGACTGCTGCCGTCCGCCCTCACCACGGTGCTGCCCGGCCGGCACACGCCCTGGGTGTCGATCGCGGTCACGACCGCGCTCTCGATGCTCCTGGCGCTGTCCGGAAGCGTGGCGACCCTGGCCTCCACCCTGGTGCTGCTGCTCCTCGCGGTCTTCCTCATGGTCAACGTCTCCGTGCTGGTCCTGCGACGCGACGAGGGCGCGAGCGATCACTTCCGTACGCCGACCGTGCTGCCCGTCCTCGGGGCGGCGTCGTGCGTGGTCCTCGCCACCCAGATCGAGGCGCAGGTGTGGTGGCGCGGCCTGACGGTGCTCGGGGTGGGCGCCGTCCTGGCCGCCGTCGCCGCCGTACGGCGCTCCGGCCGCCGGGAGCCGGGCCGCGACGGGTGAACCGGCCGGGCGCCCCGGCCGGACGGGCCGGCGCGGACCGCCACACGGCGGGGGACCGCCGCACGGTGGAACAGGGACATGGTGGAACGGGAGAGCCCCGCGGGGGCCATGGAGGATGTGGATGCCGTGACCCGGGCGGTGCTGACCGCTTCACGGCGGTGTCCGCGCGGTCCCTCGCCGCCGTGGAGGAGCGGGTCACGCTGCCGCGGTTCCGGATGCTGGTCGTACTGGCCACCCGGGGGGCCCACCAACCTGGTGACGCTCGCCGACCAGCTGCACGTGGCGCCGTCCACCGCCATGCGGATGGTCGACCGCCTGATCGCGGCGGGCCTCGCCGACCGGCACCTCAACCCGCGCAACCGCCGCGAGACCCTGCTGCGGCTCACGGACGAGGGGCGCCGCACGGTCGAGGAGGTGACGGCCCGCAGGCGCTCCGAGATCGCCGGGATCGTCGAACTGCTCACCCCGGAGCAGCGGCTGGCGCTCGTCGAGGCTCTCGCCGCCTTCAACCGGGCCGGAGCGGAACCCCTCGCGCCGGGTCCCGACGGCAGGGAGCCGTATCCGCTGGGCTGGTCGGTGGACCTTCCGGACATCCCCGGCGCCTGACGAGGCGGGCGCCCGCCGGTGCGACGAGATGCCCGGCTGTCGTTGGTCATACAGCCGCGTATAAGTCCGATCGATACGCGAATCAGGTGCTTGTCCGGCTAATTGGTCACCCGTTCGCTACGTATCCATCATCGAATGGCGGCGTTATCTGGAATATGACAAAGGAAGCAGGGGGGCGGGTGCTGGAATCCGCGCCGGGATGGCCGCACCCGGCCAGGCGACCCGCGCGGCTCGGCTCTTATACTTATCTGCCCGCGTCCCACACCGCCGGGGACACCAAGGGCGTCTTGATGAAGGGTGGTCTCCCGGTGACCCTTGAGGTCACCGAGGAGACCCTCCAGGAATTCATGGACACGATGAGTTCTCTGGAGACGGATATCGCGAGACGTTGGCCGAGTACGGAAGACGCGATTCTGCCGGCCCTCGACGGAATGGCCGCTCCGTATTATGCACGGTGAATACATGGGGCATTACCCGGACCCCCCCGTCGAGCATCCGGACGGCTTCGGCGGCACCGGTGGCCGGCACCGGGCGGCCACCGCCGACACCTACCACTCGGCCCTGATCCCCCCGGAAGCCGGCTGGGACCCCGCCCAGGAACTGGCCTACCTGCTGCGGGACAGCATCGAGCAGCAGACGACAATCCCCGCCACCCACTACGAGGACCACCCGCCCGGCACGGACGCCGCGGCGCCCATCGAAACCCTGGTGGACATCACGGCGGAAGCGCCCGCGGTGAAAGCCCCCTCGCGGGGCCACCGCAAGGTCACGGTACGGCAGCACGCGGGAGGCATCCGGATCGCCAGTCGCTTCATCGCCGCACTGGTCACCGCCGTCGCCTCCGCCGTGAGCATCTTCGGGGGCCTCATCGCCTACGACCCGCTGCGCGTCGTGGCGGTGACGCGGATGCAGACCAGCGTGGTCTCCTGGTGGCCCCTCCTGGTGTTCGGGCCCTGGGTGGTGGCGTCGCTGTCCGTCCTCCGGGCCGCGCTGCACCAGCGCCGGGCCGTGCATTCCTGGTCCGTGCTCCTGGTCTTCTCCGCCATCGCCATGACCCTGTGCATCGCGCAGGCTCCACGGAACGTCATCGGCATCGCGGCCGCCGCCCTGCCGAGCTTCGCCTCGCTGGCCTGCTTCCAGCAGGTGGTCCGCCAGATCACTCTCACCAGGCCACCCCGGCGGGCCGTGCCCCGGCACCGGTTGCAGCTTCCCGAGCCGGCGGCCGAGGAGACGCCGGGCGGCCGGCCGGCCCAGGACCGTGCGCCGACGGCGTCCGGCGACTTCTCCCTGGACGACGACCGGCGATCGAGCACGCACACCCCGAGTCGCGCACCACTCACGCACCAGGACGTGCCCAGGAGCGGCCTCGGCTTCCCGACCGAGCCGGGCCGGTCCGCCACCGGCGGTCAGGCGGTCTACGAGCGCCGTCCCGGCGACGCGCGCTCCTTCCGCTGGACCGGCGACATCCGGTGAAACCTCCGCGGCGACACCACTTCCCGAGAACGACTGAAGGCCAGGCGCGAGCAATGACGACTTTCCACACTCCGGTCCGGACGGACGGCACCACGTGCCGCGGCAGGAACGCCGAGTGACCGGTCGCGCCACGGCGCCGGCGCTCCTCCCCGAGGTCGGCCGACTCCTGCCGCGCCAGCAGATGGCCATCGACTGCGCGGTCTGCGGCCGCCCCCTGGGGGCGAACGGCCGCAAGCTGGCCGAGGTGCGGCACCGGGGACTGCCGTTCCAGCTCTGGGTCTGCGTGCTCGGCTGCCCGCCGGCCCAGCCCGGCTTCCGGTCGTTCGACCGATAGGCAGGCTCCCCGCCCTCTCCCGGACCGCCGGGATGGACATCGCCGCTCGCGCCGAGGAGACTGTACGGGCTTCACCACCACCAACGACAGAACGAGACTTCTGCCCGGTGACGGGGCCGGTGCGGGGCGCGTGCCCCCTCTCCGCGCCAGCACTGGACGGTTCCAGGCGGCACCACGGGTCGTCCATCCGGGCACCGGCGACCCAGGTGAGCCGTCCCGCCGGCAGCGCGAAGGACTCGCCGTGCCCTCGGCGAACTACCGCTCCCTGCTGCGCACCCCGGGTGCCGCGGCCTTCTTCCTCCCCGCGTCCCTCGGACGCGTCGGCGTCGCGATGACCGGCCTCGGCATCGTCTGGCTCGTACACGGCCGCACCGGCACCTTCTCCGCGGCCGGCCTGGTCAGCGGCGCCTTCGCGGTGGCCGAGGCGCTTGGCGCCCCCCAACTGGCCCGGCTCGTCGACCGGTTCGGCCAGACCCGCGTCCTGCCGCCCGCGCTGCTCGCGCACGCCCTGGCGGTGACCCTCCTGGTGTCCCTGGTCACCGCGCACGCCCGCGACGCCCTGCTGACCCTGGGCGGTGCGCTGGTCGGGGCCACCGTCCCCCAGCTCGGCGCGCTGTCCGCGGCGCGCTGGGCGGCACTGCTGCGCACCGACCGAGCGGCGGAACTGCCCACCGCGTTCGCACTGGAGTCGATCGGCAACGCGGTGGCCTACCTCGTCGGACCGATGACGGTCAGCGCGCTCGCCGCCGCCGGACCTGCCTGGGCCGGAACGGCGCTGGCCGCCGCCCTGTCGGTGCTCGGCGGCCTGGCCCTCGCGGCGCAGCACGGCAGCGCGCCGCAGGTCGCCGGGCGCGCCGCACGAGCCGGACGGGAACGGTCGTCGCCGCGCGGCGCCGTCGTCCTGCTGATCGGCCTCAACCTCGCCGTCGGGGTCTTCTTCGGCGCCATGCAGGTGTCCGTGACCGCCTTCGTGGTGGACCGCGGGGCACCGGGCGCCGCGGCCCCGGTCCTCGCCGTCTCCAGCTGCAGCGGCCTGCTGGCCGGATGGCTGTACGGCCTGCGCCGTTGGCGTGCCACCCCTCCCGTACAACTGCTGGCGGCGACAGGGGCGTTGACGCTCGGCACCCTGCTGCTGCTCATCGTCGGCTCGCCGCGGCAACTCGCCGGGGTCGTGGTCCTGACCGGTGCCACGATCCCGCTCCTGCTCGTGCTCTTCCCCGTGCTCACCGAGGCGGCCGTCCACCGGGCCGTCCTGACCCAGGCGTTCTCCTGGCTCGGCTCCGCCAGTGCGGCGGGCTCGGCCGCCGCGGCCGCGTTCTCCGGCTGGGCGGTCGACTCACTCGGTCCCCGCGGCGGCTTCGCCGTCGCCGCCACGGCCGCCGCCGCCATGACACTCCAGAGCCTCGCCGGCCTCCGCCTGCTGCGCCCGCCGAAGGGCCGGGCGGCACGCGGGGGATGACTCCTCGTCGCCCGGGTGGACAGGTGCGGACGGATCGGCACATCGTCGGCCGGCGTCCTGGCGAGGGCCGGTGGCCGTGCAACCTTGTGGGCGGGTGGTGAGTCTCCTGAGGGATCACACCGTGATCGGATTCCCGAGGAGACCATCATCAGCGCCATACGCAAGACCCTGATCGCCACCGCCGTCGTCGGCGCCGTCCTCGCGGGCTCCGCCGCCTGCGGAACGGTGGAGCAGCTCTCGGCGGGCAAGAAGCTCGACCGGGCCTTCGACCGGCTCGGCAAGAAGAAGGCGCTGTCCTTCGAGGTGGACCTGGACACCGACGCCGCGTCCCTGAAGGCGCTGGACAGCCAGTCCGACCCGGCGCCCGGCGATGAGCTCCCGGACGAGGTCGCCGAGCTGATCAGCGGCGCGAAGATCACCTTCACCATGCAGTCGAAGAAGCCGATCGACGAGTCCGGTGAGAAGGACCTGGTCGGCATGGCCACCAAGCTCACCAACGCCGACGGCGACCTCGTCGAGTACCGGGTGTTCGGCGACAACGCCTACGTCCGTGCCGACGTCGACGCCCTCGGCACGGTCATGGGTGCTCCCGTGCCCTCCGCCGACGAACTGCCCGCGGAGGCCGGGGCGCTCAAGGATCTCCTCCAGGGGAAGTGGGTGAAGTTCAGCGTCTCGGAGATGACGAAGGACGCCACCGGGGATCAGGACGGCCCGGGCGGTCCCGCGCCCGTCCCGTCCCTCGACGCCAAGGCGCAGCACAAGCTGAGCAAGGCCCTGCGCGGGATCATCGCCCGTGACGTGAAGTTCAGGACGGCCGGCGGCGACGACGGCACCGAGCACGTCACCGCCACCGCCCCCTTCCGCACGCTGATCACCGAGTTGTTCGCGGAGATCCGCCCGCTGGCCAAGGGCCTGCCGGGAGGCACGGGACTGCCGACGGACAAGGACCTGAAGGACGCCCCCGACACCAAGGTGACGGCGGACTTCACGCTGAAGAACAGCGAGCTGACCGAGGTGGACGTGGACCTCGCCAAGCTGGTGCAGAAGGCCACGGTCAAGAAGGCCACGGTCAAGAAGGCCACGGTCAAGAAGGCCGAGGTCAAGAAGCTGGGACTGAGGCTGCGCATCAGCGACGGCACCAGGCCCACGGCTCCGGCCGGTGCGACGGAGCTGGACATGAAGGACCTCGTGCAGGGCTTCTTCGCCGCCCCGGAACTCCGTGGCGCCGAGCTCGACACCGGCAGCTGAGACCGGCACGCGGCGGCTGGACGCCGGCACCGGCCACCGGCCCCGGCCGGTGGCGCCGGTGGCCGGTGAGGTGACGGGGTGCGCTACTCGACGGCCGGGTCCTCCTGCGACTGCCGGACGGCCCGCCGCACCGCCTCCTCCACCTCGTGCCGGGACATGGCCACGTCGTCACCCGCCGCGTACGCCGTCACGGCGGCCTGCCACTCCTCGGCCGCCCGGCGCCACGCCCGCCACTGCTCGTCGTACCGCGCACCGGTGAGGCCGGCGAGCTTCGCTCGCGCGACCTCACAGGCACGTTCCAGCTCGATCAGCCGGTCGGGGATGTCTGCCACAAGCGGATCACATCACGGCCGCCGCATCCGGCGATCCGCGGCGGCGCCCCTGAACGGGTGACATGGCTCAGCAGTCGATGGTGCCCTTGCGCAGGGCGTGGCCGCCGTCGTCGCTGTCGTCGGCCCAGTACACCGGCTTCCGGCCGCCGGTGCACTCACCGGCGCCGCCCAGGGCGAAGCCCTCGTTGTTGTAATTCGCCATGCCACTGGGGCGGTTGTACACGCCGGTGGTCGTGAAGACACCGGAGGCGTCGACGGCCATGGTGCGGTGCCGGCCGTCGCAGGTGTCGTCGCAGACGACCCACAGGCGGGAGGACTGCGGTTCCCACTGCAGTTCCATCACGCCGCTCATGCCGCTGCTGATGGCGGCGACGCGGGTGTAGGCGCCGGAGTCCTGGAGCACATAGCCGTAGACCATGCCGGTTCCCTCGACGCCGACGAAGAAGACACCGCCGGTGTGGGAGCCGTAGCCGGCCGGGTCGTAGGCCGCCCCGGTCGAGGCGTCCTTGAAGCCGGCGGCCGTCAGGCCGGCGTCGGGCACCCAGGTGATGCCCTCCAGGCCGAGGTTGGAGCCCACGGACGGCAGGTCGGCGGTGAGGTTCCCCTGCTTGGCGGCGGTCAGGGTGCCGCTGGTCCCGGAGACGTCGTACTTGAGCACGGACAGGCGGCTGGTGCCGGACGCGTCGCCGTTGCGCTCACTGGAGACGAACACACCGCCGGTACTGCCGGCCCCGGTGAGGGTGACGCCCTCGCTGTCCGGGGTGCCGGAGCCGCCGGGGAAGCGGAGGGTCCTGCCCGAGGTCCAGCCGCTTGCGGTGTCCGGCTTCCAGCCGCCGGAGCCGTCGCGGACCAGGCGCCACAGCTTGCCGCTGTTCTGGGCGCCCCACAGCACGGACCCTTCCTCGTAGAGGCCGCTGAGGTCCTGGCCGAAGACGTTGGCGGCGTCGGCGGTCGCCACCGTGCCGCTGCCGGGCCAGGCCGCCGGGGTGGTGCTCCCGCCGGCGCCGGTGCCGCAGTCGTTGGGCGCGCCGAGGGTCAGCGCCGCCTGCCGGAACGCACCGGTGCCGTCGGGGCAACGCGACCAGGAGGGTGCCGAGTGCGTGCTCCAGGAGAAGCTGTCGACCAGGGTCTTGCCGTCCGCCAGGTACAGGCGGGCCTCGTCGCCGGAGCCGAGCCCGAAGGCGCTGTGGACGTCGAAGGCCCGGTAGGCGCCGGGTGCGAGCGTGGTCCCGGAGGCGATGGTGTACCTGGAGCCGTCGTTGTCGTCCTTCAGGACCCAGCCCGAGACGTCGATCTGAGCGGCTCCCTTGTTGTACAGCTCGATCGAGTCATTGACATCGCCGGTGGTGACGACCTCGTTGACTCGGATGTCGTCGCTCGCGGCCGCGTGGGCCGGTGCGGCGGTGAGGACGCCCGCGGTCAGCAGCGGGGCGGCGACGAGGAAACGGGTCAGGCCACGGCGCCGACGGCGGCCGGTCGATGCAGTCACGGAGGTTCCGTCCAGGTGTTCGTCATGGGCTGGGCGGCACGACGGTCCCGGCACCGGCCGAACGGCCTCTCCCGGCGAGGCGGTGGGCCCGTGAACGGTGGATGAAGTTCCGGCGCGCGACCTGACGACCTGGTGACCTGCTCCGTCCCGACGGCCTGGGCCGTCCGTCGCCGGGTGAAGCTGCCGGTGAAACGCCGACGGCTCCCCTCCTGCACAGCAGGGTGGGAGCCGCTCGGGGTGTCCGGACGCGATCGGCGTCAGCGGATCAGGCGTGACGGTGCGAGTGTCGGTTGCCGGTGATGACACGGTACAGCGCGAGCAGGATGAGGGAGCCGACGATCGCGGCGATCCACGTGGAGAGCTCGAAGAAGCCGTCGACGGAGTCGACGCCGAAGATCACCTTTCCGAGCCAGCCGCCGAGCAGACCACCGGCGACACCGATGAGCATGGTGATGATGATGCCGCCCGGGTCCTTACCGGGCATGAGGGCCTTGGCGATGGCGCCGGCGAGCAGGCCGATGATGATCCACGCGATGATGCCCATGGTGTGTTTCCCTCTCGTCGGATAAAGACTGTGTTAGCTCCTCGTATGCACCGTCCGCGCCCGTGCAAACGTCCCTGATTCTTTGATTTCCGTCGATCGGGCCGGAGTCCCGGTTGATCATGCCGACGGCTGCTGACAGGCTGTCGCCGTGGATCTGGGGCTTGCGGGGAAGACGGCGTTCATCACCGGGGGGAGCAGCGGCATCGGGCTGGCCATAGGCCGGGCGCTCGAGGCCGAGGGGGCGATCGTCACCGTCTGCGGCCGGGATGCGGAGAGACTGAAGGAGTCAGGACTGTCCGGCGTCCAGGCGGACGTCACGGACCCGGTCGCGCTCGCCCGGGCCGTCGACGAGGCGGCAGCGCGGATGGGCGGTCTCGACCTGCTGGTGGCCAACGCGGGTGGGGTGTCCGGGGGCGGGCTGCTGGACTCGACCCCCGAGGACTGGCTGCGGACGTACGAGGTGAACGTGCTGCACGCCGCGCACGCCATCCGCACCGCCGTGCCGCACTTCGAGCGGCGCGGGGGCGGCAGCGCGCTCGTCGTGGCGTCGATCACGGGATGGAAGCCGGGCCCCAGGTCGTCGTACGCCTCGGCGAAGGCGGCGGAGATCCACCTCGCCGCGACCCTCGGCCAGGAACTGGGCCCGCGCAACATCCGGGTGAACGCGCTCAGCCCGGGTTCGGTGATGTTCGAGGGCGGTGGCTGGGCCTGGGTCCGCGACAACCGGCCCGAGCTGTACGAGGCCTTCGCCCGCGACGACTTCCCCCGCGGGCGGCTGGTGGAGTTGCGGGAGGTGGCGGACGTGGCGTGCTTCCTCCTGTCGGTGCGCGCCGCCGGGGTGAACGGGGCCAACATCCGCGTGGACGGCGCCCAGGACCACCCGAGCGCCGGGCGGTTCTTCCCGTAGACGCCGCGTCGGGAAGTGGCCGCCGGGCCCGGGCGGCGCCTTGCTGTCAGTGGTCCGGGTCCGGGCCCGGGCGGGCGGTGTCGTCCGCGTGCGCCGCGGGCTTGGTGTGGAGGACATCGCGGGCCTGTTCGGCGGCGCGGATGACGCTCTCGCTGATGAAGTCGAGGAAGCGGGCGATGTTCTCCAGGCGGGCCGCGGCGGGGGTGTGGGAGCCGAGGACCGCGACGCCGCGGCGTGCGGTCTCCACGAGCTGGTCGTTGGCCCGGGCACTGGCGATCGTCGCCTGGTAGAAGAGTTCGTCGTCGACGATGTAGCGGTCGCGGCGGCCTTCGTCGCGTTCTCGGCGGACGAGGCTCTGGCTCTCCAGGAAGGTGATCGCCTTGGAGATGGACGCCGGACTGACCTGGAGTCGCTGAGCCAGCTGGGACGCGGTGAGGCTGCCCGCGTCGGTGGTGAACAGACACGTCAGCACCCGGGCCGTCATCTTCGGCAGGCCCGAACCCATCAGCACGGTGGTGAGCGTCTCCTCGTACTCGGCCACGGCCTCGGCGTCGCGTCCGTGCGGCTGGGCGGCCGTCTCCGGCCCTCGCGCGGAGGCGGGCCTGCGCCGGTGGGCGCGGCGCTCGGTGGCGCGGTGGGCCAGATCGGCGCGGTAGGCGGTGGGGCCGCCGTTGCGCATCACCTCGCGCGTGACCGTCGAGGTGGGACGGTCCAGGCGCCGGGCGATCTCGGCGTAGGGGAGGCTGTCGGCCAGCCCCAGCGCGATCTGCCGGCGTTCCTGCTGGGTAAGCCTGCCTCCCGGCATCGTGAACTCCTCGGTGACCCGTCGTGATGCTGCATGATCACCCCACCATAGCGTTCACTCTTCACCAGTTGCAACGGACGGCCAGCCTTCGTTGCGTTATCTGCCCAGCCGATGCAACGACTTTTTACCTCTGAAATGCGTAAACACTGAACGAATGCAACGATCCTGTTGCTGTAAAATGGAAAGCAACGTAGCGTTTCCGTTGTCGGAAAGAACGCGTGAAAGAGACAACGGGAGAGCGTCATGCAGAAGTTCGAGAACACCTCCGCCCCGATCGCCGCCGTCCTGGACATCGCCGCCGGACGTGTGCAGCTCATCGCCGCCGACCGCGCCGACACCACCGTCGCGGTGCTGCCCGCCGACGCCTCCGAGAGCCGCGACCTCCGGGCCGCCGAGCAGACCACCGTCGTCTTCGCCGACGGTGTCCTGCGGATCACCACCCCCGGGTCCGGGAGCCGGCTCTCCGGTCCCGCCGGGTCCGTGGAGGTCACCGTCCAGCTGCCCGCCGGCTCCCGTGTCGAGGGCAAGGCCGCCGCCTGCGAATTCCGCGGCGTCGGCCGGCTGGGCGACGTCGCGTTCGAGGGCGCGTACCGCCAGATCAAGATCGACGAGGCCGCGAGCGTCCGCCTCACCGCGGTCGACGGTGATGTCGAAGTGGTCCGGCTGGGCGGCTCCGCGCAGATCAGCACCGCCAGGGGCGGCATCCGGATCGGAGAGGCCGTGCGCGGCACCGTCGTGCTCAGCACCGGGGCCGGCGACATCTCGGTCGGCGCCGCCGCGGGCGTCTCGGCCGCCCTGGACGCCGGCACCGGCTACGGCCGCGTCAGCAACGGCCTCAAGAACAACGGCACCACCGACCTCGACATCCGCGCCACCACGGCCCACGGCGACATCTCCGCCCGCAGCCTCTGAGAGTCGCGCCATGGCCCGGTCCGCGAGTGCCAGGACCCGGCCGAGGCCCGTAGAAGTCGTCGTACCCGACCCCCGACACGATCAGGTGGACACCATGACGCAGCACAGCACCTCCTCGACCGGCGCGAACAGCACCGGCGCCACCTGGACCGGCATGGTGCCGGTCGACGACACGGCGCTGGCCGTCACGGACACCGGCGGTCCGGGCGTCCCCGTGGTCTACCTCAACGGCCAGTTCGCCACCCAGGGCTACTGGCGGCGGGTCGTCGGCGAACTGGGTCCGCAGTGGCGGCACATCACCTACGACGAGCGGGCCCGTGGCAGGTCGAGGCGTTCGGCGGACTACTCCTTCGAGGCCGCCGTCCGGGACGTCGACGCCGTTCTCGCGGCCAGGGGCGTGGAGCGGGCCCTGGTGGTGGGCTGGTCCTACGGGGCGTTCGTCGCGGCGCACTGGGCCGGCCGGAACCCGGAGCGTGCCCTGGGCGCGGTCCTGGTCGACGGCGCCCAGCCGCACGACTGGCTCGACGAGGCCATGGAGCGGCGGATCCGGAAGCTGTTCCGCCGCATGGGCTGGTTCCTGCCGCTGCTGCGCCCGACGGGCCTGACTCCGCGGATGACCGCCGCCCAGCAGGCCGACAGCAACATCGAACTCGGCAGGATCGCTCGCGAGCGCGAACTGGGCCCCGTGCTCGACGGCATCACCGTACCGACGCGGTACGTGGTCGCCTCGGGCAAGTCCCTCGGCAGCCGCGGTGACGAGCAGGAACGGATACGCGCCGCCCTGGACGCGGTGACCGCCCGCAACGCAAACATCGAGATCAGCGCGAAGGTCGCCAGCAGTCACGGTTCCATCCTCAAGAAGGACTTCCTGGCCGTCGCCGAGGCCGTGCGCGAGGTGGCGGCCCTCGACCGCCGGGGGCGCTGACGACACCACTCGCGCTCAGCGGTGGACGCCGCACCGAACCGGCCTCCGGGCCGGACCGGGTCTCCGGTCCGGCCCGGAGGTCTCCGGTCCGGCCCGGAGGCCGGTTCCGCTCCGTCTCGCGTACGCCGAACAGTCAGATGGAGGACTGCTGTTCACATGCTTGTCAGTCGCCCGGGGCCGCCCTATCCTCACACAGGAGAAAGCGCTTTCCCCGGTGCATGCCGACCGTGCCGGAGGAAGCGGTCCGCGGTACCAGCCGTAGCGCAGCCCTCGAGCCGCAACCGATCCGGCTCGGAGCTGACCGCGGTCTGACCGCACCGAGGTGCCGGCGCGCCGGGGGCAGGGACGTGCTCCCCGTCGCGAACGCACCGCGCACCCCGTCGCCGTGGCCGCGTCGACGGGTCCGCACCAGGACGGAAGAGCACCCGTACCGGACGAGCGGGTTCCTCGGCCTGCCTGAATGTCATGGTCATGACTAATGGCGGGTCGGCGCCGCCCGGCTTCGCCGGCTCCGGCACGGCTGCGCACGGCACCCCCGCACGCGACGACGAAAGATGAGGCAAGGATGAGACGACCAGTCGCACTGCGACTCTCCGCGGCACTCGGCACGCTGGCCCTGGCCGCGACGGCGGGCGTGGTCCTGTCGATGCCCGCCGCGTCGGCGGCGACCCCCGGCGCGACCGGGTTCGCCACCCAGAACGGCGGCACCACCGGCGGCGCCGGCGGGACGACGGTCAAGGCCACCACCGGTACCGAGATCCACCAGGCACTGTGCGGCCGGGCCGGCACCAGCACGCCGATCACCATCCAGGTGGAGGGGACCGTCACCGTCGGCAACACCGCGAAGGTGTCGGGAGCCGGCTGCAACACCGCCGCCGGGGTGATCGAGCTGAAGGGCGTCAGCAACGTCACCCTCGTCGGTGTCGGCAGCGGTGCCGTGTTCGACCAGATCGGCATCCACATCCGCCAGTCCAGCAACATCATCGTGCAGAACGTGACCGTGCAGAACGTGAAGAAGTCCGGCTCGCCCACCTCCAACGGCGGTGACGCCATCGGCATGGAGACCGACGTACACAACGTCTGGGTCGACCACGTCTCGCTGCTCGCCTCGGGCGGTGAGTCGGCGGGCTTCGACGGCCTGATCGACATGAAGGACAACACCCGGTACGTCACCCTGTCCTACAGCACCCTGCGCAACTCCGGGCGCGGCGGCCTGATCGGGTCCAGCGACAGCGACCTCGCCAACGGGCCGGTCACCTTCCACCACAACCTGTACGAGAACATCGACTCCCGTACGCCCCTGCTGCGCGGAGCCACCGCCCACATCTACGACAACTACTACGTCAGCCTGAACTCCTCGGGCATCAACCCCCGGGCCGGTGGCAAGGCCAGGGTCGACAACAACTACTTCAAGGACTCCAAGGACGTCCTGGGCACCTTCTACACCGACCTGCCCGGCTACTGGCAGGTCAGCGGGAACATCTTCGACAACGTGACCTGGTCGGCGCCGGGCGAGGACACCAACCCGGCGGGACCGAACCCGACGTCGAACACCACCGTCGGCATCCCCTACGCCTACAGCCTCGACGCCGCGTCCTGCGTGCCGTCGATCGTGACCGCGACGGCGGGCGCCCACACCGGCCTGAAGGTGTCGGACGGCAACTGCACGCCGACGACGCCCGCCCCGACGCCCACGCCTCCCGCGACGCCCACGCCGACCCCCACCACGCCGACGCCGCCCACCGGGACCAACCTCAGCCTCGGCGCCGCCGCCGACGGCTCCAGCAAGGCGTCCGGCACCAGCTACGGCAACGTCCGCGACGGCGACCTGAGCACCTACTGGTCACCGGCCGGCTCCACCGGGTCCGTCTCCGTCAAGTGGGGCTCGGCGACCACCATCTCCAAGGTCAACGTCCGGGAACCCGCCGGCGCCACCGGCACCATCGGCTCCTGGCGGGTGCTCGACGCCGACACCGGGACCGTGCTGGCCTCGGGCAGCGGGGCGGGCGTCATCTCGTTCGCGCCCACCGCGCTGAAGAAGGTCACCTTCGAGATCACCGGCGCGAGCGCCACACCGAAGGTGGCCGAACTGGAGACCTACGCCTGACCGTCGCCCGCCCCGCAGGGGGCGGTGACCCCGGCCGGCCGCACGAGCGGCCGGCCGGACAGCGCGCCGGGGCCGTACGCCGCCGGGGCCGGGGGCGGTGGGCGGTCACCGGGCCGCGGACTCCTCCGGGCTGCGGCGCGGCGGCGCGTCGGCCGCCACCGACTGCCACAGGCGCACGGTCACCTCGTCCAGCTGCTCGAACCGCTGCGCGATCCGCTTCAGCACCGACGGCGCGGACGTCGCCTCGTAGCGCAGGGCGAGCACGCCCATCGCCTCCCAGTGCCGCGTCGCCTCCTCGTGCAGGGCGAGGCTGCGCTCCCCGGCGCCGGCCACCCGCAGCGAGCGGGCCATCAGCGTCAGACTGGGCACCGCGTAGAGCACCGAGGCGTGGTGGAAGAGGCGGCGGGCGCCGACCGTCGCGCGTTCGGCCGGGCCGGCGAAGCACTCCTCGCACAGGGCCCGGTAGGTGCGGATCGACTCCCGGAAACGGTCCTCCGCGAAGAACCGCTCCGCCTGCCGGGTCAGGGCACCGCTCAGCTCGGCGCCGTCCGCGGACCCCTCCCCGGAGGGCACCGCGCCGTCCGCCGGACCGGCCGCGGCACGGTCGTCGGTGACGGCGTAGAAGAAGCCCATGGCGTCGTGCGCGTCGCTCCTGATCCGGTCGGCCGCCGACCGGACCAGGTCGTCGAAGGTCACCACGGCCCGGCAGCTGAACGGCTTCGTGCCGACGACGAGACTGTCGTGCACCTCGACGTGGCTGTGGTCGGCGGCGATCCGCCGGACGACGACCGCGTGCAGGTAGGGCGCGTTGTCGCGGTAGACGTCCGCGTAGCCGAGGTGGGCGGTGTTGACCCACACGATGACCGCCCCGTACCGCCCGAGCAGCGCTTCGAGCTGTGCGGCCGGCGCCTCGAAGTCGATGGGCTCCTTGTGCACGGTGAAGCCCGACCGGGTCATGCCGAGCGCGCCGGCCTCCTCCACCGGGAAGATGTACTCCGGGTATCCCGACTCGTCCAGGCCCGCCTGGAACAGGTAGCCGTCGCCGCGCTCGAAGACGGCCTGTTCCGGCACGGGGCGCCCGGCGATCCCGGCGAGGAGCGCGTAGCTCCCGGTCAGGCAGTTGACGGCGGTCTCGTCGTACCGCTCGACGATGTGACTGTCCACGGCGTCAGCTCCGCAGCTCGAGGGTGCAGCACTTCACGCTGCCACCGGCCTTGAGGAGTTCGGCCAGCTCCACACCGACCGGTTCGAACCCGCGCCCGGCGAGCTGCCGTGCCAGCCCGGTGGCCGCCCGCGGCAGGAGGACGTGCCGGCCGTCGCAGAGCATGTTGAGCCCGAACACCGCCGCGTCCTCGGCGGTCGCCAGGATCGCGTCCGGGAACATCTCGCGCAGCACCGCCCGGCTGCCCTCGGAGAAGGCCTCCGGGTAGTAGGCGATCTCGTCGTCCGACAGCACGGCGAGCGCGGTGTCCAGGTGGTAGTACGACGGGTCGACGAGGCGCAGACCGGTCACGGGCAGCCCGAAGAACTCCTGCGCCTCGAAGTGCGAGCGCGGGTCGGTGCGGAACCCGGTACCGGCCAGCAGGCGGCGGCCGACGGTGAGGTAGTCGCCCTCGCCCTCGTTGATGTGCTCCGGCCAGTACAGCTCGTCGTAGCCCTGCTGCCGGAACCACTCCAGGTACAACGGGCCCTCCGCGGTGCGCTCGACGTGACGGAAGCGGGCGCCGAACACCTTGCCGTCCACCACGGTCGCGCCGTTCGCCGCGAACACCATGTCGGGAAGTCCGGGGGCGGGCTCGATCTCCAGCACGGTGTGCCCGAGTTCCCGGTACAGATCGCGCAGCTCCTCCCACTGGCGCAGCGCGAGGCCGCCGTCGACGGGCTTGCCGGGGTTCATCCAGGGGTTGATGGAGTAGGTGACGTCGAAGTGGCGCGGGGGACACATCAGGAACCGGCGCGGGGTGGCCGTCCGGGTCCGGTGGCCGGTCGTGGACTGGTTCGCAGTCATGCGAGCTGCTCTCCTGAGTAGACGAAAAGAGAGGGACTGAGGTCGTTGCCGCCGTCGAAGGCGGGGGTGGCGCGGGAGACGGCGGCGGCCGTGAGCCGGCCGTCCGGGCCGCTCCAGTCGGCGAACCGCCAGCCGGCCGGGGAGCCGGGCCGCACGAGGTCGATCTCGCGCAGCCGGCCGAGTGCCGTCACGCCCACCTTCACCAGGGCCTCCTTGCGCACCCACAGCCGCAGGAAGGACCGTGCGGGATCGGGGTCGGCGCGGACCGCGGCGAGTTCGGCGGGCGTCAGCACACGGGCGGCCACCCGCGGGTCGAACCGGCCGGCCGAGGTGTCCTCCACGTCCACACCGACCGGGCCCGGCCCCGCGGCCGCGGCGACCGCGCCGCGGGCGTGCGAGAGGCTGACCCCGGTGCCGGGGGACTCGCGCAGGAACGGCCGGCCGTGGTCGTCGCCGCCGCAGTCCGCGCAGTGCTGACCCAGTGTCAGGGCGGCCGGTGCCACGCCGAGCAGACGTGCCGCGCACACCCGTACCAGCACGTGCGCGGCCAGGTAGTCGGCGCGGGCCGCGGCCGTGGGCAGCCGGGCGGCGCGCTCGTGTTCGTAGCGGGCGAGCGGCACGGAGTCCAGCAGCGGCAGGACGTCCTCGACGGAGCGCACCAGGGCGATCGGGGTCGGTGACGGCCCCGGGGCGGGGCTGGGGTGCGCGGTGGGCGGCGGCCGGGTGGGCACTGCCTGTTCCTCCTGCCTGGGGCGGTCCGGCCGGCCGCGGACTGCGGCGCCGGGTGGGGCACGTGATGGGTGCCGGGTGGGTCGCGCGGTGCGGTGGCGCGGTGCGGTGCGAGGGGCGCCGGCCCGGTGTCAGTGGCCCATGCCGACCCCGCCGTCGACGCGCAGCACGGTGCCCGTGACATAGCCGGCGGCTTCGCCGGTGAGGTAGGCGACCGCCGCCGCGATCTCGTCGGAGGTGGCCATGCGTCCCATCGGCACGGCCGCCAGCAGGCGCTGCCGCTTGTCCTCGGGCATGGCGGCGACCATGTCCGTGTCCGTGTAGCCCGGGGCGACCACGTTGACGGTGATGCCGTGGCCGGCCACCTCCAGGGCCAGTGAGCGGGCGAAGCCGATGAGCGCGGCCTTGGACGCGGCGTAGTTGGTCTGCCCGACCGCGCCGGACAGCGCGACGGTGGAGGACATCAGCACGATGCGTCCCCACCGGGCGCGCATCATGCCCCGCAGCACCGGCCTGATCCCGTGGAACGCGCCGAGCAGATTGGTCTGCAACGGGGCCTCGAAGTCCGCCGCGGTCATCGCGGCGAACGGCCGGTCCCGGGTGATGCCCGCGTTGTGCACCAGCACCTCCACCGGGCCCAGCCGGGCCTTGACCCCGGCGCAGGCCGCGCTCACCGCCTCGGCGTCGGTGACGTCGCAGCGCACGCCGAACAGCCCCGCGGGCGGCTCACCGGTGCGGTGGCTGACGGCGACCCGGTCGCCGCGGGCGGCCAGCTGCCGCGCGACGGCCAGGCCGATACCGCGGTTCCCGCCGAGTACCAGGGCAGTACGGGGCATGTGCGCGCCCTTCTCCGTGTGCGATGCGGTCATTCCGGCCGGCCCTGCCGGTCCCGCTCCGGGTCCGCAGTGCCGAGCGCGTCCAGCGCCTTGGCGAGCAGGTCGCCGATCTCCCGGACGGGGCGGGCGTTCATCATCTCCAGGTGGGTGCAGTCGACGCGGTGCTCCACCAGCCGACCCTCGACGTACGGCAGCCACGGCTCGCTGAAGGTGGCCGGCCGGTTCGGTTCCCCGGCGGCGGTGAGGAACAGCACGTCACCCCGGTACCGGTCGGGACGGAACTGGTCGCGCAACCGGATCAGGTTCTCCACGACCGCCAGCAGCCGCCGCTCGTCGGGCACCACCTGGCGCACGGCGGCCGTCTCGGTCCGGATGAGTTCCGCCAGGTCCTCGGGCTCGGTCTCGTCGTCGCCGACCATCACCGTGTCCAGCATCGCCACCAGTTCGACCCGCTCGCCCTCGGACTGCAGCCGTGCGGCCAGCGAGTGGGCGACCAGCCCGCCGAAGGACCAGCCGAGCAGCCTGTACGGCCCGTGCGGGCGGACGGTGCGGATCTGGGCCAGATAGTCGTCGAGCAGTTCCCGGTAGCTGCCGGGCATGTCCTCGCCGGGGGTGATGCCGCGCGCCTGGAGGGCGTACACCGGCTGGTCCAGGTCGAGCCTGCGCATCAGCGCGGCGTAGCTCCAGCTGAGCCCGAAGCCGGGGTGGACGCAGAACAGCGGGGGCCTGCCGCCCCGGGCCCGCAGCGGCAGCAGCACACCGAAGTCACCGGCAGCCGCCTTCGGACCGGGCGCCCCGGCGGACGCGGCGTCCGTCGGGCGCAGCCGCCGGGCCAGGCCCTCCACGGTCGGCGTCTCGAACAGGTCACGCACGCTCAGCTCGCCGCCCAGCCGCGCGCGGACCCGGCCGACCAGCCGGATCGCCATCAGCGAGTGTCCGCCGAGGTCGAAGAAGCCGTCGGTGGCCGACACCTCGGGCAGGCCGAGCGCCTCGGCGAACAGCCCGGCCAGCGCCACCTCGTCCGGGGTGCGGGGAGCGCGGCCGGCGGCGGCCCCGAAGGCGGGGTCGGGCAGCCGCCCGCGGTCCAGCTTGCCGGCGGGGGACAGGGGCAGCGCGTCGAGCGGTACGACGGCGGCCGGGAGCATGTACTCGGGCAGCTGCCGGGCCAGCGCGGCACGCAGCCGGGCCGGGTCGGGTGCCGCCCCGGGGGCGGGCGTGACATAGCCGACCAGCCGGCGTTCGCCCTGGTGGTCCTCGTGCAGGACGACGACGGCCTGCGCCACCTCGGGCTGCCGGGCGAGGACCGCCTCCACCTCGCTGGGCTCGACCCGGAAGCCGCGGAGCTTGACCTGGTCGTCGGTGCGTCCGACGTAGTCCAACTGGCCGTCGGGGCGGCGCAGCACGATGTCGCCGGAGCGGTACATACGGGCCCCCGGCTCCCCGAACGGGTCGGGGACGAAGCGGGCCCCGGTGAGGTCGGGCCGGCGCAGATAGCCGCGGCTGACGCCGGCGCCGGCGATGTACAGCTCGCCGGGCACGCCCACGGGCAGGGGCCGCATCCGGTCGTCGAGCACGTACAGGCGGGTGTTGCGCAGCGGGCGGCCGATGGGCGGTGTCCGCGGGGCCGCTCCGTCGCCGCCGGTGGCGGACGCGCTGGCGTACACGGTCGTCTCGGTGGGGCCGTACGCGTTGACGAGCCGGGCTCCCGGTACGGCGGTCCGCAGCCGCTGGGCGACCCGCGGGGACAGCGCCTCACCCGCGAGCACGAGGTGGTCGACGCGCAGGTCGAGGCCGCCGTCGGCGGTCAGCCGGTCCAGTACGGAGGGGACACCGCTGACGAGGGTGCCCTGCCAGCCGCCGCGTTCGCCGATCTCCAGCAGGTCACGCACGACCTCGATGCCGCCGCCGTTGAGCAGCGGCCCGAGGATCTCGAAGACGGAGACGTCGAAACTCAGGGACGTGGCGGCGAGCACCCGCGCCAGCCCGCCGTCGCCGAAGGCGGCGCCCGCCCAGGCGACCAGGTTGGCGACGTTGCGGTGGCTGACGGCGACGCCCTTGGGCCGGCCGGTCGACCCCGAGGTGTAGATGACGTAGGCGGTGTCGTCGGCGTCCACCGCGGGTGGGGCACCGGTGTCACCGGGCGTGTCGAGGACCGCCGCCACGCGCGGGTCGTCCAGCAGCAGGACGGGGGGCGCGCCGGAACCGGCCGGGAGGCTCCCGACGGCCGACGACTCGCTGATCACCAGCGCGGGAGCCGCGTCCCGCACCATGAACGCCAGCCGGTCCGCGGGGTAGACGGGGTCGAGCGGCAGATAGGCGGCGCCCGCCCTGAGCACCGCGAGCAGGGCGACCACGGTGTCCGCGGAGCGGCGCGTGGCCAGGCCCACGAAGTCGCCCGCGCCGACGCCGCGTTCGGTGAGCAGCCGGGCCATGCGGGCGGAGCGCCGGTCGAGGTCGCGGTAGCTGAGGCTGTCCGCGCCGCAGACGACGGCGGTGGCGTCACCGCGCCGGGCGGCCTGCGCCGCGAACAGGGACGGCACGGTGTCGTCCGTGAGGGGCGCGCCGGTGTCGTTCCAGTCGTGCACGACGCGCCGCCGCTCGTCCTCGTCCATCAGGTCGAGGTCCGACAGGGGCGTACGGGGGTCGGCGCAGACGCCGGCGAGCAGGGTGGCCAGGTGGTCGGCGAGCGTGCGGACGCCGGGGCCGTCGAAGCGCTCGGTGTCGTACTCGACGTACAGGTGTATGGAGTCCGGCGACTCCACGAAGGTGAGCATCAGCTCGAACGCGGCCGTGGCGTTGGCGATCGGCAGCGCCTCCACCGACAGCCCGGCCCCCTCCGCCGCCCCGGCACCGGTGCGCACGTGGTTCAGGGCGAGCTGGAACACCGGCTGGCGGCCCGCGGAACGGGGCGGGTTGACGGCCCGCACCAGTTCGTGGAAGGCCACGCCCTGCCGGCGCAGCGCCTGGAAGGTGCGGCCCTGGACCGTGCGCAGCAGCGGCAGGAAGTCCGCGTCGGTGTCGAACCTGACGCGCAGCGGCATGGTGTTGACCGTCAGAGCGACCAGGCCGTCGGCGCCCGCGTCCAGACGGGTGGACAGGGGCACGCCGAGCACGATGTCGCGCTCACCGGTGTAGCGGCCGAACAGCGCGAAGGCGCCCGCGGCGAGCACCGAGAACAGGCTCGCGCGGTGCTCGGCCGCCAGTGCCCGCAGCCGCTCCGCCACCGGGCCCGGCAGGTCCCGGCGGTGCGTCGCCGCCTGCCGCCGGGTGGTGCCGCCCAGCCGGGCCATGGGCAGGTCCAATGTGGCCGGCGCGCCGTCGAGTTCGGCGCGCCAGTACTCCATGGCACGGTCCCGCCGCTGCCCCGGGGTCCCGGACAGCCGTGCGGCGACGTGCTCCGCGTAACCGAGGGCCGGCGGCGGCAGCGGGGACGGCCGTCCCTCGGCGCAGGCCGCGTACAGCGGGGTGAACTCGCGGGCGAGGACGTCCAGGGAGTCGCCGTCGGCGATGCTGTGGTGCACCACGAGCAGCAGGACGTGGAGCCGCTCGCCGAGGCGGAACAGGGTGGCCCGCAGCAGCGGCGCCCGCTCCAGCCGGAACGGCCGGTCCTGAGCCTCGGTGAAGTGCCGGTCGAGGGCGGCACCGGCGCGGTCGGGGCCGAGCGCGGTCAGGTCGACGTCCTCGACCGTGACGCTCACGCGGTCCGCGATCGTCTGCCGCGGCCCGTCGCCGTCGTCGCCGATGCTCACCCGCAGCGCCGCGTGCCGCTCGGTCAGGGCGCGCAGCGCGCCGTCGACGGCGCTCCGGTCGAGCGGTCCGGTCAGCCGCAGGGCCAGGGCCAGGTTGTGGCTGCCCGGCCGTCCGTGCGCCGCCTCGGCGAACAGCACGCTGTCCTGGGCGGGGAGGAGGGGGAGGACCCCGGCCTCGTCGTTCATGTCACATCCCGTCAGTGCGTCGGCAGGGCGAGCGGGCCGGAGCCGCGGAAAGAGGTGCCGGCGCGCGGGCCGGAAGGCCCATCGGCGGTGTCCGGCCCGCGGCGCCCGGCGCGGGAACGGCACCTCGACCGCCCGAGTACGTCCGGTCGGCGGGCGCGGTCGCCGCCCCAGCCTCGCAACGGGCCCTGGGGCCTGTCGTTTCGATCATGTCGGCGTCGCGGGGCGTGGCGCGCACATCTGCCGCGTTGTCGTCGGTCCTCTCAGCCGACCTGATCCGGACGACAGGCCCTAGACCGCGCTGGTCACCGGTGTGTTCGGGTCCGTGGCGAGGAGTTCCACCGCGCGGGCCGCGAAGTCCTCCAGCGTCTCGTCCGTCGTCTCGGCGGAGATGTACATCGGCTCCTCGATGTCCGGCGCCAGGTGGTAGCCCGCCCGGCGCATGCCCGCGTACAGCGTGGTGTACGGCGAGACCGGCTGGGCGGCGACGTCGGCCTTGCGGCGGACCGGGGCCGAGCGCGGCACGAAGATGAACGCGAAGACGCTGCCGGTGCGGGCGAACCGGAAGTCCAGGCCCCGCGCGGTCCGGTGCCGCTCCACCGCGGCCTCCAGCAGCGCGCCCTTGCGCTCCAGCTCCTCGTAGAAGCCGGGCGCGGCCAGGGCGTCGAGCGTGGCCAGGCCGGCCGCCATGGTCAGCGGGTTGCCGGCCAGGGTGCCGCCCTGCAGGACGCGCTCCTCGTCGAGCAGCGCCATGACGTCGCGGCGGCCGCCGAACGCGCCGACGGGCGTGCCACCACCGATGATCTTGCCGAAGGCGGTGAGGTCCGGGGCGACGCCGAGCAGGTTGGAGGCCGGGCCGTAGGTGAGCCGGAAGCCGGTGATGACCTCGTCGAAGATCAGCAGCGCGCCCTCGCGGTCGCAGATGCGGCGCAGGCCGGCCAGGAAGCCCTCGTCCGGGAGCACGAGGGACATGTTGCAGGCGATGGGCTCGACGACGACGGCCGCGATCTCGCCCGGGTGCTCGGCGAAGGCCCGCTCGACGCTCGCGGTGTCGTTGTACTCGGCGTAGACGTTGGAACGCATCGCGGCCGGGTCGAGGCCGGCGTCGCGCATCCGGGACTCGTCCTTGTTCTGCACCAGGTCGAAGTGGCCGTGGTAGCCGCCGTTGAAGCGCAGGACACCGGTGCGTCCGGTGTGGGCGCGGGCCAGCCGGAGCGTCGACATCACGGCCTCGGTGCCGCTGCACACGAAGCGCAGCTGCTCCAGGTGGCCGGCGGTCGCGGTGATGCGCTCGGCCAGCTCGATCTCCTGCACGCAGTAGGTGCCGAACAGGGTGCCGTCCGCGGCCTGGCGGGCGATGGCGGCGCTGACGGCGGGCGGCGCGTGCCCGAGGATCAGCGGCCCGAAGCCGTACATGAAGTCGACGTAGCGGGTGCCGTCGACGTCGTGGAGGTACTGCCCGTGCGCCTCGGCGACGACCAGCGGGTCGGTCTCCACGTTGCGGCAGGCGCGCAGCGGCGAGCTGGCGCCGACGGGGATGGTGTGCTGAGCGCGCTTGATCTCCGGCCTCATGAGGACTTTTCCGTTTCCGTCTCGATCGTGCAGTCGGTCATCAGGACATCCAGCAGCGCCTCGGCCTCTTCGCGGGTGTCGCGGGCGAAGTAGGCGGTGAGGACCGTCTCGAAGTTGAGCGGCGGAGCGAGCACGAACTGGCCGTCCTGGCGGTGCAGGTGCACGGTCGTGACGTCGTTCTTGCGGCACACCTCGACCGCGTGGGCGGTGTTCTTGAGGAAGCCGTTGCGCTCGATGGGGGCGTCGTACTCCAGCGCCACCCGGTGGTGCAGCGGCCGGGGATCGACGGGCTCGCGGCCCAGCCGGTGCAGCAGGTCGTAGGCGTCGAGGCCGGTGCATATGCGCAGTTGCTGGTAGGTGGTCGTGCCGCCGCCGCACAGGCGGGGGGCGAGTTCGAGGATGCGCAGCCGGCCCCGGCCGTCGAAGCGGAACTCCGCGTGGAAGGGCGAGTTGTCCAGGCCGACGCCCGGGACCACCGTCTCCAGCAGGGCGGTGAAGTCGCGGCCCGCTTCGGCGTCGAACGGCTCGGTGAGGTAGGCCACCTCGTGGAAGAGGGGACCGACCAGGGGCGGCAGCTTGCGGTGGATCTGGAGCGGGATGATCCGGCCGTCGCTGACCACGCCGTCGACGGCGTACTCGTTGCCGTCGAGGTACTCCTCCGCGAGCATCCGGGACTGGCCGGAGCCCTCCCGCAGCACGGTGCAGACGCGCTTGGTCTGCACGAACGCCTTCGGGAACTCCTGGGCGGTGGCGGCCTTGACCACGCCCGCGCTGTAGAAGCCGTTCGAGGGCTTGACCACGACGGGGAAGGACAGGGCCGCCTCGACGGCCGCGAGCGCCTCCGGGGCCTTGGCCGACGGGTCGAGTTCGATGTGCCGGGTGATGTGGTCGCGGACCGCGGGGTGCGCCTTGAAGCGGGTCTTGTCGGCGAGGCACAGCAGGGTGTCGATGTCGCGGGTGGGCATGCCCAGTTCGCCGCGCAGCAGCTCCAGCTGGATCTGGTAGCTGTCGTGGAAGGAGATCACGTCGTCGAGGCCGGTCAGGTCGACGGCTTCGCGCGCGGCGTCGGTGACGGTGCGCGCCCATGTGTCGCGCTCGGCGGCGGCCAGCTGCGGCGGGTCGAAGAAGCGCACGGTGAAGCCGCGCCGTCCGGCGTAGTCGAGGTAGTCGCGGCAGTCTTCCTCGCGGCCGAGGATGAGTACGTTCACGGAAAGGGGCCACACTCTCTGTCTGGTGGTCGGTCAGGCGGTCTGCTGGACCGGCCCGGTGGTGTGCAGCCGGTTCTCCTCGTTGGCGACGGCACGCCGGATGCGCCACAGGCAGACCACGGCCATCACCGCCTCGAAAGCGGAGAAGATCACCCACATGCCGGGCAGCAGGTCCGCGTCACCGCGGTTGAGGAGTACGAAGACGGTGATGGTGGGCACGCACAGGCACCACATGAGGACGATCCGCGCCACGAACCCGAAGCGGGCAAGGCCGAGGCACTCCAGGACGCCCGAGCCGACCATGGAGAACATGAACGCGGCGGAGTACGTCCACAGCACCCGTGAGGTGTCCACGGCGTGGCCGGTCACGGCGGAACCGGCGCCGTCGAGGCCGAACGGGCTCAGCAGCAGCGTCGGGGTGGCGATCTGGAAGGCCGCCACCATGGCCACGTATCCGCCGCAGACGGTCAGGGTGACCCGCATGATGTGCGGGATGTCGCGGTGCAGTCCGGCGCCGACGGCCTTGCCGCACAGGATGTTGCAGCCCATGCCGAGGCCGATCAGCGGGATGACGGCCGCGTAGTTGAGCGCCAGCGCGACGTTGTTCGCGGCGAGCGCGACCGGTCCGAGGACACCGGCCAGCCACACGAAGGCGGTCTGGCCCAGCTCCTCCAGGCTGAGCGAACCGCCGGCGGGGGCGCCGCGCCGCAGCCGCAGCCACAGGACCTGCGCGACGCGCCGCCCGCCCCGGCGCAGCAGCCGGCCGAAGCCCGCCGCGTACCCCTTGGGCAGGCACACGACGTAGCCGGCGAACATGACGCAGACGGCGCTCAGCGTGCCGAGCGCGGAGCCGCGCATGCCCAGTTCCGGCAGTCCGAGGCGGCCGAAGACCAGGCCGAACGTCATCACGACGCCGACCGCCTGCCCGATGATGCCGACGGTCATCGGCACCCGGGTGCGGCCCATCCCGTTGAAGTACGACGACAGCGCCATGTTGAGGGTCATGACGGAGCCGTAGAGGGTGGACAGGCCCAGGAACTGCGCCTCCAGCTCCTCGATGTGGGCCGGCTGCCCGCTGAGCGAGGGCACCCACATCAGCAGCGGGGTGCACAGCAGCAGCAGGGCGCTCAGCAGCAGGCCGAGGACGAATCCGTTGGCGCCCTCGTCCAGCGCGTCCTGGTCGTCACCGCGGCCGTGCGCCTGCGCCACGTAGGAGCGGGTGATGCCGACCGCCCCGGTGGTCAGCATGAGCACCGTGGTCGCGGTGAAGACGGCGGGCCCGGACGCCTTGAGGGCGTCGTCCGAGTAGCGGGCCAGGCAGATCCGGTCCACCAGCATCAGGACCAGGTTGCCGACCATTCCGAACATCAGCGGCACCGAGACGCGTACGACCTCCCGCGCCACGCCCAGGTCGAGCAGCCGCCCCCGGGCGGTGCTCATCGCCGGCCACCCCCGCCGGGCACACCGGTCACGGACTCACTCCGGATTCGACGAGCAGGTCGTGGACGCTCTTGAGCAGCGCCTCGCGGTCCGACAGGTCGAAGGGCAGTACGTCGCCGACGTCCAGCATGGCGTCGAGCCGCTCCTCCAGGCCGACCAGGAAACGCATCTGGTCGAGGGAGCTGACGATGATCCGCGACGGTTCGGCGTCGGCCGGGACGTCCCGCGCCTGGGCGAGCTGTTCCAGCAGGTCGTCGACGACCCTCTTCAGGTCTTCCATGGAACTCATTCCTCAATGGTCGGGCTTCGGCGGCGGGCCGGTCAGGCGGACGTGCCGAGCAGGCCGTACGACAGCAGGGCGTAGGTGAGCCGGTCCAGGCCGATCCCCGCGCAGCAGGTCGCCTCGGCCCCCAGAGCGCGGAGTCCGAAGGAGTCGGCGAACACGTCGCCGTGCGCGTTGACGCTGGCCACGGACAGTTCGCCGTCGCCGAGGGGGACCCGTACCTCGAACTTGCTCTTGTTGAGCAGCTGGGCCTCGCGGGTCATGGTCGGCGCGTCCCCGAAGAACGCGTCCGAGGCACTGACGATGCGGTGCGGCACCTCGAGTTCGGCGAAGAAGTCCGTGAAGGCCTTCATCATGCGCTCGAAGTCGTCCGCGACCTCGGCGGCGCTGCCCAGCCGGACGAGTTCGAACATCCTGAACTCGCCGAGGCGGGTCGCGGTGTGGTTGTGCGACTCGTGCCGGAAGACCGGCCCCTCGATGGCGAACAGCCCGGTGTCGTAGCGGTCCTTCAGCTCGGCCGCGTTGGCGTACACGTGGTAGCAGGTCACCGGGGTGAGGACGGTCTCGGCCGGCCGGTAGAACGAGTCCAGCGCCTCCGTCTGGCCCGGCCGCAGCTGGGCGACGGTGACCCCGTCCCAGTAGTGGTCGCGCACGCGGGCGACGGCGTTCACCAGGTTCGGGAACTTCTGGTAGTACCCGGCCCGCACCAGGACGTCGCGGGAGAGCTGGGCGGGCCCGGCCAGCAGCGGGGCGCCGAAGGCCTCGGCGAGCCGTTCCCGGCACAGCCGGCGCACCCGGTCCATCGCCGCGGTCCACTCGGGGCCGTGCAGGTAGGCGCCGCGGGCCACGGCGATCCGGTGGTCGTCGGGCAGGCCGCAGGACAGCCCGGGACGCCCCGGGTGCTCGGCGACGACCGTGGCCGCCACGTCGCGGTGCCCGCGCAGGAAGTGGCGGACCATCTCGCCGAGTTCGGTCTGCGACGGGCCGGCCGCCACGACGACGTCGACGCCCTTGTCCAGCCGCTCCACCGTGACGTCCCCGTAGTGGAATCCCAGGGCCTTGCGCAGTTCGTCGGCGGCCCCGGCACCCACGGGGCGCTCATGTCGGTAACGCACACCGTTCATGTGGTGCACCTCTCAGATGCGGTGGCGCATGGGGACCCAGTCGGCCAGCAGGATGGCCCGCTCGCCGGGCCGGTCGTCGTCGCCCTTGCGGATGGGACCGACGTAGTGGCTGACGAGGTGGTCCGTGATGGCGTACGCCTCCAGGGGGCGCTCCATTTGGAACTCGGCGAGCCGGTCCGCGGGCGGGACGTCGTGCGGCTGCTTGCCCCGGTAGTCCGGGGTGGCGATGAGGTTGGCGCCGCCCTCGGCGTTGTCCCGGTAGATCAGGTGGGCGAAGACGTACGGTTCGCCGTCCTGGTGCAGCTCGTTGGGGGAGGAGACGGCCTCCGCGTCCGCGTCCTCGATGTGCAGCTTGATCAGGTGCACCCCGACGTAGAGCGGCCAGACGGCGTCGTCCTCGCTCCAGTGGGTCTGCGAGAAGTCGAACTGGATGATGTCCAGCAGCAGCTTGTTGGCGCAGACCTCCGCGCTGATGGCGGGCAGGTCGCGCGTCACGTTGACGTATTCCGGATTGTTGTCGCCCTGGTAGTAGCCGTTCATGCCCTCGCGGGCCTGGCTCTCCGTGGCCGGCATCCAGAAGAATTCCCTGGACCAGGGCAGGAAGACGCCTCGCGCGTAACGGCGGTACCGGCCCGAGCCGATGGCGTACGGATCCTCCGGGAGATCCCCGTAGGCGGCCCTGAGAGCTTTGTAGCCGGCGTTCTCCTCGTCGATTCCGAATTCGGTTCCGAGGTCCCAGCGGTCATAACCCTGGCGGGCGAGAAGTGAAGGGTTTGCAGGCACAGCGAACTATCCCCCGTTTTACGAATGGCACCAACGAGTTACGGAACCTAGTTGAGCCCGACACCTACCCGCAACGTGACACGGGTCACGAGGTTTCCTTCCGGGAGCCCGACTGGCCGAAAATATGTCGGCCACCCCGTTGGCCGCCTGGTTTTCTTCCATCCCGTGGCCGGAGCATCTGGCCGAATACCAACCCTTGCGGCGATTTCCAGTCACCCGGCACCGACGCGTTTTCGGTCAGGTGCCCGCCCCGTGGGGCACCGGCGGCGGCCGGATCGCATACGATCCTGTCCGGATACCGACTTCACCGGGGGCGTGGAGTTCGCCCGGCGTTTCATTGACACGCCGCTCGCCCCGTGATTAGTGTCCGTGAGCATCGAGTGAGTCACCAAAAAATGGGGGAAAAATGTCGGGCAGCGTCATCGACGGTCGTATTTCCGAGGTACTGAAGCAGATCGCCGAACTTCCGGACTCTTTCGAGATCACGGCGGACCAGGACCTCAAGACGGATCTCAACATCGATTCCCTGAAGCTGATCGATGTCGTCGTCCAGGTGGAAGCGGTTCTGGACGTGGAACTCGGCGACGAATTCTCCCGCGATCTCGTCACGGTGGGTGACCTTCAGCGGCACGTGAGCGAGCAGGTCGGCGGCTGACCGTCCGCGCTCCCTCATGCCCACCCGAACCAGCGCCACGGAGAGTTGTGTTGTTTGAGTTCTCCCTGGGCCCGGTGACGCTGTGCGCGCCTGGCCCGACGGACGGCACGGATGACCCCCAGGGCCTGCCGCCCGACTGGCAGGAGGTGGTCGGGACCGCCGGCGACCAGTTCCGCGACGCCTTCACCCGGACGTGCCTGTACCTCGTGCTGAGCCGGCCGGACGAGCCCGGCGCGGTCGCCGCCGGCGGCGACCGCACCGACGACACGGTCGTGATCGGCACGGAGTACGGCAACACCGCCGCCCTGGCCCGTCTGCAGCGGGACGCCGCGGCCAAGGGACGCCTGCTGTCCGCCCAGTACTTCCCCAACGCCACGTCCAGTTCGGCGGCCGCCTTCGTCAACCTCCGCATCGGCGCGACCGGGCGGAACATGACGGTCAACGCGGGGGTGCTCACACCGGTCGTCGCGCTGTGGCAGGCGCTGTCGTCCCTCGACCGCGGCCGCTCCGAGGTCAGCCGCCTGCTCGTCGGTGACGTCTACGCCCCCGAGGCGGTCCAGGACGCACTGCTCGACACCCCGGACGTCACCTGCCGGGACGGCGTCGCCCACGCGTTCCTGCACAGCGGCGGCGAACTCGGCGCCGCGTTCGAGTTCGGCACGGCCGACGAGCCGCACCCCGGCCCGCTGCGCACCGTACGCCGGACCGCCACCGGTGGCCCCGGCGGCGCCTCGAGCCGCGACGGCGGCACGGACGTGGCCCGTGCCGACTTCGCGGAGCGCAACAGCGCCTTCGCCACCCGCGCCTTCCTGGACCTCGTCCACGCGCTGCGGCCCGCCGAGCGGGCCGTCCTCGAATGCCGTGCCCCGGACGGCCGGTACGCCCACGTCACCGTGACCCGGCAGCCGGTGACCGGCCCGGACGGGAGGACCTCGTGAACCAGGAAGCAGCACGCGTCTTCATCACGGGACTCGGCGTCATCTCGCCCGCCGGCGCGGGCACCGGGCCCTTCTGGGACCGCCTGTGCGCGGGCCGCGGCCTCTTCGAGGAACTGCCCCCGCTCTACGCCGGCATGAAACCCGGCATCCTCGGCGGCCGGGTACCGCGGGAGGCCCGCGAGGCCGCCCTCGCCCAGGTCGACGACGTCACCCGGCAACGCCCGCGCGCCGCCTCCCTGTTCGCGGAGTTCGCGGCCCTCGAAGCACTGCGGGACGCCGGACTCGCCCCCGGGGACGGGACGCTGCGGGGCGCCGTCGTCTGCGTCGGCAGCAGCGACGGCCAGGCCGAGGCGCTGGAGGACATGGTCGCCGGACGCCGGGACATCGACCGCACCGGCGGATTCTCCAGCTACTCCATCGCCCAGGGCGTGGCCCGCACCGTCGGCGCCGGCGGCCCCGCCTACCTGCTGCAGAGCACCTGCGCCTCCGCGAACGTGGCGCTGTCCTGCGCACTGGAGATGCTGCGCGCGGGCGTCGCGGACACCGCCGTCGTCGGGGGCTGCGACCCCTACTCGGAGAAGAACATCATCGGGTTCAACACCCTCCAGGCCATCGGACCCACCCCCTGCAAGCCGTTCACCAGGAGCCGGCGTTACGTCACGCCGTCCGAGGGCGCGGGCATGTTCGTCCTGCAGACCGAGCGCTCCCTGGGCCCGGACGCCACCCCCTACGCCGAGGTGCTGGCCACCGCCGTCAGCAACGACGCGAGCCACCCCACCGCCCCCGACCGCGAAGGCGTCGCCGCCTGCCACCGCCGGTCCCTGGAGGAGGCCGGCCTGAAGGCCGACGACATCGACGTGATCTTCGCGCACGGCACCGGCAGCCGCGCCAACGACACCATCGAGGGCGGCATCTTCGCGGAGCAGTACCCGCGGGCCGCGGTCACCGCGATCAAGAGCACCATCGGCCATCTGATGGGTGCGGCCGGCGCGGCCGGAGCCGTGGCCGCGTGCCTGTCCCTGCGCCACCGCCTGGTGCCGCCGACCGCGGTGGACCCCGACGACGTCGAACTGGACCTCAACCTGGTCACCGGCGCGCCGCTGGCCGTGCCGGACCTGCGCCACGTGCAGAACAACGCCTTCGGCTTCGGCGGGAACAACGCGATCAGCATCTTCCGGAACGTCTCATGACGCTGCCGTCGTCCCTCACCGGCGACAAGGCGGTCCTGCGGCTGACGTCCGACGGCCCGCTCGCCGTGCTCACCCTGCACAGCCCGCCGATGAACCTGTTCGACGAGGCGATGTGGGACGCGTGGGCGGACGCCGTGGCCTGGCTGACCGCACATCCTCCGCGCGGGCTGCTGGTGCGGGCGCAGGGGCGCGTCGTCAGCGCCGGCGTCGACGTGCGGATCTTCGCCGGACTCGACGCGCAGGACGCCGAGGCCTTCTGGCGGGCCCGGCTGGGCATCACGCAGGCCCTGGAGGCACTGCCCTGCCCGACCGTGTTCGCGGCGCACTCGCTGACCCTGACCGCGGCCTTCGAACTCGCCCTGGCCTGCGACCTCGTCGTCGCCACACCGCAGGCGCGGTTCGGCTTGGTCGAGCGGAAGGTCGCGTTCACCCCGGCGATGGGCGGCACCCAGCGCCTGACCGAGCGCGCCGGACCCGGTCGCGCCCGCGAGCTGGTGATGACCGGCGACCTGTACCGCGGGTCGGTGCTGGCCGACTGGGGAGTGGTCAACGCCCTCTTCCCGCCGGACTCCTTCGACGCCGACGCGCACGCCTACGCCATGCGCCTGGCCGCCGGTCCCACCCGGGCCCACGCGGCCACCAAGCAGGTCGTCCGCAGCTGCCTCGACGGCGGCGTCCGGGCCGCCGACGCCGGCCTTCCCGCGCTCGCCGCCCGGACGGCCGGCACCGCCGACCACCGTCGCGCCGTCACCGCCTTCCTGGCCGACGGCCCCGACCACACGACGCGGTACGAGGGCCGCTGACGAGGGCCGCTGACCTTCAGCGCAGGTCGAGGCGGATCGTCTCGTTCCGCACGGGCACGAGGCAGCGGCCCGCGCTGCACGCGCCGTAGCTCACGATCACGTCGGCCCGGCCGGACCCGGTGCGCCGCACCGGCAGGGTGAACGTGACCGGGCCGTCCGGGTAGACCGGCAGCTCGGTGGTGAGCCCGGCGGGACGGAACAGCCGGGTGGCGCGGTCGGCCGAGGGGCGCCCGGCGGGGGCGAGCGCGCCGCGCACGGAGAGCCTGGTCGGAATGCCCAGGCCGTCGATCCCGCCGTCCGGGAGGTCGATGCCGTAGACGTGGAAACCGGCTCGCCGCGGGGTGAACGTCGCGCGGATCCGGTCGCGTCCGCCCTCGCCGGCCCGGAGGGTGACCCGCACCGTGACCCCGTTGGCGGTGGCGCTCGCGGTGGGGGCGTGCGGCGCGGGGCCGGCCGTACAGCCGCCGAGGACGACGGCCCCGGCCGCCACCACCGCCCCCGGCACGAGCGACGCGCGTCGACGCGTCCTCACCGCGCGCCGCCGGGCGCCCACGTGGACAGGAACGCGGCGACCTGACCGGCGTCCATGGTGCGGGCGTTGGCGAACGAGCCGTCGTCGGTGGCGGTGCGCAGGGTGCCCTTCGGGCCCAGGACCACGAGGGCCGGGATGCCGCTGGACGAGAGGTCGAGGTAGCGGGAGGCGACGTCGAGGTTGCGGTTGAACTCGCCCACGTCGACCGGCACCACGACGTAGTTCTCCCGCAGCAGCGGGGCGACCTTCCCGGAGGCGAACAGCGTCTGCAGCGAGCGGCAGTCCGCACACCAGTCGGCGCCGAAGTCGATCAGCACCTCGCGGTGCGTCCCCGCGGCGCGGGTCAGCGCGGCCTTGATGTCGGCCGCCGCGTCGCGCGAGGGGTCGTAGCCGTCCGGGAGGGCGGCCGCGGCGGACGCCTTCGCCCCCTTCGTGCCCTGGGCCTCCTCCGGGACCGGAGCGGAGGCGTGGGCGGCGGGCCGTGCCGTGGCCGAGGCCGACGCCGCGGGTTTCCCCGTCGCCCCGCTCCCGGTGTCCGCCGAGCCGCATCCCCCGGTGGCCGCCAGCGCGGCGAGTGCCAGTGCGGTCAGGGCTGTTCGCGCGGCGACTCGCCCTCGGAGCATGGATTCCCCCACGTTCGTGTCCCCTTCGTCCCCCGCTGGTCCCCTGCGCTCCGCCGGTCCCTCCCGGATGTCCGGTCGCGGAGCGGACGCTGGAGGATACCGCCCACCCGGCCGGCCCGTTTCCCCCGGGGCACGGAGGCCTGCGGGCCCGGGTCGGTCCGGGCGGTCACGGGGTCGGGCGGGCGGTCACGGGGTCAGCCCGTCCGGGGGCGCGGGCTCAGGCGGTCTGGGCGGTGGGCATGATGGTGACCTGCTGAAGGTTCACCCGGGGCGGCAGTGAGGCCAGGAAGCCGATGGTCTCGGCGATGTCCTGCGGCGTCAGCCACTCCATGGTCTCCTTGGAGCCGGCCAGCCAGGCCCGCGCGCCCTCGTCGGTGACGTGGCTCTGCAACTCGGTGCCGACGATGCCCGGTTCGACGGCCGCCACCCGGACGTTCTTCGGCCCCAGCTCGGCGCGCAGGTGGCGGGAGAAGTGCGTGACGTAGGCCTTGGTGGCGGAGTAGACGGCGAAGTTCGGGAAGATGTTCTGCGCCGCGATCGAGGAGTTGTTGATCAGGTCGGCCACTCCGCGCTCGCCGGCGGCCCGCACCAGCTGCGGGGTGAACGCGCCGGTCACGTTCATCAGGCCGGTGATGTTCAGGTCGATCTGGTGCTGCCACTGGTCGGTCGCCAGCTCCTCGACCGGCGCGGGCAGCATGATGCCGGCGTTGTTGAACAGCAGGTCCGCGCCGCCCAGTTCGGCCTCGACCCGGTCGGCGGCCGCCTGGACGGTCGCCCTGTCGGTCACGTCGGCCGCGACGGCCAGGGCGCTGCCGCCGTTCTTCTCGATCCGGGTGACCAGCTCCCCGAGGCGCTCGGCCCGGCGTGCCAGGACGACGACGTGCGCTCCCAGCTCGGCCAGCTTCTCGGCGGTCGCCTCGCCGATGCCGCTGGAGGCGCCGGTGACGACCGCGACGCGGCCCTGGAGCGGGTTGACGGTGATCGGCTGGGACAGCGTGGACATGGTGTCGGTACCTTCCGGACGAAGTGGCTGGCGTGCCGTCGGGCTGCTCCCGGGCACGTCTCCAGCACACCAGCCCGCCGCCCGCGCCGGGCGGTCGTGACAGGCCCTGCCCAGGCAGGTACCGCCAGGGCCACCCAGGGGCGGCCCGAGGCGCGCCGGTGGCTCCACACTGGGACCATGGACCGCAGCAAAGAGATCGCTGACTTCCTCCGCACCCGCCGCGCCGCGATCAGCCCCGACCAGGCCGGGCTGCCCTCCGACGGCCGGGTCCGCCGGGTCCCGGGTCTGCGCCGGGACGAGGTCGCGCGCCTGGCGGGAGTCAGCGGCGAGTACTACACCCGCCTGGAACAGGGACGGGCCGGCCATCCCTCCGCCGAGGTCGTCGAGGCCCTGGCCCGGGCCCTCCGGCTCGACCCGTCCGAACGGGAGCACCTCACCGACCTGCTGCTGCCCGGCCCGCAGACGGCACGCCGCACCCCCAGCCGTCCCCAGCGGGTCCGGCCCGGTCTGTACCTGATGCTCGAGACACTGAGCCACGTGCCGGCGTTCATCATCGGACGACGCACCGACGTGCTGGCCGCCAACCACCTCGCCAGGGCCGTCCTCACCGACTTCGAGGCCCTGCCGGCCACCCGGCGCAACCTCGCCCGCTATTACTTCCTGGACCCGCAGGCCCGTGAGCGCGTCGGCGACTGGGAGACGATCGCCTCGGACACGGTGGCCATCCTGCGGCTGGAGGCCGGCCGCCACCCGCACGACCGCCAGCTGGCCGACCTCGTCGGAGAACTCACCCTGCGCTGCCCGGAGTTCTCCACCTGGTGGAACGACCACAAGGTGCTGCGCCGCACCCACGGCGCCAAGCACTACGTCCACCCGGTCGCGGGCGAGCTGCACTTCTCCTACGAGTCGTTCCAGGTCCCCGGCGACACGGAGCAGACGCTGTGCGTCTACAACGTGGAACCCGCCTCCGGCACCGCCCAGGCACTCCAGCTCCTGCGCAACTGGACGGCGCCCGAGGTCACCACCCCGCCCGCCCGCTGACCGCCGGGAGCCGAAGACAAGCCCCTGAACTGCACTTTCGGTGCTGACGCCGAGTCATCCGGAGGCATCCGCACTCCGCCGACCGTACAGGATTCCTGGAGCCGACCTGACAGATCATCGGCGACCGGGCAAGATCAGGGGCTATGAGCGCTGGAGAGATATCCGAGCATCCGCCGATCTACGGCCGTCTGGTCAAGGAGCGCGGCGACGTCCTGGCCGAGTCACGCAGCGCCGCCGAGCACGTGCAGCGCCGGGCGCGGCAGGCACTGGACTGGAGTGGTCTGCGGCCGGGGTACGCCGCGGAGCGGGAGGAGCGCCCCTTCACCGCCTTCGGCTGAGCACCCCGCTTTTCGGCACCGGTCGCCGGTGGCGCCATTCCGGGGACGGTCGATATGCGGAGACCGCCCCGGTATGTACACGATGCATCTGTCCGCCGCCCCGGTGCGCCGGATCTCGCGTCGGAAGCCATCACAACGGCAAGGAGACCGCCATGGCGAGCATCAGCCCCATCGACCTGCAGAAGGCCCTCAAGGGCGCCAACTACCCCGCCAGCCGCGACGACCTGGTCACGCTGGCCAAGGACAACGGCGCGGACGACACCCTCGTCGAGAAGCTGTCCGACGCCCCGACGGACGAGTTCGACGGTCCGAACGACGTCCAGAAGGCGGTGTTCGACAACGAGTGATCCGGGCCGTTACGGCAACGGAGTGGTGCGGCGCCGGTTCGTCCGGCCGGACGAGTCACCTCGTCTTTACCGCTGATTGCCGTTCGGTCCCGCCGGGAACCCGGTCGCACTGTGCGCGAACAACTGCCGGGAGCACTCCCGGACACACGCCGGAGACTGCTGCTGACCGGGTGGTTCAGCTTTCTGCACGGTGAGGCGACCGCCGGGGACGTGCTGGCGCTGGACCGGGTGCGGCACGTCCTGCGGTCCTCGGGCATCGCCCACGACGTCGCCTGGAGCCCGGGTTTCCGGCCCCGGGCCCTCCGGCTGGCGGACGCGCGGCCCGAGGACTACTCCCACCTGGTCTTCGTGTGCGGCCCCCTGCACGGGCGGCAGATCGAGGAACTGCACCGCAGGTTCGCGCACTGCCCGCGGATCGCGGTCGGGGTCTCCGTGGTCGCCCCGGGCAGTCCCGCCGTGACCGGGTTCCACCGGGTGCTGGCCCGGGACGCGGCGGACGCCGAGCCCGGCCGGGACCTGGCGGCCCGGGCCCCCGCCCTGCCGCCCCGGCCGGTCGTCGGGGTGGTCCTCACCCACGGCCAGCACGAGTACGGGCCGCGCCGACGGCACGACCAGGTCGCCCGGCAGGTCACCCACTGGCTGGCGCAGAAGGACTGCGCCCGGCTGGAACTCGACACCCGCCTCGACACCCGCGACTGGCGGCTGTGCGCGACGCCCGCCCAGCTGGAGTCGGTGCTCTCCCGGCTCGACCTCGTCGTCACCGACCGGCTGCACGGACTCGTCCTCGCGCTGCGCGCCGGCGTTCCCGCGCTGGCCGTCGACCCGGTGGAGGGCGGGGCCAAGGTGACCGCCCAGGCCCGCGCCTGCGGCTGGCCCGCGGTGCTGCCCGCGGAGCGCCTGGACCCGGCCGGGCTGGAACGCTGGTGGCACTGGTGCCTGACCGACGGCCGGGTGAGCGCGCGGCGGATCGCCACCGACTTCCGCGAGGGCGTCGTCGAGGACGGCGCCGACCGCCTCCTGGAGCTGCTGGACCCGCCCCGCGCCGCCCGGTGACCCGGCGGGCGCGGCGCGGGCGCGGCCGGGATCCGGCTCAGCCCGTGTAGCGGCGCGCCCGTGAGCGGCGCTGGGAATTCTCCAGCAGGCGCAGCCGGCTCTCGACCGAGGGCGGCAGCACCCGCCGCTCGCGCACCAGCCACGGCAGGGCGGCGGCGGCCTCGGCGAAGGCCAGCAGGCTGGCGGTGTCACGCGGCACCGTACGCGCCAGGTGCAGGGTGCGGCGCAGCGCGGGGCGGACCGGGCGGCGCAGCCAGGTGAACCACAGGGTGTTGCGGATGCCGTGCCGCCGCCGCAGCGTCGGGTCCCGGACGACCGAGGGGTGGTGATGGACGGTCAGGTGGTCGGCGTACGTCAGCCACCAGCCGGCCGCCGCCAGGTCGACGGCGAGCAGCTCCTCCTCGCCGCCCAGCCACAGCCGCGGGTGGAAGCCGCCGGCCGCCCGGAAGGCGTCGGTACGCAGCACGGTGGCGGCGGCCAGGAACGAGCCGAGCGCCGGTCCGGGCAGCCAGCCCGGCCCGGGCACCGGCGACTCCCTCAGTTCCTCCACGATGGGGTCCTCGGTGCCCTCGGGCTCGACGACGATCCGGGCGGTGACGGTGCCGAGCGCGGGATGCCTGTCGAGGAGGTCGGCGCCGCCGGCCAGCGAGCCGGGCGCCCACCAGGAGTCGTCGTCGCAGAAGGCGACATAGGGCGTGCGGACCTGGCGCACCGCCAGGTTGCGGCCGACCGCGCCGAGGTTGCGGCCGGGCCGCAGCAGCCGTGCCCAGGGGTGGTGGCCGGCGACCGCCTCGGAGGTGCCGTCGGCGGAGCCGTTGTCGACGACGATCACCGGGGGCTGCTCCGGCAGCTGTGCGAGTTCGCCCAGCGTGCGCAGCAGTTCGGGACGGCGGTTGTGAGTGATGATCACGACGGTGGTGCGGTCGTCGGTCATGCCGGGTCTCCGGTGGTCTTCTCCAGCACACGGGCGGCGCGCTCCACGTGCGGCGGCAGGGGACGGCGGGCGCGCAGCGCGGCGGGCAGGCGGGCGAGGGCCTCACGCAGGGCGCGGCGGGCGGCGGGGTCACGGCGGGCGTCGGCGGCCAGGTCACGGGTGCGGGCGAGCGCGTACGGCAGCGGGCGGCGCAGCCACGCGGTGAGCAGCGCGTTGCGGCGTACGACGGCGGGGCGGCCGGTGCGCGGGCCCGGCGCCGGGTGGTGATGGGCGATCACCTCGGGGCAGTGGGTGACGCCCCAGCCGCGGGCGGTGAGGTCGTAGGCGAGCAGGGTCTCCTCGCCGCCGAAGAACAGCACGGGGTGGAAACCGCCCGCGTCCAGGTAGGCGCTGCGGCGGACCACGGCGGCGCAGGCCAGGAAGCCGAGGACCTGCACGCCGGGCAGGTCGGCGGCCGGTCCGAGCGGGGAGGCGGCGAGGACGTCGTTCAGGGGGTCGGGGGCCTCGTCGGGGCCGACGAGGGTGCGGGCGGAGAGCAGGCCGAGCCGCGGGTGGGCGTCGAGCAGTCGCGCGGCGGCGCCCAGCGCGCCGGGCGCCCACCAGGAGTCGTCGTCGCTGAAGGCGACGTAGGGGGTGTCGAGGGCGCGCACGCCGTCGGTCCGGGCGAGCGCGCCCCGGTTGACCGGCAGGGCGACCACGTCGACCTGGGGGAAGAGGCGGGCGAGCATGGCTCTGGTGTCGTCGGTGGAGGCGTTGTCGACGACGACGACGCGCGGACGCTCGGGGAGGGCCAGCAGCCGGCGGAGGGTCTGCGCCAGGCGGGCGGAGCGGTTGCGGGTGGCGATGACGACACCGGGCGCCAGGCCGTCCGCGGGCGGCGCGGTGGACGGCACGGGCAGGGCGGCGCTGTCGGTGCCGGTGGGCCGGTCCCGGGCAGGCCGGCGCGGCTCCCTCGCGCGCCGCCCGGCGGGCACGGGCCCGCTTCCGCCGCTCACCGCGGGCCGGCCGGGCGGACGACCGGCGAATCCGGCCCGCTGCCGTGGCAGGCGCCCGGCGGCGCCGGCGGGTGGCGCCGGGGACGCTCCCGGGGGACGCCGGGGAACGGAACGGTGTCCGCGGCCGCTCGGTGGGGGAGGGCGGTGATGCCGGGGCTGCGCATGCGGGCCGCTCCATCGGTTCGGCGGGTCGTACGGAAGTGCGGGTCGTACGGAGGTGCGGGTCGTACTGAGGTGCCGGGGCTGGCGCACCACAACCGACTGAAACACCTGACGGCACCACGCGCACCCCGAGCATCCGCTGTCCGGGACCTCGCCGGCCGGCGCTCCGACCTGGTCGGGCCGCCCGGTCGCGGCGCGGGGCGTGCCGATGTCGCCTGGTCCGCAGGGTGATCCAGGTCGGGGCCACGAGGGTGGTCCGGGTCGCGGGCGGCGCGTTCGGCCACCTGGGCGGGAAGGCGCTCGAACGGCATGAGGTGGCTGTCGGCCAGCAGACCGACCAGCAGGTCCTGCACCGCTTCGCCCTGGATCGCCCACCACGGCTGTCCTCGTTTCCGTGTGGCGGCCGGCGGCGCCCGGGGCGCCCGCCGCCATCGCCTCCCCAGTACCCGCACTCGCCGGAGGCGACAGCGCCGGCGCCGGCTGTGCTCCACGGCGCCGACGTCCTGTCACGGAAGTGGGAGGACTGCGTCGGGGTTTCAGGGGTAAACGGCCTGGGCAATGCTGGCGCTTCGGCAGTGAGGCGGACGGTATGGACCCGGCTGGGCAGGACGAGAGCCAGCAGCCGCTCACGGACCGCGGGATGTCGATGTCCGCCGCGTTCCGGGGCAGCGAGGCGATCGCCGCCGCCCGTGGCATGGCCCGGGACTTCCTGACGTCGATGCGGGCCGTCCACGGCCTGCCGGTGTCACCGCGGGCGATGGGCACGGTCCAGCTGGTGGTGAGCGAACTGGTGACCAACGCCCGCAAGTACGCCCCCGGGCCCTGTCTGCTGACGCTGGAGGTCGGTGACGGCGCCGTCGAGGTGACGGTGTGGGACAGCAGCACCACGCTGCCCGTGGTGATGGAGCCGGACCCGGGCCGGGTCGGCCGGCACGGGCTGGAGATCGTGATGGCGGTGTGCCGCGACTTCGAGGTGCGCCGCGAGCCGGTGGGCAAGCGCATCAGGACGGCCGTGCCCCTGGACGACGCTCCGGACGGCGAACCGGGCGGCGGAGCGGGCGGCCGTCGGGTCGGGTGAGCCGGCCGGGTCGCCGCCTCACCCCTGCTCCAGCAGTTGCTCCGTCCAGATCGTCTTGCCCGAACGGGTGTACCGGCTGCCCCAGCGGTGTGCCAGCTGGGCGATGAGGAACAGGCCGCGTCCGCCTTCGTCCAGCAGCCTGGCACGGCGCAGCCGCGGCTGGGTCTGGCTCGTGTCGGACACCTCGCAGATCAGCGTCTTGTCCCTGATCAGCCGCAGCCCGATCGGTGGTGCCGCGTACCGGATGGCATTGGTGATCAGCTCGCTGACGATCAGCTCGGTCGTGAAGACCAGCTCCTCCAGCCCCCAGTCGGTGAGCTGTTCCGTGATCAGCCGACGCGCCTCGGCCACGACACTCGGGTCGGCCTCCAGGTGCCAGGTGGCGATGGCGTCCGCAGGCAGGCGGTGCACGCGGGCCACGAGGAGGGCCACGTCGTCGTCCGGTGGGCTGGTCAGGACGCGGTCGAGGGCGGAACGTCCGATGTCGGCGGGCGGATCACCCGACGCCGTGCTCGCCGCCATCCGCTCGTGCAGCAGGCGTGCCGTACCGGCGTCGCGGGCGAGTTCCCGGGTGGCGAAGGCCAGCACACTGCCCGGGGCGACGGCCAGCTCCAGCGGTTCGAACGGCAGATGGCTCGTGCCGAGGGCGGCCCCGGGCGTCAGGGGCACGCACCGGTGGGACCCGTCCTCGCCGATCAGGACGGGCGGGGGATGGCCGGCACTGGCCATGACGCACTGCCCGGTGACCGGGTCGTACACGCAGTACAGACAGGTCGAGCCGAGCACGCCGTCCTGGGTCCGGGGCTCGGTGGCGCCCAGCCGGACCACCAGGTCGTCCAGGTGCGTGAGCAGTTCCTCGGGCGGGAGTTCGAGGTCGGACAGGGTCTGCACCGCCGTACGCAGCCGGCCCATGGTGGCCGTCGCGCCCAGACCGTGCCCGGCCACGTCACCGATCACGAAGGCCACCCGGGCGGCCGGCAGCTCGATCACGTCGTACCAGCACCCGCCGATGCCCGACGCGCTCCCGGCGGGCACGTAGATGCCGGACGACTCCGCCGCGCGCAGCGCCACGCCGGAGGGCGGGAGCAGACTGCGCTGCAACGTCTCCACGGTGCGCAGCTCGGTGGTGTAGCGGCGCGCGTTCTCCATGCTCAGCGCGGCCCGCGAGGCGATCTCCTCGATGAGGGGGACGTCGTTGTCGGCGAAGGGCGCACGGTCGCCCGCGCGCCACAGCCCCAGGACGCCCAGCACGCTGCCCCGGGCGTGCAGCGGGACGAACAGCGCGGACGCCGCCGCCGCGGGGAACAGCAGCCGGCGCCGCTCGGCGTCGACGTCCAGCTCACGCTCCCAGGCGGCCAGGTCGGGCACGACGACCGTCCGGCCCTCACTCAGTGTCTCGCTCTCCACCTCCGGTGCGCGGACGACGTCACCGCGCTGGTGGATGTCCGCGGGCCAGGCTCCGTCGTGCGCGGCGGTCGCGATCCGGCGCAACGCCGTGCCGGGGGCGAACTCGCCGGGCTCGTCTCCCGGGAAGACCGTCTCCGAGAGGTCCACATTCGCCAGGTCGGCGAAGTCGGGCACGAGGATGTGCGCCAGTTCCTGCGCGTTGTGCGGCACGTCCAGGGTGCGGCCCAGGCGGGTGGCCGCCGCGTACAGCAGGTCCAGCCGCCGGCGGGCCGTGTGCTTCTCGGTGCTGTCGACGAAGATCACCGCCACGCCGATCACCCGGTCCCGGGCGTCGTGCAACCGGAAGGCGGACAGCGACAGGACCCGTTCCGCTCCGGGGACGGCCCGGAAGCGCGCCGAGTGCTCCCAGCCGATCAGTGACTCGCCGGTGTCCAGCACCCGCCACAGCCGTTCCTCGATCGCGGAGGCGTCCTTCGGCACGAGGAGGTCGGCGAGGCGCAGGTCGGGCGAGTGCCGGTCGGCGGCGCGGGACAGGCCGAGCAGACTCGGATCGGGATTGGACCGGGTGATGCGCAGGTCTGTTCCATGCACGACCAGCCCGACCTCGTTCTGGTCGAACGGCGCGCGGAGCAGCGACTCGTCCTCCGGACCGGGCCGGCCCGACTCCGCGGGAACCAGCTGGACCACGAACCGGGCCGGGCCGCCGGAGGGCAGCGGCACGACCGCCGCGTCCACGTCCAGGGCACAACCGTCCTGCCCGACCAGCCGCGCCCGCAGCGCCGGCCGCTCGTTCCGGCCGGCGTCGAGCACCGCGGTCCAGGCCTCCGGATCGGCGACCACCTCCGTGATCCGCCGTCCGCGCAGCTCCGCCGGTGAGCGGCCGGCCGACGTCTCCACCGCGCCCGCGCACTCCAGCACAACACCGTCCCGGTCCAGTACGAGCACCACCGCGCCCTGCTCCGGCGGCGGTCCATGAACACCGCCTGCGTGTGTCGTCGGAGTCACTCGGCCGCCTCGTTCTGTCGGACACCACTCAACACCGGAGGGCCACGCTGTCCCGACCATTGTGCAAGCGGCGGCCCCGGCCAGCACCTCGGAGGAGCGGGGAGCGGGTCCCCGGCCCCGCTCGCCGTCACCGGGTCCGCCGCCACCCGCCGGACCGTCCTCCGCCTGCCCGGCCCGGCGCGCGGGGCGGGCCGGGCGGTGTCAGCGTGGAGGGAGAGCAACGGGGTCCCTGCGCGGGCTGACCCGAGGACCGGAGCAGCAGGAGTGGTCATGACTCGGAGCGGGCGGCCGGGTGGGACGGCCTGCCGACCTGGCGGCGGCGCCGACCCGAGAGCCGGACGGCGGGACAGCAGCGCGGGCCGCGACACCTGCCGGCCGGACGAGGGCGCCGGCCGCGCGGCCTGCCGGCCGGACGAGGGTGCCGGCGCGGCCTGCCGGGCGGACGAGGACGTTCCGTGGGCGCGCCGATACGCACCGGCCGCCGACGGGCGCGGAGCCGCTCGGAGTGCGTTGTCCCGGTCGGACTTTCGCTGGTCGGCCCTGTCCCGGTCGGACCTT
Source organism: Streptomyces sp. NPDC041135 (assembly GCF_055592085.1). NCBI lineage: Bacteria > Bacillati > Actinomycetota > Actinomycetes > Kitasatosporales > Streptomycetaceae > Streptomyces > Streptomyces sp. NPDC041135. The sequence goes on from NZ_JBVIYZ010000002.1 coordinate 541,848, forward strand.
CGCCGGCCGGCGCCGCCCCCGTCGGACCTTCGCCGGTCGGCCCCGTCCCGGTCCCCGCGATGAGCCGGAACGGCGCCGTACCTGGTTCCGCCGTGGCGCTGCGGGCGGACGCTTCCCGGCCGCACGCCGGAAAGGCGCGGATCAGCGCGCTCGACGGCCTCCGGGGACTGGCCGTGGCAGCGGTGCTCGCCCACCACGGCGGCATCGGGCACGACACGGCCACCGCGCCGCCGCCCCGGGGCGACTCCACCGGCCACCGTCACCGGCCGGGCACGGACGTCTCCACCGTGGTCATGGGCGACTCCATCGCCTGGACCCTGCTGCACCACCTGCCCGCGACTCCCGGCGTCGCCGTCCATGACGCCACCCGGCAGGGCTGCGGTCTGGCCCTGGGCAGCCCGTACCGCTACTTCGGCGCCGTCCATGAGGTGTCCCGGCGGTGCGAGCGCTGGCCGGGCGACCTGCGCGAGGCGGTCGACCGCCACGATCCGGACGTGGTGGTGCTCTTCTTCGGCCGCTGGGAGACGATGGACCGCAAGCAGGGCGGGAGCTGGACGCACATCGGCGACAAGGCGTTCGACGTGTACCTGCGGGCGCAGCTCGACCGGGCGGTGGACGTCGCGGCGGCACGCGGCGCCCGGGTGCTGCTGGCGACGGAGCCGTACAACCGCCGCGGGGAACGCCCGGACGGAGGTGTGTGGCCCGAGGACCGGCCCGAGCGCGTCGACCGCTGGAACCGGATGCTCCGCCAGGTCGCCGCCGCGCGGAGCCGGAACGTCCGGATCCTCGACGTGGGCCGCCGCCTCTGCCCGGACGGCACCTTCACCTGGCAGGTCGGCGGTGTCCGCGTGCGCAGCGACGGCGTCCACCTCACGCCGGAGGGAGCGCGCTGGCTGCGACCGTGGCTGACGTCGCAGCTGAGAAGCGCGGCCCGTTGACGCCGGCGTGCCGGAACGGCGTGGCTGGGCTTTCGACCAGCGGGCATACGGCACTGCGGGAGCCGGTACCGCGCACGGACGCGGGGTGCCGACTCCGAGAGGCTGATCGGAGAAGGAGAGAGGCAACATGGCGGAGCCGGAGCAGACGCAGACGTCCGGGACGGGACCCGGGGCCATACCCGCCGCCATGCCCACCGGGACGCTGGAAGCCATGGGCGCCGGGGCCTACCTCGTCGATCAGCAGGGCCGCATCACCGCCGTCAACACGCGTGCCCAGCAGCTCCTGGGCCGGACCGCCGGGGACCTCGTCGGCCAGGACGCGCACGAGCTGCTGCACCGGGACGCGCACGGCCAGGCGCTGTCGACATCCCGGTGCACCATGCGCCAGGCCCTCCACGCCAGGCACACCGCGCAGGCCGACGTGGACTTCTTCGCACGCGGGGACGGCTCCCTGCTCCCCGTCTCCTGGCTGGTCACCCCGTACGACACCGGCGGCGACGGGGGCGCCGCGCTGGTGCTCTTCCACCTGTCCGAGGACCGGCGGTCCACCGGACCTCAGCCGCGGGCGGCCACCGGATCGCTGCCGGAGATCGAGCGCCTCGCGCTGCTGGCGGAGACCACGACCCAGCTGACCTCGACCCTGGAGGTCGAGGAGGCGCTGAGACGGCTGGTGGGCCTGGTCGTTCCCCGGCTGGCGGACTGGGTGGTCATCGACCTGATCACCGAACGCGACGAGGTGTGGCGCAGCGCCGTGGTCCACGCCGAAGGCGACTCCCTCGTGCACCACGAGCACCTGGAAGGGCCGATGCCGCCCGTCCCGGACGAATCCACGATGCCGCTGTCCCGCGCCCTGCGCGGTGTCGCCTCCACCCTGGCCGGTCCGCAGACCTACCAGGGCGCACCGGACTCCGGCATCGCCGTCGAGCAGCGCCGGCTGTTCGACGCCACCGGCATCCACTCCGTCGCCATCGCACCCCTGCGCAGCACCCGCGAAGTCATGGGAGCGCTGACCCTGGGCCGCGCCGAGAGGCCGGGGAGCTTCACCCCCGCCGACCTGGTCCTGGTCGAGGACATCGCACGCCGCGCCGGCCTCGCCCTGGACAACGCGCGCCTCTACCAGCGCCAGCGCAAGGTCGCCGAGACCATGCAGAACCACCTGCTGCCCCAGATGCCGCAGGTACCCGGACTGGACATGACCGTCCGCTACCTGCCCGCCCCCGACGACTCACAGGTCGGCGGCGACTGGTACGACGCCTTCACCCTGTCCGACGGCGCCACCGCCCTGGCCATCGGGGACGTCGTCGGACACGACCTGGAGGCCGCGGCCGGCATGGCCCAGCTGCGCAACATGCTCCGCGCCTACGCCTGGTCGCAGCGCGAACCGACCAGCCGGATCATCGAACGGCTCGACGAGGCGATCCAGCACATCACCGACGTCACGATGGCCACGCTCATCCTCGCCCGCATCGAGACGGCCGAAGACGGCCAGTGGCGGCTGTCCTGGACCAACGCGGGCCACCCGCCGCCGCTGGTGGTCACCCGCGACGGCCTGGCCTACTACCTCACCGACGGCCACAGCATCCTGCTGGGCACCGGCATCCGCGCCCCCCGTCCCGACGCCGAGGCCATGCTGCCGCCCGGAGCGACCCTGCTGCTCTACACCGACGGCCTGATCGAAGCACCCCACCACAGCCTCGACGAGGGCCTGAACCGGCTGCGCCAGCACGCCGCCGCCCTGGCCCACCGCCCCCTGGCCTCCTTCACCGATCACCTCATGCACCGCGTCCGCCCCGCCAGCAACGACGACGACATCGCCCTCCTCGCCGTGCGCACCCCGAGGTGACGACCCGCCGCACAGACGTGCGCTCCCCTCCCGAGGCGGGAGGGGAGCGCAGGCAGAGGCAGCGACGGAAGCGCTTGCGGAAGCCTGTGTCCCGTCAGCGGCGGAGGGCGTCCGAGACCGCTTCCGCGGCGCCGGCCAGCGCGCCCTTGGTCTTGCCGTGGGCGCCGGACTCCATCATCCGCCCCGGAAGCTCGGTGAGCCCGGCCGGCTTGCGCGGCCCCGACTCCAGGTCGAGGCGGTTGCACGCCTCGGCGAACCGCAGGTACGTGTCCACGCTGGCGACCACGATCCGTATGTCGATCTTGAGGATCTCGATGCCGACCAGGGAGACCCGCACGAAGGCGTCGATCACCAAGCCGCGGTCGAGGATGAGTTCGAGCACGTCGTAGAGACCGCTGGAACCGCCTCCACCGCCCTGCTGCGTCGCCACAGTCATCACGAACATCCCTTGCCGTCGAGTCTCCGCGCGGTCCCGCCGACGTTGTCCCGCCGGGCGGCGCACGCTTCTGAGATGCCGTATGACCCTCCCGTGTGCGGCCAAACACGCGTACGAGTCAAGCCGGGCCGCTCGGCCCGGCCGCGGCTCGGGCGGGGGCCGATGTCCGTGGGCCCCGGGCCGGACCGGTTCACCAGGTCGCGACGGCATCGGCACGGCAGCGCTCGCAGCGCTCACGCCGACATGCTCTCCTCGCCGCCCCCGGCGTCCTCCGCGCAGGCGGCGGCGAGGTCGTCCAGGGACAGGTGCAGCGCGTGGGCCAGGGCGGCCACGGTGAAGAAGGCCGGGGTGGGGGCCCGGCCGGTCTCGATCTTGCGGAGCGTCTCGGCGGAGACGCCGGCGGCCGCCGCCACGTCGACCATGCTGCGCTCACCGCGGGCCTGGCGGAGCAGCATGCCGAAGCGCTCTCCGCGCTGCCGCTCCTGCGGGCTCAAAGGAACTCGGACCATACCCGTGATACTAATCCCGTGATACAAATACCGGTATAAGTATTGGGTGCAGCGGCACGGGCAGGGAGTTCACGGACATGGTGGAGATCAAGACCGACAGCGCGCTGGAGATGATGCGGGAAGCCGGGCGTGTCGTGGCCCGGGCGCTCGAGGCCGCCCGGGTGGCGGCAGCCGTGGGGACGCGCCTGCGCGAACTCGACGACGCCGCCCGTACGGTGCTCACCGAGGCCGGAGCACGCTCACCGTTCCTGGGTTATCAGCCCTCCTTCGCGCCCGTACCCTTCCCCGCGGTGATCTGCGCCTCGGTGAACGACGCCGTCGTGCACGGCATCCCGGGCGACCACCGGCTGCGCGACGGAGACCTCGTCAGCATCGACTGCGGGGCCGAACTCGACGGCTGGACCGGTGACGCCGCGATCAGCTTCACCGTCGGCACCCCACGCCCCGCCGACCTGGAACTCATCTCGGCCACCCGGCGCGCCCTGGACGCCGGCATCGCCGCCGCCACCGTCGGCCATCGCATCGGCGACATCTCCCACGCGATCAGTACGGTCGCCCGCTCGGTCGGCGCCGGCATGCCGGCCGACTTCGGCGGCCACGGCATCGGCCGCCGGATGCACGAGGACCCCCACGTCCCCAACCACGGACGCCCCGGCCGCGGCTTCCCGCTGCGCCACGGCCTCACCCTCGCCATCGAACCCATGCTCATGGCCGGCGGGCGCGACGACTACCGCACCGACCTCGACGGATGGACCCTGCGCACGACCGACGGCAGCCGGGCCGCCCACATCGAACACACCATCGCCGTCACCGAGGACGGTCCTGTAATCCTCACCCTGCCCTGACCTCCGGCCCGCCGACCGGCGCCCGGCGTACGGGTTCCCGAGTCCGACGGGCCCGACCTGCCGCGCGGGCCCGACGTGCCGTCGGGCCCGGCGGGTGCCGGGGCGCGGCGTCACACGCGCGCGCGAACTCCGCTGCGCCCGCACCGAGTTGACCGTTCACACGGGCGCACGCCACCCGCATCCGGGGGCTGCGCCCTCTATTGACGTGAACCTGCAAACCGCTCTACCGTCCCGGGAAGCACGCGCCCTGCCCCGGCATCTGCGACCGCTCCGCCGTGCGCCGAACACACCAGGATCCGCCGTCCCGGCACCCGGATCACGCGGTCGGTAGACAACGTTGTCAGAGCCTCTCGCACAGTCCTGTCCCGCACGCTGCCCGCCGGTCCCGGACCAGGTGGACACGAGCACAAGGAGCACGACGGACATGAGACCCACCCCCCGTCCACCCGCGGCCCTGGGCATCGGGCTGCTGGCGGCGACCGCTCTCGCCGCGACCTTCCTCGTCGCACCCGCCGCAGCGGCGGCACCCGCCGCCGCGTCCCTGGTGACCGCCCCCGCCACGCTCGTCGACCCGTTCATCGGGACGTCGAACGAGGCCAACGACTTCCCCGGCGCCGACGTGCCGTTCGGCATGGTGCAGTGGAGCCCCGACACCCCCTCGCGGCCCCCGGGCGGCGGTTACGAGTACAACGACAAGTCGATCACCGGCTTCAGCCTGACCCACATCGCGGGCCCGGGCTGCGGCGCCGCCGCCGACGTCCCGGTGCTCCCGACCGTCGGCGCCGTCAGCACCTCGGCGACCGACAGCTTCTCGCACGCCAACGAGACCGCCTCCGCCGGCACGTACAAGGTGGCGCTGGACAACAAGGTCACCACCGAGCTGACCGCCACCAGGCGCAGCGGCATGGCGCGCTTCACGTTCCCCTCGACCACGCAGGCCAACCTCGTCTTCAAGTTGACGGGCAGCCAGAACGGCGCGAACAACACCCAGTTCACCGTGGTCTCGCCCACCGAGGTGAGCGGACAGGTCACCAGCGGGCGCTTCTGCGGGGCGGGCAACACCTACACCGTCTACTTCGACATGGTCTTCGACCAGCCGTTCAAGAGCAGCGGCACCCCCGCGGCCACGTCCACCCTCCGCCGGCCGACCGTCCACGGCGCCGACCGGAACGCCGCGGAGAAGCCCAACAAGCCGGTGCTGCACGGCAAGCCGGCCCCCGCTTCCGGCAAGGCCCGTTCCTCCGCCACGGCCGAGACTCCCCAGGCCGCGGCTCAGAACGGGTACGTGACGTTCGACGCGACCGCCCACCCCACGGTGCAGGCCAAGGTCGGCATCAGCTACGTCTCCGTCGCCAACGCCACCGCCAACCGGGCCGCGGAGAACGCGGGCTGGGACTTCGACGCCACCCGCGGCGCCGCCCAGAACGCGTGGAACGCGGAACTCGGCAAGATCCAGATCGGCGGCGGCAGCGCGGCGCACCAGCGGATGTTCTACACGGCGCTCTACCACTCGCTGCTGCACCCGAACATCGTCAGCGACACCAACGGGCAGTACGCGGGGTTCGACGGCCGCACGCACACCGTCGACTCCGGTCACCAGGCCGTCTACGGCAACTACTCCGGGTGGGACATCTACCGCTCCCAGGCACAGCTGGAGGCGCTCATCGACCCCCAGGTGGCCTCCGACACGGCGCAGTCGATGCTCGACGACTACCGCCAGACCGGCCTCTTCCCCAAGTGGTCCGAGTACAACGGCGAGTCGTACGTCATGGTCGGTGACCCCGCCGCCGCCATCATCGCCGACTACTACGCCTTCGGCGCACGGCAGTTCGACACCGCCGAGACGCTCCAGGGCCTCGTCGCCCAGGCATCGAAGACCAACAACGACCGGCCGGGCCTGAACTACCTGAACTCGCCCGGCTGGATGCCGCACGACGGCAGCTACGGCTGCTGCAACTTCTACGGGCCGGTCGCCACCACGCTGGAGTACGACACCGCCGACTTCGCCCTGTCCGCGCTGGCCGGCTCCCTCGGTGACAGCGCCGACCAGAAGACGTACGCCGCCCGCGCGCAGGACTGGCGCAACGTGCTCAACCCCGCCTCCGGGTTCGTGGAGCCCCGCAACGCCAACGGGTCGTGGACCGGCGGCTTCGACCCCACCAGCGGCACGGACATGGTCGAGGGCGACTCGTGGATCTACACGGGCATGATCCCGTTCAACGTCGCCGGACTCGCCCGGGCCAAGGGCGGCAACACCGCCATGAACCACTACCTCGACACCGTGCTGCGCAGTTTCACCGGTGACAAGGGCTACGCGTGGGTGGGCAACGAGCCCAGCATCGAACTGCCGTGGGAGTACGACTACACCGGGGCGCCGTACAAGACGCAGGGCACGGTCCGGGCCATCCAGAACCAGATCTGGTCCGACACCCCGAGCGGGCTCGCCGACGGCAACGACGACCTCGGTGCGATGAGCGCCTGGTACGTGTGGTCCGCGCTCGGCATGTTCCCGCAGACCCCGGGCACCGCCGACCTCGCCCTCGGCTCCCCGGTCTTCCCGCAGGCGGTCGTGGCCCTGCCGTCGGGCAGGACGCTGACCGTCAACGGCAACGGGGCCGCCGACGACGCGCCCTACGTCCAGTCCGCCACCTGGAACGCGGACGCCTGGAACAACGCCTACGCGCCCGCCACGGCCCTCACCTCCGGCGGCACCCTCACCTACACGCTGGGCACCGCGGCCAACACCGCCTGGGCATCCGGCGGTTCGGCCGCCCCGCCCTCCTACTCCGGTGGCGTCGCGGCCCCGGCGGCACCCCGTGTCGGGCCGGTCACCTCGGGCGTGACGGGCGGCAGCGGGAAGCTCTGCGTCGACGTCGCCAACTCGGGCACCGGGGACGGCACGCACATCCAGACCTGGGGCTGCAACCAGTCCTACGCCCAGGACGTGACGGTCGCCTCCGACGGCACACTCCGCGTGCTCGGCAAGTGCGTGGACGTCAGCAACAGCGGTACCGCCAACGGCACACCGGTCCAGCTCTACCGCTGCAACGGCACCGGCGCGCAGCAGTGGAAGCCGGGTACGGCCGGGTCCCTGGTGAACCCGGCGTCCGGGAAGTGCCTGGACGTCCCGAACTCCGCCACGTCCGAGGGCACCCAGTTGCAGATCTACACCTGCAACGGCACGGGTGCGCAGAACTGGACGCTCCCGGCCGCCGCGACCGCGGCCGGCAGCCGGGCCGCACCGGCCGCTCACGCGGTGCGCCGCTGAGCACGGGCGTGTCCGCCCGGTGCACCCACCGGGCGGACACGCCCACGCGTGCGTCGGCTCACCGTCCGCGGCGTTCCGTCACCGTCCGCGTGCACCGCGATCGACTGGTGTGGGCGAAGTGACCGCCGGTGTTATTGAATGAGATGTGCGGTCAGGGATCTCGGGGCCCCGTCGCACGGGACCGAGTACGGCCCCGGCGCTGCGCCGGGGACTGCCGAGAGAGCCGTATGGACTCCACACCCTCCCCTTCGTCGTCCTCCGCGTTCGGCCTGGTCAGCAGCGCACTGGGCCGCTACCTGCCACGCGGCGGGACGACAGCGGGCGCCGGTGGCGACGCCGGCGGCGGTGACGCGCAGGGGGAGCGCGGCGCGCGCCGACCCGCCCCGGACGACCTGGCGGCCGGCCGCCAGGAGCAGATCCTCGGCGCGGTCAACCTGGACCGGGACCTGATCATCACCCGCTGCAACCTGGACGCGCCGGTGTTCGCGGGCCTGGACGCGGCGGCGGGCAGGCCCTTCGTGGACCTCCTGCCGGAGGGGGACGTACCCACGGTCACCCGGCGGCTGCGGCAGGTGGTGGACAGCGGAGAGGCGCACGTCGCCCGCATCCAGCGGCTGCGGCGCGGTGACGGGTCGGAGCTGGTGGTCTCGATGAGCATTCTCCCCGCCGCGGCGCCCGAGGAGGGCCTGACCGTCTCCGTGATCGCCATGGCCAGGAGGCTGCACCTGTACGCCGCCGAGACCGCGATCGGCACCTCGCTGGACATCGGCGAGACCGCGCAGTCGCTGGCGCAGTCCCTGCTGGCCTGGGGAGACGTGGCCGCCGTCGACCTCGACTTCGCGGTGTGGACGGGCGAGGGGGTCGCCGGGCAGCCGCGGGGGCGCATCCGGCTGCGGCGGGCGGCCCTGGTGCCCGACCGGGCGTGGCCCGAGGGGTACGTCACCCCGGGCGACGATCTGCCCGGCGACGCCAGTCGCCTGCTGGCCCAGGCGGTGCTGCGGGACGACACCCCGCAGACCATCGTCATCCCCGACCGGGAGGCGGTCGAGCGGGTCCTCGGCAGTCCACGGACCGTGCGTGCCCTGGTGCCGGGGGACCGGTCGGCGGGCGTGGCCTGCATCCCGCTGGTGCTGGACAGCGCGCCGCCCGTGGTCCTGGGCGTGGCGGAGGTCTGGCGGCGCTCGGACAGCCCCTTCCGCGACAGCGAGCTGTTCGACCTCCAGGAACTGGTGGCACGGACCGCCCACCACGTCGACCTGGCCCGGCAGCACCAGCGCGAGCACACCCAGGTGCTGGCCCTGCAGCGCCGCCTGCTGCCCCGCACCGGCGGCGACACCATCGAGATCGCCAGCGTCTACCAGCCCGCCACCCCCGACAGCGCGGGCGTCGGCGGCGACTGGGTGAACAGCTTCCCGCTGCCGGACGGCCGCACCGCGCTGGTGGTCGGTGACGTCGTCGGGCACGGCCTGGGAGCCGCGGCGACCATGGGACAGCTCAGCATGGAGGCCCGGGCGCTGCTGTCCGCGGGACTGGCACCCGACGAGGTGCTGGAGCACCTGGACGAGACCGTGACGCTGCTGGACGACACCGAGTCCGGGCTGACGGCCGGCTACAGCGCCCTCGGGTCGACCTGCTGCATCGCCCTCTACGACCCGGTCAGCCACCACGTGACCCTGTCCAGCGCCGGTCACCTCCCGCCGGTGCTGGTCTCACCCGACGGGCACGCGGGCCCGCTCGCGGTCCGCCCGCACCCCGGCCTCGGCGCCGAGTTCGCCTTGCGCGAACCGTACGACGTGCACACCTTCGGCGCACCCCCGGGCTCCACGCTCGCCCTGTACACCGACGGCCTGGTGGAGGACCCGGCCGTGCCGATCGACGAGGGCATCGCCAGGCTGGCGGACGTCGTGTCCACGGTGCACCCCTGGGACGCCCTGCAGCAGGCCGCGCGGCACGTCGTCTCCGCCCTGGCCCCCGTGCCCCAGCGCGACGACGTGACCCTGCTGCTGGCCCGCATGATCGGCTACCGCAAGGGGGACACCGCGACCTGGCGGCTGCCCGCCCGCTACGACGCCCCGGCCCAGGCACGTGTCCAGGTGTCCGCGCTGCTGCGGCTGTGGCAGGTCAGGGACGACACCCGGGACACCGTGCTGCTGCTGGTCAGCGAGCTGGTGACGAACGCGGTGCGCTTCGCGGCCGGGCCCGTCACGGTACGGCTGATCAGGACCGGGCACGGCCTGCTGTGCGAGGTCGGCGACGCCGGCAACGGCAGACCGCGGCTGCGACGCGGCCACCTGTTCGACGACGGCGGGCGCGGCCTGCACATCCTGCACAAGCTCACCACCCGGTGGGGGGTGCGGTGGACGGACACCGGGAAGGTGGTCTGGGCGGAGGTCGCGAGATGACCGGCGCCGCCGCGCCCTACAGCCACTCCCCGTCCAGGGCGGTGGCGGTGAGGCCCGGCGCCGCCGCGTAGAGCACGGCGCGGTTCCCGGCCTTCTGCAACCCGGCGTCGTGCGCCCGGCGCAGGATGTCGAACACGGCGGCGCCGCCGCGGTTGCCGCTGGTGTAGCTGTCCCGGCTGTAGTCCAGCAGCCCCGACGGCCAGGCCTCGGGCATCGTCTGCTCCATGTACTCCAGCACCCGCGTCCCGCCGGGGTGGGCGAGCAGCACGTCGGGGTGCCAGGAGCCGGGGTGGTCCTGGTAGCGGACGCGCAGCCACTCCCACATCGCGGTGACCGTCTCCTGCACGGCACGCGGCCCCCGCCGGTCCATCACGAAGTGGGTGCCGTCCGCCCGCGTCTCGAGACGGTGCAGGTCCTGGGTGCCGGGCAGGGTGTGGTGCCAGGCGGCGTCCAGCCGCAGCACCGACTCGCGCCGCCGGCGGCCGGTGACCACCGCGGCGACCGCGGTGTCCGCGAACAGCAGCCGGACGATCAGGGACTCGAGGGTGTCGTCGGCGGGCTGGTAGGTCGTGCTCAGCGCCTCCGCGATGACGACCAGGACCACCCGGTCGGGGTCCGCGGCCACCAGATCCGCGGCCAGCGCCAGGGAGCGGGTGCCCGCGACGCAGGCCCACTGCGTGGCCGGCAGCAGCATCACGTCGTCGCGGAGCGGGAGCCGGTTGGCCAGGGCCACGTCCAGACCGGGCAGCGCCGGGGTGGTGGAGTGACTGGTTATCAGGCAGTCGACCTCCGAGGCGTCGAGGCCGGCCGTCTGCAGGGCTCCGCGGGCCGCGCGCTCCCCGTACGACTGCACGGCCTCCCAGGCCGGCGCGGTGCGCTCCTGCACGGTCTGCGGGGCGGGCACGGTCTCGAGGGCGGCGATCACGCGGTCCACGTCCTGCCGGCCGAACCCCTCGCGGGCCAGCGCCTCGTGGGCCGGCTCGACGCCGACGGCCCGCAGGGCGTTGCCGCTGCCGGGGGCGACGGCCGTCTCCAGGGGCAGCATCCAGCCACGGCTGTCGATGCCCGTGCCGGCCGCGATGCCGTCGATCCGCGGCGCCCACGCCGCATGCGGGTGGCGGTCGCGCACCTCCGCCACGATCTGGCTGGTCTTCACGGTGTGCTCGCCGTGTATCACGGCAGGAGGACAGAGGTAAGCGGCCATTGTGCGGCACCTTCCCGGAGGGATCGGGGCGAACTGGGGGAACGGGGGGACGGGGGGACGGGGGAACGTCACGAGTGCTGTGCCATGGGTCACCTTCGAACCGGGTGCCCAAGAGAAGCCCCACAGGCTCCACTTCGGGAGCGGGCAACTGCATCGAGCATGCCCCATAAATGGACATTTCCGCTGTGATGCACACAACTCATATGGCAATGTATGTGCGTGACACGGCGCACACCGCCACGGATCCGGCCGTTCGGGACGCGGACGCCGCCGTACGCACCCGACACGCCGTCAGCCGGAAGCCGCGCGGGCGCCGCCCCGGCGGCCGGTCTCCGCTCCTTGACAACCGGTGGTCCCGGCACTCCGCACCCGCCGTCGGCACGGCGTGCGTACGGTGGCGGTACGGACGCGGGGTGCACCACGGGAACACGAGGGGGCTGCCGTGCTGCCGTTGACGACGCGGACGACGCTGCTGGCGGAGCGCGTGGCGGCCGTCTTCGACGAGCGGGGGGCGTTCCCGGAAGCGGCGGCGGGCCGGGTGCTGGAGACGTCGCTGATGCTCGCCCTGCTCAGGCGGGAGGACCGGTACCCGCAGGTGCGGCGGGCGCTCCTGCGCTTCATCGCCGCCCGGTACGCCGACCCGCAGCTCAACGCGGTCGAACGCGCCCTCGCGGAAGCCGCGTTGGGGCGTGCCGGCCGGTCCGGCGCACCCGTGGGACCACTGGACGGCTTCTCCCACCACACCAGCCCGCGCAAGAAGCTGACCCTCGCCACCTGCTTGGCCCTCCTCGGCGGCGGCCCGTACCCCGAGGCGGCGACCACGCTCGCCTACCGCGGACAGGCGTCCTGGGTCGAGGTGTCCGCGTGCGCCGTCCGCGTCATCGCCACCCACGGCCTCGGACGGCCGAGCGCGGCCGAGGACCGCCGCTTCCTGCTCGGCAGGCTCACGGCCGGCCGCCGGGAGGTGTGGGAGGGCAACGTCGGCGCGCACCTGCTGGCACTGCTCGCCCTGAGCTGCTGCGCCCCCGGTGACCGGCGCGTCGGCGACGGGACGGACGCCCTGTTGAACGTGCGCGGCCCGGACGGGGGAATGCCGTTCGTGCCGGACCACACCCTCTGGCTCAGCGCCCTGCCCGCCCTCGCCCTGAGCCGCTGCGCCCGGCCCGAGCACCGGGCTCTGCTCCTGCGGATCGGCGACCACCTCGCCGCCCACCAGAACCCCGACGGTGGCTGGGCCTACACCGAGCGGGTCACCCAGTGCGACACGGAGAGCACCGGCGCCGTCGTCGAAGCCCTCCACGCCATCGACGCCGGCCGCTACGCCGGTCCGGTCCGCGCCGGGCGCGACCACCTGGCCGCACTGGCCAACGACGACGGCGGCTTCCCCACCTATCTGCGCGGCCACCCCTCGGAGGCCGTGATGACCGCCAACGCCCTGCTCGCTCTCGCCCCCGACCCCCGGCACACCGCGGTGCTGAGGGCCGCCGCCGGGCACCTGCTCGACGCGCAGCGGCCCGACGGGTCGTTCGAGCGCAGCTGGAGCCTGGCCGAGGCCCATGCGATCCGCCGCGCCACCGGCGCCCTGCTCCACCTGCCGCCGGAGCTGAGCGGACCCCTGGCGGGCCGTATCGGCAGGTGCTTCGCCCGGGCCGGGCGGTTCCTGGCCGCGGCGCAGAACGCGGACGGCGGCTTCGGCCGGTGTCCCGGCGACGCGAGTGACGTGATCAGCACCGCGCACTCCCTCGGCGTCGCCGCCCACCTCGGGCGGCCGTCCTGGACCGGGCCGGCCCTCACCTTCCTGCTGCGGCGCCAGGAGGCCGACGGCGGCTTCCGCTCACCCTCCGACCAGGTGGCGCCCCGGCCGGTTCCCTACGACTTCCCGAGTCTGGCGAACATCTTCGTCCTCACCGCCCTCGGCGACCTCCACCACCACTGCGCCCGGGGCACCGCGCCGGGCCCGTGACCGGCGGGGTGGTGCGAGGGGGCGTTCAGCGGCCACCGGCTTCCCGGGCCACCTCCTCCAGCCGGCGCCGGTGGCCCTCCCAGGCCGCCTGATCCCCGGGCGGCATGGTGTCCTTGCCCGGCGCGGACCCGACGGAGCCGTCGATCAGCTCACGCACGATGTCGGCGTGACCGGCGTGCCGCTGACTGTCCGAGATCACCCGCACCAGCACGTGGTGCAGGGTCACCTCCGCCCGCTCCCGCGGCCACCACGGGACCCGGCCGACCGCGTCGAGCGGCAGGGCCGCGATCGTACGGTCGGAGTGTTCCCACGCCCGGCGGTACAGTCCGACGATCTCCGCCCGTGACTCGTCCGCCGTGGCCCACATGTCCGCGTTGGGGTCCGCGTCCCGCGTGTACCACCAGGGCGGGGGCTCCGCGCCGAAGTACGGGCGCCCGAACGTGTCGCCGAGGTAGCCCAGTTCCACGCCGGCGACATGCTTGACCAGTCCCAGCAGGTTGGTGCCGGTGGAGGTCAGCGGACGGCGGACGTCGTACTCCGAAAGCCCGTCGAGCTTCCACACCAGGGCGTCACGCGCCTCCTGCAGATAGCGGAGGAGGACCGCTTTCCCATCCTGTTCGCTCATGCCGGGCAGTCTTCCACCCGGCACTGACAGCGGGAGGAGCGCGGCGAGCGGCCCGGTCTCCGCTGTGGGGACGGAGACCGGGCCGCTCGGTGACCGGGGGCCGCGAGGGCCTGACCGGTCCTCAGGGGATCAGCAGGCGCCGAGGTCCTGCCAGACGCCCCACTGACCGGTGGTTCCGGGCTCCTCGCCCGTCGTCCACCACTTGGCCTTCCAGGTGTGGCTCTTGTACGACACCTGCTGCCCGCCGGTGTACACCTTGTCCTTGGCCCACGGGGCGGCCGTGCACTGGCTGCCGGAACCGCCGGTGACGGTCAGGACGTAGGCGGCCGAGTGGCTGCCCGCCGCACCGGTGCCGGTCACGGTGACCGTGTAGGTGCCCGAGGCCGCGGCGGAGGTGGTGGCCAGCGTGAGCGTGGCGGAGCCGCCTGCGGTGACCGAGGTGGGGCTGAGGGAGGCGGTGACGCCCGCCGGGGCCCCGTTGGCGCTGAGCTGGACGTTCTGCGCCGCGCCCTTGGTCACGGCCGTCTTCACGGTGGCCGTGGCCGACTGGCCGGCCGTCACGGACCCGGAGGCCGGGGTCAGCGCGAGCGAGAAGTCGTTGGCCGGGGTGGTGGTGCCACCGCCGGTGAACGGCGCGAAGACGTGCGTGAAGTCCCACGTGTTCTGCGCGATGCCCGAGCAGTTGTCCGCGGCGGCACCGCCCGCACAACTGCCGTTGTCCCGCTGCAAAGCCCAGAAGGACAGGGTGTTGATGCCCTTCGACACCGCCCAGTCGTACACGGTCCGGGCGTTGGCCAGGCTGAAGGTCTCCGCCGGGCCGAAGTCGTCCACGCCCGGCATCTCGGTGACGCCGACCATGTTCCACAGCTGCGCCGGGGTCTTGCCCGGGTACAGCTGGGCGAGCAGGTCGTACAGGCCCTGGGCGGCGGTCTGGGTGTCCTTCGCCATGTCGTGGGCCTGGTTGTCGTAGTAGTCGAACGTCATCAGGTTCACGACGTCGACCCGGGTGCCGTTGCTCACCGCGTTGCGCAGCAGCGCCTCACCGGTGTCCCCGAGGCCGTGCGTGGTGGTCGGCAGGGTGTAGGAGATCTCCACCTTGCGCCCGTTGCCCGCCGCCCAGTCCTCGACCAGCTTGATGGCCTTGTTGCGGCGGTCGATGCCGGCGGCGTTGTCGAGCGAGTCGACCTCGATGTCCATGTCGAGCCGCGAGATGTCGTAGGTGGTGATGACCTTCTCGTACGCGGCGGCGATCTGCTGGACGTCGGTGCAGCTGTCGGCGATCTCGGTGCCGGTGGTGTCGGCGGTGTAGCCGCCGAAGGAGGGGATGACGTCGCCGCCGTTGCCCTGGATGGTCTTGATGTCGGCGCCGAAGGTCGAGGCGGCGACCGGCATGCTCGTGTCGCCGCTCCAGTACGGCGTGCAGGAGCCCTTGGTCGCGGTCTGGAGGAACGCCATCGTCAGGTGCTTGGCGCCCGACTGGGCGGACAGGGCGGCCGGGCTCTCGCCGGTCCACGCCTCGAAGTAGGGGGCGAAGACGTGGCTCGGCAGGGGTGTCGCGGCCTGGGCGGTGCCGGTTCCCGTGAGGGCGAGGCCCGTCACGGCGGCCGTGGTGACGGCTGCGGTGAGGGCCGCGCGGAAGGAACGCACGAGTCTCATGTAAGTCCCGGTGTGTGGAGGGGGTGGCCAAAGTCCTTGCGCGGAAGCGCTGTTGCCGACTACTGGAATACGCCCGCCACCGGGCCGGGTCAATGGTCTGGACCAGAAAGGGACTAGACCAATTCACCGCCTCCGGGTGCGCTGTCCCTGTACAGGACACCCAGGAGCGGACTGGACCACGCGCCGTCGTTTTTCCAGGTCACGCCACCGGTGCCCAGGGTCACCGGGAGCCGGGTCGAACCGGGCCGGGCCGGGCCCGGGTGAGCCGGACCCGGCCGGGCTGTCAGGACGTCGCGGTCCTGATGCGCGCGAGCAGGGTCCTCAACTGGGCGCGCTCATCGAGGCTCAGGGTGGCCGTCGCCTCCGCCAGGGCGAGCCGGTCCACCTCCTCCGCCTCGCGGTGGCACAGCCGGCCCTCCTCGGTCAGGCGCAGCAGGAACGCCCGCCGGTCGTGCGGATGACGGACCCGCTCGACCAGGCCGTCGCGTTCGAGGCTGTCGACGATGGTCGTCGTGGTGCGCGCCGCGACCCCCATCATGTCGCTCAGATCCCGCATCCTCAGGGGCTCGTCCGCCCGCGCGAGCATCCGCAGGGCGCGCAGCCGCGCGACCGAGGCCCCGCCGGTCCGCAGCCTCGCCTCCGCGAACCGGCGCAGCTGATGGGCCGTCTCGTACAGCTCGTCCACCAGGATGTCGCTGCTGCCGTGCACTGCCACGCCGTTCCCCGTCCGCCGAAAACCCCATTCTATGAGCACGCACATAGTGAGTATGCTCAGCATGTGCTGCTGCTCCCACGACCCCGCCTGTCCCGGACCACCCTCCGCCTCGACCAGCGCCTGGTCGTCCCGATCATGTGCGTGAGCGTCACGTTCATCGCGATCGTCGACGGAGCGATCACCACGGTGGCGCTCCCGTCGATCGCCCGGCAGTTCCAGCTCACCACCGCCGCCCTCGACGGGATGGTCGTCGTCTATCCCGTCTGCCTGGCCATGGCCATCCCGGCCTCCGGCTGGCTCGTCGAACGGTTCGGCGCCAAGCGCGTGCTGCTCACCGCCCTGGTCGCGTTCCTGGCCGCGTCCCTGCTGTGCGGCGCGGCCGCCGACCTCCGGCAGCTCGTCGCCTTCCGCGCGGCCCAGGGCCTGTCCGCCGGAGTGCTCTTCCCGGCCTCCGCCGCCATGCTCTTCGCCACCTTCGACTCCGCCCAGCAGGTGCGCATATCCCGCTACATGATCGTCCCCCAGCAGATCGCCCCCGCTTCCGCCCCGATCCTCGGCGGGCTGCTGGTGGACCACCTGTCCTGGCGCTGGGTCTTCTACGTCAACGTGCCCGTGGGACTGCCGGCCGTGCTGTTCGGCGTGCTGTTCCTGGCCCGGCACGACGGTCGCCGGCCCGGCCGGTTCGACCTCACCGGGCTGCTGCTGAGCGCCGCGGCCCTGGGGACCGTGATGTTCGGCATCTGCGAGGGCCCCAACCGCGGCTGGACCTCCGCCGCCGTCCTGACCACCCTCGTCCTGGGCGCGGTCCTGCTCGCCGCCGCCGTCGCCTTCGAACTGCGCACGACCGAACCGCTGCTGAAGCTCCGCCTCTTCGCCGACCGGCTCTTCCGGGACACCAACCTGATCAACCTCGTGGGCCTGGTGCCGATCCTCGGCGCCATGTACCTCGGGCCGCTCTTCCTCCAGCAGGCCCAGGGCCGCAGCGCGCTGGAGTCCGGCACCACCACCTTCCCCGAGGCCTTCGGTGTCCTGCTCACCGTCCAGGTGGCGGGCGTTCTCTACGCCCGGGTCGGCCCCCGGCTCATCGTGGGCTGCGGCCTGGCCGGTGTCAGCGCGGTCCTGCTGCTGCTCGCCGCCTGCGACGAGCGCACCGGCCTGTGGACCTTCCGCGGCTGCATGTTCCTGCTAGGGATCGCCATGGGCGGCGTCTTCATGCCGACGACGGTGGCCTCCCTCGCCACCCTCGACCGGCGGGACCTGGCCCAGGCCTCCACGCTCAACACCGTCGTACGGCAGACCGGCGGCGCCCTCGCGCCCGCGGTGGTGACCGCGGCCCTGGTCCTGAGCACCCCCGCGGCGGCCGCCGCGCACCCGCCCGTCACCGCCTACCAGCACGCCTACCTCGTACTGGCGGCACTCGCCGCGGCGACGTCGGCCTTCGCCTTCACCCTCCCCGACGCCCCGGCCCGCGCCGCCGCGAGTACGGGCACCACCGTCCGGCAGCAGCGGGTCCCGGTCCGGCGTCGGCTCCCCTTCCGGCGGCAGCGGGAGGACGCGCAGTGACACCCGCCCGCCGTCCGTCCCGGCCCGGGACCGCGCGCGCACCGGATCGCGGACGGAAGAGGCGATGAAGTCCCGCTGATGGGGAAGACGGCCCAGGCGCGGGCGCGACGGTGCACCCGTCGTCACCGGCGGCACCGGAGGAACGCATACTGGGCGGTCGTCACTGCGCGCCGCAGCCGCGGCGGGACCACGACGCGGGCAGGAAGGCCACGGAGAAGACATGAAGGACACCCCTCAGAGAGCAGCGCTGCCGGAAGAGGTCGACAGCCCCGCCCTCTCGACGCGGCCGACGAGCGCGCTGGCCCAGTGGCTGCTCCGTCACCGGGTCCAGCCGGTCGGCCGGGCGGCCGGTGAGCAGCACAGCGAGCAGTACGCCTGGTGGAAGGTCATGTGCCTGACCGGCGTCGACTACTTCTCCAGCCTGGCCTACGTGCCGGCCATCGCCGCGCTCGCGGCCGGGGCGTCCTCACCGCTGGCGACGCTGCTGATCGTGGCGCTCACCCTGCTGGGCATGCTGCCGATGTACCGCAGGGTGGCCAAGGAGAGCCCGCGCGGCGCCGGGTCGGTGGCGATGCTGGAGGACCTGCTGCCGTTCTGGTGGGGCAAGCTCTTCGTCCTGGTGCTGCTCGGCTTCGTGGCCACGTCCTGGCTCATCACGATCACCCTGTCGACCGCGGACGCCTCCGTGCACGTCGTCGAGAACCCCTTCTTCCCCAGCGCGCTGCACGGTCACGAGGTGATCCTCACCGTGGCGCTGCTGCTGGTCCTGGGAGGCGTGTTCCTGCTCGGGTTCAGTGAGGCGGTCAGTGTGGCCATTCCGCTGGTCGCGCTGTTCCTGGTCCTCAACGCGGTGGTCATCGCCGTCGGCCTGGTGGACGTCTTCAGCACCCCGGGGGCGCTGTCGACCTGGTCGCACGCGCTCGCCCACGGCGGAAGCGGCTTCGCAGGTGTGCTGACGCCCGCGCTGCTGGCCTTCCCGCTGCTGGTCCTGGGCCTGTCGGGCTTCGAGACGGGAGTGAGCATGATGCCGCTCATCTCCGCCGGTGGAGCCGACGACGAGCAGCGGCTGAACGGCCGCATCCGCAACACCCGCAGGCTGCTGACCACCGCCGCGCTCATCATGAGCGTCTACCTGCTGTCCTCGAGTTTCGTCACCACCGTGCTGATCCCGCACAAGGAGTTCGAACCCGGTGGCGGTGCCAACGGCCGGGCGCTGGCGTGGCTCGCCCACGAGCGCGTCGGAGCGGCCTTCGGCACCGCCTACGACATCAGCACGATCCTCATCCTGTGGTTCGCCGGCGCCTCCGCCATGGCGGGACTGGTCAACATCGTGCCCCGCTACCTGCCCGACTACGGCATGGCCCCCGAGTGGGGACGGGCGATACGCCCTGTCGTCCTCGTCTACACCACCCTGTGCGTGCTCATCACCCTCGCGTTCGGTGCCGACGTCGACGCGCAGGCCGGCGCCTACGCCACCGGCATCCTGGCCATGATGGTCTCCGGGGCCTTCGCCGTCACGGTGTCGGTCACCCGCCGCGGCCGGCGCCCCATGGCCGTCGGATTCGGCCTGCTGACCCTGATCCTCCTCTACGCCCTCGTCTACAACATCGTCGACAAACCCGACGGCATCGCCATCTCCGGCGTCTTCATCGCCGGCATCATCCTCGTCTCGCTGATCTCCCGCGTCGCGCGCACCACGGAACTGCGCGCCGACCGCCTGGTCTTCGACGAGACGGCCCGCCGGTTCATCGCCGACACCCTCGCGCACGACGACTCGATCAACCTGGTCGCCAACCGCCGCCAGGCCGGGGACGCCGCCGAATACAGCGCCAAGGAGCACGAGCAGCGCGGGACCAACCCCGTCCCCGGCCCGGCCGACGTCCTGTTCCTGGAGATCGACGTGGTCGACCCGTCGGACTTCAGCGAGACCCTCACCGTGCGGGGCGTCGAGGTCGACGGGCACCGCGTCCTGCGCGCCGAGGCACCGGCCGCCCCGAACGCCATCGCCGCCATCCTGCTCGCCCTGCGCGATGCCACCGGAGTGCGCCCGCACTGCTACTTCGCCTGGTCCGAGGGCAGCCCGCTGCGGCACATGCTGCGCTACTTCCTGCTCGGCCGCGGAGACACCGCGCCGATCACCCGGGAGATCATCCGCCGCAACGAGCCCGACCCCGACCGGCGCCCCCGCATCCACGTCGGCAGCTGACCCCCGCGGGCAGGCCCGAGGGCCTGCCCGCGAGGCGGCGGCGCCGCTGCGGTGACCTCATGGAGGTGCCTCATGGGTGTTCGCCGAGTTGCAGCAGGCCCGCCAGGGAGAAGCACAGGGCGCCCGTGAGGGTGCCCCAGTTGGCGATGTCCGCGTTGACGAGGCTGCCGGTGGCGGGGCGGGTGTAGGCGGCGAGCGCCGAGGCCATGAACAGGACGGAGCCGAACTGGTTGACGGCGACGATCCACCAACCGAGGTCACGCGGGCGCAGACAGGGCCGGCCGTGGCAGATCTCGACGAGGGCCAGGTGGCCGGAGATCAGAAAGAGGACGCATCCGATCACGTCGGGTGCCCAGATCAGCCGGTTGACCTGCTGGGTGCTCAGGCCGTGCAGGAAGGAGTCCAGCAGGTTGACGGCGAAGACCAGGGTCCCCGCGAACAGGACGAACGTGCTCAGCCAGTCCACTCGCGCCGGCTCGTAGCTCCACCACCGCCAGTCGCGGGTGACCAGCCGGCCCTCGCCCCCGGCGACATGGCGGGGCGCGTTGACCACCTGGAGCAGCGAGACGTACCCGCCGGTGTTGAAGAACAGGCCACCGGCGAAGTAGAGGGACGCGGACGTGGTGGCATCGCTGTCGCCGAACTGCGCGACGGCCGCACCGGCGGCGAAGAGCGCTCCGCCGACGACGAAGGCCGTCGCCGCGACGGCGTTGAGCACGCGCAGCCGGGTGAGGGCCACGGCGTCCGCACGACGGTGCCGGGGGGCCGCCGCACCGGGGGGCCGGACGGAGAGCACCCCGCGCCGCCGCGCGAGCCGGGACTCCCATACGGCGCTGCCGCCGTCGGGCGGATACCAGGTGAGCCGCGTGGTGAACGGTCCCGCGCCCTCGGCGTGCTGCTCAGGCTGCTGCCCCACGGGCCGACAGTACAGCGGTGCACGGCCCGGGCGGACAGGCGAAACGCCGTCCCGCCGAGGTACCCGGGCGGCCACGCGGCCGGGGGAGCGGGCGCGGATGCCTGGTCGAACACGCGGTCACCGCACGGATGTGCCCGTGGAGGAGTGAGGGGACCCGGCCGTAGCGTGGTGACGGCCCGCCGTGCCGTACGAGGGGCGCGGCAAGCGGTCCGAGGGTCCGGTTCGGCGTCGAGGGGGCTGCTCATGGCCAGCGTGTTCCAGGAGCGCAAGCTCGCGGCGATGTTCGCCGCGTTCGACGCCGACGCCGACGGGTACCTCCGCCGGGAGGACTTCGAGGCGCTCGTCGCCCGCTGGAGCCGGCTGCCGGCCGTGGGGCCCGGGACGGAGCTTCGCGCCCGGGTGGAGGCCCTGCTGATGGGGTGGTGGGCGGCGCTGCTGGCGGTGGGGGACGCCGACGGTGACGGTTCCGTCGACCTCCGGGAACTGCTCGTCCTCGTCGACAGGTTGCCCGGGATGGTCCACGAGGTGACCGCCACTGCCGACGTCCTGTTCGAAGCCGTCGACGCCGACGGCGACGGCTGGATCTCACCGGAGGAGCACCACCGGCTCGTCGAGACGTGGAGCGGACGCCCGATGGACACCGCGGGAGTCTTCGAACTGGTCGACACGGACGGGGACGGCCGGCTAGGTCGCGCGGACTTCGCGCGGCTGTGGCGGCAGTACTGGATCAGCGACGACCCGGCGGAACCGGGGAACTGGCTCTGCGGCCGCTTCCCGGTCTGACGGGCCGCGCCGCTCGGTGCGGGCGCGAGCGGACCCGGCCCGTACGTCCGTTCAGCCGGCCTCGCCGTCCGGCGGCACCGCGTAGCCCGGCACCGACGGCCAGCGCACCGTCAGCACGACCGACTCCTTCTCCGCGTACCAGGAGTGGTCGACGCCGTGCCCCCACAGCACGTAGTCGCCCTGCTCGGCCAGGGTGACACTGCGCCCGGGCAGGTCCACGCGGAATCGTCCGCCGATGAGGACGAGCAGCGTGGTGCGCACCTCGCTCCGCACCCACTGCCGCCGCATGTCACCCCGGGGGTGGACACCCCACTTGATCTCCACGTCCTCGCTGTGACGGGGATCGTCCGCGTCCTTGAAGTGGCCGAGTATCCAGCCCCGGTCCAGAGCCGCGTCCTTGCCCGCGTTTCCCACGTACACGCCGTCCGTCACGATGCGCACGCTAACAGGGCCGTGGCCCGTGACGGGGCGGCGGGGCGAGCGCTCACGGCCCGCTCGCCCGGAGGGCCGGCCGGCCGGGACGGACGCGGCGTTGCAGCGTGTGCAGGGCCGTCTCGGCGACCGCCTCACAGGTGACCGCATTCTCCAGCGACGCGGTCGCCGTCGCTCCCCAGGTGACCCGGCCCTTCCCAATGGGGCGCCCGCGTACTAATTTGTTAATCGCCATGACTAATAGATCCAGGGCGCGGCAGGAAGCGGAAGGACCTAGATGAGCAGCACCATCACCAACTGGGCCGGCAACATCACCTTCGGAGCGCGGCGCCTGGCGGCTCCCGCCTCGGTCGAGGAACTGCGGGGACTCGTGGCCGGGTCGCGGGCCGTGCGCGCCCTGGGCACCCGCCACTCGTTCAACGCGATCGCCGACACCCCCGGGGACCTGGTGTCCGTGGCCGGCCTGCCCCGCGTCCTCGACATCGATCCGCGGGACCGCACCGTCACCGTGAGCGCGGGCACCCGGTTCGGCGAGATCACCGGTGCCCTCCACGAAGCCGGGTTCGCCCTGCACAACCTGGGCTCCCTGCCGCACATCTCGATCGCCGGCGCCTGCGCGACCGGTACGCACGGGTCGGGAGACGGCAACGGGAGCATCGCCTCGGCCGTACGGGCCGTCGAGTACGTCTCGGCCACCGGCGAACTGGTCACCACCGAACGCGGCGAGGAGGACTTCACCGGCTCGGTGGTCGCCCTCGGCGCGCTCGGCGTCATCACCAGGCTGACACTGGACCTGGTGCCCGCCTTCGACGTCCAACAGTGGGTCTACGAGGGGCTGCCCCTGCCCACGCTCCGGGAGCGCTTCGACGACGTGATGTCAGCGGGCTACAGCGTGAGCCTGTTCACCAGGTGGCGGGGTGACCCGATCGACCAGGTCTGGCTCAAGCGCCGGGTGGCGGCTCACGGCCCGGCGGAGGCGCCGGGCCAGTGGCTCGGTGCCCGACAGGCCGACGGGCCGCGGCACCCCGTTCCCGGGATGCCGGCCGACGCCTGCACCCCGCAGGCGGGTCTGCCGGGCCCGTCGGCGCAGCGGTTGCCGCACTTCCGGCTCGAGCACACCCCGAGCAGCGGCGACGAACTGCAGTCGGAGTACTTCGTCGCGCGCGAGGACGCCGTGGCCGCCTTCGACGCCCTGCACGCCGTACGCGAGTCGTTCGCGCCCCTCCTTCAGATCGGGGAGGTCCGGAGCGTGGCCGCGGACGACCTGTGGCTCAGCCCCGCCCACCGGCGCGACTCGGTGGCCTACCACTTCACCTGGCTGCCCGACACCCGTGCCGTGACGCAGGCGCTCCAGGTGATCGAGGAGACCCTGGCACCCTTCGCCGCCCGCCCGCACTGGGGCAAGCTCTTCCTGACGGGACCCGAGGCGTTGCGCGGCCTGTACCCGGAGTACGACCGCTTCGTGAAGCTCATGGCGGCCCGTGACCCCGAAGGCGTCTTCCGCAACGACTTCGTCGCCCGCTGCTTCCCCCGCTGAACCGGACCGCACGCCCGGCCGGCGGCGGCTCCGGGGTCCTGCCTCCTGCCTCCTGCCGCACATGCCGAGTGCCAGGCGCCGGCGAAGCCGAGGTCACGCCAGGGGCGGCAGCTTGGCCACCTGCGGGAGGCGGTTACTGCTCCTCGGCCGGCGTCCGGTGGCGGGCGGTGCTGGCCCGCACGATGAGTTCCGGGGCGATCGTGAGGTGCGCGGCCTCGGTCGAGGCGCCCTCGATGTGGCTCAGCAGCAGCTCGATGCTGCTGCGGCCGAGCGAGCCGAAGTCCTGGCGGACCGTGGTGAGCGGGGGCGGGAAGAACTCCGCCTCCGGGGTGTCGTCGAAACCGGCGACGGCCACGTCCGCCGGTGTGCGCAGCCCCACCTCACGGAAGGCCCGCAGCACGCCGAGCGCCATCTGGTCGTTCGCGACGAACACCGCGGTCAGTCCCGCTCCGCGCCCGGCGGAGGCCGACGCCAGGCCGGCCAGCTGCTGCCCGGCCTGGTACCCCGACAGGGGACTCCAGTCGCCGCGCAGCACCGGAGGCACCTCGGCCCCGGCCTCCCGCAGCGCGCTCTCCCAGCCGGCCGTACGGCCCTCGCTCTCCAGCCAGTCGGCCGGGCCCGCCACGTGCCACACGGTGGAGTGGCCCGCGGCGAGGAGGTGTTCCGTGACCATGCGGGCCCCGAGGTCCTGGTCGACCGAGACTCCGGGCAGGTCGAGGGCGTGCCCGCCCTCGACGGTGACCACCGGGCACGGGGGCTCGAGCGCCGCCAGGGCTCGTACGGCGTCGCGCTGGGGGGTGATGGCGACGACCCCTTCCACTCCCCAGGAGGTCAGGTGCCGCATCGCCTCGGTGAGCGAGGCCTCGGTGAGCGTGCGCAGGGTCACCGCCGACGTCAGATAGCCGCGTTCCCGGGCCGCCTCCTGGACACCGAAGAGGGTGCTGGCGGGGCCGTGCAGCGTGGTGTTGACGGCGATGACGCCCAGCGTGTGCGTCCTGCGGGTGGCGAGGGCCCGCGCGGCCGAATTGCGGCGGTAGCCCAGCCGCTCGATGGCCTCCAGCACCGCGGAGCGGGTCCGGGCGCTGACGTTGGGGTGGCCGCTGAGCACGCGCGAGACGGTCTGGTGCGACACACCGGCGATTTGCGCCACGTCCGCCATCGTGGGGGCCCGGGAGGCGTCCGGGAGCTGAGTCAAGGCTCTCCCCTTCTCGTCCGTGGCATCGTCCCTGGTGGATGTGTGCGCTCACATCCTAGCGGCCGCCGCGCGGGAGAGCCTTCGCCGATTGTGCGGGCCGATGCACGCACCTCACGGGCCGCTCCACCTCACGGGTCGCGCCATTCCACCGGCCCGGGAACGGCGCCCGCACGGCAAGGCCCCCTGCCCGGCGGTCGGGCGGGCAGGGGGCCTTGCCGGTGCGGTGGGTGTCAGCCGTCGGACTCCGGGGACGGGAGGTAGGCGCCGGGTACGTCGTTCGGGGCGTAGATCTTCTTCTCGCCGGGGTACGGGCGGGCCCAGTTGTGGGTCTGGTACCAGGTGAGGTGGTTCATCTGGGCCGGGTTGGCGTAGTCGGGGACGGCGTGCGGGCCGGTCAGGTGCTGCTTGGACTTCCAGGCGTCCCAGGTGGCGGCGAGGGTCTTCTTGTCCGCCGGTACCTTCGCCGGCGGTACGGCCGCCGCGCCGGGGTCCTGTGCGGCGGGGGTGTCCATGCCGCAGGCCGGCGGGGTCTTCAGGCCGTCGGTCAGTGACGTGCTGTTGGGCAGGGCGGTGAACGGCGTGTAGTCGGGGCGACGGGTGAACGCGCCCCGCATGGGGGTGGCCGCGCTGTCCTTCTGGTTCATCGGGTGGATCCCGAGGATCTGCTCGATGGTGCGGATCATCGTGATCTGCGAGTAGTAGTGGCTGTCGACGGTGCCGTGCCGGGACCAAGGGCTGATGATCTGGACCGGGGCGCGGTGGCCGTCGACGTGGTCGAGGCCGGCCTGGGAGTCGTCCTCGACGACGAAGATCGCCGAGTCCTTCCAGTACTTGCTGTGCGAGATCCGGTCGACGATCCTGCCGGTGGCCAGGTCGTTGTCGGCGACCTGGGCGGCCGGGCTCGCCGGGCCACCGGTGTGGTCGCTGGAGAGCCAGAACATGTTGAGGTTCGCCGGGCCGTTGCGCTCGAAGTCCTGCTTCCAGATCTCGTACCGGTACAGGTCCGGGACGCTGGTGTCGAACTTCGGGAAGCCGGGCACCGACACGCTGTTGAGCGACGGGATCGGCGAGGACGAGTTCAGGGGGTAGGCGGTGGCCTGGCCGGTCGCGTCCATGTTCTTGGCGTCGCAGTACAGGTTCTGCCAGCCGGCGCCCGGCGGCTTGGTCAGGAACTGCTGGAACTCGCCGAAGTCCCGCACGCTCTTGCCCGCCTGCTGCGCACCGGTCCACAGGAACCCGGTCTTCTGGTGGCCGAGGGCGTCGTCCTCGGTGTCGTAACTGCGCTTGTACTCACCGGCCGAGGACTCGGTGTACTCGGGATTGTCGGCCTGCATGAGCCAGTTGTGGCCCTCGGCGGAGTTGGTGCCGATGTCGTAGGTGTTGTCGTACAGCCCGAACTGCTCGGCCAGCGCGTGCTGGTTGGGCGTCACGTTCTTGCCGAACTGCGTCAGCGACGGGTCGCCGTCGCCCTCGGCGACGTCACCCAGGACCTGGTCGTAGGTGCGGTTCTCCTTGACGATCAGGAAGACGTGCTTGATCGTCGACGGGTCGCCGATCCGCGCCGGGACCGGCTGCGGCCCGGCGTGACCGTGGCCCTTGGCCAGCGGGACGGAACCGGCGCTCCAGCCGTTCTGCCGGAAGACCTCGGCGGTCCGGGAGCGCACGACACGGTCGCTGGGCAGGGTGAACCGCGTCAGGCTGGACGTCGTGTCGTGGGTCGCGTGGCCGGCGCTGTCGGGGCGGCGCGCGTCGATGCCCCGGGTGTTGGAGACGACCACCTCGTCGCCCGCGGTGGTGATCTCGGCGGGGAAGTAGTCCGTCGGGAGCAGGCCGACGTAACCGACCGGCTCCTGCGGGGAGGTGTAGCGGTAGACGGCGACGGCGTTGGCGCGACCGAGCGTCACCAGCAGCCGGCCGTCGTCGGTGAGGGTCACGGCGTCGGGCTCGTAGCCGACCGAGGCCTCCGGCCACGGCTGCGTGGAGATGGTCTGCACGACCTTGTCCTTGGCCGTGCTGATGACCGACACGTCGTTGTCGGCGGTGTTGGTGACGAACACCGCGCCGTGCCGGGCGTACACGGCGGTCGGGTGCAGACCTACGTCGATGGTGCCGACGGCGGCGGACGGGTCGGCCAGGTCGATGACGCTGACCGTACCGGTGGTGGCGGCGCCGGTCTCCGGGTCGGCCGGCACCTGGGTGCCGTAGGAGTTGAGCGTGGCGTCCCCGGTCTTCGCGGGCCGTCCGCCCTCGTTGCTGACGTAGAGCTTGTCGCCCACCCGGGCCATGCCGCGCGGGGCGTTGCCCACCGCCCAGCTCCGTCCGACGGCGCCGGTCGCCGCGTCGATCGCCACGACCCGGTTCTGGCCGTTGACCGCGGCGTACACGGTGGAGCCGTCGGCGGAGAACACCGCCGCCGCGACCAGTGCCTGCTTGCTGCCGTCGGCCGGGATCTTGACGGTCACCGGGTCGGCGAGGGTGCCGTCCGCGTCGACGGTGAACTTGGTGTAGCCGTCGGGCTGGCCCAGCCACAGCTGCTTGCCGTCGGGGGAGTACGTCGGACCCTCCTGCCCGACCGAACCGTTGCCGATGCGCAGGTCGTCGGCGGCGTTGGTGCCGACGCGCTGCTTGACCTGCCCGGTCGCGAGGTCCACGACGACCAGCGCGGCGTCGCCGTCGGTGACCGCGGCGGCGAGGTGGCCGCCGTCCGGGCTGACCGTCGAAGACATGATCTTGCCGTCGTCGATGACGAGACGGTCGCCGTACGGGTCGAGATACTGGTCGGCGGAGACGACCTGGCCCTTGCCGGTGACCTGGCCGACCTGGTCGGTGCCGAACTGGCGGGTCCCGGCGACCGCGGTCCCGGTGGCCAGGGCGGCCGTGGTGATGCAGGCCGTGACCAGTGCCGCGCGGCGGCCGACCCTTCTGCCCAGCAGGTCGTAGTACTTCTTCTCGGCCTGCCGTCGGCGGCGTGCTATCTGCATGACGTCATTCCTTCGCGGAATCGGAGAGATCGGGGGGTGGCCGGAGAGGAAGACCTCGGTCAGGGAGTGACGAGGGCCGGGGAAGGGGCGAGCAGGTCGACGTTGCCGTCGAACTGCCACAGCGGGTTCGGCGCGTCCCCGGTGGGCGTGCGCACCAGGAAGTAGCCGTTGACGTCCTTGGGACCGTCGCCGTCGGCGACGAACCGCCCGTCCGCCGTGATGTCGAGCTGGTAGACGGCCGAGCCGGTGGCAGCGGTGCCCGGCAGGTGCCAGGAGACGACGCACCGCCAGTCGTTGCCCGGGCCCCGGGCGCCGTCCCGGACACCGGCCTTGGCGCACGCCGCCGAGGCCTTCAACTGCGCCTCGGTGACGGCCGGCCGGTGCAGCTGCACGGTCTGCATGCGGTACAGGTGGGCGAACTCGGTGGCGAGCGAGTGCTGCACCTTGGCCTGCTCGATCCCGGAGCCGGTCGCCGTGGTCGTGGCCGCCACGACCGCCACCGTCACGCCGAACAGCACCGCGGGCGGCAGCACGGCCGTGACGACCGCCCGGCGCGCCGAGCCGTCGTCGGTGGGGTTGGTGAAGTCGCGGCGCAGGAACAGCAGCAGGGCCAGCGCCGTCGTCGTCACGGCCCACAGGAGACTGACGACGATGCCGACGACGAGCGGGGTGAGCTGCGCCGGGCTGGTGAACAGGCCGTTCCAGGTGAGGAAGGCGTCACCGGGCAGGGCGAGGCGTACGGCGACGGGGAGCGGCAGCATCTGGGCGAGCTGCGTCGCCAGCGCGACGATCGCGGGCAGCAGCAGACCCATCGGGGAGCGGCCGAGCACGACCGACCCGAGGAGCCCGATCCCGGCGAGCGCCAGGGTCGGGGCGAGCACACAGGCCCAGGCGAGCAGGACCGTGCCGGCGGCGTCCCCCGGCGCGAGCAGCCGGCCGTCGAGGCCGACCAGTGGCTGGTTGCCCACGGACACCAGGCCGCCGACCGTGCTGGAGACGGCCAGCCCGGCCACGAGCAGCAGGACGACGGTCAGGCCGGCCAGCGCCTTCGCCGCGAAGATCCGCCGGGGCGAGCGGACGGCGACGAGGAGGTGCCGCCAGGTGCCCAGCCGGTCCTCGGCGGCGCACACGTCGCCGGCCACGACCGAGGTGAGCAGCGGTAGCGCCCAGGTGCCGGCGAAACCGAGCGTCACCAGCGGCCCGGCCCACCCGGTGGCGTGCATCCAGCGGCCGAAGAGCGTGTCCGTGGGCAAGGTGCTCTGCGCGCTCACCCCGGCCACGAACAGCGCCGGCGCGATCCAGCACACCAGGAGCAGCAGCCGGATCCGCCACTGGGAGAGGAGCTTGACGACCTCGAAGCGGTAGGCGCGGGCGACGGTGACGCGGCCTGAGCCGGCGGTGTGCGCCCGCCCGGGGGGTACGGCGGCGGGGGCGGGGTCCGCGGCCGGGGCGGTGGGTGCGGTCATCGGCCGGTCTCCTGCGGGACGTCGGTGTGCGGCCGTCGGGGGTCGGTGTGCGGCTGCTCGGTCAGGGACAGGAACGCCGCCTCCAGCGGGGAGGTCACGGGGGAGAGTTCGCGCAGCGCGATGCCCGCGTGGACGAGCCGGACCACCAGACCGTCGAGGGCGGGCACCAGCCCGCGCACCACGAGCGTCTCCCCGCTCCGGCGCACCGGGCCGTCGTCGGTCAGGCGGATACCGGGCGCGTCGGCGGCCAGCCGGCGTGCGCGCCCGGGGTCGGAGGTGATCAGCCGGTAGTCGAGTTCACGGCTCTCGGCGGCCAGCTTCCCGAGCGGTCCGGAGAAGACGATCCGCCCGGTCGCGAGGATGGTGACCTCGCAGCACAGGGCCTCCAGGTCGTCCATGCGGTGGCTGGAGAGCACGACGCTCGTCCCCTCCCGTGCGAGCCGGGTGAGCACACCGTGGACCTGCTTCTTGCCGGCCGGGTCGAGGCCGTTGGAGGGTTCGTCGAGGACGAGCAGCCGCGGCCTGGTGAGCAGGGCCGAGGCGAGGCCGAGCCGCTGGCGCATACCCAGGGAGAAGCCGCGGGTGCGGTCGTCGGCGACGTCCGCGAGCCCCACCTGTTCCAGCGCGTCGCCGATCCCGGCCGACCGGGTGTCGTCGCCCCGCAGAGCCGCGAGCGCGGCGAGGTTCTGCCGGGCGGTGAGCGAGGGGTACAGCCCCGGCCCGTCCACGAACCCGGCGACACCCCCGGGCGCTTCGAACGCCCGGCCCACCGGCGTGCCGAGGACCTCCAGACGTCCGCTGTCGGCCACGGCCAGGCCGAGGAGGAGGCCGAGCAGCGTCGTCTTGCCGGCGCCGTTCGGACCGACCAGGCCGTGGATCCGACCCTGCGCCACGTCCAGGTCGACGCCGTCGAGCGCGACGACATCGCCGAAGTACTTGGTGATGCCGCGCGCCCGGATCGCGAGCGGTGTGTTCATGAGCCCTTCTTTCCGGATGCTCCATGGACCCTAGGAAGCGCACACGACCCTGACAGGGCGCACCGGTTGAACGCTCAGGGAACGGAATCCCACACGCGGGTCAACGGACGCCCGCCCACCGCTTCCGTCCCGCGCGCACGCTCCCGGTGCGCGGGGCGGGGACCCGGCGTCGTCGGCGCGGGAGCCGGAGGTAGGATCCGAGCCGCGCCGGAGTCCGTCATTCCGGCCGGGTTCTGGGGGGATCATCCGATGACGTTCCGGCTGCGGGCCGCCCGCGCGCTCGTGCTGCTGGCCGGGTTCTTCCTGCTGGGCATCGTCCTGCTGGCGGCCATGGCCGGACTCGACTGGCTGCTCGTGACACGGCTGCTCACCGCGCGGGCGGCCTGGCCGGCGGGCCTGGTCCTGGCGGTCACCGGCCTGGTGGCGGCGGGGATCGTGCGGGGCATGGCGGTCTTCCTGCGCGCCGGGCGCCTCCACCGGGCGCCGGACGGGGTGGCGGTCACACCGCAGGAGCAGCCCGAGTTGTGGGAACACGTGCTGGCCGCGGCCGAGGAGACGGGGGAGCGGCCGCCGGACGAGCTGTACCTGGTCGACGAGGTCAACGCCGGCGTCGCCGAACAGAGCCGCCTGCTGGGCCTGTTGCCGGGCCGGCGCCGCATGCTGCTGGGTCTGCCGCTGCTCGCGGGGCTGACCGTCCCCCGGTTCCGGTCCGTGCTGGCCCACGAGTTCGGCCACTACGGCAACCTCGACACCCGGCTCGGCGGGCTCACCCTGCGCGGCCGGGCGGCCGTGCTGCACACCGCGGAGGTGTTCAGCGAGGGCAGCACCCGGCTGCACCACGTGATAGGTGCCGTGTACGTCGCCTACGCCCGCTTCTTCCTGCGGACCTCGCAGTCGGTGGCCCGGCACCAGGAACTCGCCGCCGACCGGGCCGCGGCCCGGTACGCGGGCCGGGACGCCACGATCGCGGCGCTGCGGGACGTGCCGGCCCTCGCTGCCGCGCACACCCACTACTGGGAGACCTACGTCGGCCTGGGCCGCCCGCTGCGGTCGCTCCCGCCGGTGGGTGAGGTCCACGGCGGCTTCCGCCGGCTGCTGGCCGCCCGACCGGGCGAGAAGCTCGCCGCGCTCGGGGAGGGGCGGCGTGCCCCGAAGCCCCACCGGTACGACTCGCACCCACCGACCGCCGACCGGATCGCGCTGCTGGAGGCGCTGCCGGAGGACGGCCGGAGCGACGGGCCGGCCGGTGCGCCGACGGCGCTGACCCTGGTGCGCGACCCGGACCGGGTGTTCGCCGCCCTGGAGGAGCGCACCCTGCCCGCCCAGGCGGCCGGGTACCGGCGTATGAGCTGGGAGCAACTGGTCATGGCCCGTGCCGCCGTGGACGCCGAGGGCTGGTCCCGGCCGCTGCGGATCGCCGTAGCCAGGGCGCTGCGCGTCGCGCCGCGGCCAGCACCGGAGGGGGCGGCGCGCGTAACCCCGGGCGCCCTGTCCGAGAGGGCGGCGGACACCGACCTGCCGGAACTGGAGCTGGTGCTGGACGTGATCGACCGCGGCCTGCTGTGGATGGAGGTCGCCGACCGCATGCCCAAGCCGCCCCAGGCGGCCCGCTGTCTGACCGGGCAATCGGCCCGCAACTTCATCCGGCCCGCCATCTTCGACGGCCTGGCCGGCCTGGTGCACCTGCGCCTCCTCGCCTCCGGCCTCGCCACCGCCGACATCGCCTGGTCGGGGCGGCCGGGACTGGCGCTGCCCGAGCAGTGGGAGAGGGGCATGGACGACGCCCTCGACGCGGCCGTCGCCGACACCCCGGACACGGCGCCCCTGCGGGCGCTGCTGGCCGGCACCGTCCGCGTGGCCGAGTAGCCGCGGCGGGACAGCATCACCCCGCCACACCCAGGTCGGCCACGGGAGTCCGGCCACCTCAGCAGGCGGCGAGCAGGCCCGCGAGGATGCCCGCCGGGTCGTACAGCACGCGGGCGCCGTCGGTGACGACGCGATGCGTCCCGGGATCGACGGGGTCCGTCCTGGCCCAGGCCGGGGAGCCGATGCCCAGCTCGACCTCCAGGCCGGAGGCCGTGGCGCAGCGCCGTTCCGTGACCGCTCCCCACGACCGGGTGCGGATCGGGTCACCCAGCCCGAGTTCCGTGGTCCAGCCCTCGTCGAGGAGATACCGGGGTTCGTCCGTGGTGAGCAGGACGACGTCGACGTCGGAGTCCTGGCGGGCGGCGTCGCGGGCACACGAACCCACCAGAAGCAGGCCGGCGATGTCGGCGCGGCCCCTCGCCCAGCGTGTGATGCGGTCGATGACGTCGCTGATCTCGGCGGTCCGCTCCGGCGACAGCGCGGCCGGACGGCCGGCGGACTCGTCGTCGCGATGCACTGGGGACATCCCCTCACTGACAGACCTGCGTCTACGTCGGGAAACTCGCACCCGTCGAGGGCAGGGTATCCCCCTTGCCGCCCCGCCGCCCTGACGGTGAGTCAGGCTCGCCGACACTGTTGACATGAGCATCACCTAACGCGATCCTGCGAAGGCGCGCCTTTTCATCGATGTAAACGGAGCCGTGAGAGAGAGCCGCGGGAGCCGTGTGCCCGGGCGGCCAGGACCGTCGAAGCCGAAGCCGACGAGGAGTGGGGAACATGAAGCTGTCCCGCTGTCTGACGAGTGCCGCCGCGTTCGTGCTCTCCGGCGTTCTCGCCGCCGGGCTGTCCGTGGTGTCCGCCGAGCCGGCCCAGGCCGGCCAGACGAGTCTGCGGGCCGCCGACCCGAGCGTGCTCCGGGTGGGCGGCACCTACGTCTCCGTGCAGTCCGTTGGCGACGGCATCGTCGTGCGGCAGGCCGGTTCGACGGACGCGCTCGCCTCGGCGCCCGCCCGGCGGGTGTGGACGGACGCGCGCGGCCTCGGCGAGGTGTGGGCCCCCGAGATCGTCCGCGACGGTGGCCGCTACTACGTCTACTTCTCGGCCGGCCGCGGCTCCGCTCACCGGATGTACGTCATCAGCTCCGCCACCGCCGACAGCGGGTACACCGGCGAGACGCGGCTGGCGCTGCCGGACGACAAGTGGGCCATCGACGGCTCCCTGTTCACCTTCAACGGGCAGCGCTGGTTCGTCTGGTCCGGCTGGGCCGGTGACACGAACGTCGAACAGAACCTGTATGTCGCCCGGATGGCCGGCCCGACCACACCCACCGGCGCACGGTACGTCATCTCCCAGCCGCGGGAGAGCTGGGAGAGGGTCGTCGGCAACCCGTACATCAACGAGGGTCCGGAGCCCATCAGGGACCCAGGCGGCCAACTGCACATCGTCTACTCGGCCAACGGCAGCTGGAGCGACCAGTACTGCCTGGCCGACCTGCGGCTGCGAGCCGGGGGCGACCCGGCCTACGTGTGGGACTGGTACAAGTCCAACGGCTGTCTCTTCGGGTCCGACCGCGCCACGATGATGTCCGGCTGGGACCCCACCGTGAACGTCAACGGCCCCGGTCACCACAGCTTCGTCCTCCTCGACGGCGACATCGCCACGAGCCCGCCCGCCGGGCCGAGGTTCCCGCTGATGTTCCACGCGGTGCCCAAGGGGACGCCGTACACCTGGGAGAACCGGTACTGGTACACCGGCACGTTCTGCTGGTGGGGCAACACCACCTACACCCGCTCCAACGTCCCCGGCGCCAACACGAACACCGGCTGGAGCCTGAAGTTCTTCGAGTGACCGTGACGGAGCGCCGCCCGGTGACGTGTCCGCGGTGGCCGCGCGGCCGGGCTCGCCACTTCGGGGGCCGGGCCGCGCTGCCACCGCGGTGCGTCACAGGGTCGCGGTCGTTCCCTCCCCGGCGGCGCTGCCCGCGAGCCACTGGTCCCAGCCGAGGTTGAAGGCGGCGTAGCCGTTGTCGGGCGAGGCCTTGGCGCGGGGGGAACCGGTGACGGTGACGGGGTCGCCCTGCTTGACCTGGCCGTAGAACCACTTGGCGTCCGACATGGACAGGTGGACGCAGCCGTGCGAACCCTGGGCGCTGCCGCTGCCCGGATTGGGGTCGCCGGTCGAGTAGTGCACGTAGGTGCCGGACTGGGTCAGGTGGACGTCCCAGGGCAGCGTCAGGTCGTAGAAGTTGGGGCTGCCCTTGTCGCAGCTGATGCCGACGCTGCAGGAGGTCATGTGGACCTTCTCCTGCTTGTCGATGACGGCCATCGTGCCGTTCCAGGTCGGGTACTGCGCGCTGCCCGCGTTGATCGACAGGGTGCGCACCGGCTTGCCGTTCCGGGTCACCTTCATGGTGTGGCCGGTCACCGAGACGTCCGCCCGCACGTCGTCGCCCACCTTGAACGTGTGGGTGTAACCGTGCACGCCGTAGCGTCCGTTGCCGTTGCTGACGCCCTTCAGGTCGGCGTCGACCTTCACCGTCGTGCCGGAGGGCCAGTACTCCTTCGGCCGCCAGTCGGCACGCTTGTCGCCGAACCAGTGCCAGGCGCCGGTCACCGGCTGCGAGGCGCTCACCTTCATGTGCTTCTCCACGGTGGCCCGCGCCTTGGTCGCCACCGGGTTCGTGAAGACCACCGAGATCGGCATGGCCACACCCACCGTGGTGCCGGTCTGCGGGGTGATCGTCTCCAGCAGCATCGGCGGCCCCGCGGGCTTCGTCGGAGTCGGGGAGGCACTGGCACTCGGCTTCCCCGACGCCTTCGGCTCCGCCCCGTTCGTCTTGCCGTCGGTGCCCCCGCCGCAGGCACTCGTGCCCACCAGCAGGACACCGGTGATGAGTGCGATCCCTATGCCACCCTTGCGCCGTCCCACGACCTGCCCCGCTCTCTCGTTCCCCGGCTCCTGCCGGCCCGACTACCTGTGAGACAGACATCGCGGGAGAGCAGTTGCAGGCGCTGTGTAAAGAGTGCTTCAAGACGCCGTGCGCGCCACCCGGTCCGTGCAGGGAGCGAAGGTGCGGGGCGGAGCGTCGGCTGCGGGGACGCGCCCAGCGCGCCCACCGGTCAGGCCGTCTCCGACTCGGGCATCGCGGAGGGCAGGCCGGGGCGGCGGGCGGTGGAGCGCAGGCGGCGGGCCTGGGCGAGCGCTTCGTTCAGGGTCGGCGTGATGGCGATGACCGTGTCCAGGCCGAGCATGCTCATGCGCCAGCGCAGGTGCTCGTCGGGCACGGCCAGGAACAGGGCGCCGCCCGTGGTGTTGAGTCGCTGCCACAGGGCCAGGAGGACGGTGATGCCGGTGGAGTCGATGCAGGTGACGGGTGAGCTGTCCAGGACGAGATAGCGGCAGCCGCCGTCCAGGAGGTCCTCGCCCGCGGCACGGACACCGGCACTGGTGAGGAGATCGACGACTTCGGGAAGGGCCACGACGGTCAGGTCCGACTCGTGGCCGATGAGCTGAAGCACCGATTCATCCTCCTTCCCTTGCCTTCATGGTGACAGCCTAGCCGCGGCGCGGCCGCCGGCGCTGTGAACTCCCTCGACTACGCGCATACCCGTCAACGCGTGCGATACGTCCGCATCCTCCGCCGTCGGCCCGGAAACCTCCCGCGCCCGAGGACCGCCGGTGAACGGCGATGCGCCGCACCCCCGGTGGGCGCGGCGCACGCGGTGCCGACGGGCCGGTTCAGCGGCGCAGCCGGGGCGCCAGGACCGTGCGCACCGCCCTGACCACCTTGCTCGCCGTGGACCCGTCCTCGGCTTCCTCCGGTTCGGGCTCCAGCACCCGCTGGAGCTGGAGCAGCAGCTGGTTGGCCGACCGCCAGAGCGGGACGAACATGCCGGCGACCGGTCCGACGCCGTGGACCGGCCCGTCGGACAGTTCGGTGACCTTCCTGGCGAGGGCGACCGTCTCCGGGTCGCGCAGGATCAGGTGGACCTCGTCGTCGACCAGCCGGATCTCCATGGTGCGTGCGGCGGCTTCCTCCGGGTTGGCGTCCGTGGTCGTCGCCGGGTCGAGTTCGTCGATCTTGGCGGCGACGGCGGCCGGGTCGACCCCGAGTTCGCGCAGCACCTTGGCCGCCATGCTGTTCTCCGCCCGCAGCATCGCCTCCAGCAGGTGATGGCTGCCGACCGGCGCGCCGCCGGCCAGCGCGCTGGCGGTGAGCACGGTGTCCTCGGTGGCGGGAGTGCCGGCCGGCCACGGGCCGGTGGCGGTGTCCTGCGTCCCCTCCACGGCGGCCAGCACAGCGGCCCGCACCCGGCTGACCGGATCGATCCGCTCGGCGAGCACCTTCGCGCCGACGCTCTCACCTTCCCTGACCAGCGCGAGCAGGATGTGTTCCGTGCCGATGTGGTGGTGGTGCAGCTGCTGCGCCTCGCGCAGGGCGAGTTCCAGCGTCTTCTTCGCGCCCGCCGAGAACGGGATGTGGCCGGTGAGTTCCTTGGTGCCGGGCTCGAGCACCGCGGCGATGTCGGTCTGCGCCGCCTCCTTGTCGTAGCCGAGCTGGTGCAGGACCTTCGCCGCCGTGCCGTCCGGCACGTCGAGCAGTCCCAGCAGGAGGTGTTCCGTGCCGATGTAGGTGTGTTTGAGCAGTCGCGCCTGCTCCTGGGCCGTGACGACCGCCCGTCGGGCTTTCACCGTGAACCGTTCGAAAGTCATGCTTCCATGGTCCCAACCCTGTCAATACACTGCCTTTGACAGGGTCACCGTGCTGGAGGGAGGGGGTCTGATGGGGGCACCGTCGGACTGGGAGGACCGGCTCGCGCGCTGGCAGAACGAGTTGGAGCTGTTCGAGCAACTGGAGGAGAGGCCCTGGGTCACGCTGGCCAAGGCGGAGGCGGAGACCGGGGTTTCCCGTTCGGCCCTGCGGTCCTGGTACCGCAACGGTGAGATCCAGTCCCGGCTGGTGGACGGCCCGAACGGGCCCCAGCGGCTGGTCCGGCTGGACGCGGTGACCGAGCGCGCGGCCGCGTCACCGCGCATACAGCGCAGGGCGGAACGGGAAGTCAGCCTCGAAGCGCAGGTCACCCTGCTACGGCACCGGGTCGACCAGCTCGAGCTGCGGCTGGCGGCGCTGGAGCGCAGGGGACGGGCGTGAACGGCGGGGCCCCCCGGCTTCCGTTGTGTCCGCCGGTGAAATAGACGCCTGCCCGGCAGTGTTGCCGCGAGCATGAACACGAACGCGCCGCGGCCCGAGGTGCTGCGCTGGACCGCCTTCTCCAGCACCCCTGAAGGGGGCAACCCCGCCGGTGTCGTCCTGGACGCCACCGCCCTGGACGACAGCGACATGCTGGCCATCGCAGCCGACCTCGGATACTCGGAGTCCGCCTTCCTCACCGCGCCCCCGGAGGGACTCGGCGACCAGGGCGAGCGGGCCTACACCATCCGGTACTTCAGCCCCAAGGCCGAGGTGCCGTTCTGCGGGCACGCCACCGTGGCGGCCGCCCTCGCGCTCGCGGAGCGGACCGGACCGGGGAGGCTGGTGTTCGCGACCCGCGCCGGTACCGTGCCGGTCGAGGTGGTCGGGCAGGGCGTGACGACCAGGGCCACGCTCACCAGCGTCGAGCCGCACATCGCGGACGTCACCGGACCCGACCTCGCGGAGGCGCTGGCCGCGCTCGGCTGGCCGGCCGCCGATCTGGACCCGGCCTTCCCACCGCGTATCGCGTTCGCGGGCGCCCGCCACCTGGTGCTCGCCGCGGCGACGCGCGAGCGCCTCGCGGACCTCGCGTACGACTTCGCGCGCCTCGAAGCCCTGATGCACCGACTCGACCTGACCACGGTCCAGTTGGTGTGGCGGGAGTCGGCCACCGTCTTCCACGTCCGCGACCCGTTCCCGGTCGGCGGTGTCGTCGAGGACCCGGCGACCGGCGCGGCCGCCGCGGCGTTCGGCGCGTACGCCCGTGAACTCGGCCTGGTCCCCGCGGACGCCGTCCTCACCCTGTACCAGGGCGAGGACCTGGGCCGGCCCGGCGAACTCACGGTGACGCTGCGGGCGGGCGACCCCCGTGTCCGGGTCAGCGGTGCGGGAACCCGCATCGGCTGAGCGGGGTCAGGCCTGCGCCGCCCCCAGTGCGTACAGCCGCGGGAGGTTGACGACGATCGCCTCCTGCGTGCTGCGCGCGATGACGACGACCGCCTCCTCGGCGGGGTCGGGGTTCTCCTCGCGGTGCGGGACGAACGGGGGGACGAAGATGTAGTCGCCCGGCGCGGTGCGCAGGCGGACCTCTTCCGGTTCGGGGCCCGAGTCGTCGAGGAAGACGAACTCGGGGTGCCCGCTGACGACGTAGATGGCGGTCTCCGACGCGCCGTGGTGGTGGTCGGAGGAGGACGTGGAGGGGGCCACGTGGGTCTGGCCCATCCACAGGTTCTCGGCACCCACCGTCGTACCGCTGACCGCGGCGAAGCGGCGCATGCCGCCCGTCTGGGCGGTGTCGCCGTCGAGCGCGTCGGCGCGGATGTGGTGCAGCCGGGTGCGCAGCGGCGCCACCGGCTGCCCCGCGGTCTCGTGGAGGTGCGGGTGGAAACCCTCGCCCGGGGTCGTCAACGGCTCGCTCATGGCAGGGACGCTAGAGCCGCCCGAAAAAGGATGTCAAGAGGTGTCCATTGCGCTTCACCTGCGGCAATGTTCCCGCAACAGAAGAACTGACGGCGCGTGGACGCTCGCCGCGGGCGCCCGGTCGGGCATGATGTGCGCATGCATATCTCCGCGAAGGCGGACTACGCCACGCGGGCCCTGCTGGAGCTGGCCCGCGAACCTGACCGCCCCCTGACCTGCGAGGCCATCGCCTCCTCGCAGCAGATCCCGTTCCGCTTCCTGAAGTCCGTGGTGGGCGAGCTGCGGAAGGCCGGTCTGGTGCGCAGCCAGCGCGGCTGCGAGGGCGGGTACTGGCTCGGCCGGCCCGCCGCGCAGATCACGCTCCTCGACGTTGCCCAGGCCGTGGACGGCGAGCTGATCACCCTGCGGGGCGAGCCGCTGACCGGACTCGACTACCCAGGCCCCGCCTCCCGACTGCCCGGGGTGTGGCGCCGGATCGAGGAGGACGCCGCCGCGCTCCTGGGCGGCACCACGCTCACCGCCCTGCTCCCCGACGCGGTGGGCCGGGAGTTGAGCCGGGAGGGAGCGGCGTGACGGTCACCGCGGGCGGGACGCCGGTGGAAGTGGTGGAGTACACCGACCCGTTGTGCCCGTGGTCCTGGGGAGCGGAGCCGGTGCTGCGCGCCCTGCGTGCGACCCTGGCCGGCCGGGTGCGCTGGCGCCGCGTGTACTGCGTCCTGTTCGACGACGACGACGATCCGGCACCCGACTCGGCCGCCGAGACGGCCTGGTACTCCCGGTACGTCGAGGACATCAGCCGCCACACGCACGCACCGCGGGCGGCCCGGCTGAGCCGGGTGGCGGCGAGTTCGTGGCCGTCCTCGCTCGTCGCCAAGGCCGCCGAACTGCAGGGCGGCGAGGCGGCCGAGCGGGTGCTGCGGCGGCTGCGGGAGACGGTGTTCGTGCTCGGGGAACCGGCCGACACGCCCGCGCTCGCCCTGGCGGCCGCGCGGGGCCTGCCGGGTGTGGACCTGGCCCGGCTGGCGGCCGACGCGGCGTCGGCCGCCGTACGCGAACGGGTGCGCGCCGACCGTGCGGAGGCGCGGCGCCCGGTCCGCGAGGTGCTGTCCGTGCCCGGCGGTTCCCCGCACCCGGGCGCCGCCAAGGAGACCGCCGACGGCGGGTACCGCTACGCGCTGCCGACGCTGCTGGTCCGGTCGCCCGCCGGGGTGCGCGCGGTGCCCGGCTGGCGCACCTACGAGGAGTACACCGCGGCGGTGCGCGCGTCGGCGCCCGGGCTGCCGGCGGAGCGCGTGCCGCTGGAGCCGGCCAACGCGCTGGAGCGGTACCGGAGTCTGACCGACCCCGAGCGCGCGCTGCTGACGCGCGGCACCTGGCCGCCCGCCGCCGCCGTGCGGATCGGGACCGGCAACGGGCCCCTGTGGCTGCACCCCGAGGAGGCGGCGACCCACCCGGCCGCCGGCCGCGGCCTGCCCGCCGGGCACTGACAGGCCTCTGACCAGCGGTCAGCGGCCGTCCCGCCGAATGAGACACCAAATGGTGTCCATTGACAGGCGCCGATCGCTGCCCCCAGGATGTGCCTCATGCTCACGACGCACCCCGGTGTGGTGTGCCGCTACGTGGACCTGCGGCGCACCTGCAGCGCTCTCTGTCGCTGACCGCCCGCCGCCCTCGGCCCACAGGCGTCTGACCGCTTCCGCCGGCACCGGCTTCCCGCCGCTCACCCGCCCGGCAACCGTCGTCCCGCGCCGCCCCCTTCGCGCCTCGTCGCCTCCCTTCCGTACGCCTCCCGGTCCTCCTCCGCGCGACCGCCGACGCCTCATGTCCTGAGCGCGGCATGCCCCGGGCACCCCGCCCGCGTCCCCGGCATGCCCGGTCAGCCGTGCGCCGGCACGTCCCGCGGCGGGGACCACCCCTGCCCGAACCCGTGGTCCCGCCGCGGGTCGGAGCCCTCGAAGAAAGAACCGAGATGCCCGGACGACCCACATCCCAGCGCCCCAGACGTCACCCGCGACCCGGCCGGCTGCGTGCCGCGGCCCTGGGGACCGCTCTCGCGAGCGTGCTCGTCGCCGCCCTGAGCGCCTGCGGCGGCGACGCCGCCTCCGCGAGCGGCGGCTCCACCCTGAAGTGGGCGTCCTCCTACTTCCCCGCCCACTGGGACCCGGTGGTCAGCGGCAGCGGCGCCCAGTTCCGCGAACTCGCCCTCGTGTACGCCTCGTTGACGCGCACCAACGCCAAGGGCGAGGCGGTGCCGGACCTGGCCAAGAGCTGGGAGTACAACGACAAGGGCGACCAGATCACCTTCCACCTGCGCCCCGGCCTGAAGTTCAGCGACGGCGAACCGGTCGACGCCACCGCCGTGAAGGCCGCCGTCGAACGCGCCAAGAAGCAGAAGAACTCCGCCCTGTTCGGTGATCTGACCTCCATCACGTCCGTCGACGCCAAGGGCCTCGACGCGGTCGTCCACCTCAGCCAGGTCGACTACCAGATCCCCCAACTGCTCGGTCAGCGCGTTTTGCAGATCGCCAGCCCCAAGGCCGCGAAGTCGGCCGCCGAGCTGGACCGCGACCCGGTCGGCGCGGGCCCGTTCGTCGTCACGCAGCTCGTCCCGGGCACCAAGGCGGTGCTGAAGAAGAACCCCGACTACTGGGACGCGAAGAACATCCACATCGACACCGTCGAGCTGACCTCGGCCCCCGACGCCTCCACCGTGGTCTCCGGACTGCAGACCGGCGTCTACAACTTCGCCGACATCGCCCCCAGCCAGGCGGACGCCGCCAAGAAGGCCGGCCTCGACGTCTTCGTGCAGCCCGGCTTCAACGCCTCCAACCTCAGCCTGAACGTCAACAAGGCGCCGTTCGACAACGACAAGGTCGTCGACGCGGTCCGCTACGCGGTCGACCGCCAGGAGTTCGTCGACAAACTGACCTTCGGCTACGGCGAGGTGACCAACCAGCCCTTCCCCGAGGGATACGTGGCCTACGACCCGCGGTCGGCGGACGCGTACGCCTACGATCCGGCCAAATCGAAGAAGCTCCTGGCCGAAGCGGGCTACAAGCCGGGCCGGCTCAAGCTGAACCTGGTCATCCCCGCCGAGGACCCGCAGGCGGAGATCGTCCAGTCGCAGCTGGCGAAGGTCGGCATCACCGTCACCATCAAGATCGACAAGAACTGGGCGACCCCCTTCTTCGCCAAGGACCTGGCCTTCTCGCTGTACGGCACCACCGGCCGCGACTCCGCCGCGCAGACCCTCACCGCGCACTTCGGCCCCAACGGCCCGCTCAACCTCAGCACGCCCTACGAGCCGGCCGGCTTCGAACGGGCCATCGCCAAGGTCCGCCGGACCCCGCTGGACTCACCGGACTACCCGAAGGTCCTCCAGGCGGCGACCCGGGCCGGCCTCAAGAGCAAGGCGCTGGTCTTCACCTACTCCCAGCCCAACCTCATCGCCAAGAGCAAGTCCATCTCCGCCCTGCCGAAGAACCCCGCCCACATCGACTGGACCGGCGTCACCATCGGCGGCAACTGACCGACCGTCCACCACTGAGAGGGGGCAGCATCCCATGACGACGACGCAGACACCCGTCACCTCCGCCGTCCGTCGTACGGCCGCCGCGGCCAGGACGCGGCACACATTCGGCCGCATCCTGGCCACCCTCGCCCGGTCGACCGCGATCTTCGTGCCCGTCTTCCTGGTCGCGACGTTCGTGACCTTCGCACTGCGGTCGCTGAGCGGGCTCAGCCCGGCACGCATCCAGCTGGGCGAGGAGGCGACGCCCCAGGCGATCGCCCGCATCGAGGCCCAGTGGGGCCTCGACCGCTCCTTCCTCGTCCAGTACGCCGACTGGTTCGACGGCGTCCTGCACGGACAGCTCGGAGCGAGCTGGACCAACGGCGCCGACATCTCCACCCTCATCGGCCTCGGCCTCGGCGTGAGCCTGTCGGTGGCGGTCCTCGCGCTGCTCATCGGCGTCGTCGTGGGCTTCGGCCTCGGTACGCTGGCGGCCCTGCGCCGCACCACCTGGATCGACCGGGCCGTCACCGCACTGGTCACCGTGATCTCCGTGATGCCGGCCTTCGTCGTCGGCATCGTCCTGGTGGCGGTCTTCGCGGTGGGACTGCACCTCTTCCCCTCCGCCGGATACGTCCCGGCACAACAGGGCCTGGGCCCCTGGCTCGCCCACATCACCCTCCCGGCCGTTGCCCTGAGCTTCGACGTGATCGCCGACGTCGCCCGGCAGCTGCGCTCCAGCCTCGTCGCGGCCTACCGCGAGAACTACGTGACGGGCGCGGTGGTCCGGGGCCTGAGCGGGCGCCGGATCTTCTTCCGCCACGTCCTGCGCAACGGCCTCGGCCCGGCGCTCGCCACCCTCGGCCTGAAGTTCCCCTCACTCGTCGGCGCCTCCGTCGTCACCGAGTGGATCTTCGGCCTCCAGGGGTTCGGCCGGTTCGCCAACGACTCCGCCCAGGCCGGTGACGTACCCGCCGTCCAAGGAGTCCTCGTCGTGTCCATCGTTCTGGTCGTCGCGTTCAACCTGGTCGTCAACCTGGTGCTGGCACGCCTGACGCCCGCGTCCCAGCGGGGGGTGTGAACCGTGCTGCGCCGTGTCCTCACCCTGCCGTCCGGCAGGATCGCCGTCGCCGTCCTCGCCGTGATCGCCCTGCTGGCCCTCCTCGGCCCGCTGCTCGCCCCGCAGGACCCGCTCGCCACCAGCGACCACACCCTCGCCGCCACCTCCGGCGCCCACTGGCTGGGCACCGACTACCTCGGCCGGGACGTGCTGAGCCGGCTCCTCGACGGCTCCCGGATCAGCGTGCTCGGCTCCCTCGAAGTCGCCCTGACCGCACTGGTCGTGGGCACCGTCCCGGGCATCCTGTCGGTCTGCCTCGGCCGGGCCTTCGAGTGGATCACCCTGCGGCTGGCTGACACCCTGGTCGCCCTGCCGTTCCTGCTGTTCGCCGTCGCGGTCGTCGCCCTGCTCGGCAACGGGCTCACCCAGGCCATGCTCGTCACCGGCGTGCTGGTCTCCCCGCTGTTCTACCGGGTGTCCCGCGCCGCCACCCTGTCCGTGGCCCGCTCGCAGTACGTCGAGGCCGCGATCATCTCCGGTGCCTCCATCGGCTGGGTCGTGCGCCGTCACATCTGGGTCAAGGTGCTCCCGCCCGTCGCGGTCGCGCTCGCCCAGACCGTCGGCGTCGGCTTCGTCATCGTCTCCAGCCTGACGTTCCTCGGGATCGGGGTGCAGCCCCCCGCCCCCACCTGGGGCGGACTGCTCGCCTCCGACCTCGGCTACCTCAGCCACCGCCCCTGGGCACCCCTCACCCCCG
Source organism: Streptomyces sp. NPDC041135 (assembly GCF_055592085.1). Classification (NCBI taxonomy): domain Bacteria; kingdom Bacillati; phylum Actinomycetota; class Actinomycetes; order Kitasatosporales; family Streptomycetaceae; genus Streptomyces; species Streptomyces sp. NPDC041135. The sequence goes on from NZ_JBVIYZ010000002.1 coordinate 586,115, forward strand.
CCCTGCTGATCATGATCACCGTCTGGGCCTGCAACCTCCTCGCCGACGCCATCCGCGACGTCTCCGGCGAGGCGGGCCGCGCGCTGGTCAACCACCGCAAGGCCCGCGCCGACCGGCACGGCACGGCCGACCCCGCCCCCGCCGGAGGTGCGTGATGACCGCAGTGTCCGACAAGCTCCTCACCGAGGCCGTACGGACCGCGCGGGCGGCCCCCGCCGCGCCGCCGGTGCTCTCCGTGACCGACGTCCGCATCAGCGACCGGGCCGGCGGCCGGGAGATCGTCCACGGCGTGAGCTTCGCCCTCACCCCCGGCCGCAGCGTCGGCATCGTCGGCGAGTCCGGCAGCGGCAAGACCCTCACCTGCCGGGCCGCGCTGGGCATCCTCCCCGCCCACTTCGAGGTCACCGGCGGCTCCATCGAGATCGACGGCCAGGACATCGCCGGCTTCTCACCCGCCCGGTGGACGGCCCTGCGCGGCGCCACCATCAGCGCCGTCTTCCAGGACCCGGCCTCCTACCTCAACCCCTCGATCCGCGTCGGCGCACAGGTCGCCGAGGTCATCCGGGTCAAGAACGGCGTCAAGCGCCGCGAGGCTCGCCGCCAGGCCCTCGACCTGCTGCGCGCCGTCCAGCTGCGGGACCCCGAGCTGGTCTACGGCCAGTACGCCCACGAACTGTCCGGCGGCATGCTCCAGCGGGTGCTCATCGCGGCCGCCATCGCCGCCGGCCCCCGCATCCTGATCGCCGACGAGGCCACCACCGCGCTCGACGTCACCGTCCAGGCCGAGATCCTCGACCTCCTGGCCGACCTGCGCGAGCGGACCGCGCTCGCCCTCGTCGTGGTCTCCCACGACCTGGCCGTCGTCGCCCAGCTCTGCGACGAGGTCCTCGTCCTGCGCCAGGGCGAGGTCGTCGAACAGGGCCCGACCCGGCAGGTCCTGCACGACCCGCGGCACGAGTACACCCGCCTGCTGATCAGCGAGCACGAGCAGTACGGCCTGGACACGTTCCTCGCACCGAAGGAGGACGCATGAGCGCCGAACCGGCACCCCCGGCCGCCGCACCGGTCCTGCGCATCGACGACCTGTCGGTGCACTACGGGGCCCGCAGGCGGCGGCGCAGCGCCCTGAACGGCGTCAGCCTCACCGTCTCCCCGGGCGAGACCGTCGGCATCATCGGCGAGACCGGCTCCGGCAAGTCCACGCTCGCCCGCGCCGCACTCGGCCTGGTGCGCGCCTCCGCCGGGTCGATCACCGTCGACGGCCAGGACGTCACCGCCCACGGCCCCCGCCAGTGGCGCGCCCTGCGCCGCCGGGGCGTCATCCAGTACGTCTTCCAGGACCCGCTGCGCAGCCTCGACCCGGACCTCACCGTCGAGGCCTCCCTGACCGAACCCCTGCTCATCCAGGGTGTCTCCCGCCGCGCGGCGGTGGAGCGGGTGCGCGCCTTCCTCCATAAAGTCCGCCTCACCGCCGACCTGCTGGAGCGGCTGCCGGGCGAACTGTCCGGCGGGCAGCGCCAGCGCGTCGCCGTGGCCCGCGCCCTGGTCACCGAACCGCGCCTGGTCATCCTCGACGAGCCGGTCAGCGCCTTGGACTCCGCCAACCGGGTCCAGATCCTGCAGATCCTCAAGGAACTGCGCGACGACCGGGTGGCCCTGGTCCTCATCTCCCACGACCTCGGGTCCGTCGCCGGGACGGCCGACCGCATCGCGGTGCTCTACCGGGGGGAACTGGTCGAGACCGGCACCGCCCGGGACGTCATCACCACCCCCGGCCACCCCTACACGCGGCTGCTCGTCGGCTCCGCGCCCACCCTGCACACGGCGGCCGCCGACCGGGCCGAACGCGCGGCCCTGCGCGCCCTGCTGCACGCCTGACGCGACCCGCCCGCCCCCCGACAGACAGGAACAGTCATGCCCCGCACCATCCACCTCGCGCTCCACCCCTACGGCGTCGGCGGCCCGGGCCAGCACGGCCTGTGGAAGGACCCGCGCGTCGCGAAGAACTCCAGCATCGACATCGACTACTACATCCGGCTGGCCAAGGCGGCCGAACACGCCCTGTTCGACGCCCTGTTCATCGTCGACAGCCAGTTCATCAACGCCACCTACCCGGCCCACTACCTCAACCGGCTGGAACCGCTCACCCTGTTGTCGGCCGTCGCCACCCACACCCGGCACATCGGACTGGTCGGCACGGCCAGCTCGACCTACAACTCGCCGTTCAACCTGGCCCGGCGCTTCGCCTCGCTCGACCACATCAGCGGCGGCCGGGCCGGCTGGAACGTCGTGACCAGCTTCGACACCGGCACGTCCAGGAACTTCGGCCTCGACGAACACCTCGACTACACCACCCGCTACGGCCGCGCCCTGGAGTTCGTCCAGGTCGCCCGCGGGCTGTGGGACTCCTACGAGGACGACGCCTTCCCCGCGGACGTGGAACGCGGCGTCTTCCTCGACCCGGCCAAGCTGCACGCACTCGACCACGAGGGCGAGCACTTCAAGGTGGCCGGCCCGCTCAACCTCTCGCGCTCCCCGCAGGGCCAGCCGGTGATCTTCCAGGCGGGGGTGTCCGAGGAGGGCCGCGACCTGGCCGCCCAGGTCGCCGAGGGCATCTACGCACCCGGCGGCTCGCTCGAGCAGGCACAGGAGTACTACGCCGACATCAAGAAGCGCACCGCCTCCTACGGGCGCGACCCCGAGCACATCAAGATCTTCATCCACGGCGGCCCGGTCGTCGCCGCCACCGACGAGGCCGCCCGCCGCCGCGAGCGGGAGATCTTCGAGGAGGACAACGACTTCGACCGCAACCTCGCCCTGCTGGGCCGCTCGTTCGGCGCCCACGACTTCAGCGTCTACGACCTGGACGCCCCCTTCCCCGATGTCGCGCACCTCGCCGAGAAGGGCGGCCGCACCGGCGCCGCGCAGCTCATCGAGCGCGCCAGCGCCAAAAATCTGACGCTTCGTCAGGTAGCGGAGTCGGTGAACCAGTTCCGGCAGTCGCCGTTCGTCGGGGACCCGCGGACGGTGGCCGACACCATCGAGCGCTGGTTCGACGCCGGCACCTTCGACGGCATCAACCTCGCCTTCCGCACCGAGGAGGACCTGAACCTCTTCGTCGACGGAGTCGTCCCGCTCCTCCAGAAGCGCGGACTGTTCCGCACCGAGTACGCGGCCGGCACCCTGCGCGGCAACCTCGGCCTGCCCATCCCGGCCAACCGCCACACCCGCCGCCCCGAGCCGGCCCACAGCTGAGCACGCGCCATCCGACGAACGCCGGTGACCCGACCGGGCCCGCGCACCGACCGGGCCCGGGCCGGCACCCGCTCCGGGCCGGACACCCGAACCCCCGGGCGTCCGCCCGCATCCGCAGGAGTATGAGATGACCGAGTACAACGACTTCCACGGCCCCCAGGGCCTCCGCGTCCGCGGGACCGTGATCGTGGTCCCCGGCCGCGGTGAGAGCCGCGCGACCTACACCCGCTTCGGCAGGCGGCTCGCCGCCGACGCCTACCGGGTGCGGGTGGTCGACGCCCCCGTGCTCGACCGCACCGACCTCACCGCCGCCCTGGCCGCCTTCGGCGCCCGGCTCGCCGACGCCGTCGACGGCACCGCCTCCGCGGACGGCGTCACCCGGCCCGTGATCCTCGTCGGCGCCGACACGGGAGCCGCCGCGCTCGCCGCACTCCTCGGCCGCGCCGAACCGCAGGCAGCGCCGCGGCCCGACGCCCTGATCCTCGCCGGACTGCCCGGCCGGACCCTGGCAGCGGCCGGCACCTGGGACGACGAACTCGACGTCCGCACCTCCTGCCCCGCCCACCGCGGCACCCTCACCCAGGACCCCGAGGTGCGGCGCGGCACGCTGGGCGAGGCGCTGCCGCACGCCCTGCTCGACGCCCTCCACGACGGCGCGCTCGACCTCCCGGTCCTGCTCCTGGCCGGCGACGCCGATCCGCTCGCCGACCACGAGGCGCTCGAACGCGCGGCCGAGGCACTGCCGCGGGCCCGCCTCTCGGTCGTCCACGGCGCCCATCACGACGTACTCAACGACCTTCAGCACCGATCCGCGGCGGCCGAGGTCGTCACCTTCCTGGAGACGCTCCGCAACGAGCTGGAGCCGCTGGTCACCGTGCGGGCGAGCGCCTGGTGAACACCCCCCGCACGAGCGCCCCGCGCCGCCTGCGACCCCTGTGAACCCCGATCCCGGAAGGCCCGTCCATGGCTGCCATCCTGTCCGTCTCCGGAAGCCCGTCGCCCACCTCACGCACCACCCGGCTGCTGCGCCACCTGGACGAACGGCTGCGTGTGCAGGGCCACGACGTCACCTCGCTCGACGTGCGCACCCTGCCCGCACAGGCGCTGCTGGGCGCGGACTTCCAGCACCCGGCGATCGTCGCCGCCGCGGACCTGTTCGCCCAGGCGGACGGCGTGGTGATCGGCACCCCCGTCTACAAGGCCGCGTACTCCGGCCTGCTGAAGTCGCTGCTCGACCTGCTCCCGCAGTACGCGCTGACCGGCAAGACCGTGCTGCCGCTGGCCACCGGCGGCAGCACGGCCCACGTCCTGGCCATCGACTACGCACTGCGCCCCGTCCTCACCTCCATGGGCGCTTCCCACATCGTGCCCGGCTGGTTCACCCTCGACCGCGACATCGCCGCCGACGACCACGGCCGGCCGGTCCTCGCGTCCGCGGCCGCCGAGGCCCTGGAACAGATCACGGACCAGTTCTCCGCCGTACTGGGCGGACGCACCGGCGCGCTTCGCCGCACCGCCTGACACCACCCGCCGCTCACCCGGCCCGCTGACGACGCGAGCCCCCTTCTATCCCACCAAGGAGCACCCATGACCGTCCAGGACAGCCCGGCCGACCTCGGCACCTTCACCCGCGCCTGGCAGGAGTGGCACGACCGGCAGGAGGCACGGCTCGCCGACCCGCACGGGTTCCTGGCCATCACCGCCCTGCACTGGCTCGGCGCCGAGCCGCAGCGCTTCCCGGACGCCCCCGGCACCTGGACGACCGGCCCGGACGGGGTCGTCGTGGTCCTCGGCGGGGGCGAGGAACTGCTCGTCGACGGCGACCCCGTGCGCGGCGAGCACCGCTTCGGCGTGCTCCCGGAGCGCGGGGGAGTCGACGCCGTCTGGGGCGACGCCGTGATCGAGGTGGCCAAGCGGGGCGGGCACGACATCGTCCGGCCCCGCCACCCCGGCGCCCCCCTGCGCACCGCCTTCACCGGCACACCGGCCTACGAGCCGCACCCCCGCTGGACGGTGACCGGTCGCTACACCCCCTTCGACGAGCCGCGGCCGACGACGGTGGGCGCCGCCGTCGAGGGCCTGGAGCACGTGTACGACGCCCCCGGGCGGGTCGACTTCGAGCTGGACGGACGGGAGCTGTCCCTGACCGCGTTCCCCGGGCACGCCCCCGGCAGCCTGCTGGTGCTGTTCACCGACGCGACGTCCGGGGTCACCACCTACGCCGCCAACCGGTCGCTCGCACTGGACCCGCCCGCCGCGGACGGCACCGTCGTCCTGGACTTCAACCGGGCGGCGAACCTCCCCTGCGCCTACACCGACCTCGCCACCTGCCCGCTGCCGCCGGCGGAGAACCGGCTGCCCGTGGCCATCGAGGCCGGACAGAAGATCCCCCGGGAGCGGGGCGGCAACTGACCCCCGGCTCCCTCGCCCCGCCGTCGTACGGAACCCAGGCGCGCCCGCCCGAGTCGTTCCTGCCGTACCAGTAGTGCGGCATCCCCTTGACGCCGGTGGTGTGGAACGGGCGGCCGTGGTGGGAAGACCTTCTCCGAACCAAGCCTCAGTGGTTCCCGGCGATGCGGGCGGAGTATGGGTGGACCCCGGATCCGGCAGCGGGGCTGTGCGTGCCGGATCCGGGGTCGTCATGGTCCGCAGGGCGGGCTATTTCACGGCTCCTGCGGTGACTCCACGGGTGAGGGAGCGCTGGAAGGCGAGGAAGAAAACGATCATGGGGATGACGCCGAGGAGAGCGGCGGCGCTCAGGGCGGTGGGGTCGCTGGTGTACTGGCCCTGCATGACGGACAGGCCGAGGGGGACGGTCTGGTTGTCGTTGGAGATGAGCAGGACGAGGGGGTAGAGGAACTCGTTCCAGCTCCAGACGAAGAAGAACACGCACATCACCGACAGGGTGGGCCAGCTCATGGGCAGGATGATGCGCCACAGGATGGTCCAGCGGCCGGCGCCGTCGAGGGAGGCGGCTTCGATGAGTTCGCGGGGGAAGCTGCTGAACACCGAGGACAGCAGGTAGGTGCCGAACGCGCTGTAGGTGACGCCCACCAGGACGGTGTAACCGAGCTTCCCGTCGTACAGACCCATCTCCTTGAACAGGTAGTAGATGGGGTAGACCAGGCCTTCCTGCGGCAGGACGTTGACGCCGAGGAAGAAGACGAGGAAAGCGGTGCGCCAGCGGACGCGGCCGATGCCGATGGCGTAGGCGTTGAAGAGGGCGAGGACCACGGCGATGAGGACGACCCCGAGACTGATCTCGATGCTGTTGATCAGTTTCTGCGTGAAGTCGACGCGCTGCCAGACGTCGCCGATGATGTCCCAGTTCCAGTGCTCGGGCCACGACAGTGAGCCGTGGGAGCGGTAGTCGGCGCTGGTCTTGAAGGAGTTGAGCAGGATGATCGCGAACGGGGCGAGGAAGGCCAGCACGAAGACGGTGACCGCGGCCACGACGGCGTAGGAGCCGGCGCTGCCGCGCCTGCCGGCGGTCCGGCGCTTGCTGCGCCTGGGTGCGGCGTGGCCCGGGGATGCCGTCTTCTCGGTGCGGGGGAGGGTGGTGGTGTCGGTGGTCATGGTCATCCGTCCTCGCGGGCCTGGCGGGTGAGCATCGTCCCGGCGATGATCAGCACGAGCAGGGTGATGGTGCTGGAGATCGCGGACCCGTAGCCGACGTCGGCGCGCTCGAAGAAGTTCTGGTAGGCGAAGTAGGCGGGGACGAGGGTGGAGTTCCCGGGGCCGCCGCCGGTGAGGACGAAGATCTGGGCGAAGACCTTGAGGCCGGCGATGGTGGTGGTGACCAGGACGACGTAGACCTCGGGGCGCAGGATCGGCACGGTGATGCGGGTGAAGCGCTGCCACCAGGAGGCGCCGTCCAGGGAGGCGGCCTCGTAGAGTTCGGGGTCGATGCGCTGCAGCCCGGACAGGAAGAGCACCAGGGGATAGCCGAGTTGCATCCAGACCAGGACGCCGAGGACGACCCAGAGGGCGAGGTCGGGGTCGCCGAGCCAGTTCTCGGCCAGGGAACCGAGGCCGATCTTGTCCAGGAGGCTGTTGACGGCGCCTTCGGGGGCGAGGATCCACCCCCACATCAGACCGGTCACGGCGACGGGGATGACCTGGGGGAGGTAGAGACCGGAGCGGAAGACGCCGACGAGGCCGTCACCGTGCTTCTTGCCGATGTAGTCGAAGAGCAGGGCTGCCAGGAACAGGCCCAGCAGGGTCGGTACGACCGCGATACCGACGATGACGAAGGCGATGTTGCGGAAGGAGGCCCAGAAGTCGGCGTCCTGGAAGAGCCGGGTGTAGTTGTCCAGGCCGGTGAAGGTGGGATCGCCGATGCCCTGCCAGGCGGTGAGGCTGTAGTAGAAGGTCATCACCAGCGGGACGACGAGGAAGAGCAGGGCCAGCAGTAGGCCGGGGGCGAGGAAGACGGCGTACCCCGTGGACCGCGGGTGACGTGTGCTTTTCACTGTTGCTCCTAGAGGGGCGGGACGACGGCCCGGTGGGCCCGGGACGTCGTCCCCGGGGGGCGGGCTCAGTGCCGGGTCGCGGTGTACTTCTCGTAGGGCGCGGCGAGCTGGTCGAGGACGGCGTCGGGCTTGCCGCCGTTCATGAGGTTCTGGGTGGCGGCCAGCCAGGTGTCGAAGTAGCCGGCGACGGGCCAGTCGGGGTAGAAGGCGAGGCCGCCGCTTGCCTGGTCCTGGTCGAAGGCGTTGATGAGCTGCCGGGACTTGGGGTTGGTGACCTCGCCGGGCTTGGCGGCGAGGGGGACGTTGCCCTCTTCACCGATGAGCTTCTGGATCTTGGGTGACATGGTGATGTCGATGAAGTCCTCGGCGAGCTTCTTGCTCTTCGCCTTGGTGGGGATGACCCAGTTGTTGCCGCCGGCGCCGAGGGTCGTCCTGCTGCCCGGGTAGGGGGCGGTGGACCACCGGAAGTCCTTGATGTCGGTGGTCAGGCCGCCGAACCACCAGTTGCCGCCGACCATGATGGGCCGCTTCTGGGAGACGAACTGCTCGGTCATGTCGGTGCCCTTGAGGCCGACGTCCTTCTTGTCGAAGTAGCCCTTGTCGACCCACTCCTTGAACTTCTCGACCGCGTAGGTCATCTCGGGGCCGTGGAAGTCGACCTTGCCCTGGTAGCGCTGGTAGTCGTCGACCCACTTCTGGTCGGCCTGGGACAGGGCGAGCAGGTAGAGCCAGTGCATGGCGGGGTGGTCGTTGCCGGCGTTGGCGAGCGGGGTGACGCCGGCGGCCTTGAACTTGGCCAGCGCGGCTTCGAAGCTGTTGAAGTCGGTGGGCCTGGTGACGTGGTACTTCTTGAACAGGTCGTCGTTGTAGTAGGTGAGGACGAACTCGCCGTAGTTGGGCACGCCGTACCAGCTGTCGCCGCCCATCTCGCCGTTCTTGTCGTAGCGGGCGGTGACGGAGGCGCTGTCGCTGATCTTCTTGTCCCAGCCGTGGGCCTTGACGACCGAGGTGAGGTCGGTGAGCAGGCCCTGCTTGGCGAGCAGGCCGGTGGTGGCGTTGCCCTTGTTGTACTCCATGACGTCGGGCGCCCTGTCGGAGTTGAGGATCATGCCGGCGTTCTGCTGGATCTGGTCGAACGTCTTCTGCTCGAAGACGACCTTCACGTCCGGGTGGGTCTTCTTGAACTCCGTGATGGCCGCGGCCCACGCCTTGCCCAGAGCCCCGTCCTTGTCCTCGTAGTGCCACAGCCGCAGGGTCTTGCCGTCACCGGCCGCGGTGTCGGAGCCGCCGCAGGCGGTCAGCGGGGCCAGCAGGGCCAGCGCGGAGACGGCCAGCAGCAGTGGCTTCGTGCGCAGGGCCAGGCGGGTGCGTGGGTTGTTCATGGCTGTTTTCCTCGCGTTGCGTCGTTGCGTCGGGGCGGGGTTGCGTCAGGCGGTGGTGCGGCGGCGGTGGACGCGGGCTTCCCACGGCTGCAGGGTGTGCGGGCTCGTGAGAGGTGCGGTGGCCGGAACGTTCGCGATGAGCGTCTCGGCGCCTTCCCAGCCGTCGGGAAGACTGACGGTGAGGTCGTCGGCGCCGAAGTTGGCCAGGACGAGCAGTTCGGTGCCCGTAGCCGCGTCGTGGCGGGTGAAGGCGTAGAGCTGTTCGTGCTCCGGGTGGAGCATGTGGAAGTCGCCGTGGGTCAGGGCGGGCTCGGTGTGCCGCAGGGCGATCAGACGGCGGTAGTAGTGGAAGACGGAGTCGGGATCGGCGAGCTGCGCCTTGGCGTTGACCTCGGCGTGGTCGGGGTTGACCGCGATCCACGGGGTGCCGGCGGTGAAGCCGGCGTGGTCGGTGGCGTCCCACTGCATGGGGGTGCGGGCGTTGTCGCGGCTGCGGTGCCGCAGCCCGTCGAGCACCTGCTGTTCGTCGGCTCCCAGGGCGAGCTGGTCGCGGTGGTGGTTGAGGGACTCGATGTCACGGAAGTCGCCGATGGACGCGAACGGCGCGTTGGCCATGGCGAGTTCCTCGCCCTGGTAGACGTACGGGGTGCCGCGGTGCAGATGCAGGACGGTGGCCAGCAGTTTCGCCGAGCGGTACCGGTGGAGCGGCGAGTCGTCGCCGAAGCGGGAGACCACGCGCGGCTGGTCGTGGTTGTTCCAGTACAGGCTGTTCCAGCCGGTCTCGCCCAGGCCGGTCTGCCAGCGGCCGAGGCTGGCCTTGAGGTCGGTCAGTTTCAGGGGGCGGACGTCGAACTTGCCGCCGGGGCCCTGGTCGAGGCCTACGTGCTCGAACTGGAAGACCATGTCGAGTTCGCGGCGGGCGGGGTCGGTGAAGAGCTTGGCCTGCGCGACGGTGACGCCGGGCATCTCTCCGACGGTGAGCAGGCGGCGCGGGTAGTCGGCGAGGACCTCGCGGTGCATCTCAGCGAGGTAGTCGTGAATGCGGGGCCCGCACACGTAGTACGGGGAGCCGTCACCGTGGCGGGCGCCTTCGGCGACGATGCCGTCGGGCAGCGCCGGGTCCTTGGAGATCAGATTGATGACGTCCATGCGGAAGCCGTCGACCCCACGCTTGAGCCACCAGCGCATCATCGCGTACACGGCCTGGCGGACTGCGGGGTTGTCCCAGTTCAGGTCGGGCTGCTTGCGGGAGAACAGGTGCAGGTAGTACTCGCCGCCGGCGGTGTCGTAGGTCCAGGCCGGCCCGGAGAAGAACGAGCCCCAGTTGTTGGGCTCGGCACCTGGTGTGCCCGGCTGCATGCCCTCGCGGGCGGGCCGCCAGATGTACCAGTCTCGCTTCGGGCCGTCCGGGCCGCCGTCGCGGGAGGCGGTGAACCAGGGGTGTTCGTCGCTGGTGTGGTTGACGACCAGGTCCATGACGAGCTTCATGCCGCGTTCGTGCACGGAGGCCAGGAGCCGGTCGAAGTCGGCGAGGGCGCCGAAGAGGGGGTCGATGTCCTGGTAGTCGCTGATGTCGTAGCCGTTGTCGTCGTGCGGGGAGGGGTAGACCGGGGAGAGCCACAGCACGTCGACGCCGAGTTCGGAGAGGTAGTCGAGGCGTTGGGTGATGCCCTGCAGGTCGCCTATGCCGTCAGCGTCGGAGTCGGCGAAGCTGCGCGGGTAGATCTGGTAGACCACCGCGTTGCTCCACCAGGCGTCGGCAGGGCCGGGCGCGTTTTCGGGCACGTCAAATCCTCATCGTTGATGCCGGGTACTTGCCGGGACGGTGTGTCGGGGTGGCCGGGAGCGGGGTGGCCGGCTGCCTGGGGGATCGGGTGGGTCAGGAGATTGCGGCGCCGACGGCCTCGCGGATGACGAGGCAGGCGGCGCCCCGGGCCCACAGGTCGTGGGTGACGGGGTCGACGTGGATGTCGCAGTCGCGGGCGGCGGTGGAGAAGGCGTGGGCGTCAAGGGCCCGGTTCAGGGCCGGACCGAACAGGTCGTGGGCGACGGCGCCTTCCCCGGCGAGGATGATCTTCTGCAGGTTGAGCAGGTTGCACATGCCGGCCAGTCCGCGGCCCAGTGCGGTGCCCGCCTCGGCGAAGGCGGAGCGGGCGACGATCTGCGCCGAGCCGCTTCCCGAGCGGGCGATGTCCATGGCCTCGGCGATGGTGGCGCAGGGAACCCCGGCGTCCTGAAGGTGGCGCAGCACGGCCCGGTCACCGGCGAGGGCTTCCAGGCAGCCACGGCGGCCGCAACTGCACATCGGGCCGGCGGGGTCCAGGGGCAGGTGGCCGAGTTCTCCGGCCAGGCCGGTCGCGCCGGAGAAGAGGGCGCCGTCCAGGAGGAGGCCGCAGCCGATGCCGGGTCCGACGGTGACGACGGCGAAGGAGTCGACGTCCCGGCCCTGCCCGAACCAGCGCTCCGCCACGACGAGGGTGTTGACGTCGTTGTTGACCACCACCGGCAGCCCGGTGGCCGCGCGTAGCGGACCGGCCACGTCCACCTTGTTCCAGTCCAGCAGTGCCGAGTAGCGGCACACGCCGGCGGCGGAGTCGACGTGACCGCTGACGCCGACGCCGACGCCGAGCACCCTGTCCGCCGCCTCGGGCGTCTGCGCCAGCAGGCGTCCGGTCAGGGCTGCGGCAGTGGACAGGGCCGTCTCGGGGGTGCGGTCGGCGATGGGTTCTTCCAGGCGGGCGAGAACGTTGGCGGCCATGTCGGTGACGACGCCCGACACCTGCGCGGGGCCGATCTTGATGCCGACCACGGTGTGCTTGTCAGGGTTGACGTGCAGCATCTTCTGCGGACGGCCCCTCCCGTTCGGGGCGGCGTCGCTCTCGTGCAGGTAGCCGTGCTCGAGCAGCGGGGGAAGCATGCGGGTGACGCTGGAGGGCACCAGGCCCAGGCGCTGGGCGAGCTGGGTACGCGACAGCGGACCGGAGGTCAGCACGGTGGCGAAGATCTCCGCGCGGGACTGTTCGCTGACGAGATCCGAGAACCGGACCGGTGAGGGGCTCATTCCTGGTGTCTCCAGACGTGGGTGACGGCGTGTCAGCCGATGTCGACGTAGTCAGCGCTATCGAACCGCTGTCGCCGGCGGTACGCATCAAGGTGAGGAGGTTCTCGCCCCGGTCGAGGCGGATGCGGCCGCTGAGCGTCGTCCACCGCTGCGCGGTGGGCCGGCAGGCGAGGGCTCGCGGGGGTGTGACGACCGTGCGGTCGGGCCGCTCGTCGGCCTTCCACTCGTCCTTCGGGATCGCGGCGTTGTGGGGGGAAGCGCCATCCGTAGGTGTTCCAGTGCAGCGGGCCGGCCCCGGAGCGGGTGCACACACCGTTGCGGCCCGCTATCGGCAGCAGCGACCGGCCACGGGGGGCCGCGTCGGCGCCGGCGGCCGCACCTTCCCGCGCGGAGGCGTAGGGAGCGGCCGTCACGGTGGCCAGGCCCGCTCCGGCGATGGCGCCGGAGAGGAGGGTCCGTCTGGAGAGCGCCATGCGTGTCCCCCGGAGTGTTCGGCAGGGCCGGTGCGGCTCGACCGGTTGCCTGCGGATGACGGGAGTGTGTCCCCCAAGGTTTTCATGCGTCAAGGAAGAAAAAGACGCGTTACCGAACCGTGACTGCCGCCCCGAACCCGATTTCATGGCTCTCACGAGCGTGTACGTGATCCGCCGAGGATGTCGAGGCAACGAATCTCGCTGATTTCGTTGACACGGCGAAGAAATAGCGGGACGTTAACCGGCGACCGCACCGCGTACGCAGCGGCGAGGTCGACCCCTTCCGTGCCAGGGGCGCAGTGTGTGCGACACCCGCATGCACGCATGCCGCCCCGGCCCTGCTCAGCGGCTGCCGCCGAGACCCGCGGCTCGCTGCCGGTGCACCTACCCTCACGGCTCACCCCGGACGGTCCGCTCACACGGACCGCCCGGCGGCTGGGGTGCGCGCGGACGCCGCCCTTCCCCCAAGCGAGGAGATATGACAGGAGCACGACACCACAGAGTCCGGCGTACAGCCCTGGCCGTCGGCCTGGTGCTGGCCGCTTCCGGGCTGGCCTTCGTGCCGGCCTCCCCGGCATCCGCCGCCACCGTCAGCGACGCCTGGACCGACGCGTCCCGCTACGCACCCGGCCAGGAAGCCACGGTGACCGCGCAGGTCGACGGCAGTGGCCCGGTGACCTTCACTCTGACCCACCTCGGAGACGTGGTGAAGAGCGGCACCGTGCAGGCGGACGGCAGCGGACGCGCCGTGTGGAAGGTGACGCCGCCGTCCACGGACTTCCAGGGCTACCTGGTCGAGATCGAGGCCGGTTCCAGCAAGACCCAGACCGCGATCGACGTCTCCTCCACCTGGACCCGCTTCCCCAGGTTCGGGTTCCTGGCCTACTACGGCACGAACATCTCCGCCGACGACGCCAAGGGCGACATCGCGGAGCTCTCCCAGCGCTACCACATCAACGCGCTGCAGTACTACGACTGGCTGTGGAAGCACGAGAAGCCCGTCAAGCACGACGGATCCGGCGTCGCCGGCACCTGGACCGCGTGGAACGGCGACACCCTCAGTTCCACCACCATTCGCAACTACATCGACGCCGAGCACAGCCGCGGCATGGCCGCCATGCCGTACCAGATGTCGTACGCGGCCCTGAACACCTACGACACCTCCCAGGTCAACCCGGACTGGCGGCTGTTCAACAGCCCCGGCGGCACGGACGAGTGGTACTACCCGATGCTGCCCAACCAGATCCTGCACCTGATGAACCCCGAGAATCCCGACTGGCAGAACTACATCGTCGGCCAGTACCAGGACTCGGTGAACTCCATGGGCTTCGACGGCGCCCACCTGGACCAGATCGGCTACTGGTCGGAGAAGTACGACAAGGCCGGCAACAAGGTCAACCGTCCCAACGGCTTCGCCCAGCTGACCAACAAGACCAAGCAGGCCCTGCCCGCGGGCCGCAACGCGGTCGGCTTCAACGCCGTCGACGGCTATGGCGACGCCGAACTGGCCAAGTCGAGCGCCGACTACCTCTACACCGAGCTGTGGTCGAACTACGAGACCAACGCCTCGGTCAAGGAGTACCTGGAGCGTCAGCGCCAGGCGTCCGGCGGCAAGCCGCACATCACCCCCGCCTACATGAACCGCCCCAACACCCCCGACTCCAGCACGCCGAACAACAACTCCGTGTTCGACACCACCTCGGTGCAGCTGGCCAACGCCATGTTCGCCGCCAACGGCGCCGACCACCTGGAACTCGGCCCCAACGACCACATGCTCAACACCGAGTACTTCCTCAACAGGGACAAGAGCATGTCCGCCGAGCTCAAGGCCTGGGAGAAGACGTACTACGACGTCATCACCGGCTACGAGAACCTTTTCTACGGCCCCGACCTGCACACCGCGTCCAACAAGACCGTCGTCGACGGAGTGAACACCTCCACCGACGGCGCCGGCAACACCGTGTGGACCAACGCCATGCGTAACGGCGACACCGACGTCCTGCACCTGATCAACCTGCTCGGCAACGACGGCAAGTGGCGCGACGCCGGCACCGCCACCCCGCCCGTCAAGACCAACGTCCCCGTGAAGTACTACCTGCGCGACGGCCAGCAGGCCCCGGCGGCCCTGCGCATCGGCAGCCCCGACCGCAACGGCGGCCACTCGGCCAACCTGCCCTTCACCACCGGCAGCGACTCCTCCGGCGCCTACCTCAAGTTCACCGTCCCCGAACTGAAGAACTGGGACTTCGTCTACTTCGACCGCACCGCCAACACCGACGACCCCGGCGACGGCGGCACCGACCCGGGCAACGGATCCGGAACCGGCAAGCAGCTCGTCAACGCGGGCGGCAAGTGCGCCGAGGCCAAGGACGGCGCCGGCGCCAACGGCACCCCCGCCCAGCTCGCCACCTGCACCGGCACCGACCGGCAGAAGTGGACCCTGAACGGCACCGAGCTGCGCGTCCTGGGCAAGTGCCTGGACGTCGAGGGCGGCAACACCGCCAACGGCACCAAGGCCCACCTGTGGGACTGCGGCGGCTACGACAGCCAGAAGTGGGCCTTCCAGTCCAACGGCACCCTGAAGAACCTCAAGTCCGGGCGCTGCCTCGACATCGAGTACCAGAGCACGGCGGACGGAGCACGACTCCACCTGTGGGACTGCGGCAGCTGGAACAGTCAGAAGTGGTCCCTGGCCGGCTGAACCAGCCGCCCCGCACAACCAGCTGGGCCGTCCGCCGCCCGCCTCGTGCGGTGCCCGCGCAACCCTACGGGCCCTGATCCCGTACACCCCGATCGGCCGGCATCCCCGCTTGAGGGTGCGGGGATGCCGGTCCCCTCAGGAGCCCGCGCCCGCGGCGCTCGTACCAGTGCCGTCGCAGCAGGACGCTCACTCACTTCACGGAAGGACACCTGCGGTGAATCTCGAAGCGATCAGCGCTCCCGTCGCCCTCGCGCTCTACCGGATCGTGGTGGGCTTCCTGTTCGCCTGCCACGGCGCAGCCACCCTGTTCGACGTCCTGGGCGGCCCCCACGGGCCGGCACCTGACGTGGGCCAGTGGCCGGGATGGTGGGCCGCCGCAATCCAGCTGGCCGGAGGGCTCCTGGTCGCGCTCGGCGTCGGCACCCGCCCGGCAGCGGTCATCTGCTCCGGCTCCATGGCCTACGCCTACTTCGTCGAGCACCAGCCCCACGCCCTGTTCCCCATCGAGAACGGCGGCGAGCCCGCCGCTCTCTTCTGCTGGGCCTTCCTGCTCATCGCCGCCTCCGGCCCCGGCACCTGGACGGCGCACGCGCTCATCCGTCCCACGACAGCGGCCGCCCCGAGGCAGGAGCAGGTGAGCCGGCCCGAAAGCTGATCCGAACAGCACCCTCCCCAGCACACGCAAGGCTCTGACCGGCCGGCGTCGCCGACCGGTGTCCTTTCGGAAACCACGGAGGAAGACCAACCATGAACCGCGCACCCGCAACAGCGTCCCGCCGCCGCACCGCGCTGGCTGCCGCCGCACTGGCCACCACCCTGCTGGGCCTGATGGCCCAGGCGCCGACCGCCTCCGCCCATGGCACGGTCATCGCCCCGCAGACGCGCAACTACGGCTGCCTGCAGCGCTGGGGCTACAACGAGCCCAACGAGGCCCAGGACCCCATGTGCTACCGCACCTACCACGAGAACCCCAACGCGATCACCGCCTGGAAGGCCGTCTACGCCAACAACACCGGCGACAACTACAAGCAGGTCATCCCCAACGGCCAGATCTGCAGCGCCGGGGGCCAGGGCGAGACGAACTACGCACCGCTGGACCGCCCCGGACCGTGGATCACCAGCAGCATCGGCGCCGACTTCACCGTCGACCTCTACGACGAGGCCCGGCACGGCGCGGACTGGCTGGAGGTGTACGTCACCAAGCAGGGCTTCAACCCCGAGTACCAGCTCATCAACTGGGACGACCTGGAGCTGGTGAAGAAGACCGGCCGCTACCCCTACCAGGCGCACTACGTCACCGACGTCGCCACCTCCGGCTACAGCGGACGCCACGTCGTGGTCACCGTGTGGAAGGCCTCGCACATGGACCAGAAGTACTTCCTGTGCAGCGACGTCACCTTCGACTGACCCAGCCGACCCGCACCCCGTGACACCCGCACACCGGCCCCGCGAGCACATCCGGCAAGCGCCCTCGCGGGGCCGGTTCCCCGTCCCTCACGCGCAGCCACCGCTGCGCCGGTACTGGTCTGGAGGCGCCGGATGACCCACCGAGGCACCCTGCCCGCACGCGCCCGTCACCCACGCCCGCACCGTCAGGACCCCTCCGCGCCACCCCCGCACCGCCACCGGTACTCAGCCGCGCTGCACCGGTCAGCCGAGCGCTACCGGCCCGCCAGCCTCATCCTCCTGCGCGTCAGCGTGGGCATCGTCTACTGCTGGTTCGGCGTCCTCAAACTCTTCCCCGCCACCAGCCCCGCCGAGCACATCGCCGTCCAGACCATGACCAAGCTGACCGGCGGCTCGCTTCCCGCCCCTGTCTCCCTGCCGTTACTGGGTACCGCCGAGACGCTGATCGGCCTCGCCCTGGTCACCGGCGTCCTCTTACGCCACGCCCTCGCCGCCTTCTACGTCCACATGAGCGGCGTGTTCTCCTCCCTGATCCTGCTCCCGGACGCCATGTGGCACCACGGCGTCCCCACCCTCGACGGCCAGTACGTCCTGAAGAACCTCGTCCTGATCGCCGCCTGCCTCGCCGTCACAGCCGACGACCTCACCCGCTGACCGGCGCACGGCCGCGCACCTTCGGGCCACTCCCACCGCACACCCCAGGAGACCAGCCCCGTGGGCAGCACCATCACCCTGAACCGACTCAGCAAGACCTACCCCGGTGGCCACAAAGCCGTCCACGACGTGTCCCTGCACCTCCACCCCGGAGAATTCCTGGTCCTCCTGGGACCTTCGGGATGCGGAAAATCCACCCTGCTCCGCATGGTCGCCGGCCTCGAGGACATCACCAGCGGCGACCTGTTCCTCGACCGGCAACCCGCCAACGACCTGCCCGCCAGCGAACGCAACGTGGCCATGGTCTTCCAGAACTTCGCCCTCTATCCCACCATGACCGCCGCCGACAACATCGGCTTCCCCCTCACCGCGCGCGGAGAGGGGGACCAAGAAATCGCCCGGGCCGTCGACAGCGTCGCCGAGCGGCTCGGCATCCGCTCCCTGCTGCAGCGGACCCCCGCCCAGCTCTCCGGAGGAGAACGCCAGCGCGTCGCCATGGGGCGCGCCGTCATCCGTCACCCCTCGATCTTCCTCATGGACGAACCACTCGCCAGCCTCGACGCACGCCTGCGCGTCCGGCTGCGCACCGAAATCCTGTCCGTCGTACGCCGCGCACAAGCCACCACCATCTACGTCACCCACGACCAGACCGAAGCCATGGCCCTGGGCGACCGCGTCGCCGTCCTGCGCAACGGAACCCTCCAACAAGTCGGCACCCCCGCCGACCTCTACAGCCTGCCCGACAACGCCTTCGTCGCCTCCTTCCTCGGCACCCCCCAGATCAACCTGCTGCACGGCACCCTCTACGCCCCGGTCAACAGCGACATGACCATCAGCCTCGGCCCCCAGGAGCTCCCCCTGCCCCAGGAACTGGCCCACGACATGCTGCGCCTACTGCAAGGCCAGCCACTCCTCATCGGCCTGCGCCCCGAAGCGCTGCGCAGAGAAGGAGAACCCGCCCCGCACGAACGCCGGCTGCACGCCATGGTCACCCACGTCGAGCACCAAGGCCACGAAACCCTCCTGCACGTCACCACCGGCTCACGACGCGCGGACGTGCCCCACCCCACTCCCACCGACGACCGGCCCCAGCCCCAGAAGAACCCCCTGCCCCAAATCCTGCATCACCTCGCCGCACACCTGCGCGGAGCTCTCCAGCCGCGCCCACCCGCACCACCGCGGCCCGCACCGCCCCTGCCGGACGACTACGGAGTCGGCGAACTCGTCCTTCGTGCACAGCAGGACCCGCACTGCCGACCTGGCGACCGCTTCACGCTCCTCGTCGACATGCGAGCCCTGATGCTCTTCGACGCCCACGGAGACCGCGTCTTTCCCCGCCCCTTGCACCGCCCCGAACTCTGACCAGCACGAGCGCCCGCTGACGGCGCCGCCTGTGCCTCAGGCCGGCGCCGGTTGCGGTTCCGGTTGCCGCGCCGGGACGGCCGCCGGGTCCCACGGCCCGGTCGTGCGGACGTAGCAGACGATCACCGAGGTCATCGCCAGGATCAGAAGCGGCCCGAACAGCCACGGCTGTTCGGCCATCCGCATCGGCAGATAGCGGTACGACAGCAGGAGCGCGACGAAGACCGTCACGCCGTAGGCGACCAGTCGAGCCCCTTGCCGGTTCCAGCCGCGATCGTGCGCACGCAGCGCCCCCTCGACGGTGAGAGCGAACACCACACCGGCGACGAGGTCCGCTCCGTAGTGGTAGCCGAAGCCCAACGTCGCGCTGAGCGTGGCGACGAGCCAGAAGGTTCCCGCGTAGCGCAGAGCGCGTGGGCCCTGGCGGGTGTGGATGAAGATCGCGGTGGCCCACGCCGTGTGCAGGCTCGGCATGCAGTTGCGGGGGGTGATCTCGTCGTACAGCATCGGCCGCGGGGGGTGCAGCGGCGGCGGAGTGTGGGGCCACAGGTCGGCCACGGCCCAGTGCAGGCCGCCGGTACCCGAGGCGCCGGGGCCGTAGGCGAAGACCGGTCCGACCATCGGGAACAGCATGTAGACGCCGGGTCCGAGGAGGCCGATCAGCAGGAAGGTGCGCACCAGGTGATGGTTCGGGAAGCGCCGTTCGACCGCCACGTTGCGCAGCTGGTACAGCGCGACGGCGACCGCCGCCACCGCGAGTTGCGCGTACACCAGGTGCAGCACGTGAGCGCTGAACGGCCCCATGGCGTCCAGCATCCGGCCCGCCAGCCAGGACGGGTTGCCCAGCGCGTGATCGGCGGTCGCCACGTACTGGTCGAGCACGGCAGGGCGGGTCTTCGACGTGATGAGCAGCCACGTGTCGCCCGTCTTGCGGCCCGCCACCAGCAGCAGGCCGAGTCCGACGCCCTTGAGCAGCAGGTCGCGTTCGGCACCGGTGCGACGGGTGACGGCGATGACCGCGGTCCCCAGCATCACCCACAGCGCGCCGTTGCCGAAGAGGTGGCCGTCGGCCGTCTTCGCGCCGACCGCCCAGCGCACCAGCACGAAGAAGAGGTCGATGCCTATGGCGGCACCGGCCGCGACGAATCGCTCCCGCCAGGTGAGCACCACCATCATCAGCGCCATGCCGCCGTAGAGCGGTCCCGGTTTCGGGGCCACCACCAGCTCCGTCACCTGGCTGGTCAGCGGTCCCGGCACGCCGCAGTACCGGCGTGCGGCGACCTCCAGGGCGATGAGGAAGCCGAGGATCACCGCGGCCGCTGCCGCCCACAGCAGCGTTCGCCGTTGACGCCAGGCGGCCGAGGTGCTTCTTCCGTTTGTTCGCGGAAACTCCCGCGCCGCTCTAGGTATCAATCGTCTGACCGATGTGTGCGATAGGGGCAATTGGGCGAAAGCGACAAAAGCTTCAGGATGATTTCATGCACATGCTATCCCAGCGCTGTGGGTGATTTCGATGGTGCCTGCCCCGTTCCTGCCGCGTGCCTGCCGCGTCCCTTCTGTCCTTCTATGTCGTCACGGGCTGCAGCCGCAGCCGTTGGGCAGGCCAGGGCGGGGCCTCGGCCGGGCCGAACCAGACCCGGACGTCCAGCCCGGTGCGGACGGGAAGCAGGGGATAGTCGTTCTCGGCGTGCTCGGTGCGGTGCAGGGCATGGCGCGGGCCGAGGTGGCCGGTGGCGTAGGCGTCGAAGGCAGCCGGGTCCGGCGGCCGGCAGATCGTCACGGCCACCTCGGGGGTGCCCGGCTCCTGAGTGAAGCCCGGTCCCCGCAGCAGCAGGACGTCGTCGCTGTCGAGCATCGTCGCGTTGGCCACGTCACGGTGCTCGCGCCAGACCGCGCCGGTGTAGAACGCCTCCAGGGCGTGCCGGCGGCGGGTCATGTCGGGGAACGCGCGTATCCAGACGAAGCGGTCCGGGTCGTCGAGGTCGCGGAACCGGCCGCCGACCGTGATCCCGGCCGCCTGCTGGCCGGACACGAACTCGCGCTCGAACAGCTCGATCAGCGTCTCCCGGGTGCCGGGACGCAGGGTGTACTGGCGCAGCTCGACGATGCTCATGCGGTGACCGCCGGGATCGCCGCCCTGCGGGTGAGGCCCGTGATCCGGTCGCGCGTCCAGCTCCGGCCGCGGTGGCCGGGGAAGTCGAATTCGTCCATGCGCCGCAGGCTAGGAGCCCTCCACTGACATCCGCTGTCAGTGGATACTGAGCCGCATGCGTGCGAGCCGGCTGGTCACCCTGCTTCTGCTGCTCCAGAACCGGGGCCGCATGACCGCCCGGCAACTCGCCGAGGAACTAGAGGTCTCCGTCCGTACCGTCTACCGGGACGTCGAGGCGCTCGGCGCCGCCGGCATCCCGCTGTACGGCGACGCCGGCCACGCGGGCGGCTACCGGCTGGTCGACGGCTACCGCACCCGGCTCACCGGACTGACCGCCGACGAGGCGCAGGCCGCCTTCCTCGCCGCGCTCCCCGACGCCGCCGCCGAACTCGGCCTCGGCGAGGCGCTGGCCACCGCCCAGCTGAAGCTGCGCGCCGCCCTTCCCGCGGAGCTGCGCGAGCACGCCGGGCGCGTCCAGGAGCGCTTCCTGCTCGACGCCCCCGGCTGGTACGGCGACGCCGACCGCACGCCCCACCTGGCCGCGGTCGCCGACGCGGTGTGGGCACGGCGGGCGGTGGTGCTGCGCTACCGGCGCTGGCGGGCGCCGGAGGAGATCGAGCGGCAGGTGGAGCCGTACGGACTCGTCCTGAAGGCCGGCCGCTGGTACCTGGTGGCGAGCGGGCCGTACGGACTGCGCACCTACCGGGTCGACCAGATCATGGCACTTCGGCGCCTGGAAACGGAATATACCGTTCCGGATGGGTTCGACCTGGCCGCGTACTGGAACGGCTACCTGGCGGACTTCCGGGCCCGGCTGCACACCGGGGAGGCCCTGGTGCGGCTCACCCCGGAGGGCGCCCGTCGCATCGGCGTCACACCCGAGTCGGACGGCTGGACGGAGACGCGGGTGCCCATCGAATCCATCGACCACGCCCACGGAGCGTTCCTCCGGCTCGGCGCCGACGTCGAGGTCCTGGCACCGGCCGAACTGCGCGACCGCATCGCGGAGACCGTACGGACCCTGGCGGCGCGTTACGGGAGGTAGTCGGTGACCAGGGCGGCGAACTCCTCCGGCGTGACCAGGCGGATGCCGAGACCCTCGGCCTTGGCGCGCTTGGAGCCGGCGCCCTCTCCGGCGACGAGGAGGCTGGTCTTCTTGGAGACGCTGGAGGAGGAGCGGCCACCGGCTCGTTCGACCAGTTCGTTCATCTGGTTGCGGCTGAGCTTCTCCAGGGGGCCGGTCATCGCGCCGGTGACGACCACGGTCATCCCGGCCAGCGGCCCGTCCTCCGTACGCTCGGCATCGCCATGGTCACCGGTGCCGTCGGTGCCGTCGGTGTCACCGGTGTCCTCGGCGACGGGGGCGGGCGGGGTGGCGCCGGGTTCGGTCATGTTCACCCCGGCGGCGGCGAGCGCGTCGATGAGCGGGCCGAGTTCGGCCAGTTCGGCGACGATCGAGGGGGCCTTCTCGGTGCCGATGCCGTCCACCCGCCGCATCGCTTCCGCGTCCGCGGCGCGGACGGCGTCCATGGTGGCGAAGTACCGGGCGATACGGCGGGACATGGAGCGGCCGGTGCCGCGGACCCCGAGCGCGCACAGCACCCGCGACAGCGGCTGGTCCTTGGCCGCGGCGATGGCGGCGAGGAGGTTGTCGGTGCTGGTGGCGCCCATCCGCTCCAGGCCCAGCAGTTGCTCACGGGTCAGCGCGAACAGACCGGCGAGGTCGGTGACGAGACCGGCGTCGACGAGCTGGACGACACGGGTGTGACCCAGGCCCTCGATGTCGAGCTGGTCGCGGCCGGCCGCGTAGGACAGGGCGGCCACCAGGTGGCAGTCGCGTCCGTTCTCGCAGCGCCAGCGCTGCTCACCGGTGTCGATGCCCGACCCGCACCGCGGGCACGCCTCGGGGAAGGGGATCGGCTGTTCGTCGCCGGTGCGCAGGTGGACGACGGGCGCCTCGATGCGGGGGATGACGTCGCCGGCCCGGTGCACCATGACGTGGTCGTTCAGGCGCAGGTCGCGGCGGGTGATGTCGGCCGGGTTGTGCAGGGTGGCGTAGGTGATGGTGGCGCCGTCGATCTCGACCGGTTCCAGCACGGCGCGCGGGGCGATGATGCCGGTGCGGCCGACGTTCCACTCCACCGACAGCAGCCGGGTGATCTTCTCGACGGCCGGCAGCTTGTAGGCGATCGCCCAGCGCGGGGCGCGTGAACCCGATCCCGCCGTCCGCTGGTCGGCGGCCAGGTCGGCCTTGACGACGATCCCGTCGATGCCGAACGGCAGCTCGGCACGGAGAGCGGCGATCTCCCGCACCCGGGCCAGCACCTGCTCGACGCTCCCGGCGGTGATGCCGGGCACGGCGGTGCCGGCCGTGGTGTTGATCCCGTACGTGGCGGCCAGCGCCATCAGCTCGCTGTGCGCGAGGTCGCCCAGCTCCGCGGCGAGTCCCGCCCCGGTGTCGGGCAGGGGCAGCAGGCCGTAGCCGAAGAACGTCATCGGCACGGTGTAGGCGCGCTCCCTGGCACGCAGGGTGCCCGCCGACGCGCCGCGCGGATTGGCGAAGGGCTGCCCGCCGTGCGCGGTGCGCACCTCGTTGGCGTGCTCGAACTGGGCGGTCGTCATGAGGATCTCACCCCGGACCTCCACGGTGACCGGCTCGGCGAGTTCGTCCGGCAGGCCCTCGATCGTGCCGATGGCGTGCGAGACGTCCTCCCCGGCCGTCCCGTCCCCGCGCGTGATCAGCTGTCTCAGGTGGCCGCCGGTGTAACGGGCGGCGACCGCGAGACCGTCCAGCTTCGGTTCGACGCTGAACCGCTCCACCTCGTGTCCGATGCGCCGGGCCAGGGAAGCGGTCCAGGCGGTGAACTCCTCCGGCGAGAACACGTTGTCCAGACTCAGCATCGCCACCGTGTGCGGGACGTCGCCCTGCACGGCGCCGCCCGCGACCTTCCCCGTCGGGGAGTCGGGCAGCACCTGATCAGGATGTTCCGCCTCCCAGGCGGTGATGCCGCGCACCAGCCGGTCGTAGGCGTCGTCGTCCAGGACGGACCTCCCGCCGGTGTAGTAGGCGGCCGACGCCTTCACCGCGTCCTCGACCGCCTGGGCGTACGCGGCGGCATCCGTGATCACAGCTGCGGGTGTAGTCATGCCGGTCATCCTGCCTGCCACCACTGACAACGCCCGGTGCGGCGAGCGACGGGCGACCGGCTGTCGCGGCTGGTCAGCGCGGTGCCCGGAAGCCGCCGATCCGCTGCTCGAGCAGTTCGGCCAGCCGCAGCGGGGTGCGGTCCTCGAACATCGGACCGATGAGCTGCACTCCCACCGGCAGACCCTCGGGCGACCGGCCCGCCGGTACGGCGGTGGCCGGCAGGCCGGGCATGGTGGCCACACCGGCCCAGACGAGCTGGTCCAGGTACGGGTACTCGACGCCGTCGATGTCGAGCCGGCGTGCCAGCGGGTCGGAGTGGTGGTCGTGCGGGAACGCGGGAGTGGGCGTGACCGGACACACCACTACGTCGAACTCGGCGAACAGCTGCCGCCAGCCGTGGCGGTGCAGCTCGCGAAGGCTGTTCGCCCCGAGCCAGTCGCGATGGCTGCACACCATGCCGCGCAGCCGCGCCGCACCGAGGCTCCGGTCGTCCGCGCTCAGCCCGGCGGCGAGGGTCCGCAGCTGCTCGTACGCCTCGGCGGGGAAGACCGCGCTGGAACTGGCGAACATCAACCGCGTGTAGAGCAGCGCCGCTTCGGCCGGATCGGGCAGCAGGGGACTGTGCCGCTCGACGCGGGCCCCGGCGTCGATGAGCGCGTCGGCCACCCGGTGCACACCCGCCCGCACGGCAGACCCGGTGGGGATCAGCGGATGCTCGTCGAGGACGAGGACCCGGAAGTCGGCGAGCCGCTCGTGGCGTGCGGGCGGCAGCGTCACGTCGTGCGCCACGCCGAGCGTCAGCGGGTCCGGTCCGGCCATGACGTCGAGCAGGAGGCTCAGGTCGCGTGCCGTGCGCGCCATCGGGCCGACGACAGCGAGGTCCGACTCGGTCGGCCAGGCCGGCGCGGGCGGCGGGACCATGCCGCGGGCCGCCGCCAGACCGAGCGTCGGCTTGTGCGCGTAGACCCCGCAGAAGTGCGCGGGCGTGCGCAACGAACCGCCGATGTCGGAGCCGATGGACAGGGCGCCGAACCCGCACGCCAGGGCCGCCGCCGACCCGCCCGAGGAACCGCCCGGCGTGCGGCCGTGATCCCACGGGTTGTTCGTGGTGCCGTAGATCTCGTTGTAGCTCTGCACATCTTGCAGCCGCAGCGGCACATTGGTCTTGCCGAGCACCACCGCGCCCGCGTCCTTGAGCCGCGACACCTGCACCGCGTCCTCGGCCGGCAGATGATCCCGGTGCTCCGGCATGCCCCAAGTCGTCGGCAGCCCCGCGATGTTGTACGACTCCTTGACCGTCACCGGCACCCCGAGCAGCGGCCGGTCCACACCGCGGGCCCGCGCCCGGTCGGCCCCGCGCGCCGCGGCCCGCGCACGCTCGAAGTCCGGCACACAGATCGCGTTGATCACCTTGTCGTCCCGCTCGATACGGGCGATCACCTCGTCGGTCAGTTCCAGCGAGGTCACCTCACCGGCATGCAACGCGGCGACGAGGTCCTCGGCTGACTGCAATGTGAAGTCCATGGCGCCGACCGTAGCGACGTATGGAAGAAGCCACGAAATGCCGTTTCCCGCAACGAGGTTGCCGCCTCGGATCCCATGACTTCCGGACAGGAACCAGGTCCGCGATCAGTCGAAGTGGATCTCGGGGCGGCCCGGTGTCAGGCCGGACGAATCTGTCTCGCAAGATCGGCAGCGCTGGATGGGCACGTACGAGGACGGCTCTCACGCCGTGATCACATCAGCCACAGCAAGATCATTACAGGGATCGACGGCATGGCACGATGACCGCCATGTCAGGTCAGCTCTGGGTGTCACTCATATCGCTGGGCGGCGTCGTCCTCGGCGGTTCTCTGTCCTACCTGGTCCAGCACAGGACGCAACTCTCGGCGGAACGCGCTGAACAGCGACGGCAGCAGATCGCCTTGTCGGAGACCCGGCGCGGGGAACGGCTGGCGTTGCTGGAGCGGTTCATCGAGGTGGGCGCCGAGGCCGAACGCTCAGCCTTCAGCCGACCGTCCGCGTGGGAAGACACCGACGCCTGGTTCCTCACGACCCGGGACGTCATGAACAGGCTGTGGGTCGCGGAGCGGCTCATCCGCATCCAGTTCCCCCTGCCCGTGCACGATGCGGCACGCGCCTATTTCCTCGACCTCAACCGGACGGTGTGGGAAGGCTTGCCCGACGGCGAGAGCGTGCGGGACTACCTGGAGGACAACCGGCTGGCGTTTCTGGACGCGGCCCGCGCAGTCATGGGGTAGCGCACCGACCCCGGCGTCGGACCAGGCCGGGTTTCCCTGGCCCAGCCTCGCTCCTACCGCAGCCGGGCTGGACGGCTACCGCTGGAGATGACCGGCCAAGTCGTCAGGTCGCTCACCCCTCGCGATGGATGGCACAAGCCAGACCGGTACCCCTGGGCAGCTGGGCGCCGCCGCGCTGGGCCCGGGCCCAGGTGTAGGTGGGATCCAGGTCGAGCGCGGCGGTGAGGTCGGCGACGGCTCGGTCGTAGCGGCCCGCTTCCCGGTGAGCTTCACCGCGCTGGGCGAAGGCCCACGCGTAGGCCGGGTCGAGGTCGAGCGCGGCGGTGAAGTCGGTGACGGCGTCGTCGTAGCGGCCCGCTTCGTCGTACGCGGCGCCACGCCGGGCGAGGGCCCAGGCGTCCTCGGGGCAGAGGGTGAGCGCGGTGTTCAGGTCGCTGAGTGCTTGATCGGTGTGCCCCAGGAACCGGTGGACGTTGCCGCGGAACGCCCAGGCCCGCCCGTTGCGCGGATCGCGGGCGATGGCCCGGTCCAGTTCGGTGAGGGCCTCTTCGTCGCG
The DNA here is from genome assembly GCF_055592085.1 of Streptomyces sp. NPDC041135. NCBI lineage: Bacteria > Bacillati > Actinomycetota > Actinomycetes > Kitasatosporales > Streptomycetaceae > Streptomyces > Streptomyces sp. NPDC041135. The sequence continues at coordinate 612,999 of NZ_JBVIYZ010000002.1, forward strand.
GTCGAGGAGGGCGAGCTGATGCCCCCGGTAGCCGAGCGCCCATGCCTGCACCGGTGCGCTGAGACGGCCGTGGGTCAGGAGGACGGCGAGCGCGGCGAGCGCGGGCTGATCACCGGCGACGGCTTCCCGGAGGCGCTGGGCCATGGTCCGCAGGACGGGGTCGCCGGTGTCGTCGGCCGCCTGCCCGAAGCTGTCGACCCACTGGTGCAGGACCGCAGGGGTCTGCCCGGCCGCGTGCACGGCCTGCTCCAGCGCCACGGGCAGCTCGGCGGAGGCGTGTGCGCACAGGCGGTGGTACGTCTCGGCCAGCCGGTGCCGGCGCCACCGTGCTTCGCTCCACCGCTTCGTCTCGGGCAGACCGGCCTCCACGCCGGTGCGCCAGGCGGCGTGCGCGTCGGCGAGCCGGAGGTGTGCCGCCGTCCAGCGCCGCGGGGAGTGGGCGCGCTGCTGGCGCACCATGCTGGCCCGCACGACCGCGTGATACTGCTTGAAGTCACCGTGACCGCTGACGAAGGGCTGCCTGCACAGCCACCCCCACAGCCCCTCCCCGCTCTCCGGTGCGGCGGCGAAGACGTCCTCGTCCACCACGGCCGTCACCGCGTCCGCCCGGCGCGCGGCCTCCTGCCACTGCCGCAGCAGCGTGGACTTGCCCACCCCGCCGACGCCGCGTACGTGGAACAGGAAGTCCGCCGGGTCCGTCTCGGACTGCGGGTCCTTCGCCAGGTTCTCGGCGAACCACGACAACTGGGCCCGGCGGCCGAAGAACTGCGCCTGCGCCGGCTGCCGGATCAGCTCACCGCGTGACCGGCTCCGACGTCCTGCCCCCGTCATCTCCCCGTCCCCTGCTCGACCTGCCGGACCCGGTCCCGCCACCAACGTGCTGCCTCAGTCACGTCGAGGCAGCACGCGTGGGGCGGGGCCGCCCGCCGTCCTGGTTCACTCTCGCGGTCGGGCGGGCCCGGACACAAGCCGGGCCCTGCAAGGGCCGTCGTAGGGCCGACGGCCGGTCAGTGGGCCGCAGGGGCCTTCGGCAGAGGCGGGCCGAGGCGGTGGACGGTGGTGATGGTGTCGGTGTGCGTGCGGTTGCCGTTGGCGTCGATGCCGAAGTGGCCGCTCGCGCCGGTGACGGCGTCGTTGCGCAGGGCGTACAGCTCGTTCCTGACGGCGTAGCGGTTGGGCAGGCTCGACGAACCGCTGCTGTGGGCGGCGGCGTTGTGCAGGGCGGTCGCGGCGGTCAGAACGGCGTCGTGGGCGACGATGGCCCAATAACTGCTGGTCAGGTGTTCTTTGGGAAACTCCTGGTCGTGGTGGGGGCTGGTGAACGCCTTGGCGAAGGCGTCGTAGAGGCCGCGGTCGGGGTTGCCGGGGCTGCGCAACTGCGTGTCGTCGGGGAAGGACGCGTACAGCACGGTGATCGGCGCGTCGGGGTCGTGCAGCGCCTCGGTCTTGGGATCGAGGGCGGCCGCGTCGGAACCGGTGATGACGGTGATGGGCTGGGCGTGACAGCTGCGCCTGGCCAGGGTGGTGAGGAAGTCCGGCAGGAACCGCACACGGGCGGCGTAGTAGACGGTGTCGATGGTCTTGCCCGTGTTGCAGAAGTTCTGGCTGATGGTGGGCAGGACGGCGTCCGGCCCGCCGCGGGGATCGAACGCGAAGTCGGACATGCGGTCGAGGTGCCTGCGGAGCCCCGGGATCCTGCGGAAGCCGCGGTGCAGGGACTCGGTGTAGAGGTCCCGCGTGCCGTTGGGTGTCACGGAGGTGCTGACCAGGGCCGCCGTCCTGCGTCCGGAACCGAGTTCCTTGTCGATGGCGGTGAGCTGGTTGGCGTTCGAGAGGGCGACGCGGGCCAGTCCGTTGATCGGCCCCTTGCCGTCCACGGCTCCCGTGGCATCGAAACCGTCCGCCGTGATCAGGTCTCCGACCATGGGCAGATCGGACCGGCTCAGCTTCCGGGCCGCCTCCAGGGTCTCCTGCTGGCTCAGCCCCAGCCCGGCCACCGCCACCAGGTGCTCCGCGTCCTTGCGGGCCACGAGCTGGTCGACAGCACGCTCCCAGGCCTTCTCGCTGCTCCCCATGGATGCCACGAGCAGCCGGATCTTGGGCCTGCTGTTCTTCTTGTTCTCCTCCTCCACCGCGGTGTAGGCGCCCTCCAGTTCGGCGACGTACTGGCCGACGGTCAGGGCGTTGGCGTCCGTCGACGTCAGCGGAGTCAGGAACGCGAACGTCACGTAGTCACCGCCCGCGGTCACGTCCTCGTTCTCCGCTCCTATGGCGGCCATGACCGGCTGCAGATCGCTGCCGAAGACGGATGAGCCGTCGGTGCCGTCGGTGACCCCCGTGCACTCCCCGTCCTTGCCTGTCACCAGGTTCCGCTGGGTGGTGCCGCAGTGGCGATGGCTGACCCCGTCCGTGTAGGACTGCCAGGCCCAGGACCCACCGACGACGACCGCGAGCACGGTGCCGACCGCCGCAGCCGCGCGCAGCCGCCCGCGGCCACCGCCCGGAAGCCGCGTCCAGCGCCGGCCGGGCCCTCCCGGCCGTACGCCCTGCTCGTCCGTGGCCGGGTACTGGTCGTTCGTTGTCGGGGGTCGGTCGGTGACCGCGTCGTTCCGGTCGTCCGCGGCAGCGTCCGCGCCTTGTGGCGTGTTCGTCGGCGTCGTAGGGACGGCGACGGTCGCGGGTTGCGGCGTCGTCGGCGTCGTCTGCGGCGTCGGCGCGGTGGGAGCCGGGATGACCGGCGCCGGTGGTGTCGTCCTGATGAGTGTGGGGTTGTCCGGCATGTCTTCGTCCGCGGGGGCCGTGCGGTTGAGGTCTTCCCAGCAGTTCAGCCAGATGTGCTGATCGCCGTCGCTCACCCGGCAGGCGCGCAGAAAGCTGACCACGAAGATCCGGGACGGCAGCCTGTCTCTGTTCAGGGTCGTCGACACCGTGCTCGAATGCAGCCTCTTGGGACCGCCTTCACTCGCCTTCTCCAGGGCGCTGAGGCTGATGCCGCGGCTCTCGCGCAGCCGGGTCAGCGCGTCCCGGAACTCGGCCTGACTGCGCACATGCCGCGGGTCGGGCCACATCCTCCGCCCGCCCTGCGTGCTGTGCGGGCCGTCGAGATGCGTCATCGCACGCCTCCGGGAGAACCGGCGAGCGGACGCGGCGCGCTCGGCCACGGGCCGAGCGGCGTGAGGCTGCTGCCGCGCAGCCCGCGACACGCGGCTGCCACCTGCCGGCGGCACCGTGATCGAGCAATACGGTCGGACACAGTCGTTCCCCTCCCTGGGCGCGGCGAAGATCGCCGTACGGCTCCGCATACGGTTACCGGCCGTGATGCGGTCGTCACCCAGTTTGTGCCTCCGTCGAGGCGAGGGAACACCCTTCGGCCCAATTGAAAACAGCCCGAACATTCGCCGCTCAAGAGTGGCCTTCCGTCCGTTCTTTTCCGTTCGGAGAGCAGTGGCATGCGGAAGCGTCCCGCTGGCGTGTCCACCGGCGTCCTCCCTGCTGACCTCGCACTTTCCCGTTCGGGACGATTCGGGACGCGTCCCGAACACGTACCGCAGGCGTTCGGGACGCGCACCGCAGCGTTCCGAAGGCGTTCCGAAGGCGGAGGATCTTGCACAGTGGCCCGGAGGGTGGTGAGCTGAACAAGCGGAACCCCCGCCTCGAAATCGCCGTCCCCTCCCCTTCCTGGGCGCGGCGACGCGGCGGCGGGGGAGAAGAGGGGGCTCCTGTTACCGGCTGGAGCCCCCTCATCGCGTCCGCCCCCGGACGGCAGTGCCGGCCCGGTAGGGTCCTGCCATGTCCCCAACAGCCAAGACGGGTTCCTCCCGGTCTCCCGTCACCGCGGACGACCTCCACCTGGCGGTACACCTGGCCGTGGCCGCTCTGTGCGAGGTGCCGGCGGCCGCGTGGGACGGGAAGGCCGGTTCGCTGGAGTGGGACTGCTGGGAAACCGTCGAGCACCTCAGCGACGACCTCTTCGCCTACGCCGCGCAACTCGGCCCCGAGAGCCCGCCCTTGGACGGTGAGGTGCCCTTCGTGTGGGAGAGCCGGCGCCCCGGAGGCCCGGCGAACGTGATCCACGCGGACCGCACGGCGGGACCCCGCGGTCTGTTGCGGGTCCTGGAGGCGAGCGGCGCGCTGCTGGTCGCCATGGTCCGCACGACGCCTCCGCGGACCCGCGCGCACCACGTCTTCGGCGTCTCGGACCCTGAGGGTTTCGCCGCGATGGGGATCGTGGAGACCCTGGTGCACACCTACGACCTGGCTCAGGGGCTCGGCCTCCCGTGGAACCCGCCCGCCGACCTCTGCTCCCGGGTGCTCGCCCGGCTGTTCCCGGACGCACCGTCGTCCACGGAGCCCTGGCCCACCCTGCTGTGGGCCACCGGACGGGCCGGACTGCCCGGGCGTCCCCGCCTGACCACATGGCGATGGGACGGCACCCCCCGGGCATAGGCTCCTGTCCCTGTCCCTGTCCCTGTCCCTGTCCCTGTCCCTGTCCCTGTGCCTGTGCCTGTCCCTGTCCCTGCATGGCACGGCCCGGCTGCGGGCGGGGGGTGTGTCGGGAAATGGGTCGCATTCGGGGCCGGCCCGGAGAGGGCCCAGTGGCGTGATGCCCCGGAGAGTAGGACCCCCCCGGGCACCGCT
>NZ_JBVIYZ010000002.1:617646-740815 GCF_055592085.1 Streptomyces sp. NPDC041135
TTTTTTTTTTTTTTTTTTTCCTTTTCCTCTTTCTTTTCTTTTTTCTTTTTCTCTTCCTTTTCTCCTCCAGTTCCCTTCTTGCTTCCCCCCTATGGCTGGGGCGGCCCCCCGGCCCAGGGCCGGCTCAGGCCGGGAGGCGCTCCGCGAGCTGCTTCGCCTTCGCGGCCGCCTCCGCGAGGGCACGGTCGCGGGAGGCCTCGAACAGCGGGACCAGCTCGGCCATCGCGGGTACGTGCGGGGCCATGGTCAGCTCCGGGACGATGAAGTCCACCGACAGGCCCATGGCGTCGCCGAGGACGGCCTTGAGGTAGTTCTGCACGTACTCGTACGGCTCGCGCGGGGTGCCCGGCGCGTAGGAGCCGCCCCGGCTGGCGACGACGGTCACCGGAGTGCCCTTGGCGGACGGGGACTCGCCCGCGGTGCGGCCCATGAGGATCACGTTGTCCAGCCAGGCCTTGAGGGTCGAGGGGATCGAGTAGTTGTACATCGGGGCGCCGATCAGCACCGCGTCGGCCTGCTCCAGCTCCTCGATGAGCCGTATGCGCTCGGCGAAGGCGGCGGCCTGCTCGGGCGTGTGCGCGGCCGGGTCGGCGAAGCCGGCGGTGTGTCCCGCGGCGGTGATGTGCGGGACGGGGTGCACCGCCAGGTCGTGGTGGACGACCGTGCCCTGCGGGTGCTGCTCCTCCCAGTGCGTGCGGAACGCCGCCGTCACGGCGCGCGAGGCGGAGGCCTCGCCCGGGAACACGGAGGAGTCGATGTGCAGCAGGGTAGCCATGTGGATCTCCAGGGGGAGGGACGGGCGGCCGACACCGGCGGGGGAGCGGCCGCTGTTTCGTACTCGACTATGTCTAACACAGGAGCTTACTTTTTTTCAGCCACCTACGGCGAAGGAGTATCCTGATCACATGGCGGCGGAGCGGAATCACGACAGCGCGGCGTGCAAGAGGGTGGACGACGGCATCACCCGTGTCTTCCAGCTGCTCGGAAAGCGCTGGAGCGGCCCGATCGTGGCCGTCCTGGTGGAGCAGCCCGTGCACTTCGCCGACCTGCGCCGGGCGATCCCCGGCATCAGTGAGCGCATGCTGTCCGACCGGCTGGCAGAGCTGGGCGCCGCCGGGCTCGTCCTGCGCGAGGTCGACGAGGGCCCGCCGCTGCGCGTCGCCTACCGGCTGACCGAGGCCGGGGCCGCCCTGGAGCCCGCGCTCAGCGAGCTGGCGGCATGGGCGAAGACCCACCTGCCGGACACCGGGCCGTGCCCCGGCACGCTTCCGCAGCGCCCGGCCGACGCGCAGGTGTGACCGGCGCTCCGGCACTCCCGCCGTACCGGAACCGGAACCGGAACCGGAAAGCCGCGGGGCCGGACGCCCGCACACCGCCCGCCGGGCGAGGTGGCCGGAAGTCGATGCCACTCCGGAGTGAAGCGACGCCGAAAGCCCGCCGACGCTCCCGCTCCGGAGCCAGACTGTGCCGCAGTCGCCCGACATTCCGGAACCAAAGGCGGTTTCATGGTGCAAGGTACTGTGCTGCTGGCATTACGGGAGAATCCGCTGGCTGGGGGTGTCAGTACCGAGCAACTGCGCCGTATCGGCAAGGAGCTGGAGAACAAGGGGCTGGAGCCGCGCTGGGCCGGCAGCGGCGCCGAAGCCCGCGCCGTCCTGCACACGGAGGCCGGACTGGCCGCCGCCGTGGTCGCCTGGGACCTGCCGAGCGGTACCGGCACCGACGCTGAGAGCCCGGGCGGGGCCGAGGTCCTGCGCCGGCTCCAGCGGCGCTTCGAACGGCTCCCCGTCTTCCTGCTCATGAACGACGAGTCCGATCACGACCTCGAACGGCTCCCGCTGTGGGTCTCGGAAGCCGTGGTCGGCTACATCTGGCCGCTGGAGGACACCGCCTCCTTCATCGCCGGACGGGTCGTCGCGGCCGCCCGTGCCTACAACGACAGCGTCCTGCCGCCCTTCTTCAAGGCGCTGCGCCGCTTCGACGACGCACACGAGTACTCCTGGCACACCCCGGCCCACTCCGGCGGCGTGGCCTTCCTCAAGTCCGCCACCGGCCGGGCCTTCTTCGACTACTTCGGCGAGCGCCTCTTCCGCAGCGACCTGTCCATCTCGGTCGGGGACCTCGGCTCCCTCTTCGAGCACAACGGGCCCATCGGAGCCGCCGAGCGCAACGCCGCGCGGGTGTTCGGCGCCGACCGGACGTACTTCGTGCTGCACGGCAACTCGACCGCCGACCGCATGGTGGGCCACTACTGCGTCACCGGCGACGAGATCGCGCTCGTCGACCGCAACTGCCACAAGTCCGTGCTGCACGGACTGGTCATCTCCGGTGCCCGCCCCGTGTACCTGGTGCCGACCCGAAACGGCTACGGCCTCGCCGGCCCCCTTCCGCCCGAGACGATCGGCGCGCGGGCGGTGGCCGACCGCATCGCCGCGAACCCGCTGACCACCGGTGCCGTCTCCCCCCGCGCCGAGTACGCCGTCGTCACCAACTCGACGTACGACGGCCTGTGTTACGACACCGTCGCGGCCGCCCACGCCCTCGCGCCCAGCACGCCGCGACTGCACTTCGACGAGGCCTGGTTCGCCTACGCCCGCTTCCACCCGCTCTACCGTGGCCGGTTCGGGATGGCCGTCGGACCGGACACCTTCGCCGGGCCCGACCGCCCCACCGTGTTCTCCACCCAGTCCACCCACAAGCTGCTGGCCGCGCTGTCGCAGACCGCGATGGTCCACGTCAAGGCCTCGCCGCGGGCGCCCGTCGAACACGAGCGGTTCAACGAGGCGTTCATGATGCACGGCACCACCTCGCCGCTCTACCCCGCCATCGCCTCCCTCGACGTGGCCGCCGCCATGATGGACGGCCCGCAGGGGCAGTGGCTGATCGACGAGGCGGTGACCGAGGCGATCCGCTTCCGCCAGGCCGTCGCGCGGACCGCCCGCCGCGTCGCCCAGGCCGGCGACCGCCCCGGCTGGTTCTTCGGCGTCTGGCAGCCGGACGCCGTCACCGACCCCCGCACCGGCGAGCGCGTCCCCTTCGCCGACGCCCCCGCCGACCTGCTGCGTGAGGACCCGTCCTGCTGGCAGCTCGAGCCCGGCGCCGACTGGCACGGATTCCCGGGACTGACCGAGGGCTACTGCATGCTGGACCCGGTGAAGGTCACACTGACCTGCCCGGGCGTGGACGCGACCGGGCGGACGGCGCCCTGGGGGATTCCGGCGCGGGTCCTGACCGCGTACCTGGCCGACCGCGGCATCGTCGTCGAGAAGGTCGACAGCTACACGACGCTCATCCTGTTCTCCATGGGCATCACCAAGGGCAAGTGGGGGACGCTCCTGGACGCCCTGATGGACTTCAAGTCCCTGTACGACGCGGACGCACCGCTGGAACGCGTGCTGCCCCGCCTCGTCGAGCAGCACCCCCGCCGGTACGGCGACGGCGGCCTGCGCGGCCTGTGCCAGGAGATGCACGAGCACCTCACCCGCAGCGAGCTGGTGGAGGCGCTCGACGCCGCCTTCCAGCAGCTGCCCGAACCGGTCGAGCCGCCCCAGCGCTGCTACCGGCAGCTGGTGCGCGGCAACACCGAGAGGCTGCCCCTCACCGAGGCCGCCGGCCGGGTCGCCGCCGCGATGGTCACCGTGACCCCGCCCGGCATTCCGGTACTGATGCCCGGCGAATGCGTCGGCACCCCGGACGGCCCACTGCTGCGCTACCTCAGGGCACTGGAGGCCTTCGACAGGCGGTTCCCGGGCTTCCACAGCGAAGCCCACGGCGTGACCGTGGACGCCGAGACGGGGGACTACCGGATCGAGTGCCTCCGCGGGCCCGGCTCCTGAGCGGCGTGCACCGCGCGGCTGAGCAGGCGCTGCCCGGACACCCGTACCGTCTGCTCAGCCGTCCGCTCAGCCGCTGATGGAGCCGGGCCCCGCGTAACCTCTTCCCGTGTCAGCCTCTCGTCAGCATCGTGTCGCCGTCCTCGTCCTGGAGGGTGCGAAGCCGCTCGACGTCGGGATTCCCGCACAGGTCTTCACGACGCGCGCCAGCATGCCGTACGAGGTGCGGGTGTGCGGGGCGACGCCCGGGCTCGTGGCCGGCGGCGACGGCCTCGCGTACTACGTCGAGCACGGCCTCGACGCCCTCGCGTGGGCCGACATCGTGTTCGTCCCCGGCTACCGGCACCCGGACCGCGACGATCCGCCGAGGGCCGTCGTCGACGCGCTGATCGCCGCCCACGCCCGGGGCGCACGGCTCGCCGCGATCTCCACGGGAGCCTTCGCGCTCGCCGCCACGGGCCTGCTCGACGGCAGGCGCGCCACGACGCACTGGCACTACACACGCGCCCTCGCGGCCAGGCATCCCCTCGTCCGGGTCGACGAGAACGTGCTCTTCGTCGACGAGGGCAGCGTGCTCACCTCCGCCGGCGCCGCCTCCGGCATCGACCTGTGCCTGCACATCCTGCGCGGCGACCTCGGAGTGGCCGCGTCCAACCACGCGGCGCGGCGCCTGGTCGCGGCCCCCTACCGCAGCGGCGGCCAGGCCCAGTACGTGCCGCGCAGCGTCCCCGAGCCGCTCGGCGAGCGCTTCGGCACCACCCGGGAGTGGGCGCTGCACCGGCTCGGCGAGCCGCTCACCCTGGACGTACTGGCGCGGCAGGCCGGCGTCTCGCCGCGCACCTTCTCCCGGCGCTTCGTCGAGGAGACCGGCTACACCCCGATGCAGTGGGTGATGCGCGCCCGCATCGACCTGGCCCGCGAACTGCTCGAACGCTCGGAGCGCGGCGTCGAGCAGATCGCCGCCGACGTCGGGCTCGGCACGGGCGCGAACCTGCGCCTGCACTTCCAGCGCATCCTCGGCACCACACCCAGCGAGTACCGGCGCACCTTCACCCGGGGCGAATGACCGCCCGCAACCGCGTGGCGAGATACTTTCGAACCATGGCGATCGCGCCACTGTCAGCGGCGTGAGCCGCGAGCGAGCCTGGTGGGGAACGGAAGGGACACCATTCATGACTCGCATCGCCATCAACGGATTCGGCCGCATCGGACGCAACGTGCTGCGCGCACTGCTCGAGCGCGACAGCGCCCTCGAGATCGTCGCCGTGAACGACCTGACGGAGCCCGCCACGCTCGCCCGGCTGCTCGCCTACGACAGCACGGCCGGCCGGCTCGGGCGCCCGGTGACCGTCGACGGGGACGTCCTCGTCGTCGACGGCCGCCGGATCACCGTGCTGGCCGAGCGCGAACCGGCGCAGCTGCCGTGGGCCGACCTCGGCGTCGACATCGTCCTGGAGGCCACCGGCCGCTTCACCTCGGCCAAGGCCGCCCGCGCCCACCTCGACGCCGGCGCGCGCAAGGTACTGGTCAGCGCCCCGTCGGACGGCGCCGACGTCACGCTCGCCTACGGCGTCAACACCGACGCCTACGACGCCGAGCTGCACACCATCGTCTCGAACGCCTCCTGCACCACCAACGCGCTCGCTCCGCTGGCCGCGGTCCTCGACGAACTCGCCGGTATCGAGCACGGGTTCATGACGACGGTGCACGCCTACACGCAGGAGCAGAACCTCCAGGACGGTCCGCACCGCGACGCCCGTCGCGCCCGGGCCGCCGGCGTCAACATCGTGCCGACCACGACCGGCGCCGCCAAGGCGATCGGCGTGGTGCTGCCCAACCTCGACGGCAAGCTGTCGGGCGACTCGATCCGCGTGCCGGTGCCGGTGGGCTCGATCGTCGAACTCAACACGACCGTCGCGCGCGACGTGACGCGCGAGGACGTGCTGGCGGCGTACCGCACCGCCGCGGAGGGACCGCTCGCCGGCATCCTGGAGTATTCGGAGGACCCGCTCGTGTCGTCCGACATCACCGGCAATCCCGCGTCGTCCATCTTCGACTCGGCCCTCACCCGCGTCGACGGCCGCCACATCAAGGTGGTCGCGTGGTACGACAACGAATGGGGCTTCTCCAACCGTGTGATCGACACGCTGGAACTCCTCGCCACCGGCTGACCGGCAGCCGAGGCGGCACCCCGCCGCCGGCGACCGCGCCGCGCGTCGCTACGGCCTGCGGCCGTGGAAGGTGCGGCGCAGGTCGCTCACCCAGGCGTCGGGGTTCTCCCAGGGGATGAAGTGGCCGCCGCGGTCGTGGGCGTTGACGTTGACGTGGTGGAACCAGGCGGCCTGCGGCCCGGCCACGAACGCCCGGACGCGCTCCTCGGCGGTGTGGATGCCGGGCGGGTTCTCGTACGTGACGAAGGTGAGGCCGACCGGGGCCTGCACGACCGGGGTGCGGTCATGGGCGGGGACCCAGGGATAGCGGTTGGCGTTGGCGTAGTAACGCATCGACGTGGCGATGGAGTTGTTCACCCAGTAGATCGTGGCGTGGGTGAGCAGGTCGTTCTTGGTGAAGACGGACTCTACGTCGCCGCCGTTGTCGCTCCAGGCGTGCCAGCGCTCCAGCAGCCAGGCGAGCAGTCCGGCGGGGGAGTCGCTCAGCCCGTGGGCCAGGGTGGCGCCGTCGAGCATGTGCACGGCGAGGTGGGACGCCGAGCGGTGGTCCAGTTCGACGATCCGGTCGCGGACGTCGGCGGGCTGGTCGTCGGTGAGGGGCCGGTTGCGGGCGAGGTCCCAGGCGCGGGGGCCGGTGAAGAAGTCCAGCGGCACCCCCGAGCCGATGTGGATGCCGTACAGCGCGTCAGCGTACTTGTGGCCGAGCTGGCTGGAGACGATCCCGCCGATGTCACAGCCCCCGGCCGCGTACTTCTCGTGGCCCAGGGTCTCGGTCATCAGGGTGTGCCAGAGGTCGGCGACCTTCCAGAAGTTGACGTCCGGGAAGCCGGTGAGCGGGCCGGGGAAGCCGAAGCCGGGCAGGGACGGCACGATGACGTCGAACGCGTCGGCGGGGTCACCGCCGAACGCGGCCGGGTCGGCGAGCGGGTCGATCACCTTCGACCAGTGCCAGAAGGTCCACGGCCAGCCGTGGGTGAGGATCAACGGGATCGGTCGGGGACCGCGGCCGGGCTTGTGCAGGAAGTGCACCGGGACTCCGGAGACGCTCACCCGGTAGTGCTCGTAGGCGTTCATGGCGGCCTCGGCCTCACGCCAGTCGTAGCCGTCCCGCCAGTAGGCGATCAGCTCACGGAGGTAGCTGTCCGGCACCCCGTAGGACCAGTCCTCGTTCCCCTCGTCCAGTGGCGGCCGGGTCGACGCGAGACGGGCCCGCAGGTCGTGGAGGACCTCGTCCGGCACATGGATCGGGGTGGGCTCCAGGGGGAAGGCGTGCGGGGCGGTCATGTCCTGCTTCCTCACCGGGTAGGGGCGGCGTCGTCGGCCTGCCGGGTGGTGCGGCGCCACCCGGGTTCCGACGGCCACTGCTCGCGATCACCTGACACCCCGCCACCCTACGCAGCGCCCTGCCTGCGACGACAGCCTCGGTCCGGCCGCCCGGGACACCACGGCCGGGTCAGGCGAGTGCCGGGGCGGGGGCCGTCAGGTAGGGGCTGATGTTGCGCCAGGCGCGCTCGACGTACTCCTCCTTCTCGCCGACCGGGGCGACATAGTGCAGCGCGTTCTCGGCGGCCTCGGCGCCCTGGAGGCGGGCGATGATCCAGGCGGCCAGGTAGTGCGAGGCCAGGCAGCCGCCGGCGGTGGCGATGCTGCCCCGGGCGTAGAAGGGCTGGTCGAGCACCTCCACGCCCGCGGCGACGACCCATGGCCTGGTGATCAGGTCGGTGCAGGCGGGGATGCCGCCGAGCAGGCCGAGCCTGGCCAGCACGAGCGCGCCGGAGCACTGCGCCGCGATGAGCTGACGCGAGGGGTCCAGGCCCCGCAGGACCTTCATGATCGCCCGGTCCTCGACGACCTCGCGGGTGGCGATGCCGCTGCCGACGATGACGGCGTCGGCGGCGCACGCCTCCTCGAGCGTGGACATCTGCTCGATGACCACCCCGTTCATCGACGTCACCGTGCGGCCGGGGGTGGCGATGGTGACGCGCCAGCCGTCGGTCCTGACGCGGTTGAGCACACCGAGGGCGATCAGGGAGTCGAGTTCGTTGTAGCCCTCGAAGGTGAGGATGGCGATGTGCACGGCGGCTGTCCTTCCGACTGGCTGGTGGGTCCTGACGGTAAGGAGCCGTGAACAGGACAGTCAAAGAATTGTCATGGATACAATTCCGCGCATGGCAGCCTCGCGGTACAAGACGCTGGTCGACGCGCTCGCGTCCGACATCAGGAGCGGGCGGCTCGCCGCGGGCACGCGGCTGCCGACACACCGGAGTCTCGCCGCCCGCGCGGGCATGGCCGTGGTGACCGCGACCCGGGTCTACGCCGAGTTGGCGGCGATGGGGCTGGTGAGCCGGGAGCAGGGCCGCGGCACGTTCGTGCGCGACATCGCCGTGCCCGCCGGTCACGGCGTCGACCAGCAGGTCGTCGCCACCGACGCGGTCGACCTCAACTTCAACTACCCCTCGCTGCCCGGACAGGCCGATCTCCTGCGGCAGGCCCTGCGCGAGGTCGCCACCTCGGGCGACCTCGACTCGCTGCTGTGCTACCAGCCACACCGCGGACGCCCACAGGACAGGGCGTCGATCGCCCGGCACCTGAGGCGTCGCGGACTCACCCCGGACGCGGACCAGGTCCTCATCGTCAACGGCGCGCAGCACGGCCTGACCATCACCCTGATGGCCGCGCTCGACGCCGGCGACGTCGTAGCGGTCGACGCACTCACCTACCCGGGATTCAAGGTCCTCGCGCAAGCCTTCCACCTGGACCTGGAGCCCATACCGACGACCGCCGACGGGCCGGATCTCGACGCCCTCGACACGCTGTGCGCGACCCGCCCGGTGCGCGCCGTCTACACCATGCCGACGCTGCACAACCCGCTCGGCTGGGTCATGCCCGCGACCGACCGTGCCCGCCTGACCGGGATCGCGCGCAAGCACGGCTGCCTCATCGTCGAAGACGCCTCCTACGCCTACCTGGTGGAGAACCCGCCACCACCGCTGGCCGCGACCGCACCGGACATCACCGTCTACGTGTCAGGCCTGTCCAAGAGCGTCGCCACCGGCCTCAGGGTCGGCTTCGTCGTCGCCCCGCCGCCTCTGGTGCCGGCCCTCGAACGCGCCATCCGGGCAACGACCTGGAACACCCCGGCCCTCACCACCGCGATCGTCTGCCGCTGGCTCGAGGACGGCACCGTGGACCACCTGGAAGCACGGAAACGGGACGACGCCCGGGCCCGCCAGGACATCGCCAGGCAGGAGCTCGCCGGCCTGCCCCTCGTCAGCCACCCCTCGTCCTATTTCACCTGGCTCCCGCTGCCCGACGACGCACGCGCCGATCGCCTCACCGCCGCCCTCGCCCGCCGGCACATCTCGGTCAGCACGGCGGAACCCTTCACCACCTCGACGCACCCACCACAGGCCCTCCGCCTCGCCCTCGGCTCGACCGACCTCCACCGCCTCCGCTCGACACTGCGCACAGTGCGACACGTCGCGCTCGAGGACGCGTACACGTGAACTCCCCTGGACCCGCCACACGGAGGCGGGTGACGGCCATGGCGGCGGCGCTCCGGCGGGCGGCGGCTCGTGTGGGATCGTTTGGTTCATGAACAACGACTACGACCGTCTCCGTACCGGCATCGAGTTCATGACGGCCTACGTGTCCGGGGACGAGTTGCTGACGGCGTACGTGAGCGAGCGGCGGCGTGAGGACCTCGCGGCGAACGAGGCCCTCATGGACGGTGCGGCCGCCCTCTGTGCGCTGCTGCTGCGCAAGATGGCCCGGGACACCGGGAAGACCGAGCACGAGCTGCTGCAGGAGCTGGCCCGCGGCACGCACCGGCACGAGCAGCAGTCCGAGGACTGACGGAGCGCTGCGAGCCCGGCTCGAGAGGAGAAGCCCATGGCGACGTTCGTCCTCGTGCCCGGCGGCTGGCACGGCTCGTGGTCGTTCGACCCGGTGGTTCCGCTGCTGGAGCGCGCCGGTCACACCGTGCACGCCCTGACGCTGACCGGTCTGCGGCCCGGCGACGACGCCGCGACGGTGGCGGCGGCCAACCTGGACACCCACGCCGACGACGTACTGCGCCTTCTCGATCGCACTCACCTGACCGGTGTGACGCTGGTCGGGCACAGCTACGCCGGGATAGTGATCTCCGCGGCCGCCGACCGTGCCGGCGGCCGGGTCTCACGACTCGTGCACCTCGACGCCTACGTGCCGCGGAACGGCGAGTCGTGCTGGTCGTCGACCACCGAGCGCTACCGGCAGGCGTTCCTCGCCGGGGCCGCGAGCACCGGCTACGCCGTGCTTCCGCCCGCCGGCGGTGATCCCCGGCTGCGTCCCCATCCGCTCGCCTCGTTCCTGCAGACGGTCCGGCTCACCGGTGCCGTCGACCGGGTGCCGCGCCGGGAGTTCGTCCACTGCTCGGGATGGCCGGACCGTACCCCCTTCACCGCGCTCCGCGCCCGGCTCCAGGCCGATCCGGACTGGCAGGTGCACGACCTCCCGACCGGCCACGACGCCATGCGTGAGGCCCCGGAAGCCGTCGCCGGAATTCTGACGCGAGCAGCCTGAAGCAGGCGGCCCAGAACCCTTCGACCCCGCACCCGATCGTTACCCGGCCCGACCAATCCGCCGACGGCGCAGCACCGGATTCCCTGAGCGACGTGCCGGGCGTCGACCTGGCGCCGTCCTCACGGGTAAGCCGCTGTCGACGTCCCGCGCTCGCGGAGAGTGACGGTCACAACCTCGTGGACAGGGACGGACTCAGTAGTGGAAGAGCCTGTATTCATCGGCCGCAATCCAGTGCGGCAACCGGATCCGCAAGCGCTGCTGCAATCCGTGGCCTGCGGCGACACCGATGCCTTCGCGCTGCTCTACGACGCCGTGGCCGCCCCTGTGCTCGGTGTGGTGCGAGCGGTGCTGCGTGACGTGGCGCAGTCCGAGGAGGTCGCCCAGGAGGTGCTGGTGGAGGTCTGGCGCACCGCACCGCGCTACCGGCCCGAACGCGGCACCGCCATGAACTGGGTCCTCACCCTCGCCCACCGCCGGGCCATCGACCGGGTGCGCTCGTCGGAAGCGGCCGCGGCGAGGGACCACAAGGCGGCGCTGCTGGAGCGGCTGCCGGAGTACGACGAGGTGAGCGAGCAGGTCGAGCACCGCCTGGAGCGGGAGCAGGTACGCCGCTGTCTGCGTACGCTCACCGAACTCCAGCGCCAGTCCGTCACCCTCGCCTACTACCGGGGGCTCACCTACCGCGAGGTGGCCGCCCAGCTGTCCGTTCCGCTGGGGACGGTCAAGACCCGCCTGCGCGACGGACTGATCCGGCTGCGCGACTGCCTGGGAGTGAGCGCATGACCGTCCGCACCGATCCGCACACCCTCACCGGCGCGTACACCCTGGACGCCCTGCCCGACGAGGAGCGCACGGCGTTCGAACAGCACCTGACCGGATGCCCGTCCTGCACCGAGGAGACGGCCGGCTTCGCGGGCGTGGTCGCCAAGCTGGCGGCGGCGGCCGCGATCGAGCCGAGCGCGGAGATGCGGCGGCAGGTCCTGCGGCGGGTCACGACGGTCCGCCAGGCGCCGCCGCTCGCCGGGCTGCCCGCACCGGCCGCCAGGCTGCTGCGACGGCTTCCGCGCCTGGCACTGGCCGCCTGCCTCGCGGCGGCGGTCGCTCTCTGCGGCGGCGCCGTCCTGGAGCACCGGCGAGCCGAGGACGCCGCCGCCCGGGCGGAGCACGCCCGGCAGGAGACCGACGCACTGGCCGCCGTGGCGGGCGCCCCCGACGCCGTCGCACGTCGCCTGCGTCTCGAGGGCGGAGGCAGTGCCACGGTCGTCGTCTCGCACGTGCGTGACAAGGCGGTCCTGCTGGCCGCCGGCATGGACGCCCCGCCTCCGGGCAAGGTCTACCAGCTGTGGTACGACCAAGGCGGCACCATGCGGCCCGCGGGCCTGATGGACGCCCACCGCGCCACTCAGGCGGTCGTACTGGCCGGCTCGGCGAACACGGCCTCAGCCGTAGGGATCACCGTGGAACCCACCGGCGGCTCCCCCCGGCCCACGTCGGCGCCGCTGGCTCTGGTGCCCCTCCAGACGTGACCGACGTGGCGGCCGTTCGGCGGACACGCGCGCCGCTGACCGGCGTGCCCAGTGATCCGTGGCCGACTCAGTGATCCGTAGCCGATGAAGGTGCGGATTGGTCCGGAGAAATGCTCCACTCGATCGGGTTCCCGGCCAATCCGCGCCCCCCTCAGGCACCGGATCACCGGTGTGAGCAAGGGAATCGAGAAACCGCGACGGTCCGGGCGAGCACTACGGCTCGGGCTCGGCGGGCTGAGCGGTCTGCTGGCCGGTTTCGCCGCGCTCGGCGTCGCCGAGCTGGTGACGGCGGCGGTACGGCCGCAGGCCAGTCCGGTCGTCGGGGTCGGCGGCGCCGCGATCGACCACACGCCGGCCGCCGTGAAGGACTGGGCGATCCGCCACTTCGGCACCCACGACAAGGCGCTGCTCCAGCTCGGCATCCTCGCCGTACTGGCCCTGTTCGCGGTGGCCCTGGGCGTACTGGCCCTCCGCCACCGCAGGACCGGCGCCGCGGGGGTGCTGCTCTTCGGCGCGATCGGCGCGGCGGCGGCCACCGGCCGCCCGGACTCCACGAGCCTCGCCGACGCCCTGCCCTCCGTCGTAGGGGCGGTCGCGGGAGCCGGGCTCCTCCACCTCCTCGCCGGACGGCTCACACCGCGGCGCGACGGGGAAGGCACGGGGCAGCCGGCCGGCGAGGACTGGGACCGGCGCGGTTTCGTCATCGCGGCGGCCACCGCTGCCGCCGCATCGGCCGGCGTGGGCGCCGTGGGCCGCGTGCTCACCAGCTCCACCAGCCGGGACGCGGTCGCCTCCCGGGCCCGCCTCACTCTCCCGCTGCCAGGCTCACCGGCCGCCCCGGTACCGCGGGGAGCGCGGCTGCGGGTGGACGGCGTCAGCTCCTTCATCACGCCGGCCGGGAACTTCTACCGGGTCGACACCGCCCTGGTGGTACCGAAGGTGGACGCCACCACCTGGCGGCTGCGCATCCACGGCGAGGGCGTACGCCGTCCGCTGACCCTCTCCTTCGACGCGCTGCTGCGGCGCGAACTGATCGAGCGGGACATCACCCTCACCTGCGTCTCCAACGAGGTGGGCGGCCCCTACGTGGGCAACGCCCGCTGGACCGGCGTCCGGCTGGCGGATCTGCTCGCCGACTGCGGCGTCACACCACCCTCCAGGGGCGGCCGCGCCGACCAGCTCGTCGCCCGCTCCGTCGACGGCATGACCATCGGCAGCCCGGTCGAGGACGTCATGGACGGCCGTGACGCGCTGCTCGCCGTAGGGATGAACGGCGAACCGCTGCCCTTCGCCCACGGCTTCCCCGTCCGCATGATCGTCCCCGGCCTGTACGGCTACGTGTCCGCCTGCAAGTGGATCAAGGATCTTGAACTCACCACCTTCGACACCTACGACCCCTACTGGGTCAAGCGCGGCTGGGCACGCACGGCCCCCGTCAAGACGCAGTCGCGGATCGACACCCCCAAGCCGTTCGCCCGGCCCAGGGCGGGAACGCTCATGGTCGCCGGAGTGGCCTGGGCCCAGCACCGGGGCATCGACACGGTCGAGATCCGCATCGACGACGGCCCCTGGCAGGAGGCACGCCTGGCCGCGGAGGACACCCGCGACACCTGGCGGCAGTGGTCGTTCCCGTGGCAGGCCTCCCCCGGCACCCACACCCTCACCGTGCGGGCCACCGACCGCACCGGCACCGTGCAACCGGACGGGCGCACCCGCACCATCCCCGACGGCGCGGACGGCCGGCACTCGGTCGTCGTCACCGTCGAGTGAAGCCCGCCGCCCCGCTGACCACTGACCGCCGGCGCTCCGCCGAAGCCCGTCGCCCCGTGGCGCACGGGAACCACCTGACCTTTTTTCCCTCATCACGCAGCGATCGCTGCACCCGCGCAGCCAGTGCTGCACCTCATCAACAGGAGAACTCCGTGAACCACCGCATGCGCCGCATCGCCCTCACCGCCGCCGCGGCCGCCGTGCTGCCCCTGGCCCTGTCCGCCTGCTCCGACAGCAGCGGCGACTCCACCAAGTCCGACTCCTCCGACAAGGCGTCCGCCGCCGCCACTTCCGACAACGCGGACATGGGCGGCACCGCCACCAGCGGCGCGAGCAGCCTGGACCAGCCGTTCGGCACCGCCTGTTCCGCCGTGCCGAAGGACGGCGCCGGTTCCTTCGACGGCATGGCCAAGGACCCGGTGGCCACCGCCGCCTCCAACAACCCGGCGCTCTCCACCCTCGTGAGCGCGGTCAAGAAGGCCGGCCTGGTCGACACCCTCAACAACGCGCAGAACATCACCGTCTTCGCCCCGACCAACGACGCCTTCGCCAAGATCCCGAAGTCCACCCTGGACAAGGTCCTGGGCGACAAGGCGCAGTTGACGAAGATCCTCACCTACCACGTCGTCGGCCAGAAGCTGACGCCGAAGGACCTGGAGAACGGCTCCTTCGACACCCTGGAGAAGTCCAGGCTCACCACCTCGGGCTCCGGTGAGTCCTACACCGTCAACGACTCCGCCAAGGTCGTCTGCGGCAACGTCAAGACCGCCAACGCGAACGTCTACATCATCGACACGGTCCTGATGCCGAAGAGCTGATGCCGGCACGCCGATGCCGGGCGCCTCGCGGGCGCCCGGCATCGGCGTTCGTCATGGCGTTCGTCCCACGGGGAGAGATGCCGCCGACCGGCGAGACCCCGGTCGGCGGCACCCGGAGCCGAGCGACCCGACGGTGAGCGTGAGGACCAGGCGGTGCGACGGCTGGACCTGCCTCGTAAGCTGCTGCCATGACCGAGATCACGACGCAGTCGCCCCGCGACGCCTTCGAACTCCTGCTGGCCGGTAACCAGCGCTTCGTCGCCGGTACCCCCGACCACCCGAACCAGGACGCCGCCCGCCGCACCGAGATCGCACCGGGCCAGCAGCCCTTCTCCGTGCTGTTCGGGTGCTCCGACTCCCGCCTCGCCGCAGAGATCATCTTCGACCGCGGCCTGGGCGACCTGTTCGTGGTGCGCACCGCCGGCCACGTCATCGGCTCGGAGGTGCTGGGCAGCATCGAGTACGGCGTGGAGGTGCTGGGCTGCCCGCTGGTCGTGGTCCTCGGTCACGACTCGTGCGGCGCGGTCGGCGCGGCGCGCGCCGCGCTGGAGGACGGCGTCACGCCGCCCGGATACATCCGCGACGTCGTCGAGCGGGTGACGCCCAGCGTGCTGGCGGCGCGGGCCGCCGGAAAGGTCGAGCCGGACGAGATCCTCGTCGAGCACATAAAGCACACCGTCGACCTGCTGCTGGACCGCTCCCGGGTGCTCGCCGACCGGGTGGCCGCCGGTCAGGCCGCCGTGGTGGGCCTGTGCTACCGCCTGAGCGACGGCAGCGCGCAACTGGTCGCGGCCCGCGGCCTAGACGCGCAGGCGGCCGCCGCGTCCTGACCGATCACGTCCCCCGCGCCGGGCCGGCGCGGGGGAGTGGCCCCGAGGTCCGACGGGCACGAACGGCCGTCACCCACGACGGGGCAAGAACGGCCGTCACCCACGACGGGGCAAGAACGGCGGGCACCGCGCAGCTCAGTCGGTGGAGCGGGGCCCCGCGGCGCGGCGCAGGCGGTTGGCGATCGCCAGCCCCAGCCCCTCCTCCGCCGGCAAGGAGGCGATGATGAGGTCGCACCCCTGCCGGTCCAGTTCGCGCAGGAAGCCGTACAAGCCGCGCGCGTAGGCGGCCGCGGAGGCGGGTACCCCCACCACGGTGTGGGCCTTCACCGGGGCGTCCGCGGCGGAAGCGGGCAGCAGGACGCCCACCCGGTGCCCCAGATCCTGTGCCGCCTCGGCCTCGGCGACGACCTTCTCGGGCTCGACCAGGACGACCCGCGCCCGCGGCGCGTAGTGCGACGGATGCTGTCCCGGCACCCTGACCCGGCTCGTCGAGGGAACCGCGAACGGGCGCCCCAGCACCGCTTCCAGATCCTCGCGCGTCACCCCACCGGGCCGGAGGATGCCCGGGGCGTCGCCCGTGAGGTCGACGATGGTCGACTCGACGCCGACCTCGCAGGAACCGCCGTCCAGCACGAAGTCGACGGCATCACCCAGCTCGGTCCGCACATGGTCCGCCGTCGTGGGGCTGATCGAGCCGAAGCGGTTGGCGGAGGGGGCCGTGATCCCGCCGCCGAAGGCCGACAACAGCGCCAGTGCCACGGGATGGTCGGGCACCCGCACGGCGACCGTCTCGAGGCCGCCCGTCGCTTCGAGGGGCACGCGGGGGCCACGCCGCAGGACCAGCGTGAGCGGCCCCGGCCAGAAGGCCGCCGCCAGCACACGCGCCGTCGCCGGTACGTCCTCGACCCAGTCGTCCAGTTGCTCGGCACCGCCGAGGTGGACGATCAGCGGGTGGGAGGGCGGGCGCCCCTTGACCTGGAAGATGCGCGATACGGCGCTGGGGTCCTCGGCGTCGGCACCGAGACCGTAGACGGTCTCGGTGGGAAAGGCCACCAGCCCACCGGCGCGCAGCACACCGGCCGCCTCTTCGATTCCACGGGTTCTTGCCGTCACCCGCACGATTCTAAGTGCCCCCGGGGAGAGCCCACGGCCATGCCGTCAGTCCCCGGACGGCAGCGTCAGCAGCTTGCCCATCGCGGCGAGCACGGACGGTTCGACGCGGTAGTACACCCACGTTCCGCGCCGCTCGGAGGTGAGCAGGCCGGCTTCCCTCAGCTTCTTCAGGTGGTGCGAGACGGTCGGCTGGGACACTCCGACGTCGGAGATGTCGCACACGCAGGCCTCCCCGCCCTCGTGCGAGGCCACGGCGGAGAAGAGCCGCAGCCGCACCGGATCACCGAGCGCCTTGAACATCAGGGCGGCCGTCTCGGCCTCCGCGGCCGTCATCGGACGCTCGGCCAGCGGCGGGCAGCACGGCGCCGCACCCTGGCCGCCGACGGGTTCGAGCAGTGGCAGCGCCTTGGCATTCGACATATGTCTATGTTGACACACGTCTAACCAGTCCCTGGAGCCGCCAACGCCCACCTGATTCGACAGATGTCTATGTTGACGTTCATCAAAGCAGACGCCATGCTGGATAGCGCAAGCCATCGACACCTGTCGAAACACGCGCCGCCTGTCGAACCACGCAAGGAGCCGCCGTGAACGCACTCGCCACCACCCAGCTGCCCGTCGTCGTGATCGGGGCCGGACCCGTCGGTCTGGCCGCCGCCGCCCACCTGACCGACCGTGGCCTCGAACCGCTGGTCCTGGAAGCCGGGCCCAGGGCCGGTGCCGCGGTGCGGGAGTGGGCGCACGTGCGGCTGTTCTCCACCTGGGGCGAG
The DNA here is from genome assembly GCF_055592085.1 of Streptomyces sp. NPDC041135. Classification (NCBI taxonomy): domain Bacteria; kingdom Bacillati; phylum Actinomycetota; class Actinomycetes; order Kitasatosporales; family Streptomycetaceae; genus Streptomyces; species Streptomyces sp. NPDC041135. The sequence continues at coordinate 635,041 of NZ_JBVIYZ010000002.1, forward strand.
GTCGTCGACCCCACCGCCGAGAAGCTCCTCGCCCCCACCGGCTGGACGCGCCCCGACCCGGCGACCTACCCTTCGGGCGCCGACTGGGCCGACCTCTACCTGGAGCCGCTCGCCGGCGTCCTCGGCGACCGCGTCCGCACCGGAGCGCGCGTCACCGGCGTCTCCCGCGCCGGCCGGGACCGGGTCGTGGACGCCGACCGCGAGCAGCAGCCCTTCGTCGTGCACATCGCCCACGCCGACGGCCGTGAGGAACGCGTCCTCGCCCGCGCCGTCATCGACGCCTCCGGCACCTGGGCCACACCGTCCCCGGCCGGCGGCAGCGGCCTCGCCGCCCTGGGCGAGCGTGCGGCCGCCGACCGGATCACCTACCGCGTCCCGGACCTGAAGGACCCAGCCGTCCGCGCCCGGTACGCCGGCAAGCGCACCGCCGTGATCGGCTCCGGCGCCTCCGCGTTCACCGCTCTCGCCCACCTCGCCGATCTCGCCGAGTCCGACGACGGTACGGGGACGAAGGGCGTGTGGATCCTGCGCCGCGGCATCTCGGGCTCCACCTTCGGCGGCGAGGACGCCGACCAGCTCCCGGCGCGCGGTGCCCTGGGCCTGGCGGCGAAGGCCGCAGTCGACGACGACCACGCCGACGCGGTCACCGGCTTCCGCACCGAGTCGATCGAACGCGGCCCCGACGGCCGCCTGGTCCTGGCCGGTGCGGACGGGCGCCGCCTGGACCCGGTCGACGAGGTGATCGTGCTGACCGGCTTCCGTCCCGACCTCACCTTCCTCGGCGAGCTGCGCCTGGGCCTGGACGAACGCCTCCAGGCGCCGGTCGCACTCGCGCCGCTGATCGACCCCAACCAGCACTCCTGCGGCACCGTCTACCCGCACGGCCACCGCGAACTGTCCCACCCGGAGCAGGGCGTGTACCTGGTCGGCATGAAGTCCTACGGCCGCGCCCCGACCTTCCTGGCGATGACCGGCTACGAGCAGGTCCGCTCCGTCGCCGCCGCGATCGCCGGCGACACCGAGTCCGCCGACCGCGTCGAACTCACCCTGCCCGAGACCGGGGTCTGCGGAGGCGCCGGCCTCTTCGACACCGCCGACGCACAGGGGGCCGATGGCAACGGCTGCTGCGCGCCCGCACCGCAACTCATCCAGCTCGGCACCACCACCGCGGAAAGGGCGGCCGCCGAAAAAGCTCCGGCGGGCGGCGGCTGCCGCGCCTCGTGACCGACCGCGGCATGCGAGGCGGCTGGGCCGCGTCCGGAACAGGGAACCGATCGAAACCCCGTCAGCCGGGCGGGTGGGAAGACGCAGTCGTTCGAATCGCGGCTCGCTCCGACCCGTCCTCTCGTGCGCGGCAGCCGCGCCGCTTCAGTCGCAGCCTCAGGACCCGCCGCCGGACGGAGCTGGTGGGCCGGCACGGCGGTATGCGCCACGGGTGCTTCCTGCCGGCCGAGGGCGCCGGCGACCAGGCGTTCGCCCTGTTCACTGACCTGACCTCAGCGCTGTCAGCGGCGCTGTTCGTGTCGCCAGAGGACGTGTACGACACGGATCGCCGCGAGGACTCCGGCGGTCCACGCCCCGGCGGCCCGCAGAAGCGTGTCGACGTGAGAAGGGAGGGGCCAGACGGCCGTGGGTCCGGCGATCGTCGCGAATACGACGACGCCGAGGAAGCAGGCGCTCAGCAGCGCATAGCCGATCTCGACCGACACCGCGTCACGTTCGGCCTGCGTTCGTCGTCGTGTCTTCGTCATGGCGGAAGAATCGCACCCCGGCCGGCCGACAGTCCATCAGATCAGCCGGCGTCGGGCGGCCTCGGTCGGAGTCGCGGACGTCTCAACGAGCCCCGTACGTCTCCCGGAAGACGTTGCGGTCCGGGGCGCGGCGTCCCGGGTGCGGCCGGTGCTCCGCCGGACGGCCGATCGACAGGAGCAGGGCGATGGCCAGGTCGTCGCGGTCCTCGATGCCGATCACCTTCTTGACCTCGGCCTCGTCCCAGCCGTTCATAGGGGATGTCGCCAGGCCCAGCTCCGTGGCGGCCAGCATCACGAACGACGCCGCGATCATGGCGTCCTTGACGGCGTACTCCCGGAGCAGGCCGCGCCGGCCGAGTTCCTCCTGGAACGACCGCGACGCGGAGGAGAACGCGGTGATGAACTCGTCGTTCCACGCTCCGCGGCGCCGCGCCTGCTCGTAGACGTCGCTGTGGTCCGCACGCCAGGCCTGCGGTTCGGCGACGAAGACCAGGACGACCGGAGCCTCCCGGGGCTGGGGCTGGCCTCCCGTCGCCCGTGCCAGCCCGCGGCGTCCCTCCTCGCCGGCCACCACGACAACGGAGCGGTCCTGCAGATTCCAGCTGGTGGGAGCCTCGACGGCCAGGTCGAGGAGCGCATCGACCGCGGCCTCGGGGACCGGGTCGGGGCGGTAGTGGCGGACGGTGCGGCGCGTGCGGATCGCTTCCGCGACGGACATGGTGGGATGCGTCATGCCACTCACTGTCGGAGAGTGGCTCTCTTTTCGGAAGAGAGCACCTTTTTGTGCGTTACTCTCCGCCCATGACGATGAAGACCACGGTGGAATCATCAGGGCTGCCGGCCGACGTCTACTCCGCGAAGTGTCCGACGCGTCAGGTCCTCGACCACATCTCCGGCAAGTGGACGATCCTGGTCGTGGACGCCCTGCTGGAGGGCACCCAGCGGTACACCGACCTGGCGCGCCGCATCGAAGGTGTCTCGCAGAAGATGCTCACGCAGACCCTGCGCGGCCTCGAAGCGGACGGTTTCGTGACCCGCACCGTCCATCCCGTCATCCCGCCCAAGGTCACCTACCGGCTCACCGACCTCGGTCGCAGCCTCGCGGAGCCGATCGCCGCACTGCGCACGTGGACGGAGACGCACATCAACGAGATCGAGCGCGCCCGGGCCCGGCTCACCGCGCAGGGGGAGTAGCCACCGGGGGGTGCCGCCGCGGACCCACCCGGATGTCCCCGCAGGAGTTGTGCGCCCGGAGGTCTCGCCTCCGCCGGCAGGGGTACTGCGGGTGCAGTACGCCCCCGGCCGCACCAGGGCGGGGCATGACGCAAGGGGACAGGTATGACCTCGCAGACCACCCGGGCCGCCGCGCCGGCCCGTACGCCCGTGCAGATGGCAGCCGCTGTCGTCGGTGCCGTCTTCCTCCTCGTCGGCATCCTCGGCTTCATCCCGGGGATCACCACCCACTACGGGGCCATGGAGTTCGCCGCTCACCATTCGGGCGCCAAGCTGCTGGGCGTCTTCCAGATCTCCGTGCTGCACAACATCGTGCACCTGCTGTTCGGCATCGCCGGCCTGGCGCTGGCCCGCACGAGCGGCACCGCCCGCAACTACCTGATCATCGGCGGCGCCGTCTACCTGGTCCTGTGGCTGTACGGCCTGATCATCGACCTCGACAGCAGCGCCAACTTCGTCCCCCTCAACACCGCCGACAACTGGCTGCACTTCTTCCTGGGCCTGGGCATGATCGCCGCGGGCTTCTTCCTCTCCAACCGGGCCGCCTCCACCCGGACGGCCCGGTAGGGCACCGGGCGAGGCGCGCGACCCGGCTGTCCCCGGCCCTCATCGGCGGCTGCCGACCCCGTAGTACTGGAGATCCTGGACGGTGGCGGTGCGGTGGGCCGGGTAGCGGGTGGTGACGGAGGCCGTGGTGGTTCCCCCGCGGCGCACCACGGCTTCCGTCAGGCCCGGCGCGAGGGGCAGGACCTCGGCGTGCGCGCCGACGGGCGCCGAGTAGGTGTGCGGCTCGCTGCCGACGCGGACGCCGACCGTGGCGGGGGCGGTGAGGAAGGTGAGCACCTCCACCTGGTCGCGCGGGGGAGCGGTGCCCGGGCGCGGCCGCATCAGCAGGGTCTGCCGGGCCGTGCCGGACGCGGACGCGAACTGCACCCGCGAGGTGACGTATACGGTGTCGCGCACGATCTGCGGCCAGGCGCCGGTCTTGAACCGGGTCAGGTAGTAGGAGGAGATGTCCAGATAGGTGTGGCCGTTGTGCAGGGACGGGGCGAACTGGCTGCCCTCGGAGTAGTCGTTCCAGGTGGTCAGCTGCACCCAGTCAGCGCCGTCGGAGATCGCGTGGTCCCAGGTGGCGCGCAGCGTCGCGGTGTTGCCCGCCTCGTCGTAGATCCCCTGGTTGGGCCGGGCGTCCTGCACGGACACGGCCTGCATCCACTTCTTGCCCAGGGAGTGCGCGAGCCGGATGTCGCCTGGCACGTTGTCCTGCTGGGTGTAGCTGCGGTTGCCCCAGGACGAGAAGGCGTAACTGATCGGCGCGAACTGCTGCGCGTGGGCGCGGAAGTCGAGGAAGACGGGGACCAGCGCGGTGGCGACGCCGCGTGCGCGGAGTCCGGCGAGGACCTGACCCCACCAGGCGGGCTCCTGCGCCTCGGCCTTGAACGGGGAGACCACGAGCCGCCCGTCGGCCAGCCGGTAGGCGGACGGGGACGCGGCGAGCCGGGCGAGCTGGTCGGCGAGCGTCTGCGGGTCGGTGTGCAGGGAGGTCATGTCCGGCATCAGCACGACGCGGAAGCCCGGGTCCACGCGTCGTGCCGCCTCCAGCAGCAGGTCGACGCGCCGGCGGTTGGGGCCGGTCAGGGAGAGGACGTCGACGGTGAACCCGTCGATCCCGGCGTCCCGGGCGGTCCTCACCTCCTGTTCCAGGTTGGCGAGTTGCCAGTCACCGGCGCTCGGAGGCACCGGCAGGGGGCGGTCGCGCAGCAGGCCGCCGTAGGACGCGTGTCTGCCCTGTTCGCCCTGGGGCGTGAGGTAGTTGCGGGCGTAGTAGTCGTCGTTCGCGGGGCGGTTGTCGAGGGAGAGCGGGTACGGCGTGAAGTAGTGCGCGAAGACCATGTTCGGGCTGTGCCGGAGCACGTCGGCCGGCGGCAGGTCGAAGGGGAGCGCTGTCGTGTCCGTCCGCGCGGTCGGGGTCGCGGAGTGCTGCCGGTCGAGGGCGAGCCCGGTGCCCGCGACCAGTCCGATCAGCGCCAGCCCGAGCAGCGCCCCGAGCAGGGTGCGCCGCCGGCGGCCCGACGGCCGCGCATGCCGGTGGGACTGACGAGCCTGGTGGTCTGTCATGGGTGTCCTCCAGGGACGCCGCCGATCCGAACCCGTACGAACCCGTAGGGGATTGTGGCCTGTCGGCGGCGCGACCGCCACCGATCCGGGCGCACCGGCCGCCGACCCGGCGGGGTCCGAGGTACGTTGACCAGCCCTGAATCCCGTGACACCCGGTTCCCGCCAAGTCGCGGCGATGGTTTCCGGACAGGCTCGGCCGTGCACCCGGAGGGTGCGGGAGCGTCAGGGGGTCGTCGCGCCGAGCCGGTCCGCCTGGTGGGACTGGAGGTAGACGTCCACGGCGTCGTCCCGCATGGCCCGCCACAGATCGGCGCCGGCGCCGCGGTCCAGCAGGACGACCGACTGGCCCGAGATGGTGCCGGTGCCCTTGGCGGGGGCGTTCATGAACACCATGTTCCCGGGGCGGACCTTCCTGTTGTCCCACAGCAGGGCACGCAGGTCACCGTCGCCGAGCCGGTCGTCGACGCTCACGGCGGCGGTGAGGTCGTCGAGCACGGTGGTGGCCTTGAGAGGGTTGGAGAAGGTGGACGGGCGCAGGACCTTCGCCATCAGCGTGCGCAGGAAGTACTGCTGCCGGTGGGTGCGGTCGAAGTCGCCCCGGGGCAGGTGGTGCCGCTCGCGCACGTACGTCAGGGCCTGCGTGCCGTTCATGTGGCGGCTCGCGCCGTCCACGACGAGGTTCACGCCGCCCACGGAGTCGGTGAGCTTCTTGAAGCCGTCCCAGTCGATCACGGCCAGGTGATCGACGCGCACCTTCGTCAGCCGCTGCACGGTGTCGATGAGCAGCGGGGGACCGCCCCAGGAGAAGGCCGCGTTGAGCTTGGCCTTGCCGTGGCCGGGGATGTCCACCCAGGCGTCGCGGGGGAGCGAGACGACGTAGGCGCCGGAGTGGCCGGCCGGCAGGTGGACCAGCATCATCGTGTCGCTGCGCTGGGCGCCGTACTTCCATTCCGGTGCCTTGGCGTCCCGGCCGGTGGTGGGCAGGGCGGAACGGCTGTCCACGCCGACGAGGAGGAAGGTCTGGCCGCCGGCGGACGGGCCGGGCTGCGCCGCGGAGGGAACCTTGGTCGGGAAGACGCCGGAGATCCGGTCGACCCTCGCGGTGTAGTGGTGGACGGCCCACCAGGTGGTGCCGCCCGCCAGCAGCAGGCCCACGACGAGCAGGACGAGGGCCCCGAGCAACACGCGTCGCGCGCGGCTCCTGCGGCGGGCCGGCCGGGCCGGGCGCGCCGGATCGGTCGTGGGTGAACCGGCTCCCGGCTCACCGGAGTTCGCTGTTGCGACGCCGGTCGCGAGATCGTCCGCCCCCGTCCCCGGTCTGCCGCCGCCCGTCGCCTCGGCCGTGTTCTTGTCGCCCACCACGTACCCCCACCTCGCGCGGTGCGGCCCCATCCGCACCAGGGCGCACACTGTAGCCAGCATGTTCGACATGCGTACGCGATTCCGGACGACTGTGGCCGTGACGCAACTCGCGCACCCGCCGTGCGAGTTCGTATCCCCGGATACCGGTCGGTGACGTTCGCGTAAACGCTGCCATGCGGGCACAAGTTTGCCGTACTGTTCATCATCGTGCCGCATGTTCGACGAACGGACGTTCGTTACATCCGGCCCATCGTGCCACGGAACGTGCCTGGGGGGGTACATGTGGGATGTTCAGGCTGTTGAGACCGATCGAACGCGCGACGTCCGCTCCCGCGGACGGACGTCACTGTGGAGGGGACGCAAATCCCGCTGGTACCTACCCGCTTCGCTGATCGTCGACCTGGCGGGCGCGGGAGTACCGGTGACCCTGACCTGCCGGGCCCTGGACCAGCCGTGGGCGGTGACCGGCGGTGTGGTGGCCGCGCTCGCCTGGGCGGGCGTCCAGCTGTTCCGCTCCCGCTACGCCGCCCGGACCCTCGGTGAGAGCCGGGGCACCCTGCCGGTGCTGCACGACTGGTTCATCCTGCTCGGAGTCCTCGCGGCGGTGCACGCCGCGACGGGCGTGCGGCTGCGGGCACCGCTGTGCCTGGCGGCGCTGACGCCCGCGCTCTTGCTCACCCTGGCGTGCCGCAAGCTGGTGCACAGCCATCTGTCCCTGGTACGCCGCCGGGCGCAGGCGGTGATCAAGGTGCTGGTGGTGGGGGAGCCCGTCGCGACCGACGGTGTCACCGCACACCTCGCCGCCCGCACCGACCACCCGTTCGTGGTCGTCGGCGCGGTGCCCGTGGGCGAGGGCCGGCCGGCCTCGGGTGTCCGCACCGGCGGGCAGCTGGCGGCCACCGAGCCCGCCTCCGCGTCCCAGGACGCGGAAGCGGTCGTCGACGCGGTGCACGGCCTAGGCGCCGACCTGGTGCTGGTCGTCCCGGGCGCCACGCTCTCCGGGGAACGGCTGCGTCGGCTGTCCTGGGGGCTGCACGACGCCGGGGTGGAGATGTTCGTCGCGCCCGGCCTGGTGGAGGTGTCGGTCAAACGCCTGGAGACCCGGTCCGCCGCCGGCCTGTCGCTGCTGCGGGTGGCCCCGCCCGTCCGGCACGGCGCGCAACTCGTGCTCAAGCAGCTCCTGGACCGCGGTGCGGCCCTGGCCGGGCTGATCGCGCTGGCCCCGCTGCTGGCGCTGGTGGCGGCGGCCGTCAAACTCTCCTCGCCGGGGCCGGTGTTCTACCTGCACGAGCGCATCGGACGGGCCGGGCGCCCGTTCGTGATGTGGAAGTTCCGCACCATGAAGGTGGGCGCCGACCTGGAGAAGGCCGCGCTGAGGCACGAGAACGAGCACGACGGCCCGATGTTCAAGATGCGCCGGGACCCCCGGGTCACCCGGGTGGGCCACCTGCTGCGCCGCACCTCGCTCGACGAACTGCCCCAGCTCATCAACGTTCTCAAGGGTGACATGTCCCTGGTAGGTCCGCGTCCTCCGCTCGCCGACGAGGTGGCCCGTTACACGCCCGTCGAGCGGCGGCGGCTGTCCGTGCGGCCCGGGATGACCGGGCTGTGGCAGATCGGGGGACGCTCGGACCTGTCCTGGGACGAGACCGTCCAGCTGGACCTCAGCTACGTGGACAACTGGTCGTTCACCAGTGACGTCGACGTCATGGCCCGCACGCTCCGCGCCGTCGTCGACGGCCGCGGGGCGTACTGAGACGCCCGCCCGTGGCAGCACGGCACCCCGGCGCGCACGGCGCGCCGGGGTCACCCGACGGGGCGGGGCGATCAGCTCCCGAGCGAGTTGCGCCAGTGGGCGTAGGTGGCCGCGATGCCGTCGCGGAGCGGGATCGCCGGCTTCCAGCCCAGACCGGACAGCCGGGAGATGTCGAGCAGCTTGCGCGGGGTGCCGTCGGGCCGGGTCGTGTCCCAGGAGATCCGGCCGGTGAAGCCGGTGACGTCGGCGACCGTCCCGGCCAGTTCACGGATGGTGAGGTCGCTGCCGCAGCCGACGTTGACCGGTTCGTCGCCGTCGTAGTGGCGCAGCAGCACCGCACAGGCCGCGGCGAGATCGTCCACGTGCAGGAACTCCCGGCGCGGGGTGCCGCTGCCCCACAGCACGACCTCCTCCCGCCCCTGCGCCGCGGCCTCGTGGAAGCGGCGGATCAGGGCCGGCAGCACGTGCGAGGTCTCCAGGTCGAAGTTGTCACCGGGACCGTAGAGGTTGGTGGGCATGGCGCTGATGTAGGACGCGCCGTACTGACGCCGGTAGGACTGCACCTGGACGATGCCCGCGATCTTCGCGAGGGCGTACGCCTCGTTGGTGGGCTCCAGCGGCCCGGTCAGCAGGGCGTCCTCGGTGATCGGCTGCGGGGCGTGCTTGGGGTAGATGCACGACGACCCCAGGAAGAGCAGGCGCCCCACCCCGGCGGCGTGCGCCCCGGCTATCACACTCAGCTGGATCTGGAGGTTCTCCTCCAGGAACTGCACCGGCTGGGTGCTGTTGGCCATGATCCCGCCGACCTTCGCGGCGGCGAGGACCACGGCGTCCGGGCGCAGCGCGGCCAGTTCGGCGGCGGTGCGCGCGGCGTCGCGCAGATCCAGTTCGGCACGGGTGCGGGTGAGCACCTCGTGCCCGTCGGCGGTGAGCCGGCGGGCCACGGCGGAGCCCACGAGGCCCCGGTGGCCGGCGACGAAGACACGGGCACGTTCGGGCAGCAGCGATGCGGTCATGGACCGGATCATGCCAGGCGCCACGTGATCGGCAGGCCAATGTCGCCAAGATCGGCTGAATTGCCGGTACTTCACGACATAAGAACCCCGTGTGCGGGGCGCACGGAACGGTTCCGGTCCCTCGGGGGGCCGGCAGGGAGGGGAAACACCGTATGACCAAGACCGCGCTGATCACCGGGGTGACCGGACAGGACGGCTCGTACCTGGCGGAGTTGCTGCTGTCCAAGGGATACCGGGTGCACGGCCTGGTGCGGCGGTCGTCCAGCTTCAACACCGAGCGGATCGACCACATCTACCAGGGCCCGCAGGAGGCCGAGCGCAGTTTCGTGCTGCACCACGCCGACCTGTCCGACGGAGTGGCGCTGGTGAACCTGCTGCGCGACATCCAGCCGGACGAGGTGTACAACCTCGGCGCCCAGTCCCATGTGCGGGTCTCCTTCGACGCGCCGCTGTACACCGGGGACGTGACCGGACTGAGCACGCTGCGGCTGCTGGAGGCGATCCGGGCCAGCGGGGTGCAGACCCGCATCTACCAGGCGTCGTCCTCGGAGATGTTCGGCGCCACACCGCCCCCGCAGAACGAGGGCACCCCCTTCCACCCGCGCAGCCCGTACGGCGCGGCGAAGGTCTTCGCGTACTGGACCACCGTCAACTACCGCGAGGCGTACGGAATGTTCGCGGTCAACGGCATCCTGTTCAACCACGAGTCCCCGCGGCGCGGCGAGACCTTCGTGACCCGTAAGATCACCCGCGCGGTGGCCCGCATCCGGGCCGGCCTCCAGGACCGTCTCTACCTCGGCAACCTGGACGCGGTCCGGGACTGGGGATACGCGCCCGAGTACGTCGAGGCCATGTGGCGGATGCTCCAGCACGACGAGCCGACGGACTACGTGGTCGCCACGGGAGTTCCCGCCACCGTGCGGCAGTTCCTGGAGACCGCGTTCACCCACGCCGGACTCGACTGGAACGAGCACGTGCGCTACGACCCCAAGTACGAACGCCCCAGCGAGGTCGACGCGTTGATCGGCGACGCCACCAAGGCGCGCACGACCCTGGGCTGGCGACCCACCGTCCTGGTGGAGGAGCTGGCGCGGATCATGGTGGACGCCGACATCCGGCAGGTCGAGGCCCAGCTCGCGGGGGCCACCATACGCATTGACCGCTGAACACACCTTTTTTGGCGACAGATGAGTCAAGTCCGCACCATCCCGTGTCATGTACTCGTATGGTTCGCGGGCAAACACGTTCGTGCGGCCCGTCGGACTCTGGGGAATCCGGCGGGCGCGTCCAAGGCAGAGGACCCGCGGGGCGGGTCCGGAAGCCGGGGGGTTCATGCATAGATCCAGAGGGCTCAGTACTGCTCTCGTCCTGTCCACCGCGGCCGGCCTGGGCCTGGTGGCCCTGCCGCAGCCGGCCGCCGCGCTCACCCCGCCCGTCGCCTTCACCGCCGACGATCTGCCCACCTGGCAGACCAACGGCATCGTGTGGGCCCTGGCGGAGGCGGGCGGCACGGTCTTCGCGGGCGGCACCTTCTCCCAGGTACGCCCGCCCGCAGGGGCGGCCGGCACCGCGCAGAACGCGGTGAACTTCGCCGCGCTGGACGCGGCGACCGGCGCACCCACCTCCTGCAAGCTGTCCTTCACGATCGGCAGCGGCACCGCGACCGTACGGGCGCTCGCCGTCTCGCCGGACAAGAAGACGCTCTACGCGGGCGGTTACTTCGGCGCGGTCAACGGCATGCCGGTCAGCAGCCTGGCCGCCATCGACATCGCCACCTGCACACCCAAGGCGGGCTTCCACCCGAGCGTCTCCGCTACCGTGCGGACGCTCGCCGTCACCGACGACACCGTCTACCTGGGCGGTGACTTCTCCACCGTCGGCGGCAGCGCACGCGCGCGGTACGCGGCGGTCGACGCCACCAGCGGGGCCGTGAAGCCGTTCCAGGCCGACGTCGACGAACCCGGCAGGGCCGTCGCGGTCACCCCGGACGGCAGCGACGTCATCCTCGGCGGCGACTTCTTCACCGTCAACGGCGCCACCTCGCACGCCCTGGCCGTCGTCGACGCCACCACGGGCGCCAACGTCCGCACCTATCCCGGCTTCATCGAGAACAACTCGGTGGTCAAGGCGCTCGACACCGACGCCACCGGCTTCTACACCGGCAACGAGGGCACCGGCGGCGGCGTCTTCGACGGGCGCATCGCACTCGACCTGTCCACCCTGAACCAGCGGTGGCGCGACACCTGCCTGGGCGCCACCCAGGCCGTGCGGTCCTACCAGGGCGTGCTGTACAGCGCCTCGCACGCCCACGACTGCTCCAGCGTCGGCGAGTACCCGGACGGGCGCCGCCACCACCTGCTCGCGGAGCCGACCACCGGCACCAACAAGCTGGGCTGGTTCCCCGACACCAACGACGGTCTCGGCGAGGGCATCGGACCGCGCGCCATGGTGGTGTCCGCCACCACCGGCAACACGTACATGTGGGTGGGCGGCGAGTTCACCACCGTCAACGGCGCCGCGGCCCAGGGCCTCACCCGCTTCGCGGCCACCCCGGACACCGGGGCGCCCACGGTGCCGTCCGCCAGTGCCGAGTCCGTCAAACCGGCCGAGGCGCACGTCCGCTGGCGCGCGAGCCTCGACACGGACGACACCCGGCTGACGTACAAGGTCTACCGCAACGGCGGTACCACGCCCGTGTACACGGTCGACGGGGACTCCGTCGAGTGGGCGCGCCCGCAGCTGTCCTTCACCGACAAGAACGTCACCGCCGGTACCACCTACAGCTACCGGGTGACCGCCACCGACGGCGCGGGCAACACCTCCGCCCTGTCGGCCGCGGCCACCGTCACGGTGCCGACCTCCGCCCAGAAGTACCCGGAGAAGGTGCTCGCCGACGGCGCCGGACTGTACTGGCGCTACGACGACTCCACCAGCCCGTTCGTCGGCGACACCTCACCCGGCGACCAGAGCGGTATCCAGCTCAACGGGCCCTCGCTGCGCCAGACCCCGGCCGCCGTGACGGGACCGTCCACCGCCATCGGCCTCGACGGCACGGACCAGATCGTCTACGGCGACAAGCGCACGACGGTGCCGGGCCAGTACTCCATCGAGACCTGGTTCAAGACCACCACCACCCGGGGCGGCAAGCTCGTCGGGTTCGGCGACAACACCACGCGCGCCAGCGGCAACTACGACAAGCACGTCTACATGCGCGACGACGGCCGCCTGGTCTTCGGCGTCTGGACGGGCACCACCCGCACCATCACCACACCCACCGGGTACAACGACGGCACCTGGCACCACGTCGTCGCCACCCAGGGCTCCTCCGGGATGGCGCTCTACGTGGACGGCAGCCAGGTCGGCACCCTGGCCGAGAGCAACAACCAGAGCTACAGCGGGTACTGGCACGTCGGCGGCGACAACCTCAACGGATGGCCCAACCAGCCCTCCAGCAGCTACTTCGCCGGCCAGATCGACGAGACCGCCATCTACCCCTCCGTGCTGAGCGCGGCCCAGGTGCAGAGCCACTACACCGCGGCCTCGGCCCCGGCCGACAGCGTGCAGACGGTCCGGACGTCGGCCGACACCTACGTCAACGCCGGCGCCACCGGCACCACCTACGGCACCTCCACCTCGCTGGCGGTGCGCGGCAGCGCGGCGTACGAGACGTACCTGCGCTTCGACCTGCCGGCGGCGCCGGCCGGTACCGTGCTCAAGAGCGCCCGGCTGGCGGTGAAGACCACCACGCTGAGCAGTGCCGGCAGCACGGACGACATCGCCGTGCGGCCCGTCACCGGAAGCTGGACGGAGGCGGGCACCACCTACGCCACCCGGCCCACGGTGTCCTCCACCGCCATCGGCACCCTCAGCGGCGCCTCCGACGTGTCGACGCTGTACTCGGCGTCACTGGACACCTCGGCGCTGACCGCCTCCCTCGGCGCCTCCTACGACGTCGCGCTCACCAGCACCGGGACGGACGCCCTGTGGCTGTGGTCCCGTGAGGCACCGGCCGCGGAGAACACCCCGCAACTGGTGCTCACCTTCGGGGCGCCGTAGACACCACGCGTTCCCCTCGCGCGGGGCGCCGGTCCACACCGGCGCCCCGCGTCCCACCCGGACCCGCCGCCGTGCGGGCCGCTTCCGTACCGAGGCCCCCACCGGGGCCGCAGGAGCCCTGATGCACACTCCGACCCTCCGGCGCCCGAGGCCCGGCGCCGTCACCGGTGCCCTCGCCCTCGCCCTCGCCGCGCTCCTCACACTCGCCGGCTGCGGCTCGTCGGGCGACGACGGGGCCCAGCCGCGGGCGAACCGCACCCTCTCCGACGAGCAGGCCGCCGCCGTCCCCGACGACCAGGCCGACCCCCAGCCCGCGGGCGCGCCGTCCGCCACGCCCGAGGGACCGGTGCTGCCGGACCCGAAACTCACCCCGGCCACCGGCTCGTTCACCACCAAGGAGAAGAAGTACCTGCACGGCCGGGTGCCCGTGAACATGGACCCGGCGGCCGTCCTCCAGCTCGGCCAGGAATCCTGCCAGCGCCTGGCCCGCACCGCGGCCCACGACCGGGACGCGGCCGTCGGCGCCCTCATCGCGGGGGAGGTGCCGGGCGCCCGCGACGCGATCACCCAACTGTGCCCGAAACAGCGCCCCCTGCTGGACGCCGCCGCGACCGGCTTCGCCGACGGCACGCGCAAGCAGCCGCGGCCGGGCACCTACCGGGCGCTCACCCACGCCGCAGGCTGCACCTGGAAATCCCTCGGCGCCGACGGCAAGGTCCTGGCGTCGGGACCCGGCACGGGCGCGGGCAAGAAGGGCAAGGTGACCGCGCGGATCCCGGCCGGCACCCGCACGTTCGTCTCCTCCGGCTGCTACGCCTGGCTTCCCGCGCGGACCCGTTCGTAGACACCGAGCAGCGTGTCCAGGACCGCGTCCATGGAGAACGTCCCGACGGCCAGTTGCCGGGCCGCCGCCGCCGCGGTCCGGCGCGCGGACGGCTCCAGCAGGTCGAGCACCGCCGGGGCGATGCCGGCCGGACCGCTCACGACCCGGCCGGCCCCGGCCCGCTCCACGTCGCGTGCCAGGCCGTTGGAGCCGGTCACCACGACCGGGGTGCCCACGGCCAGCGCCTCAAGCACCGACATCGGGAACGGCTCGTCGACCGAGGGCAGCACATAGACGTGCGCGCGGCGCAGCTCCTCCGCCATGCGCGTCCCGGTGAGCGGTCCCGGGCAGCTCACCCGGTCCGCGAGGCCCAGCTCCTCCACCCGCCTCCGTACGGCGGCCAGTTCGCCCTCGTCGGGGCCGGCCACCACGAAGCTCGCGTCCGGGTGCCGGGCCAGGACGGCGGGCGCCGCCTCCACCAGGTCGACCGGGCGCTTGCGGGCCTGCAAACGGGCCGCGAACAGGATGCGCGGCGCACCCGTGGGCGGGACGCCCTCCGGCTGCGCGGGCACGCCGTTGACCAGACGCACCGCCTGCCCCAGTTCCGCGCCGCCCACCACCGCGCGCAGGTCCTTCAACTCCCGTCCGGTCAGGTGCAGTACGGCGCCGGCGCGCCGCAGCACCCGGCGGACCGCGACCGCGTCGAGCAGCCGGGCGGACAGCCGCTCGCTCGGGTCGACCATGCCGTGCGTCTGCAGGACCAGCGGCCGCCCGGCGCGCAGCGCCGCCAGCGCCACCGGCAGGGTCACCAGGTCGCGGGCGAGATGGACGTGGACGACGTCGGCCTGCCGCACCAGACGGTGGGCGCCGGCCAGGAGCCCGGGCGAGGTGAGGCCGCTGAAGCCCACCGGCAGCACCCTGCGGGCCCGATGCAGCAGGGCCGGGACGCCCTCGACCTCCGTGGGCAGCGGCTCGGGGAAGCCGTCGGCGAGGGCGGTGAGACGGACGTCGTGTCCGCGCGCCCGCAGCCCCTGGCAGAGGTTGACGGCGACCCGGACCGGCCCGCCGAAGGCATGGGTGGTGCTGTGCAGGGTGACCGCGTGCAGCACTCTCACACCGGCTCCTCGACCGGGCGGCGCCGGTTGTCGGCGGTGTGCAGGGTCAGTGCGGGCAGGTCCTGGTGCACGACCGCCCCCGCGCCGACGACGGCGCAGCGCCCGACCTTCACCCCGGCCAGCACCGTGGCGCGGGCCGCGATCCAGGCCCCGTCGTCCACGGTGATCGGCGCGTTGCGGTACCGGAAGTCCGCCGCGCGGTGCTCATGGCTGCCGGTGCACAGCAACGCCTCCTGGGAGACGCACACGTGGGCGCCGAGCGTGACCGGTTCGAGGTTGAGGATCCACGCCCCCTCACCTATCCAGGTGTGGTCGCCCACCGTCAGCTTCCACGGCCACAGCACCCGCACCCGGTGCCGCACGAGCACCCCGGTCCCGATCCGGGCCCCGAAGGCGCGCAGCAGCGCCGTCCGCAGCCGCGCCGGGGTGAACCACGCCATGAACACCGTGTTCAGCACCGCGAACCAGAGCGCCTGGACGAGCACGCCGCGCCCCTTGTCGTATCCGGCCAGCGTGAAGGCCCGGAGATCCCGCATCGGTCCCACCCCCCAAAGGCGCCTCCCCGGACGCCACTTCGCCCCACTCTAGTAGCTGACCGTTCACCGCAGGCCACGGGTCGGTAGACTGCGCCGGGGATCTTTCTCGGGGGCGGGGGCGCCATGACGCAGCAGACCGACCGGAGCGCTCGGGCGGCGTCCAGGACGACGCCGGCGGGTTCGCCGCAGCGCGCTGCCACGGCCCCCTCCCCACGCACCGCCACGGCCGCGTCGGTGCCGGCGTTCTCACCGCGCACCCTGCTCTCGCGGGCCCTGTCGGTGCCGCTGGTGCTCGGCTTCTCCGTGTTCCTGCCGCTGCTGGTGCTGGTGCAGCCGGGTGCCGGACTGCACGACTCGGCGCTGTGGATGCAGCTGGCACTGACGGTGTACTCCGGCACCCGGCTGTCGGCGATGATCCTGACCAACCGCCGCAAGCTGCTGGCCGGTTCGTTCTGGCTGTTCGTCTACATGGCGATGGGCGTGGCCCCGCTGGCGCAGGCGGTGCTGGGCCGCACACCCACCCCCGTGGTCGGCGCGCGCACCGATCTGACCGAGGCGATCTCGCTCGTCCTGATCGGCTGTGCCGCCTTCGACGTCGGCTCGCTGCTCGCCCGCCAGAAGCCGGGCGGCGTCAGGGACGAGCGACTGCGCCCCGCACTGGTGCACCGGCGCCGGCTGTACCTGCTCACCGTGCTCGCGTTCGCCGGCTCCGCCGTCCTCGTGGCGAAGCTGGGAGGCCCGGCGGTGTTCTTCACCAGCCGTCAGGAGATCATCAGCAGCGTCCAGGAGGCGGGGCTCTCCCAGGCCGACTCACAGGCGGGCCAGGCCATCGTCCGCGGCTTCGGCACCGTGCCCGTCCTGATCGCCTGGCTCGTCTACACGCGCTGGCTGGTCACGTCGCGCCGGGCCCGCCGGTCGGCGCCGGTCATCGCCACGTGGCTGGCCCTGGCCGCGGTCAACGCCGTCGTCAACAACCCCATCTCCAACCCGCGGTTCTGGTTCCTGACCGTCCTGTTCTCGCTGCTGTTCACGCTGTTCCCGGTGAGCGCCGCCTTCTACCGGGTCGCGCTGAGTCTGGGCGCGGTGATGGCACTGATCATCTTCCCCTTCGCGGACCGCTTCCGGTACGACGACGCCAACTACCGCCCGCTGGAGACCTCCTCACCGCTGGAACCGCTGACGGTCAAGGACTACGACCAGGTCGGCATGTTCGCCAACACCATCACCTACGTCCGGTCGGGCCCCGGGCACACCTACGGCCGTCAGCTGGCGGGCTCGGTGCTGTTCGCGGTTCCCCGGACGGTGTGGCCGGGCAAGCCCCTGGACACCGGCGTGCTGGTCGGCCAGTGGATGGGCGCGACCAACACCAACCTGTCCTCGCCGCTCTGGGCTGAGCTGTGGACCGACTTCGGCCCGGTCGGCATGACGGCCGGTTTCGTCGGCCTCGGCTACGCGGCGGCACGGGTCGACCGTCGCTACGCCCGCCGGGCGGTGCGGCGCGCACCGCCGGGCAGTCTGATCGCGCTGACCGTGCCCCTGGTCGCCGGCTACTCCTTCATCCTGCTGCGCGGACCCCTGCTCCAGGCGTCCGGGCGGGTGGCGATCGCGGTCTGCTGCATCGCGCTGATCACCACGTTCCGCCAGGACCGGGCCGACGGACTGCGCTGACCGCCTTGGCGGGGGCCGGTCACGGGCGGCCGCTCACCGGCCGCCGACGCGGCTCGCCGGCCTCCCTCAGCCCGGGGAGACCGCCGTGGCCGCCGCGGCCGGGGGCCGTTCCCCGGCAGGCAGGCGGCCGACGCGCAGCCAGGCCGCCGCCGCCTTGAGCGCGGAACCCGCGGCCAGTCCCCAGGCGGCGCCCAGGGCCGTACCGGTGAGCAGGTATCCGCCGAGCATGAGGACGACCGACAGCAGCGAGAACACCACCTGCACCGACAGGGTGGCGCGGGGGCTCAGCACCCGCAGGGTCACCAGCGCACAGGTCCCGATCCCCATCACCGCGTACTGGGCACCCGAGGCCGGCAGCAGCGCCGACGCGGAGTGCCAGGTGGCTCCCAGGAGCTGCCGTCCCGCGTGGTCGGGCAGGGCGTGCAGCACCAGGCCCCAGGCGAGACCGACCGCGCACAGCACGGCACCGAGGACGGCGGCCGCGCGGGCCGTGGCGCGGCGCCCGCCGAGCCGGTTCAGCAGCGGCGGGCCGAACGCGTTGACGGAGTTGAACAGCACGTTGAGCGGCCCGAAGAGCGTCGTCGCACCGCGCAGCGCACCGACCGCGAGCGGCGCGGCGAACAGCCCGAGCCCCAGCACGGCGAGCTGGCTGGAGGCGTTGCCGACGGCGAACTCGACCACGAACCGCCGGCCCAGATGCCCCCGGCGCACGAAGGGCCGCAGATCGGCCCGGACGCCGCGCACGTGCGGCCACAGCAGGCGCAGGCCGAGCAGGAGCGCGGGCAGGGCGGACAGCCCCCACACGGCGACGAGCACGCCCGGCGCGCTGTGCCGCGGCTGCACCAGCAGCGTGGGCACCACACACACCAGGCGCAGGGTGTCCGCCGCCAGAGCGAGAGCGGGCCGGCGCAGGGCGGAGAAGGCGTAGCGCAGCCCGTCCTGCATCAGCACCGGCGGCAGGACCAGCCCGAGGGCGAGGAAACCACCGCCCGGCCCGCCCCAGCCACCGCTCACCGCGGCGGTGAGCGTGCCCGCGGCGGCCAGCACCAGGCCCGCGGCGGTCGCGGCGAGCGCGGTGAAGGAGACCGACGACCGGCAGGCCGCACCGGTGACCTCGGCGTCGCCGCGAGTGAGGACGACGGTCTGCCCGACGTACGCCATGTTCAGGCCGAGCAGCACGGTGAAGGTCAGGTAGACCATCGAGAAGGTGGCGAACCCGTGCGCGGTGGAGACCCGGGCGGCGATCACCAGCACGGCGATGTTGGTCAGACTGGACGCCGCCTGGTCGAGGACGGAGGCGAGGACCGCCGTGACACGTCGGGGCGGGCGCGCCGGGCCGTGCGCGGGCGCCGGTCCGGCCGAGGCCGTCACCGGTCTCCCGAGCGAACGGTGCGCAGGGCGACGGTGTCGCCGCCGTCCCCGTCGTCGTGGTGGAGCGCGGGCTCGGGCCGGGGAGCGCGCGGTGCGGGGTGTCCCGCCGGGCCGCCGTCGCCGTGGCGCCGCTTCTCCCGGCGGACGGAGGGCACCGCGGAGCGCCGGTGCGTCTCGGCGTGCGTCACCGCGCCGAGCACCGTGCCGCCCGCGCCCACGATGAGTTCCCGGATGCGCACCAGGTCGGCGCGGTGCACGGTGCGCGGGTCGCAGACGATGAGCACCCCGTCGACCCGGTCGACGAGCGCGAGCGCGTCGGCGTAGGCGAGGACGGGCGGGGCGACGACCACCACCGTGGCGTCGGGGTCGTCGGCCTCGGCGATCAGCTGCGTGGTCCGCGTCGAGGTCAGCGCGCGCGGCACGTTGGGCACCCGCTCACCCGGGACCAGGCCGAAGGTGCCGGACTCGCCCGCGTCGACCACGAGGTGGTCGCTGCCGGGCCACCCGCCACCGGGCTGCTCGGCGGTACGGCTCCAGCGGGGCCGGGAGGCGGCGGACACGTCGAGCCGCCCGGAGAGCGAGGGCGAGCGCAGGTCGGCCTCGACCAGCAGCACGTTCTTGCCGGTCTCGGCGAAGGCCGCGGCGAGGTTGACCGCGACCGCCACGCTGGACTCCATCGCACCGCGCGGCGCGACGACGAGCAGCCGGCGCCGGTCGGCGAACCGGTCGTCGTAGGCGAGCCGGAAGGCGATCGAGCGGTACTCCTCGGACGCGCGGGAGTCGGTGCTGCCGACCACCAGGGCGCCCGCGGAGCCGCGCGGCAGGTTGCCGAGGACCGGGCCGCGCACCGCCCGGGCCACGTCCCCGGCCGAGCGGGGCGCGGGGTCGAAGATCAGCCGGACCCAGGCGCCGAGCAGGCCCAGGCCGACACCGGCGAGGCCGCCGAGACCGAGCGAGAGCGGCAGGCCCGGCCCGTCGGGGGCGCCGGGAACGGTGGCGTTGCGGATGACGTTGCCCGGCGTCATGTCGAGCGCCTTCAGGCTGGTGATCTTGCTGCGCAGATCGGTGATGCGGTTGAGCAGGTTGGCCTGAACGGCGTAGGCGGAGTCCGCGGCCGAACCGTCCGGCAACTGCTTGATCCGCTCGGAGAGTTCGTCGTTCTGCTTGGCGACCGGATTCAGCTGGTCCTGGAGGCTCTTCAGCATCGCCCCGCGCACGGACTCCCACTGGTCCTTGCGCAGCTCGATGTAGGCCTGGGTGAGGGCGTTGGCCCGGCGGGCGGCCTGCTTCGGATCGGAGGCGCTGTAGGTGAAGTGCAGCACGAGGGTCTGCGGCGGGTTGGTGACCTGGAGACCGTGCTGGAGCCCGTCGATCTCGGCCGCGTGCAGCCCGAGGCGCTTCGCGGCTCCCTCGGCGACCGTGCGGCTGAGCGCCGTCTGCCGCTCGGACCCCATGTTGAGCGCCTTGTCACCGGACAGGGTCGGCGCGAAGGGGTCGCTGGTGGGAGCGCGCAGCACGATGTCCGTGGTGGCCGCGTAGCTGTCGGCGCCGTTGACGCCCAGCCAGCCCCCCGCCAGCAGGCCGACCGCGACACCGCCGCCGATCAGCCAGCGGTAGCGCAGCAGTTGGCGGAACTGCTCGCGCAACTGCTCCGGCTCGTCCTCTCCTCGGACGGGGACATGTGCGTCGCTCACCTGGCCGGACCCCCCACAACCTCGTCGATCAGCGCGTCGATCCGCGCCAGTCCCGCCTCCCGGGACAGGTGGGCCGTCACGTGCCGCGGGCCCGCCGCGCCCAGCTCGTCCGCGGTCGACGGATCTTCGGCGAGTCTACGCACTGCTGACAGGAACTGATCAGGATTCTCCGGTTCCACCAGCACGCCCGCACCGGAGCGCAGGACTTCGCGGGCGGTGCCGCCCTCGGCGGCGACGGAGGCGACCACGGGGCGGCCGGTGGAGAAGTAGGAGGTGAGCTTCGACGGGACGCTCATGTCCAGCACGGAGGCACGCTGTGTCACGGCGAGCACGTCCGCCGCGGCCAGCACGTCGGGGAACTCGCCCTCGGCCACCGCCGGCAGGAACTCCAGGTTCGGCGCGCCCTCGGCCAGCCGGGCCAGATGCTCGCGCTGGCTGCCGTCGCCCATCAGCACGATCCGGACGCCGGGGTCGCGGCGCGCCGCCTCCACCAGCACCTCCAGGCCCTGTTTGAGACCCATGTTGCCCGCGTGCAGCACCACAGGCCGCTCGGGTCCCCAGCCCAGCCGCTCGCGCGTCCTGGCCCGGGGAGCCGACGGCGGCTCCACGTGCGCCCAGTTGGGCACCAGGCGGATGCGGCCGGGGTCCACGCCCATCGCGCGCACCCGCTCGACGAACGTCTCGTGGATCACGCCGACCAGGGCGGCGCGCCGCAGCACCCACGACTCCGCGCGCTGGGCCAGCTCGGCGGCCCGGCCACCGCCCTGGATGCCGGACTGCGCGGCGGCGGCGCCCATGAGGTCCTGGACGACCGGGACGTACGGGACACCGTGCCGGGCGGCGATCCGGGCGCCGAGCACCCCGCCGGCGAGGCTGGGCAGCTGGGCGAGGACGGCGTCCACCCGTCCGGTGCGGGGCGGCGCCACCATGCCGTGGGCCAGTATCGAACCCTCGAACACGGCCCGGCGCAGAGCGCTCTGCCGCGGTGGGACGCTGTGCCGGCGACGGTGCACGGTGACGCCTTCACGCCGCTCGGTGGTCCGCCACACTCCCCGGTACGCGGGGTCGAGACGCCAGGACGGGTAGTGGGGCAGCCCGGCCAGGACGTGCGTGTCGTGGCCCCGGCTCGCCCAGTGCTCGGCGATGCCGGTGGCGTACGGCCCGATGCCGGTGTGCTCGGGCGCGTAGTTGGTGGACACCAGCAGCAACCGCCGCCGCGCCGTGCCGGGTCCGGACCCGCCGTCACGGAGATCACCGGTACCGGCCTCCGGTCCGGAGGTGTCCGTCCCGGTCGTGTCCGGTCCGGTGGTCTCCGGCCGATGCCCGGATGCGTCCGCACGGGCGGGCACGGTTCGTTCCCCGCCAACCGGCTCGTTCTGGGTCTGCGTCATGCGACGAAACCTTTCCCCCCGGCCGCCTCGGGCGGCCTCCGCTGTCTGTGTGCACCCCACGGGCGTCCGGCCCCCCGGACACCGGAATCCCCCCGGATTCCGTCCCGCGCCCGGAAGCGAGCGACGGAACACCCTGATTGTTCACCCTTCCTGCACGATGCAGGAACGCTATCGTCAATTTCTGCGCGCTTCGGTGGGGTGGCGCGCGCGGGGGGAAACCGTCGAACAAGGGGGGCATTCGTGCCATCGAGCAAGCGATACCGCGTGGGCTACGCGCCGGGCGCCTACGATCTCTTCCACATCGGACACTTGAACATCCTGCGTCACGCACGTGCCCAGTGCGACTACCTGGTGGCGGGGGTCGTCTCCGACGAGATGGCGGAGCGGGCCAAGGGCAGGCGGCCGATGATACCGCTGGTGGAACGCCTGGAAATCGTCCGCAGCATCCAGTACGTGGACGCCGCCTTCGTCGAGACCGTGCCCGACAAGCTGGAGACGTGGAAGCAGGTCCGCTTCGACGTGCTGTTCAAGGGCGACGACTGGCGCGACACGCCCAAGGGCGAACGGCTGGAGCGGGACATGGCCACCGTGGGGGTCGAGGTCGTCTACTTCCCCTACACCGTGCACACGTCAAGCACCCAGCTGCGGCGCGCCCTCAACGCGCTCGACGGGCACCGGCTCACCGACGAACTGCGGACAGCTCCCTGAACCACTTGGTGAGGAAGGCCACGAGGAACAGCGCGGCGGCGGCGGCCAGTCCGGTGTACACCCACCGGAATGTGTCACCGCCGCCGAGCAGCAGGAAGACCAGGCAGAACACACCGTGGTCCACGGGCAGCAGCGCCACCGCCCGGGCCGTCGAGGGCGCGGGCCGCTCGCCCGGAGCGGCCTTCGGCTTGAGCTGCTCGGTCAGCAGTCCGCCGAAGAACGTCACCACGGCGACGAGTTGGAAGCCGAGCGGCACCAGCAGCCAGGGGTCGGCCCCGGTCCCGAAATGGCCGGGATGCCGGTAGAAGGAGATGAGCACCGCCGTGTGCAAGGCGGTGATCTTCGCGCAGTCGACCACGTGGTCCAGCCACTCACCCGCCGCACTGCCTCCGCCGCGCAGCCGCGCGAGCTGACCGTCGGCGGAGTCGAAGGCGAACCCCACCGCGAGTCCGGCCCAGACCACGAGGCCCGCCGCCCAGGTGGGCGCGGCCAGCGCCACCACCAGCACGGCGGCGAAACTGAACCCGGCGCTGATCAGCGTGACATGATTGGGCGTCAGCCCCGCCCGGAACGCCCCGGCGGCGAGATACCTCCCCACCGGCCGGTTGACGAACCGCGAATACAGCGACACGCCCTTCGCGCTCTTCTGCGCGGACTTCAGCTGTACCAGCACCGACGCCGTACCACTCATAGATCCCCCCGGACCTCATCGCCCCACCGGTGACTCCCCGGGCCACATCATCACAGGAGCGGTGGGCGATGGCCAATGATCGGGGGTCCGAGGTGTCCGGCGCGGCGGCATCAGGTCCGGATCTGACCCAACTCCCGTTCCGCGAAGGCGCGGAAGCTGTGCGGTGGGTGGCCGGTGAGGCGTTGGACCGTGTCGGTGGTGCGGTCCTCCGCGCCGTGGGCGATGGCATCGTCCAGCGCCCCGAGGATCGCGGCGAACTCGGTGGGCATCTCGGCGGCCAAGCGATCGCGCATCAGCTCGGGGGTCGTCGGCTGGTGGGTGACGGTCCGGCCGGTGACCTCGGTGAGGATGGCGGCGACGTCGTCGTAGCTCAGGGCTTGCGGCCCGGTGACGATCAGTTCGGCGTCCGGGGCCCGGACGTCGGTCAGCGCGCGTACGGCGACGGCGGCGATGTCCTCGGCGTCGACGAAGCCGACACGGCCCGCGCCCGTTGCCGTGCGGATCGTTCCGTCCGTTCGGATGGACCGGGCGTGCGGGTGAGAGCCGGTGACGTTCTGCATGAACCAGGACGGCCGCAGCACCGCCCACTCGGGCACCAGGCCGGGCAGGGTCTCGTGGACCTGCCCCACGGCGGGGCCTCCTCGGGGGATCGCCGACGAACTGAGCAGCACCGCGCGGCGGACTCCCGCACCGCGGGCCTGCCGCAGGAACGGCAGCATGACTGCCGCCGGGTCGGGGGAGCCGGGCGGCGGGACGAGATAGACCCGGTCGGCGCCTTCGAGCGCGCCGGCGAACGACGAGGGATCGTGCCAGTCGAAGCGCACGGGTCGGGAGCCGTCCATGGGGGTGGCCTGCCGACTGGCGGCCTTGACGGGCCGGCCTGCGGCGACCAACTGGGCGACGACACGGCTGCCGGTGGTGCCGGTGGCCCCGGTGACAAGGGTGACCTCCTGGGATGCGGTCATCGGGCGTTCCCGGCGGCGTGGGTGGTGAGGTCCTGGACGGCGAGCGGGTTCCAGTAGTCGCGGTACCGGGTGATCAGGCCGTTCTGGATGGTGACGACGGCGACGTATGACATGTCGAAGGGCTTGCCGGTGTCCACCAGACGTCCCACACCGCGCATCTCGACCACGATGGTCTCCGGGGTGAGCGTCTGGTGGATCTCGACCTGGGGGAAGTCATGCAGGTCGATGTGGTCGGGGTAGTCGCGCATGTACTCGGCGACGGCCGCCTTGCCCTCCAGCCGTCGCGGCCAGCCGTCCGGTGCGAAGGGGAACTCGAAGATCCCGCTCTCGTCCCACAGGTCGACCCAGGCGGCGATGTCCTTGTCCAGCAGGAGCCGCAGGCCGTGGCGGTACAGGTCGGCCGGTGCGGCCGGCGCCGCCGGCGCGCTGCTCGTGTTCATGGGTGCTCCGTCCTCTATGATGCGGACCCGAGGTCCGGTTCATGCCCAACAATACGGACCCTGGGTCCGCTTTGTAAACGGAGGCACGCACCTCATGCCCGAGCGCAAGCCACGCGTGGACGCCGCCCGCAACCGGGAGGCCGTCCTCGCGGCCGCCGATGAGCTGTTCGCCCGCTGCGAGAGTCCGGGAGCGGTCACCATGGCCGACATCGCGGCAGCGGCCGGCGTCGGCAAAGCGACGCTCTTCCGCGGCTTCGGCGACCGCACCGGCCTGATCCGCGCGCTGTACGAGACGCGGCTCGCACCGATCAGGCTCGCCGTCGAGGAGGGAGCCGCCCCCTTGGGCCCCGGCACCCCGCCGCTCGAGCGCGTCCCCGCCCTCCTCGACGCCCTGCTGTGCTTCAAGCTCGACAACCGCCACCTCGCGCTGGCCCTGGAGGGAACCGGCGAGGACAGCCCTTACGCGGCGGGGCACTACGAGAGGTGGCACAGCACGCTCCAAGCCGCGCTGAAGCAGATTCCCGGGCTCGCCGACGGCGGTTTCACCGCCCACGCCCTGCTCGCCGCCACGCGCGCCGACCTGGTCGAACACCTCGTCGGCCAGGAGCGGGCGACTCGTGAGCAGATACGCGCCCGCCTCGCGGCCTTCACCGCCAGAGTCCTCGACTCCCGCCGGCTCGCGGGCTGACCGCCTCGACGTGACGCCCGGCCCCGCGGCCGCTCGACGGCGCCGACGCAACAACGGGGATTTTGGGGTACACGGGCCCCATGTTCTTCTTCAGTAACCGGATCGGCTGTGTAGGTTCCCTGGTCATCAGCGTGATCGCGACCGTCATCCTGTACCTGATCCTCGCGCGCTGACGCACCCGCAACGCGACCCACGCGCTGACCGTCATCATGGTCCGAGCCCGAGCCCGGCCCGAGTGCCCGGTCAGCGGCTGATGGAGACGGCGAAGGGCTCGAAGCCGCGTCGGCGCAGGATGTGGGGCACGACCAGGATCATGGCCTCGGTCGCCCGGGCCGTGGTGATGTCGCCCAGGTCCTCGATCCACGTCGGCTGCCAGCCGAGGTCGCCGAGCAGGCCGGTGACGGTCCGCTTCGCGTCCGCGTCGTTGCCCGACACGTAGGCGGTCGGCGGGGTGGCCAGGACGTCCGGGGCGGTCATGACCATGAACAACATGGTGTTGAGGGTCTTGACCACACGGGTGTCGGGGAGGCCTGCCTGAAGGTGCTCGGCAAGGCTGCTGCCGGGATAGCACAGGTCGCCGGGCAGACCACCGGCGTCGCGGGTGGCGTTGGAGACGTCGACGAGGATCTTTCCGGCGAGTTCGGCGCGCAGGCCGGTCAGGCGCTCCAGGGCGCTGTCGCCGGGCGTCGCGTTGATGACGATGTCCGCGCGGCCGGCGGCGGTGCGCTGGTCGGAGACGGTGACGCCGGAGCCGAAGCCGTCGTGGGCGGGCGGTCCGGTCCGCTCCTTCGGGTTACGGCGGCCCAGGATGACCTGGTGTCCGGCCGCGGCGAGTTTGCCGGCGAGGCCGGCGCCGACGCGGCCGGCGCCCAGGATCGCGATGGTGGTCATGAGGTGACGCTCCTTGAGAGGTCGGGCAGGGCCCGGGGTGGAGGGGGGAACGGGAGCAGGCGGTCCCGCGGTCACACGATCGGCGACAGGACGTCGAGGGCGGCGGCGTGGACGCCGGGGGCGGCGGCCAGGAAGTCCCGGCTGCTCGTGCTCCACGGCTCGCCCCTCAGGTCGGTGACGGTGCCCCCCGCCTCGGACACCAGCAGGGCACCGGCCACCAGGCCGGAGCGGACGTCGGAGAACTGCCAGAACGCGTCCGTGCGTCCGGCGGCCACGTGGATGAGCTGCATCGTGGCGGGTACGGACATGCGCACTACGAGCGCGTCGGTGAGCATGGCGGTGACCGACCGGCCGATCCGCTGGTAGGTGTGCCCGTCCTCGCCCGGCCTGGCCTGACCGGTGCCGACGAGCGCGGCGCCCAGGTCGGTCTTGGCGGACACCGTCAGGGGCCGGTCGTTGAGCCGGGCACCGCCGCCTGCGACGGCGGTGTAGGTGTCACCGGTCAGCGGCAGGTGGACCACGGTGAGGACCGGCCGGTTGTCGCGGACCAGCGTGGCGGTGACGGCCCACTCGGCCATGCCGTGGACGTGGTTGATGTTGCCCTCGGCGGGGTCGACGACCCACCACTCCCCGGGCGGCAGCTCGCCGCCGGCCAGCTCGTCCTCGGACCACCGCGACCCGGGCCGGGCCTTCAGCAGCGGCTCCCGCAGCACCTCCAGCACCGCGTCGTCGTTGGCGTGGATCTCCTCGACGACCTCGTCCAGGCTCACGCCCCGGGCGTGCGAGGTGTAGCGGTCGCGCAACGTGACTCCGGCGGTCTGCACCGCGGCGGTGACATCGGACATGAGCGTCGTACCGGCGTCGGAGGGCATGGCTGAGCTCATGGCGGACTCCCTGAAGTTCGGTGGTCGCGGGGCGACTTGTCCGCGCCCGCACAACGACGGTAGATCGCCCGTCGATTAACAACAACTGCATGTCATTCACTCGTAGAGTTACTCAGATGCAATTGGATCTGAATCTGCTCACGGCTCTGGACGCGTTGCTCGAAGAGGGAAGCGTCGCCGGCGCCGCGGCCCGCCTCCACGTCACCGCACCGGCGATGAGCCGCTCCCTGGGCCGCATCCGCAAAGCCACCGGCGACCAGATCCTGGTCCGCACCGGCCGCAGCATGGTGCCCACTCCTCGTGCGCTGGCCCTCCGCGCCCAGGTCCACGCCCTCGTGGAGCAGGCCCACCAAGTCCTGTCTCCCCACCAGCAACTCGACCTCGCAGCACTGGAACGGGTCTTCACCGTCCGCTGGCACGACGCCCTGACCGCCGCCTGCGGTACGGCCCTCGTCACCGCCGTCCACCGCCAGGCCCCCGGCGTCCAGCTGCGCCTGCCCGCCGAGTCCGCCACCGACACCCCCGAGCTGCGACGGGGCGAGGTCGACCTCGCCTCCAGCTCCAGCCGGCCGGTGCTCCCCGACATCCGGCACCGCCTCATCGGCCGCGACCAGCTCGTCGTCGCGGTCCGCCCCGGTCATCCCCTCACCGAAGGCCCGCTCACCGTGGAGCGTTACGCGGCCGCCGAACACCTCACCCTCTCGCGGCGCGGACGGCTGCGCGATCCGGTCGACGACGCCCTGACCACGTCCGGGCACGAACGCCGCGTCGTCGCCGCGGCGCCCACCGTCGCCTTCGCGCTGCAACTGGCCCCGAGCACCGACCTGGTGCTCACTCTCCCCGACGCGGTCACCCGCGCGGCCCGGGAGCGACTCGGCCTGATCACCCTGCCGCTGCCGGTGCCGATGCCCACCGTCCCGCTGTACCTGCTGTGGCACCAGCGCTACGCCGACGACCGCGCCCACACCTGGCTGCGCGACCTGGCCACCGAGATCGTCCAGACACTGTTCACACCGCCCGGCTGAGGACCCCGCACCCACCGCTCGTCCCCGCCGAATCCGCGGCCGCGGCCCGTCACGGCCTGCGCACCAGCCCCGGGTCCTGCGCTCCTGAGCCGTCGGTGGGCCGGGCGGCGGCGACACGGGCCGGGTCTCCAGCGGCCGGGACAGCACCTGGGAGAAGGCGAATTCGGCAGCGCCGGGTGCGCGAATGGATCTTCGTACCAGGAAGGCGTTGACCGCCCTCATCAGAGGCGCGATCGCCCTCGGCGGCTGGGCCCTCTACGCGCGCGCCGTCGGCGGGCACTTCTCCGTCACGCCGTTCTTCCTCGCCTTTGTCCTCGTGTTCGTGGCGATCGCCGGATACACGTGGTGGTGGTACGGGGACTCGGAGAAGGCGATCGCGTCGCGCTCGAAGGCCGACGTCATAAAGCGTCAGCGCGGTGACCGCGGATCGACCGCGGCCCCTGCCGCGACCCCCGTCCCCGCCGCTGCCCCTGTCCCCGCCGCGGCCCCCTGCCCCTCCCTCCGCCGCCGTCGCCGCGCCGGCGGCGGAGCTGCGACTGCCTCGCTACCTCCGGAGCCTGATGCCCCACATGGCCGCCAGGGGATGGGTGATGCCGCTCGTCTTCGCGATCATCACGTTCCTGTTCTGGGCCTACAGCAGCAGCCGGCTGGACCGGGCTCCTCAGACGCATGCTCTCGAGGCCTACTGCTTCGCCGCGGTGACGGTGGTCTGCGTGCTGGCCCGGTTGTGGGTGGGGCGGCGTGTCCGGCAGTACCGGACGGCGGAGTAGGCCGGGTACCCGCCCGCACGTTCTCGCCGCCGAGGCGAGCCGGTTCCGGCGGCCGCGCGTGGGGGCGTTGGGCAGCGACCGCCTGGGTGAGCAGATGCTCTCCAAGCGGATCGCTCTGCCCGTCTTCGCCAGTGACCCGTCACGCAGTCGCGCGGCGAAGATGGGACACGGCGCTGCCGCGGTGAAGGGGTCGACGTCCGCACGGGCTGAACCGTGATCCCGCGGTTGCCGCTGTGCGGTGGATCGCCCGGCCGGGTGGTGGCACAGATGAGTTCCCGGCCGAGGTGCTACGGGAGCAGTTCCAGGGTGATGTGCGGGGACAGTGCGCGCAGGAAGTCGGGGGCGTCGAAGATCTTGCCTGCGGCGGCGACGCCGGCCGTACGGGTGCGGCCGGTGAGAACGCGGTCGACGGCCTCCGCGACCAGGGGAGCGGTGACAGCGTAGATGTCCTGGCCGCGGGCCACCGCGCGGCGTTCCACGCCGCCCGACCGTACGACCGCGTCGACGAGGAAGGTCTGGTCGGACCGGCCGTCTTCGTCGGCCGCCGTCGGAGCCGGGGTGTCCGGGGACGCGATGTCCCGGACGGCCTCGGCCGTCATGCAGGTCGTCACCTCCGGGATGGCCAGGTGGCTGGGCACGGTCACCACGTCGGCCATCGTGAACTCCCCGATCACCGGTCGCGGACCCACCGGTTCGGGGAAGCGCCATTCGAGAGTCGGCGGGGCGTCGGTGCGGTACTCCCACCGGCCGTCCGTGAAGCGCATGCGCCGCGCACCGCGCCGTTCCCGTGAGACCGCGCCGGAAAGCCGCGTCCCGGCGGTGGGGTGCCAGCTGCTCAGGCCGTACGCGATGTGTGCCTCGTCGGCAGCGGTCCAGTCACTCATGGCCGCGGTGACCAGCAGGTCACCGAGACCGCCGAAGAATGCCATCGCCGGGACGATCACCGCGCCCGCCTCCCGTGCCCGGTCGGTGAAGTGCGCGAAGGTGTCGATGTTGGCCTCGATCTCCGCCGCCACGTCCAGGTACGGGATCCCGGACCGCAGGGCCGCCTCGATCACGGGGGCCGTCGTCGAGGCGAACGGCCCGGCGCAGTTGATCACGGCCGCGGCGCCGGCCAGCGCACGGTCCAGCGACTCCGGGTCATCGACCGACGCCGTACGGGCCTCCAGCCCGGTCTCCAGGGCCAGCGCCCCCAGCTTGTCGGCAGCACGGCCGGACAGCACCGGGACGAAGCCGCGCTCCACCAGCTCCGCCACGACGAACCGCCCGGTATGTCCGTACGCGCCGAACACCGCCACCGTCTGGCCCGACCTCATAAGCCCGCTCCCCGCACTCGTCCGTACCTGGGCCGACCCGCTGCCGAACCCCGTTGGCCTGCGCTGCCGCGCCCTGCCAAGGAGATCCTGGCGCGGAGCGACACCCACGGACGAGTGTCTGTAACGACATGACCCGTACACTTCCGGACATGCCTACCGTCGCGCTGGCCATCACCGATGGCATGCTGCCCCTCGAACTCTCCCTGGCCTGCGAAGTCTTCGGCGCCGACGTGACCCACCTCGTGGACCCCTGGTACGACTTCTCGCTCTGCGGACCGAGTGCCGTACAGGCCGGCCGCTTCCGGCTCGAGCCCGACCACGGGCTCGACCACCTGGCACGGGCCGACACCGTGATCGTCCCGGGCTGGGCCGACACGGACCAGGACCCGCCGGCCGAACTCCTCGACGCGGTACGCGAGGCTCACGCGGCAGGCGCACGCGTGGCCTCCCTGTGCACCGGCGCCTTCGTGCTCGCGGCCGCCGGACTGCTGGACGGCAAGCGCGCCACCACGCACTGGGCGCACACCCGGGAACTGGCCAGGCGCCACCCGGCGGTCACGGTGGACCCGGACGTCCTCTACGTCGACAACGGCACCGTGCTCACCTCGGCGGGCAAGGCCGCCGCCATGGACCTGTGCCTGCACCTGGTACGCCTCGACCACGGCTCGTCGATCGCCAACAAGATCGCCCGGCGCCTGGTCGTGCCGCCCCACCGGGACGGTGGCCAGGCCCAGTTCATCGCCACCCCCGTCCCCGAGCCCGGCGACCATCCGCTCGCCGGTCTCTTCCCCTGGGTCCTGGCGCGGCTGGACGAGCCGCTCACCGTCGAGGACCTGGCCCGCCGGGCCCGGATGAGCTCACGCCACCTGGGCCGCCACTTCAAGCAGGTGACCGGTACGACGCCGCTTCAGTGGCTCCACGCCCAACGCATCCGCCACGCCCAGGAACTGCTGGAGACCACGGACGACACCGTCGACACCATCGCCACGGCCACGGGCATGGGCACCGCCACCACGCTGCGCCGCCACTTCGCCCGAACGGTGGGCGTACCGCCGGACACCTACCGCCGCACGTTCCGCTCCCGGACCCACCCCGCCCCCGGCCCCGGCCCCGGCCACTGACGAACCTCGGCGCCCGCGCCGGAAAGGTGGCACCTACGCTGTGGGCATGCTCCTGGTACACGGCGGGGAAACCGCGATCGACGCTCCCGAACCGCGCACGGGGGGAGTGCCCCTCGTTCCGGACGGATGGAGCTGGCCGAACTGCCGTGAGTGCGGCGGGCCCCTGCAGTTCCTCGCCCAGCTGGCCCTCGATCCGGGAACGATCGCGGTCTTCTTCTGCCAGAACGACCCGGGCATGTGCGACGACTGGAACGCCGGCTCCGGCGCCAACCGCGCCTTCATGTTCACCGGTCAGCGGCTGTCGGCGGCCACCGTCCCCTCTGCGGGCGAGACGCTGCTCGGTGCGGTGACCGCTCTGCGTCCCCACCCGACCGGCATCCCGACCGCGGAGCCGGTTCTGGGACGGCTGGGTGGTGAACCCGAGTGGCTGCAGAACGACGAGACTCCCGCCTGCCCCTCCTGCACCGTCCCTATGACGTTCACGGCCGAGCTGGAAGAGGGTTCCGACCACGCGACCTCGGCCAACTTCGGCGGAGGCGGCCGCGGTTACGTCTTCCACTGCCGCCCCTGCGGCGAGGCCGCCTTTCTCTGGCAACGATGAGGACGAAGGACGACACCCTGCGCGACCCAGAAGTCCGCGGGCCCGGGCCGCCGTTCATGCCGTCGTCTCCGCTACTCGGGGGCGATCTCCGCGATAAGGCCTTCGACGAGGGTCCTGATCTGGTCGCGGATCGGGCGGACGCCTTCGACGCCCTGGCCGGCCGGGTCCTCGAGCCGCCAGTCCAGGTAACGCTTGCCGGGAAAGACGGGACAGGTGTCGCCACAGCCCATGGTGACGCAGACGTCCGACTCGCGGACGGCGTCGACGGTGAGGATCTTCGGCGTCTCCTGGGAGATGTCGATGCCGACCTCGGCCATGGCTTCGACGGCGGCCGGGTTGACTCCGGCACCCGGGTCGGAACCGGCGGAACGCACCTCGACGCGGTCCCCGGCCAGGTGGGTCAGCCACGCGGCGGCCATCTGGGAGCGGCCGGCGTTGTGGACGCAGACGAACAGGACGGACGGCTTGTCGGCCATGGTGATCGTTCTCTCTCGTTCTCTCTCGTCGCACGGCGGACCGGCCGCCCGTGACATCAGCTCTCGCTGGTATCAGCGAGTGATGATGTGAAAGTATCAGCGCATGCTGACTTCAGTCGATCCTGATGTGATGCGGGCGCTGGGCGACCCGCTCCGCCTGAAGATCGTCACCCTGCTGGCGCGCGAGATGCTCTGCACGACGCACCTGGTCGAGGAGACGGGAGCCAAGCAGACCAACCTGTCGAACCACATGAAGGTGCTGCGCGAGGCCGGGATCGTGGAGACCGAGCCGTGCGGCCGCTTCACCTACTACAGGCTGAGGCCGGAGATCCTGGCCGGTCTGTCCGAGCGGTTCGCCCAACTCGCCGCCTGCGGACGCACCGCCGCCGACAACAAGAGGGCCTGCCCGTGACGTCCGTCGAGCCCACCACCCTCCCTGCCGAAGGAGCCGGCCCGGCCGGGGACGCCTCGATCGTCAGGAAGCTCTCCACCCTCGACCGCTACCTGGCGCTCTGGATACTGCTCGCCATGGCCGTCGGCCTGGGCCTGGGCCGCCTCGTCCCGGGCCTGGACGACGCGCTGGCGACGATCGAGATCGGCGGGATCTCCCTGCCGATCGCGCTCGGCCTGCTGGTCATGATGTACCCGGTCCTCGCCAAGGTCCGCTACGACAGGCTCGACCGCGTCACCGGCGACAAGAAGCTCATGGTCTCCTCGCTGGTCGTCAACTGGATCGTCGGACCGGCGGTGATGTTCGCGCTGGCGTGGCTCTTCCTGCCGGACCTGCCCGAGTACCGCACCGGCCTGATCATCGTCGGCCTGGCCCGCTGCATCGCCATGGTCGTCATCTGGAACGACCTCGCCTGCGGCGACCGCGAGGCCGCCGCCGTCCTCGTCGCGCTGAACTCGGGTTTCCAGGTCGTGGCGTTCGGTCTGCTGGGCTGGTTCTACCTCGACCTGCTGCCGCGCTGGATGGACCTCGGCGACGGCCAGGGCCTGGACGTGTCCGTGTGGCACATCGCGCTGAACGTCATCATCTTCCTCGGCGTCCCGCTGCTGGCCGGCTTCCTCACCCGCCGCACCGGCGAGCGGAAGCTGGGCCGCACCGACTACGAGACGACCTTCCTGCCGAAGATCGGCCCCTGGGCGCTGTACGGGCTGCTGTTCACGATCGTCGTCCTCTTCGCCCTGCAGGGCAGGACCATCACCTCGCAGCCGCTGGACGTCGCCCGCATCGCGCTGCCGCTGCTCGTCTACTTCGCGATCATGTTCTTCGGCACGTTCCTCCTCGGCAGGAGCCTGGGCCTGGCCTACGACCGCACCGCGACGCTGGCCTTCACCGCGGCGGGCAACAACTTCGAGCTGGCCATCGCCGTCGCCATCGCCACCTTCGGCGTCACCTCCGGCCAGGCACTGTCCGGCGTCGTCGGCCCGCTCATCGAAGTACCGGTCCTGATCGGCCTGGTCCATGTCGCCCTCGCCTGGCGAGCGAAGTTCACTCCCGGCGCGGTGACGACGACCCGATGATGCGAGGACTTGCACCGGTGTGCGGGTGGGCTCCGCTGCCATGTCATGCCAGTTCCGCAGCAGTTCACTGAGGTGCGGACGCGCTCTGACGCTCAGCGACACCTGGCGCTGACGCGCCGGCACCCGGGGCCGAGCGGTATGGGACAGATACCGCTCGCCCCGGCACCCGCCAGAATCCCGCCCCCCGGCCCGACCACCGCATGCCCGCGGGATGCCGCAGGGGAGCGTCCGGATCAGAAGGCCGTGTGGTCGAACCAGCGGTCGAGGATCGTGGTGTCCCCCGAGACGTCGAACGCCGCCTCCTGGTAGGACCGTCGGCCGTAGAGCAGCAGCAGGAGATCCGCCGCCTGCCCCCGCACCGCGGCCGTGTCCGGGACGGACTCGGCGACCGCGCCGGACAGCAGCCGGAAACCGGCCGGCTCCAGCCGCACCCGCCACTCCTCACCGGCCGCCTCCGTGGCCCGGAACGCGATCGTCTCGCCCTCACCGCGCAGCTTCGTCACCCCGGGCGCGAAGACCCCCGCGTGGGGCAGGTTCACCAGGAACTCGTCCACTCCGTCCGCCGCCACCACCGGGTCGACGTCGGACTCCCGGCCGACCGCACCCTCCGCGTCCACCCGGTGCACCAGCGTCTCGAACAGCATCCGGCGCGCCCAGAACCGCGCGTGCCGGTCCTCGCCCCATGTCCACATCGGCGCGCCGGGGTCCGTGTCCCGCAGCACGGCCGCCACGTCGGGTACCCCGGCCGTCACCCAGTCGGGGTAGTCCCGTGGGTCGTCGGGCAGCCCCAGCTCCACCTCCCGGCTGCGGGGAAACTCCTGCACTCGCTGGGACAGCAGCGTGCAGAACCAGCGCTGCAGCGAGCCCACGTGCCGGGTCAGCTCAGCCAGCGTCCAGTCGGGGCAGGACGGCACGGCACCCGCGGGGTCGGCGCCGCGCACCGCGTCGGCGAACCGGCGGGTCTCCCGCTCGATCTCGGCCCGGTAGGTGCCGTACGGCAGGGGGTGCCCCGCGTTGCTCGTCGTCGCCATCTGCTGCCGCCGTTCTGTCACGGTACGAATGTCGGTGACGGTCAGTGTGGCCGCTGGAGTGCACTCGAAGGCAAACCGGCCCGTGTGCGTCACCGAGCACGGCCGGGCAGGGCTCACCCGGGCGGCTCAGCCACCGCGCCCACGGAACCCTGCCCCGGCGGCTCACCGGCGCTTGATCACCTTCACGGGTTGGCCGGGGCGCCAGAGCCGGATGACCAGCACCTGCTCCTCCTGGTCCACTGAGGTGAGGACGGCCTCGGTGAGGTCCAGACGGAAGGCATGGAAATCGCCGGGCGGTTCCGTACCGGTCGTCATCGCCTGCTTCTCCTCACGGTCGACGACCTCTGTGGCCACTCCGGCGATCTTGGCATCGCCGTCACCCGGGTGGGCGTGGATCGCGCACCGGCCATCGCGTCGGAGGTCACGTGCCTTCACCGCACCGAGCATCGAGCCGAAGGTCAGCTCCCGTCCCCGGAAGTCCACCTCACTGCCGCTCACCCGGGGCGAGCCGTCCTTGCGGAGGGTCGCGAGAACGTGCGTCTCATGGGCCTCGAAGCGGGCCCGGACCTGCGCGGCCAACTCGGCCGCCTCGTCCTCGAACTGTTTCCACGTCGCCATGCACGCAGTCTCGAAGCAGCCACTGACAGCCGTCCCCCGGCTCTCGTCGTGCCCGGCCGGAGCCTCGCTCGCTCACTCCGGCCCGTCACTCGGTCACTCGGTCACGGCAGGATCTCGACGTAACCGTCGGTGCCGTGGACGCGGATGCGCTGCCCGTCCTGGATCAACCGGGTGGCCCGCTCCACGCCCACGACGGCCGGCAGGCCGTACTCACGGGCGATCACCGCCCCATGGGTCATGAGACCGCCCACCTCCGTCACCAGGCCTGCGATGCCGACGAACAACGGCGACCAGCTCGGGTCCGTGAAGGCTGTGACGAGGATGTCGCCCGCTCGGAGATCGGCTTTCGCCATGTCGAGGATGACGCGTGCCCTTCCCTCGACCGTCCCGGCGGAGACCGGCAGGCCGATCAGGGCGCCGGCCGGCACGTCGTCGCGCCGGTACGCCCCGTTGACGGCCTCACCGTCCGATGTGAGCACCCGGGGCGGGGTGAGCGCGTGAGAGGACCGGAAGGCGTCCTCGCGCTGCCGGATCAGCTGGTCGTCCACCTGGTGGGAGCGCACGACGCCGTCCAGTTCCTGGAACGTGAGGTAGAAGACGTCCTCCGGCTCGGTGAGTACGCCGGCCTGCACCAGGCGCTCGGCCTCCGCCAGCAGGGCCCGCTTGTAGACGAAGTAGCGGCTGATGATGTCGTACTTCGGATACTCCCGGTAGCCGATGAAGGTGCGGACCCGGTCGATCATCCGCTTGGTCTCGTCGGCCTTCCGGTCCCCGTCCGGCAGGGCCCGCAGGCGGGAGAGTACGTCCTGCTCCTTCTTCCGCGCCTTCTGCCGCCCTTGCTCGAAGCGCCGTCGCGCGGCACCATGCCCGAAGTTCCGCACGTTGTCGAGGATCACGGGCACGAGCGTGGCGGGGCGTTCGCGCCAACGCGGTCTCGTGATGTCGATCTCGCCGACGCAGCGCATGCCGTACCGGTCGAGGTAACCCTCGATGGCGTCGCGCGCCTCGCTCCCGCCCGCGACCTTCGCCAGCTCGTCCAGGAAACCCTCGTCCTCGACGCCCTCCAGGAAGGCAACCACCTCTGGCCGCGGGCGGATCACGTCCGCGACGTCGAGCAGCGCCAGGCCCATCTCCGACGTGATGTTGCCCGGGGCGGACAGCGTGAGGGTGTCGGCCGCGTTCTTCTCGCCCAGCCACTCCTCCAGCTTGTCGTTGAGCCACCACGTGGCCTCCATCCCCGTCGTGAGCGCCTGAAGGCTCAACGGATCTGCGAGGACGCGCTTGTGCTCCTCGAAGGCCTCCAGCAGGAAGTCGAACAGCGCCGGGCCGCTCTTCGTGCGGATGCCGAGTTCCAGGGCGGCGAGGGACGCGCGGCTGCGCTCGACCAGTTCGGCGACGATCGCGGGATCGGTCTCGATCGGGGCGGGCGTATCTCCGGCCGGCGGCCGGCCGGGATTCGCGTCCGGGAGCGAGGGGATGAAGTCGTCGCGGTCGAGGACGGTCTCCAGCGCGTCCCTGACCAGCGGATCTCCCCTCCCCATGACGTCCAGGAGGCCGGCGCGGCTCGCGGGTGAGGCCAGGCGCCGGGTGATGTCGACGAACAGCCTCCCGCCGGCCTCGTGCATCGGCACCATGGCCGTCAGCTGCCACATGGAGAGCCCCAGGGGCTTCATGGGGTCGGTCATCATCTGTCCGTGACCGACGCTGACGTAGACGTGGTTGTCCTGGTCGACGGCCGGGGGCACGGGGAACAGCGTGGTGATCGGCCGGCTCTGCACGATCCGGAAGCCGTCATCCGCCAGGCACCATTCGATGTCCTGCGGACGGCCGAAGTGCGCCTCGATCCGCCTGCCCAGGTCCACGAGCCGCACGACCTGCTCATCCCTCAGCGTCGGCTGCTCCTGCCGCCGTACGTCGACCGCCACCTGCCGGGTGCCTCCACCGGCCGGCAGGGCGTGCAGTGCGTGCCGCTTGGCGGCGATCGCCCTGCCGACGACCTGGCCGTCGCGCACCTTGAAGACGTCCGGGTTCACCAGGCCGGAGACCAGGGCCTCACCGAGGCCGAAGCCGGCGTCCACGGTGGCGACCTTCCGGTTGCCCGTGACGGGGTCGGCGGTGAACAGGATGCCGGCCGCGTCCGGGAGGACCATCCGCTGCACGACCACCGCCATACGGACCGTACGGTGGTCGATGCCGTTGCGCAGGCGGTAGGTGACCGCCCGCTCGGTGAACAGCGAGGCCCAGCACCGGCTGATGTGCCGGAGGATCGCCGTCGGCCCCACCACGTTGAGGTAGCTGTCGTGCTGGCCGGCGAAGGAAGCCGTCGGCAGGTCCTCCGCCGTCGCGCTGGACCGCACGGCGTAGGCGGCGTGCTCGCCGAGGCGGGCGAGTGCGCCGGTGACCGCCGCCGCGAGATCAGCCGGAACGGCGACCCCTTCGACGGTCCGGCGAACCCGCGCGCTGAGCGTGCGGATCGCCTCACGGTCGTCCGGGTCCAGACGCGACAGCTGGTCGAGCCGGTCGTCGATCGACGGAACGTCCGCCATGACCCGCCGGAAGGCCTCCGTCGGCACGCAGAAGCCGTCCGGCACCCGGACGCCCTCGATCCGCGACAACGCGCCCAGGTGCGCGGCCTTGCCCCCCACGACCGCGGCCTGCGTCTCGTCGATCTCGTCAATCCCTGGCAGATCCGGCACGTACTCCTCGATCACTGAGGTCCTTCCATGGCGGCCGAGCCCGCGGCCACGGGCTCGGCCGTCGATTCTGCGCCGCGACCCGGGCCTTGCCGCAAGCCCCCCAGTGCGCTATATGTTGGGAGTGGCGAGGAGAGGTGTCTCCTCGCCTTCGCCGTGTCCGAACCGGGTGCGCCTATGCCTGCGGTGCAGGCGAGGGTCGGGGCGGGGGCGGTGCCGCGGTAGGTGCCGTTCCCGGCGGCGTAGCGGACCGACAGCGCGTACAGGCGCGTACAGGCCACCAGGATGGGGATTCGGCGTGCTCGTCCGCGCCGGCGGGCATGGCGGCCGGCGGCAGGAGCGACACCTGTGCGTGTCGGCCGGACGACGTCAACAGGTATGCGACGAGCAGGACTTGCGGAAGCCGAGTGGCGGAAGTCGGGTGCTCGGAACCGGCACCGTCCCTATGGTTGCCGCATGCGCACACACCATGCCGATCACCATGTCGACCGACCGGCCGACCTCGATGTCGTCCGTGAGTCCTATGACCGCGTGGCCGACAACTACGCCCACATGGTGGCGACGACGGGCATGGGTGACATCCGCCGTCATCCATGGTTGAAGGCGTCCATCGATGCCTTCGCCGACACCGTGAGCGGACTAGGTGCGGTTCTCGACGTCGGCTGCGGACCTGGAACGGTGACCGCGTACCTCGCCGAGCGCGGTATCGACGTGTCCGGCGTCGATCTCTCTCCTCGCATGATCGAGAACGCGCGCCGACTGCATCCGCAGTGCCGGTTCGGCGTCGCCTCCGCCACCGAGCTGGACCTCGAAGAAGCCTCCCTGGGCGGCGTCCTGGGATGGTGGTCACTTTTCAACCTCCCCCGTGACGTCCTTCCTCAGGTCCTCGCCGTGTTCGCGCGCGCCCTGGAGCCGGGCGGACACTTCATCACCGGAACCCACGTCGGCGACGAGGACGCGCTGCGCACCGAGGCCTACGGAGGCGTACCGGTTCGCTGGACGACCCACAAATGGCGGCCCGAACAACTCGTGGCCCTGATCGAGCAGGCCGGACTGCACCCGGTCGCCGAGCTTCGGCTTCCGGCGGACGAGCACAGCGGGCCGGGCGTTGTCGTCATGGCCAAGCGACCGGGTTGAGACGGGGCCTCCGCAGCGGCGGTGGTCAAGCGAGCCGGCTGAGAACGGGGACGCCTCCGCAGCGGCACGGTCACTGAACGCTGCCATACGGCCGCGCCCAGGACGACGGCCTGCGAACAGGTGCTCCAGTCGTCACCCGTTCGGTGCTCTTTCACCGGTCGGTGGAATGTCCCCGCGAGCTGCCGGAAAGGCCCGAGCAGACTCATGGGGACCGGCCCGACCCGAGCCGTCCTGGTCGGCCGCACCGCCGGGCCGGAGGTCCGGACCCCGGTCGGTGTGCCCCTATGGGGCGAGCTATTTGACGACTTGGGAGTGATGACACATGAGGACGCCCACGCGCGCCGTCCTGTCGGCGCTGACGCTGACCGCAGCTGCCGTGACAGCACACGCCACCGCTTCCGCCACCGCGTCCGCCGCGTCCTCCGACGAGAAGGGGGCGGTAGTCGCCGTCTGCACCGGGGAGTTCCAGGGGGATGCCCGCCTCGGGCCGGAGCACCTGCCCCGCGCGTGGCAACGCCCCGTCGGTCCTCTGCTGAGGCACTACCACCGCACCGGCCACCTCTCCCCGCGCGCGTTCGTGGCCAAGTACTGGAAGGGCGAGGACCCCACCGGCCCGGCCGGCTGGAAGTACCCGCCCAACGACGGCTTCGCCGAGACGAACGACGGCGGGATCGACAAGCACGTCGAAGTGCTCGAACCGGGGGAGGACCTGGACCGCTTCGGTTCCGAGTACGGCTCCTACCTCGCACCGGCAGGCGATCCGTACGCCAAGCGCGCGTTGCCCCCGCAGAACCTCGACACCCGTGATCCCGAGTACCCGTGCGACTACCACCATTACACGGTCAAGCAGCCCTTCCCCGTCTGGCAGGGGGCGATCGCCCCGTGGTTCGAACAGCCCGGCGGCGGCCAGCAGATCAAGCTCGACCCGGCGCTGCTCAGCCCCGGGGAGGGGCAGCGCCTGAACGTCAAGTGGCTGCTGGACCACGACTACCTCGACGCCGGCACCGCGACGGGCTGAGTCACCGACAGTGAACCGCCTCTCCCTGCACGGCATCCTCCGCGCCGCCGCCGTGCCGGACGGCCACTACTACATCCAGGATGTGCACGAGCCGGACCCGCTGCCCACCGACTTCCTCTACCTGCGCCGTTCTCCCGCGGCCTGCGGCATGTGGGAGGTCGGCGCGTACGAACGCGGCACCTGGCAGGCGGTGGCGCAGCATCCACGAGAGGAGGACGCCTGCGCACACCTGCGGCGTCTGCTCACGGGAGGCGGGCGGTGACGTACGGACGTCGGCCCGCACCCCGTCTCATCCCGCCGACGGCCGCCGCGTGCGTCGGCCGGCGGCCAGCAGCAGTGCTGTCACCAGGTACGGCGCCGCGAAGACCACGAACCCCGTGCGGTTGCCGCCGTGCGTGGCGACCGCCGCATATCCGCCGTAGACGGCGACGGTCAGCAGCTCGGTGCCCAGGCCCGCGACCGAGGTCAGCGTGGCCCGGCCGGTGCCGGCGATCGCGCGTTGCAGACGGGCGTCGGCCAGCACCTCGGCCAGCTGGAAGCCGCCGAAGGCGAGGCCCACCAGCGCGATACCGGCCGGTGTGCCCATCGCGGCGCCGGCGGCCAGCGAGAGGGCGGAGCCGGCGAGCAGTCCCGCGAGGCCCGTCACCCCCAGGCGTGCGGCCGCACCGGCCAGCAGACTCCCGGCCGTCGCTCCGGCCCAGATCAGCAGGAGCAGGCCGGGAACGGTCCCGTCCGCCACGCCGGTGTCCCGGACCAGGAGGGGTGTGTACTCGTCGAGTGCGCCCCACAGCGCGGCGACGGCCGGGACGAGCAGCAGCGCGCCGCGCACCGACCGGTCGCGGCGGGCCTCGGCGAGCCCGGACCGCAGCGTCGCGGCCCAGCCGTCGTCCCCGGTGGCCTGCGCCCGGTGCTCGGGCAACCGGGTTGCCGTCGCCGCCGTCAGCAGACAGGCCAGCACACTAGCCGCGCCCACGGCCGGGTAGCCGCCGACGGCGAACACCGGCCCCGCCAGCCCGGTGGCCGCCATGGTCCCCACCATGCCCGCTGCCCGCGACCGGCCCATGACCCGCGCGTACCGGTCGACGCTGCCGAGCCGATCCAGCTCGTCGTGGACCAGGGCCTCCAGCGCACCCGAACCGAGCGCTCCGCGCGCGCCCCACAGCACGAAGCCGAGCGCGAAGGTCCCGTACGAGGGCACGAGCACCCACAGGGCGAAGCCGACGGCCGTGAGCAGCGGCCCCAGCCACAGCAGCAATCGCCGGGAGAAGGCGTCGGCCCAGGCGCCGGAGGGGATCTCCAGCAGCATGCCCGAGAGCGACCAGATGACGAAGAGGGAGGAGATCTGCCAGACGGACAGTCCGGTGTCGCTGAAGAGCAGGGCGTACACCGGGTAGAGCAGGACGAAGTCGTCGAGGAACGCGTAGCCGTACAGCGTGACCGCGAGCCGCCGGACGCCGGTGGCGGCGGGCACACGCGCAGGTGAGAGTGTCATGAGGCCTTCCCGCAGGGACAGTTCGGATGCCGGGGGTACGGCGTCCGAGGCGGCCCGCGGGAGGCGGGGCGGTGGGGTCAATGTCGCCAGGTCATGACCCGATGGTAGGCCGAACCGGGTGCGTCGCGCAGGGCGTGCGGGTGGCACGGTCGGGCGGTGTCGGGGTCGCCTGCGGTCCCGCCGCCGGACTGGTCGTGGCTCACCCGGCGTGTGAAGTGCCGTAGGAGAACGTGTACCCGGCGAAATCGGCGATGCGGGCGTATCCGATGCGTTGGTACAGCGCGTTGCTGGTGGGGTTGGCCGGGTCCGTGAAGAGGACGACGTCCGTCGCCCCTGCCGCCAGCGCAGCCCTGCTCACCTCGACGGTCACGGCACCCGCGTAGCCGTGGCCCCGCAGATGGGCAGGGGTGTAGACGGGGTCCACCCGGACCATGCCGCCGACGACACGGGTCGTGGCCGCCATCGAGACGGGGGTGCCGTCCGGGGTCTCCCAGAACGTGAACCGCCTGTCGCCGAAACGGGAATCGGCCCAGCGGCCGGAGTCGATCAGGTCGATGGAGGACTGCTCCCCGACGCCGACGCAGAACTCACGGCACCAGCGCACGATGTGCTCGCGGTCCTCGCCGCCCGCGCCGCGCCCCTGACCCTGAGGGCGCGGCCGCGGTGGGGTGAGCGTGCCCAGGCGGTAGAGGTGCGTTCGCCAGAAGAGGGCCGGCACCGCGCCGGTGCGCCGCTGCTGTGACTGGGCGAAGGCGCCGGCGGTGTCCCGGTCCGCGATGACGTGGGCAGGGCGATGGCCGAGGTCGGCCAGGCGAGTTGCGAGGATGTCGGTCTGTTCGGCGCAGAGGGCAGTGAGGCCCAGACGGCCGCGCGGAGTGAGATAGAAGATCGCACGGACCTGGCCTGCTGTCTCCAGACGCCCGAACACGGCGGCACCGGCGCCGTGTTCGGCATCCGTGCGTACACGCAGCTTCTCGATGTCCGTAAGCGGCGTGTTGTGCAGCGCGGGACGCGAGCGCAGGAAGGCCCCGGCGGAAGCGAGGAAGTCGTCGACGTCTTGGGTGAGGCACCAGTCGTCCGGGGGCATGCGCGCGGACCCTACTGCTGCGCCCACTGCTCCTTGGTTATCTCGTACCGTACGCCTCCATGC
Source organism: Streptomyces sp. NPDC041135 (assembly GCF_055592085.1). Classification (NCBI taxonomy): domain Bacteria; kingdom Bacillati; phylum Actinomycetota; class Actinomycetes; order Kitasatosporales; family Streptomycetaceae; genus Streptomyces; species Streptomyces sp. NPDC041135. The sequence goes on from NZ_JBVIYZ010000002.1 coordinate 678,173, forward strand.
TCGGAGCCCTCGACCATCTCCATGTCGGAGGGGGTGGTGAGGGTGCCCGCGAGCGTCATGCCGAGTTTCTCCATGACGTTGCGCGACGGCTGGTTCACGACCATCGTCTCGGCCCACACGGTCCGTATGCCGAGTTCGGTGAACGCCTTGCCCAGCAAGGCGCGCGAGCCCTCGGTGGCGTATCCCTTGCCCCAAGCCGCCTGCCGCAGCCGGTAGCCCAGTTCCACCTCGTCCAGGGGGCCCTGCGGCTCGGGGCGCAGGATGAACCAGCCGATGAACGCGCCGCCGTCCTTCTCGTGCGCGGCGAAGAGTCCGAGGTTGCCGTCCCACTTCTCGTACCCGGCGAGGATGTTCGGCAGCTGGCGCTCGCGGACGAGTTCCGGCGCGGTCGGAATGCCACCGCTCAGGTAGCGCATCACCGCCGGGTCGCTGTCCAGCTCGATCAGCAGGTCCGCGTCGTCGGCCGTGAGGTGCCGCAGGGCCAGGCGCTCGGTCTCCAGATAGGTGTCCACGACTGGATGATGCCTGAAGCAAGGGGAACAGCCCAATGATTTTCCCGGGTGCCTGATCACCGGCCGCGACGGGGCCGCGTGCGGTGCTCAACCGGTCACACGGTCGCGTCGGCAGGGGCGGTCACGGACGGTCGGTGACCGGTGGAGGCGGAGCCACGGACGGGACGTCGACCACTTCGGCGATGCCAAGGAAACAAGAGTCCATGCCGACCATGCTCCTGGCTCGACGGGAGCGGGGAACGGGGAACGGGCGGCCACCGGCAACCGCGTGCCGGGTCACAGCGCCGTGGGATAGCGGACGAACAGGATGCCCTGCACATCGCCGTGCGGGGCGCTGTAGAGGTGGGGGAGGTCGGCCCGCCAGGACACCGACGTCCCCGGTGTGGCCGTGGTGGGCGCGTCCAGGGCGCCCACGACGGCTGTGCCGCTGAGGATCATCAGGGTCTCGCTCGTGCCGGGCACGTGCGCGGCCGACTCCTGCGTGGCACCGGCGGCGATGGTGATGCGGAAGATGTCGGTGACCGCGTCGGCGTCCTCGTGCCGTTCGAGCAGGGCCGCGGTGACCGCGCTGCCGGAGACGGCGCCCGCGTGCTCCTCGGCGCGCGTGGGCGGGGCGTCGCTGAGGACCGCGCCGAGCGGCCGGTTCAGGGCCGTGGTCAGGGCGTAGAGGGTCTCCAGAGTGGGGTTGCGTGTCCCGCTCTCCAGCTCCGAGAGGGTGCCCTTGCCCACGCCGGAGCGCCGGGCCAGCTCCGAGAGCGACAGGCTCTGTTCGGTGCGCAGAGCGCGCAGCCTGCGCCCCACCTCGTGGTTCAGCCCCATCGCCGAACGCGCTCCCCGCTCCTTCTCGTCCGCCGTGGTTGACGGTGCCGGTCCTTCTCCCTAGTGTTCCACATACAGAACGTTCCGCAAACAGAACGCTTCCCTCCGGAAACCGTCCGTCGTGGAACAGCCCCTCCCTCGTCGAGAAGTCATCCATGTCCTCCTTCACCACCCGCATACGCGCGGCCGCGCCACCGTCCGCCGTGGCCGCCGGCCTGATCGCCGTCACCGTCGGCGTCACCAGCTCCGCCGCACTCGTGTTCACCGCCGCGCGGACCGCCGGAGCGGGCCCACGGGAGATCGGCTCGTGGATGTTCGCGCTCGGCATCGGGCTCGGTATCACCTGCATCGGTCTGTCCCTGCGCTACCGCGCCCCCGTCGTCACCGCCTGGTCGACACCCGGTGCGGCCCTGCTCGCGACCGGTCTCGCGGGAGTGCCGATGGGGCAGGCCGTCGGCGCGTTCGTGTTCTCGGCGCTGCTCGTCCTCGTCACCGGCGTGACGGGGTGGTTCGCCCGCGCCATGGCCCGCATCCCGGTGCCGATCGCCGCGGCCCTGCTCGCCGGGGTGCTGCTGCGGTTCGGCACCGGCCTGTTCGGCGCGATGCACCACCATGCCGCCATCGCCCTTACGGTGTTCGCGCTCTACCTCCTGGCGCGCCGCTTCGCGGCCCGGTACGCGGTGCTTCTCGCACTCGCCGGCGGAGCGCTCGCCTCGGTCGTCGCCGGCGGCTGGCACACGGACAGGCTGCGGGTCTCGCTCGCCGCCCCGGTCCTGGTCGCGCCGGACTTCGACCTGAGAGTCCTCGTCGGCGTCGGCGTGCCGCTGTTCGTCGTCACGATGGCCTCGCAGAACCTGCCCGGAGTCGCCGTGCTGCGCGGCTCGGGCTACGACGTCCCCGTGTCACCCCTGCTGTCCTGGACCGGAGCGGTCAACGTCCTGCTCGCCCCGTTCGGCGCGTTCGCACTGAACCTCGCCGCCATCACCGCCGCGATCTGCACCGGACCGCAGGCGCATCCGCACCATGCCAAGCGCTACGTCGCGGGTGTGTGGGCCGGCGTCTTCTACCTCTGCGTCGGTGTCTTCGGCGCCACGGTCGCCTCCCTGCTCACCGCCATGCCGCAGGCGCTGGTGCTCGCCACGGCGGGAGTCGGCCTGCTGGCCACGATCGAGAACTCCCTGGCCACGGCCCTGTCCGACCCGAAGTCCCGGGAAGCCGCGGTGGTCACCTTCCTCGCCACCGCGTCCGGCGTCACCCTCCTCGGCATCGGATCCGCCTTCTGGGGGCTGCTCGCCGGCGCCCTCACGGCCTTCATCGCCCGCGCCGGCCGACGCGCCGCCCCCGTACCGGCGGGCCCGGCGCCCATACCGGCAAGCCCGACGCCCGTACCCCCGCGCGAGGGCACGACGGACACACCCGAGCCGCGTCCCTGCGAGGATGCCGAGGCCTGATCCGCTCACGCCCCGATCGGGCGCAGGCGTACGGGGAGGGAGACGTGCCCGTTGCTGATCAGGCTGGGCAGCATCGCCAACTCGGACGGTGCCTTCGCCAGTTCGGCGTCGGGGAAGCGCTCGAAGAACAGCCTCAGGACGGTGGCCACTTCCAGGCGGGCCAGTGGCGCGCCCAGGCAGAAGTGGACGCCGTGTCCGAAGGCCAGGTGTTCCTTGCTGGGGCGGGTCGCGTCGAAGCGGTCGGCGTCCTCGTGCCAGCCGGGATGGCGGTTGGCGGCGGCATAGGAAGCGAGGATCGCCTCGCCCGCCCTGATCGTCCGCCCGTCGGGAAGGGGGATCTCGGCGCGGGCGTAGCGCAGGGGCAGGTGCTTGACCGCGGGCTGATGGCGCAGGGTCTCCTCGACCACGTCCGGCCAGGTGCAGCGGCCCTCGCGTACGTGGGCGAGTTGCTTGGCGTCGGACAGCAGGGTGGTGATGGCCTGGTCGATGACGTTGACGGTGGTCTCGTAGCCGGCGCTGATCATCAGCAGCAGCGTGTCGCGCAGCTCGGTGTGGCTGAGGGCGGAGCCGTCGCCCTCGTCGTCACGGGCCGCGATCAGCAGCGAGGTCATGTCCTCGCCGGGCCGGGCGCGCTTGACCTCGATCAGGGTGTCCAGCAGGCCGTAGAGGGCGGCGGTGTTCGCGGCCTGTTCCTCGGCGGAGAGGTGGGTGGCGAACACGTTGTCCACTATGACGCGGAACTCGGTGCGCCGGTCGGCGGGGACGCCCATGAACTGCCCGATGACGGCGATCGGGAGCGGGTAGGCGAGGTGTTCGCGCAGGTCGGCCACCTCACCGGCGGGGAGGGTGCCGAGTGCGTCGAGCAGGCCGGTCACGAGGGCCTCGATGTCCGCCTGGAGGGCGGCGGTGCGGCGGGCCGTGAGCGCGGGGGCGACCATGCGGCGCAGCCGACTGTGATTGCCGCCGTAGGCGGTGAACATGCTCTCGACCGCCACCCACAGGGCCAGGGGCCAGGTGGGTACCGTCTGGGCGAAGGCCGGCCAGTGGGCCCGCCCGTCCTTGGAGACGTCCTTGCTGGTCAGCAGCTTCTTGAGGAGGTCAGGATCGGAGACGGACCAGGCGTGCACGCCGAGGATGTCCACCATGGTGGCCGGTCCGCGTTCGAGCAGGGCCCGCTGTTCGGCGTCCGGGTCGGATCCGGTGGGGTCGAGGACGAGTACCTGCTGCTCAGGCATGGCGAGCCTCTCTCCGTTCATGGCGTTCATGGCCGGGCGCCGCAGGGCCTGGCACGGTCGTCCTCGCTGACCAGCGGCGTCCGGTTGCCCGGCGGAGCGGTCACTTGGTGACTGTACTGCCGTCACGGCCCTGCGGACGCGCCAAAGTCCGCCAGAATCAAGGCAGTTGCGGGTTGACCAAGCCGGGCGCGTCCTCGGCTGTGTCCGCCCCCAGGCCCGCCAGCAGACGCAGTCCGTCCTCGGCCGGGCTGCCGGGGGCCGCGGACAGCACGAGCAGCTCCATGCCGGATTCGTCCGGCAGCGCGAAGTTCTCCTGGTGCAGCTCCAGCACTCCCACCAACGGGTGCCGGTACGCCTTGCGTCCATGGGTGCGGGCGCGCACGTCCGCACGGGCCCACAGGCGGCGGAAGCGCTCGCTGCCCATCGCCAACTCACCTATGAGCGAGGCCAGTCGGGGGTCCTCGGGGTACTTGCCGGCGGCCAGGCGCAGATGCCCGACCACGTCGAGCGTGCAGCTCTCCCAGTCCGCGTACAGGCCGCGCTCGGCCTCCTCGAGGAAGATGTGCCGGGCCGTGTTCAGGCCCGGCAGCGGCCGGCCGTAGAGGAGCCCGGCGAGACGGTTGCCTGCGAGCACATCCAGCCGGTGGTCCATGATCAGCGCGGGTGCGTCGGGCACCAGGCCGAGGACGCGCAGCAGCTCCGGGCGGACGCGTCCGCCCGGCGCCTTCGCGCGGCGGCGGCGCTGCCGGGCGAGCCGGTAGAGGTGCTCGCGTTCGGTCTCGTCGAGGCCCAGGACGCGCGCGAGGGCGTCGAGGACCTGCTCGGAGGGCTGGGTCGCGCGGCCCTGCTCCAGGCGTACGTAGTAGTCGACGCTGACGCCCGACAGGTGCGCGACCTCCTCACGGCGCAGCCCGGCGACCCGGCGCCGGCTGTCGGCGGGGATGCCGACGGCCGCCGGATCGACCCGGGAACGCCTGGTGCGCAGGAAGCCCGCGAGATCGTCCATGTTCCCCAGTATGGCCTCGGTGGTGCTCGCGAAGGTGGTCCCGCCGGTACCAGGAAGTCCGGTCCGACGGAAGAGGCGCCCCTGAACGCCGGCCTCGGCCGCGCTCAGTATCGAGACGTCCCAACCGAAGCAGCTCAGGAGCTCTCATGAAGACGCTGATCGTCTACGCCCACCCGGAACCGAAGTCGCTCAACGGATCACTGAAGGACCTCGCGGTGTCCACCTTGGAGGCCGCCGGGCACGAGGTGCGGGTGAGCGACCTGTACGCGATGAACTGGAAGGCGGTCGTCGACGCCGCGGACTACGGTCCCGAAGCCTCCAGTCCGCTGAAGGTGCCCCTGGACTCGGGCCGGGCCTTCGACGCCGGGACGCTCACCCCGGACGTCCGCGCCGAGCAGGAGAAGCTGCTGTGGGCGGACACGATCGTCTTCCAGTTCCCGCTGTGGTGGTACACGATGCCCGCGATCCTGAAGGGCTGGGTGGACCGGGTGTTCACCTACCGCTTCGCGTACGGCGTCGGTGAACACAGCGACACCAGGTACGGCGACCGCTTCGGCGAGGGAACCCTCGCGGGCAGGAAGGCGCTGCTGTCGGTGACCGTCGGCGGTCCTCGGTCGCACTACGCCGCTCGCGGCATCAACGGCCCCATCGACGATCTCCTGTTCCCGATCCAGCACGGCATCCTGTACTACCCCGGCATCGAGGTGCTTCCGCCGTTCGTGCTGTACGGCACCGACCGGATAACCGACGAGGACTACCCGGGCATCGCCGAGGCCTGGCAGCAGCGCCTGCTCACCCTGGAATCCACGCAGCCGATCGCCTTCCGGCGGCAGAACTTCGGTGACTACGAGATTCCCTCGCTGACCCTCAAGGAGGGACTCGAGCCCGAGGGGCGGTCCGGCTTCGCACTGCATGTGCGGGACTGACCACCGCCGGGGTCCGCCGGTCCCCGAGGGGCCGCACCCGCACGCGCGCTCGGAGCGTCACTGCCCCAGCGCGGGGGGCCTACTCAGGGGGAGTTGAGTACGTGGGCTCATCCCGGGTGGTCGCCGCGCGGCCAGTATGGACGCAACGGCGCAGATGAGAGCGCCGGTTCATCCAGTGAACACTCCGAGGGGAATTCTCATGGCGCGTCGTATCGCTCTGTCCGTGGTTGCCGGTGTCGTCGTCCTGGGGGGTGCGGGTGCGTTCGCTCTGGCCTACGCCGGTGAGCAGCCTCCGGCGCCGGCCCACAGCACGGCCCGCTACACCGCTCCGGCCGGTGACCGGGACGGGTCGCTGACCTTCACCACCGACGTCACGGCGTCCTCCGGGGTGAAGAGCGTGAAGGTGCTGGCCTGGCCGGCGAACTCAGCCTTCGCCAAGCGCGGCCTGACCGTCAAGGACATGACGAGTGCGGAGTCGGCCGTGTGCGAGCCGTCCGGTGAGGACACCGTCCGCTGCACCTACAAGGTGGCCGTCACCCGTGCCGACGCCGACGGGTCGCCGCGTGGCCGGTGGCACGTATCGGTACTGGCCACCGCGAAGAACGGCGACACCACGCTCGACACCAAGGCGGCCGACTTCACCGTCGCGTGATCCACACACGCGGGTGATCGGCCCCGGATCGTCGTCGATGCGACTACGCGGCGCGGCGCGTCAGCGAGGACGCGCCCGCCGCGAAGCCCGTCTCAGAGGTCACGGACCCAACTGCCGTGGAAGCCGAGCGGCACCCGCCCCGGCAGGTGGACGCGGGCCAGCGGCGGCGCGGTGAAGTCCTGCGCGGCCAGGATCACCAGGTCCGCCGCGCCGCGGTCGGCATTGTGCACGTAGGCCAGCGCATAGCCGTCGTCCTCGGCGCCGGGCCGGAAACCGGCACCGGCGCGCGGGCCGTGCCCGCGCCGCCACTCGTCGCCGTCCGGGTCGCGCGGCACGAAAACCGCCTCCCCGGCAGGCGAGTTCTTCGGGAAGCGGTGCACCTGCGTGGTGCCGCGCAGCAGATCGTGCTTGATCAGCGCGTCACCGAAGTCCTCGTCCGGCGGGACGCCGTCCACCGTCTCGTAGGCCCGCCACATCGCCCCGGCGGTCGCCGCGTAACCGTAGCGGTGGCGGTGGGCGACCAGGCCCTCGCGCACCCGCGGGAACTCCTGCGGCCGGTCGTCGATCCGGTGCGTACGCACCCGCCCGTGCTCCAGGTCGATCGTCCACCGGTCCAGCCGTGGCGTGCCGGTGGCCGACGGGCCGTCGGCACCGCGTCCGGCCGCGAAGAACGGCGCCGGCATGGACACGAAGTCGACGACCACGCGGGAGCCGTCGTCGTAGGCGTTCAAGGTGTGCGAGTAGTACGCCGACGGGTCCGCCTCGAACCAGCGGACCGGGCCGCCGACCCGGGGCATCACGCCCACCCGCGCGGGATGCCGGTCGTTCCACACGTACGGCACCGGCGCGCCCGCCTCGGCCGCCGCCATGTCGAAGGTCACCGGTGTGTCGAAGACGACGACGTACCGTTCGGTCAACGCGAAGTCGTGCATCATCGGGCTGTCCGCGACCGGGATACGGGTGGTCCTGGCCACCCTGCCCGTGTGATCGACCACCAGGTGCCGCACATGGTCCCAGGTCGGGTAGTACGTGATCGCGTGCAGTTCGTCGGCCTCCGCGTCGTACTTGGTGTGTGCGGTGAACGCGTCCTTCAGCGAGCCGCCGAAGTCGAACGTGCCGACAGTGCCGAGGTCCTCGCCCAGCTCGTACGGCATGGGGCCGCTCTCCTGGCAGGCGAGCACGCGGCCCTTGTACGGGATCACGTGGGTGTTGGCCGCGAAGTCGTTCGCGGGCACGGGCCCGGGGTAGGGCTCGCCGAGTTCGGCGGCCACGTCACAGGAGCGCACCCAGCGGTTGCGGTACCACTCGGCGCGGCCGTCGCGCAGCCGCACGCCGTGCACCATGCCCTGGCCGAGCATCCAGTGGTGCGCGCGGGGATCCTCCAGGCCCAGCACGTTGGGGCCGTTGCGCAGGTAACGGCCGTTCAACTCCCGCGGGATGCGGCCGGTCACCGGCAGGTCGAAGGCGGTGACCTCGTCGGTCACCGGCGCGAACGCCCCTTCCAGGAAGGGGAAGCGGCCCGGCGCGGCAGCGGCGTTCGCGACCGCGGGCGCGGCCCGGGTCGCACCTGATCCGCCGGCCGCCCACACCGGGCCGCCCCGCAGCGTCGCGAACCCGCCCACCGCGGCGGCCGCACCGCCGCGCAGCACCCGCCGCCGGGTCGCCCCGGAGCGCGCGGCTGCCGAAGTCCCGCCGCCCCGGCCGTCCCTGCCGCGTCCACGGTCCTCGCCGCTCGCACCGCCGTACGCTCCGCCCCGTCCGGTCCGCGTCATGCTGTCCCCACTCCCCGCGCCGTCGTTCGTCCTGATGCAGTGGTGCCGTGGTGCCGTACTTCCGCTCACCACGACCTTCTCCCGGCACCGGGTGGGCGGTCATTAGGGGCCGCACCCGTCCCGGGGGTGTCGACAACCCCCCTCCGCGCGGGGGGCCGGACCCGGCACGTGGTTCCGTCATCGGCGGCGGCCGGTCAGGGAGATGACCTACGGTGCTCCCGTGGTGCACATCAGGGTGATGAACGAATCCGACATCGACGCCGTCGCCTCCATACGTGTGGCCGGCTGGCAGTGGGCCTACACCGGGATCATCCCCCGGGCGTACCTGGACGCCATGACGGTCGAGGAGGACGCGCGGCGGCGCAGAGCCGCCTTCGCTGCCGCGAGCCCGCGACGGGTGGATCTGGTGGCCGTGGACGACGGGCTCCGTCCGGTCGGATGGGCGTGTTTCGGGCCGTCTCGCGATCAACCGCATGATCCGGAGACAGGTGAGCTCGACGCGTTGTACGTGCATCCGCGCCGGATCGGTGAGGGGATCGGGCGCGCTCTCCTCGAGGCGGTCCACGCTCATGAGGCGGGCCGTGGATTCACCACCTGGCAGCTGTGGGTGCTGCGGGACAACGTACGGGCCCGGCGTTTCTACCGCGCGGCGGGATACGCGCCGGACGGTGCGGTCGAGACAGGGACTTACGGAGACGAAGAAGTCGAAGAAGTCCGCTACGGGCGCCCGGGCGTCTGACCGCTGCGCCGCGAAGCGGACGAGCTTCGCACAGTGGGGGCCCACAGAGGTGAGCGGCGCGGCGCCGTGCTGTCGCTCGTCGGCATCAGGACGTGTGCGGTGCCCGGAGTCCCTGCAGGAGGAGGGCGATCAGGCGTCGCGGCTCGTAGCGGGGGTCGTCGTCGCGTCCGATGCAGAGGTTGCCGATGCCGCGCATCAGCTCGTACGGCTGCGTGCCGGGCCTGATGGCGCCGGCCGCGACCGCGGCGTCGAGCAGTTCGGCGCAGACGGGCAGCAGGCGGTCGAGGAAGTAGTCGTGCAGCGCGGCGAACCGGTCGTTGTCGGACTGGAGGGCGTCGGCGAGTCCGTGCTTGGTGACGAGGAAGTCGACGAAGAGGTCGATCCACTCCCGCAGCGCGTCGAGCGGTGAGTCGGCGCTTGCCAGCAGCTTCGGCCCGGCCTCGGCGCACGCCTCGATCTGGTGGCGGTAGACGGCGGTGACGAGATCCGCCCGGGTCGGGAAGTGCCGGTAGATCGTAGCCATACCCACACCCGCCCGGGCGGCGATCTGGCGGATCGGCGCGTCGACGCCGGAGGTGACGAACACCTCGGCCGCGGCGGCGAGGACCGTCTCGCGGTTGCGACGGGCGTCGGCCCGCTTGCCCCGGGACGGCGACTGACCTGCGGGGCTGTCGGAGGTCACCGCGCACTCCTTCTCTACCGATTGACAAAGCGGAGCAGCGCTCCGGATACTTAATCGGAGCGGCGCTCCGCTTCAGGTTAGCGGAAGCGGGACGCCTCTGTCCGCCTTGCCCGTCGCCCGTCAGCCGTTGCCGGTCGCAGGTAGCCCGTCACCGGTCGCTCATCGCCGCTCACAGGAGACCGGCGAGCGGCAGACGCCAACAACAAGGGAACCCATCGTGAGCACACCCACGTCCGTCTTCACCTCCACCTCCACTGTCACCACCAGCGACGGGTTCGGCGCGCCCGCCCCGGTCCTGTCGTACAGCCCCGTGGTCCTCCCGGTGCCCGGGCGCCCCGTAGACCTCCAGCTGCGCGTCTCCGCACCCGCGACGGGAACCAACCTCCCCGTCATCCTCCTCTCCCACGGGCACGGGCCCTCGCACAACCTCTCCTCGCTCAACGGCTACGCGCCGCTGGCCAACCTCTGGGCCGCCCACGGATTCATCGTCATGCAGCCCACCCACCTCACCTCCAGGACACTGAGCCACCTGGTCACCGACGCTCCCGGCGCGCCCGACTTCTGGCGGTCCCGAGCCGAGGACATGACCCACATCCTCGACCGGCTCGACACGATCGAGCGCACCGTCCCGCAGCTCGCCGGGCGGATCGATCGCGCCAAGGTCGCCGTCGCCGGACACTCGCTCGGCGGCTTCACCGCGGCCCTCCTGCTGGGCGCCGGGCTCGACGACCCCGACACCGGGAACGTGGTGCACCTCGTGGAACCCCGGATCAAGGCCGGTGTACTGCTCGCCGCGCCCGGCAGGGGCGGCGACGTCTTCAACGGGCCCATGGCCGAGCAGTGGCCGGTCATCGGCGCCGTCGACTTCTCCACCATGGCCGCGCCCACGCTGGTCGTCGCCGGTGACAAGGACGACTCCCGGCACTTCACGGACATGGGGCCGGACTGGCACGCCGACCCCTACACCCTCGCCCCCGGCCCCAAGACCCTGCTCACCCTGTTCGGCGCGGAACACGGACTCGGCGGGATCGCCGGCTACGACGCGGCCGAAACGACTGACGAGAGCCCCGAGCGAGTGGCCGGCCTCGCCCGTCTCACCGCGGCCTACCTCCACACCCAGCTCCACACCGGCACCCTCACGTGGCAGCTGGCGTGCGAGGCGCTGACAACCGGCAGCCACCCCGTGGGACGGGTCGAGGCCAAGTAGGCAGTAGGCCGGTCGGCCTGGTTGGGTGCCGAAGCGTTACGCGGTGGCGGGCAGCACGTGGTCGCCGACCTTGTCCGTGCTCAGGCACAGGGAGCAGACCACCGCGTCGTGGGTGGCGCAGGCGGCGAGGTCGGGGCGTTCGTAGGGCTGGTGGCAGACGTGGCAGTCGTAGGTGACCGCGCTCGGGTTGCCGTCGGCGTCCAGCACGGGCTCGTCGATTCCGTCGTCGGTGCGGCGCAGGTAGTACCTGCCCTGGGTGACGACGGCCATCAGCGGGGTGAGGACGAAGGCGAGGACGGCGGCGGCGACGGGGGAGTACGGCTGGAGGGTGTCGCCGAGGGCGTGGAAGTACATGGCGATCGACAGCCCGGAAGCGGCGAGGAAGGCGACGACACCCACCGGGTTGACGGCGAACAGCATGCCCCGGCGGAACTCGGGCTGGAGCGGTGACAGTTTGAGCAGATACTTGTTGACTCCGATGTCGGTGGCGACGGTGACGACCCAGGCGATCGCGCAGTTGGAGTAGAAACCGAGGATGTCGTTGAGGAAGCTGAACATGTCGGCCTCCATCAGGACGAGGGCGAAGCCGAGGTTCACCAGCACGAAGACCATGCGCCCGGGGTAGTGCCGGGTGACGCGGGTGAAGGAGTTGGTCCAGGCGAGCGAACCGGAGTACGCGTTGGTCACGTTGATCTTGATCTGACTGATCACGACGAGGGCCACGGCCAGCGGGAGGACCATCCAGGACGGCATCATCGCGTCGAAGGCGCCCTTGAACTGCTGGATGGGCTCGGGCGCCGCGCTCGCGCCGACCTTGGCCAGGATGTACACGGCGAGGAAGACACCGATGGCCTGCTTGAGCGCGCCGAGCACCACCCAGCCGGGGCCCGCCATGATCACCGCGGTCCACCAGGTGCGCTTGTTCTCCTCGGTCTTGGGCGGCATGAAGCGCAGGTAGTCGATCTGCTCGCCGATCTGGGCGATGAGCGAGAGGCAGACGCCCGCGCCGAGGAGGACCGAGGCGGTGTTGACGCCGCCGTCGCCGTCGGTTCCCGCGTAGGACAGGAAGCGGTCGACGGTGCCCGGGTCGGTGGTGATCAGGTAGACCAGCGGGGCGATCATCAGCACCAGCCAGACGGGGGTGGTCCACACCTGGAGTTTGCTGAGCGCCTTCATGCCGTAGATGACGAGCGGGATGACCATCAGCGTGGAGACGGCGTAGCCCAGCCAGAGCGGCAGCCCGAGGCCGAGTCTGAGGCCCTGAGCCATGATCGAGCCTTCGAGGGCGAAGAAGATGAAGGTGAAGCTGGCGAAGATGGCGCTGGTGAGGACCGAGCCGTAGTAGCCGAAACCGGAGCCCCGGGTGATCAGGTCCAGGTCGATGTTGTAACGGGCGCCGTAGTACGCGAGCGGGAATCCGGTGACGAAGATGACCACCGCGGCGACGGCGATGGCGACGAGTGCGTTGCCCGTGCCGTGGGCCAGCCCGATGCCGGCACCGATGGAGAAGTCGGCCATGTACGCGATGCCGCCGAGCGCGGTGGTCGCCACGACCATCGGGGTCCAGCGCCGGTAACTGCGGGGTGCGAAGCGGAGGGTGTAGTCCTCCAGGGTCTCCTTGACGGCCTGGTCGGCAGCGTCCTTCAGCGTTCCCTGTGTCGCCTGTGGTGACTCGGTGGTACTCATGCCACGTCTCCCGGTGGGACTGGGTGCGGGTGCTGCCGTGTGTGGGAGCCCCGTGTGGCGTCGTCGGCGGCACGAGGGAGTCGGGCGGGTTGCCATGAGTCGTCGCGACGGCCCTGCTACGACTGCTGTCCCACGGCCGGTCACACTAGGGAGGGGTTGTTACCGACGGTTCCTATTGACGTGAACACGGTGTTGCCGCAGGTCCGCGTCTGCAGGCCCCCGACGGGGGCGAGGCCGGCATCCACAGCTTCTCTGCATCCGGCGACGACGCTTCCAGCTCCGGCCGAAGCGAACTGGTATGAGCCGGTAGGAATTCCGTTGTCGTGCCATCGTCACGGTCACATGCTTCAGAGCATGACCACTGAGGACGACTTCACCGACGCCACCGTCACCCTGCGCGTCAGCGTGCGCGATCTGCTGCCCCGGGATCTGCCCGCCTGCACCTGGTCCGGCTCGGCCACCCACCTGCGCCACGTGGAGCGGGAATTGGCGCGGGCCGCGTCGGGCGACGTGGACTACCTGGCGGTATGCACTCCCGCGGGTCTGCCGGTGGCGATCGGCGGCATCGACTATCAGGTCTCCAAGGGAGCCGGGACCCTCTGGCAGCTCGCCGTGCTGCCGGCGCTGCGGTCCTGCGGCCTGGGAACTCTGCTCATCCGCGCTGCGGAACTCCGGATCGGGCGCCGCGGGTCGCACAGGGCCGAACTCGCCGTGGAGGAGGACAATCCCCGGGCACGCGCGCTGTACGAGCGCCTGGGCTACGTCGCCTACGGCCGCGAACCGGACGCCTGGGACGCAGAGGGGCCCGACGGGTCGATCCATCGCCACGAGACGATGTGCGTCCTCATGCGAAAGAGTCTCTGAGCCCCGCGTCCAGCGGCACTCGCGGGCGGGGCGGGGCGGGGCGGCCTCGGCGTCGGTCGCGGCGGCGCACCGCGGCCAGAAGAGGGAGCGCCGAGCGGATCCAGCCCGACGACTGGACCGCGGCCGTCCATATCGTGAGTACCAGGCCCCGACGAGGGCGGTCAGCGGCCCGTGACGGCGGCGGACAGAACCTCGTCGGTGGTGCGTACGGCGGCACCTGCGTGCGCCAGTTCGTCGAGGGCCCGGTCCTGTTCGGCGGCCGAGACGGTGGCGGTGGCGTCGGAGACCACGGTGACCCGGTAGCCCGACGCGAGCGCCGTCCGGGCCGTGGCGGCGACCCCGTGCGCCGTCGACAGACCGGCGATCACCAGGCCGGTGACGCCCAGGGCGCCAAGTCGCTCACCCAGGTCGGTGCCCGCGAACGCGTCGAGGCCGTGCTTGGCGACCAGCACATCCCCGGGCCGCGGAGTGAGCCGATCGGGCAGCCGGTTGGCGGCGGCCCCGGCTCCACCGTCCGCGCCGGCGGGGTCCAGATGGCGAACCAGGATCACGTCCGCGAACGCCTCCCGCAGCCGAGCGCAGGCATCGACGACCTCCGATGCCGGCCTCGGTTCCCATGGGTGCATGTCCAGAATCCAGTGCTGCAGATCGATGACGAGCAGACCGGTACGGACGGTGGTCACGCGATTCCTCAAGTGCCGCTCGCAGACGTGCAGTTCGGCCGTCGAGGCTAGCAGAAGTGATCAGCCGGCGGCTCGGCACACCTCGGCTCGGCCACACCTCAGCCGGAAGCCCGTGGACCTGGGCGGCCTGCTTCGGTGGCTGTCGCGGTGCGCGGCCTCGGGGACAGAGCCGCGCGCAGTGCCGGGGTGAGGACGTGGCGGGTCTGGGACGGGGTGAGGGCGGCGGGCGTGGGGAGGGGGTTGAGGTAGCGGGTGTAGATGAGGCCACCGAGGATCGTCACCACGGCCGTGGCGCGGGCGGTCGCATCCCGGCCGCCGAGGAATTCAACAAGCCGGGCCAGCAGCTCGCGTTCCAGGTATTCGCGGATCACCTCGGCGGCCTCGTCGCCCTGGGCGGTGAGCTGGAGGAAGTCGGCGTCTTCCCAGAGGCCCGTGACCGCGTCGATCAGGCGGTCGGGGAGGGTGGCCGGGTCGCCGCCGAGGACGTCGTCGACCGCCAGCGCGTTCGCGCACTGGAACTGCATCACGTCCGCGAACAGGCCCTTCTTCGAGCCGAAGTGGTAGGCGATGAGCGCCGGGTCGACCCCGGCGGCCGCGGCCACCGCGCGCACCGTGGTGCGCCGGTATCCACGCTCCAGGAACAGCGCACGGGCCGCCGAGACGATCGACTCGCGGGTCGGCGGGTTGCCGCGGGGGCGGCCTCGGGTGCGGGCGGGGGCAGGGGTGGCGTTATTCATCAGCGTTGAGCCTGCGTCCCGTGATCGACACAGTCAAGGGCGTTCCGGACACCACACGAGGGGATGACCCGACATCATGCGTATCGCAGTCTTCGGCGCCAACGGACCGACCGGCCGCCACCTCACCGACCAGGCCCTCGCCGCCGGACACGAGGTCGTCGCCGTGACGCGTCGTCCCGGCTCCCTTCCCTCCCATCGGCCCGGCCTGGCCGTGGCCGTCGCCGATGCCACCGATCCGGCGGCCGTCGACGCCGCGGTCGCCGGGACGGACGCCGTCCTGTCCGCGCTGGGTGCGCGCTTCAGCAAGGGGCCCATCACCATGTACTCGGCGAGCGCCACGGCCATCACCGAGGCCATGGCCCGTCACGGCATCAAGCGGCTCCTCGTCGTCAGCTCCAGCATCGCCGACCCGGACTGGCGTCCCACCGGCGCCCACTTCTTCAACCATGTCCTCGACCCGCTGGTCAACCGGCGCCTCGGCCGTACCCTCCACGAGGACATGCGCCGCATGGAGGCCGTGATCCGCCGGACGGACCTCGACTGGACCCTCGTCCGGCCCTCGGGCCTCTTCGAGCACCCCGCCGTCACGGACTACCACACCGCCGAGCCCAGCGCCGACGGCGTCTTCACCGCCCGCGGCGACCTCGCCGCGAGCATGCTGCGCGAGCTGGAGGAGGGACGGTACGTCCGTACGGCCATGGGCGTCATCACCACCGCCGTGAAGCCGAACATCGCCCAGCTGATCTGGCACGAGGGCGTGAAGAAGAAGTGAGCCGGGCGACCGCCGAACTCCCTCTCACCGCGCGGGCATTCCTCACGACTCCCCACACGGCCGCCTTCACCACCCTCCGTCCCGACGGCACCCCGCACGTCACCCCGGTCCGCTTCACCTTCGACGCGGACACCGGTCTGGCCCGGGTGACCACCCGGGCGGGAACCCGCAAGGCCCGGAACGTGATGGCAGGCGGCCCGGAAGCCCGTACCGCGCTGTGCCAGGCGGACGGCTTCCGCTGGGTCACCCTCGAAGGCCGGGCCACCGTCACCGACGACCCCGCGCGCCTGGCCGAGGCGGTCCGCCGCTACACCGACCGCTACCGTGCCGCCCCGCCCGCCCCGTCGGACCTGGTCGTCATCGAGATCGCAGTCGACCGTCTCCTGAGCCTCAACCTCTGAGGGGACGCCCGCATGTGACCCTCCGCGTGAAACGCCGCATGGCAACCCTCTATTCGCCCCGCGCCGAAAGCGAAGTGACACCGCGATGCCCACCCTTCCCGTCCTCGACTCCACCCTCCACTACCGCGAGTCCGGCGATCCCGACGGGCTGCCGTTCGTCTTCCTTCACGGCAACCCCACCTCCTCCCACCTGTGGCGGAACGTCCTGCCGGGGGTGGCCGCACCCGGCCGTCGCCTCCTGGCACCCGACCTCATCGGCATGGGCGACTCCGGCAAGCCCGACATCGCCTACTCCTTCGACGACCACGCCCGCTACCTCGACGCCTGGTTCGACGCCCTGGGCCTTGCCGAGGCCGTCCTCGTCGGCCACGACTGGGGCGGCGCGCTCGCCTTCGACCGAGCCGCCCGCCTCCCGGGCCGCGTCCGCGGTCTCGCCTTCACCGAGACGATCATCAAGCCACTGGTCGGCGACGAGTTCCCGGCGGCAGGGCGGGAGTTGTTCACCCTTCTGCGGACCCCCGGAGTGGGCGAGGAGATGATCCTGGAGAAGTCGCTGTTCATCGAAGGGCTGCCGGACACGCTCGCCACCCCGCTCGACCCTGCCGACCTGGAGATCTACCGCCGCCCCTTTCCGACCCCGCGAAGCCGCCGCCCGGTGCTGGCATGGACACGCATGATGCCGCTGGACGCCGAGCCCGCCGATGTGGTGACCCGCGTCGAGCGCTACGACGCCTGGCTGGCCGCCAGCCCTGAAGTCCCCAAGCTGCTCGCCGCGTTCGAGCCGGGCCCGGGCGCGATGACCGACCGAGGCGCCGTGGCCTGGTGCGAGGAGAACATCGCGGGCCTGGAGGTGTCCCGACACGGCGTGGCCGGCCATCACACCCCGGAGGACCGCCCCGAGGAGCTGGCCGCGTCGATCCACGCCTGGGCCGGCCGTCACGGGTTGGTACGCCGGTAGGTGTCACGGTCGTGACGGCGCACCCCTGCCGTCGTGCGGCGACGCCCTGGGCAGTTCCACCGTGACGCGCAGCCCTCCGGCGGGGCGCGGGGTGAGGGTGAGGGTTCCGTCGTGTGCGTGGGTGATGGTCTTGACGATCGCCAGGCCGAGCCCGACGCCCGCGTGGTCGGTGCGCACGCGCTCGGTACCGCGCTGGAACGGCTCGGTGAGTGTCGCCGCCAACTCCGGGGTGACCGGCTCACCGGTGTTCTCGACAGTGAGCACCGCTGTCTCGGGACGGACCTCGGTGGTCACCCGCACGCTGCCGTGTTCCGGCAGGTTGTGGACGATCGCGTTGTGCACGAGGTTCGTGGTCAGCTGGAGCAGGAGCGCCGGCGATCCCGTCGCGGGGGTGATGACGCCCTCCGTCTCGAGGGTGATGCCATGCTCCTCGGCGAGGGGGAGGAGTGTTTCGGCGGCTTCCTCTGCCAGGAGGGACAGGTCGACGTGTTCTCGGCTGAAGGACCGCCGGCCGGCGCGGCTGAGCAGGAGCAGTGCTTCGGTGAGGTCGATGGCCCGGGTGTTGACGGCATGGAGACGGTCGATCAGTGCGGGGACACGGCTCGGATCGGCGCGGGCCACGTCGAGCAGTGACTTCGAGACCGCCAGCGGGGTGCGCAGCTCGTGGGAGGCGTTCGCCGCGAATCTGCGCTGTTCGGCGACGTGCGCTTCGAGCCGCGTGAGCATCGTGTCGAAGGCGTCGGCGAGTTCGCGGAACTCGTCCTGGCGGCCCGGCAGCCGGACCCGGTGGGAGAGCGAACCGTTCGCGGCCGTACGGGTGGCGTGCGTGATGCGGTTCAGCGGGGCGAGCATGCGGCCGGCGAGGATCCAGCCGCCCAGGAGACCGAATACCAGCAGGAATGTGAGCACCCCGGCCGTGGCCGGAGCGTAGTCGTGCAGAATGACGGACCTGATGGGCACGAATTCACCGGGTCTGCTCGAAACGACTTGTACGTCGCGCAGAATGAACTCCCACACGGTCGCGAGCAGCAAGGCGCTCGCGACCATGAGGAATCCGGCGTAGCTGAGGGTCAGCTTGAGGCGGATGCTCGGACCGGGTGCCCTGCCGGGTGCCCTGCCGGGTGTCCTGTCGGGTGCCCTATCCACGGTCCGCTTCCGCACGTCCGGTGCCGGGTGCCGTGCCGATGCGATAGCCCACACCGGGCACGGTCGTGACGAGCCAGGGTTCGCCGAGCCGCTTGCGCAGGGCCGAGACGGTGATGCGCACGGCGTTGGTGAACGGGTCCGCGTTCTCGTCCCACGCACGGTGCAGGAGTTCCTCCGCACTGACGACCCCGCCTTCCGCGGCGACGAGGACTTCGAGCACCGCGAACTGTTTGCGGGTGAGTGCCACGTAGCGGCCGTCCCGGTGGACCTCTCTGCGGAACGGATCGAGGCGCAGGCCCGCGATCTCCCGCACGGGCGGCCTGGTGTGCGCGCGCCTTCGGTCGAGTGCCCGCAGCCTGAGCACGAGTTCCCGCAGCTCGAACGGTTTCGTGAGGTAGTCGTCGGCGCCGAGCCCGAACCCGGAGGCCTTGTCGTCGAGACGGTCTGCCGCGGTGAGCATGAGAATCGGCATGCCGCTTCCCGAGGCGACGATGCGTGTGGCGATCTCGTCACCGGAGGGCCCGGGGATGTCGCGGTCGAGGACGGCGATGTCGTAGGTGTTGCTGCTCAGCATGTCCACAGCGGTGTCGCCGTCACCCGCGATGTCGGCCGCGATCGCCTCCAGACGCAGGCCGTCACGGATGGCCTCCGCCATGTAGGGCTCGTCCTCGACGATCAGCACACGCATGTGCTGGATGGTACGAGCCGGCGCATATCGTCGGCGTATCGAAAACCGTATACGCGCCGGCAACATCGTGTGGTCTTGACTGGCGGCATGCTTCGTACGGCACCATCAGCGGCAACCGTCACCCGGTGGACGCGACGCCTCCCCGCCGTCTTCCAGCCGGGCCCCTGGAAGCGCGGCCTCGTGCTCGCGGCGTCGGCACTGCTGCTCGGCCTGATCCTGCTGCTGCACGCGCGGATCACGGACCGCGGGGGACTGGGCAGCCTGGTGGAGACGACCCTGCCGTGGTTCGGCCTCGGCATACCCGTACTGCTGACCGGAGCGCTGTGGCGCCGTTCCGTCTCCGCGGTGGTCGCGCTGCTGCTGCCGGCCATGGTGTGGCTGAGCCTCTTCGGCGGGCTGCTCCGCGACAAGTCCCACCCGGGCGGCGATCTCACCGTGGCCGAGCACAACATCGGCGCCGGCAACCCCGACCCGGCGGGTACCGCCCGCGACCTGGCCGGGTCCGGGGCGGACGTGCTCGCCCTGGTGGAACTGACCGAGCAGGACCGGGGCACGTACGAGAGGGAGCTGGCGACGACGTACCCGTACCACACCGTGCAGGGCACGGTCGGGCTGTGGAGCAAGCTGCCGCTGTCGGACACCCGGGCTGTCGACACCCGGATCGACGTCGGGCCGCTGGGGGCCACCAAGCCGGCCGACGTCAAGCTGGCCTCCAACCGGGCGCTGCGCACCACGGTGACCACCGGCCGCGGTCCGCTGGCGGTGTACGTGGCCCACCTGGGATCCGTACGGCTGATGCCCAGAGGCGGCTTCTGGACGGACAGCCGGGACCGCAACGCGCAGGCACTCGGGGAAGCCCTCGCCGCGGAGCGGAGCAAGCGGGTGGTGCTGCTCGGCGACCTGAACGGCACGGTGGACGACCGCGCGCTCGACGGCATCACCTCACGGCTGCGCTCGGCCCAGACGGAGGCAGGGGACGGCTTCGGCTTCACCTGGCCGACGAGGTTCCCGGTGGCGCGGATCGACCAGATCCTGGTCCGCGGAGTGAAGCCGGAGAGCTCCCGGGTCCTGCCGGCCACCGGCAGCGACCACCTGCCGGTGACGGCCGCAATCAGCTGGTGACGCCGGCAGGAGGAAGGCGCTGTGGTCGCCGTCCGGAAGCGGTCCCGGCCACGCCTGTCCGGCGGCGGTCACGGAGGACCGGGGCCTGTCCCCGATGAGCGGTGTGCCGTCGGCATCAGCTACCGTCTGCCGGCGATGCGACGGTCCGGACCGGCTTCAGGTGCCGTGTGAGGAACTGGGCCGCGGCGTCGCCCGCGTACTGCGGGACGCCGGTGTGGCCGCCCATGTTGGCGTGCAGGGACTTCTCCTTGGAAGCGAAGGCGTCGAACAGGTCCAGGGACGCCTGCCGGTCGTTGCCTTCGTCGTCCCACTGCAGCAGGACGTGCAGCGGAATGGTGACCTGCCGGGCCTCCTCGAACATGACGCGAGGCACGAGGCTCCCCGCGAACAGAGCGGCGGCCCTGATGCGCGGCTCGACCACCGCCAGCCGGACGCCGATGGAGATCACTCCCCCCGAGTAGCCGACGGGACCCCCGATCTCGGGCAGCGACAGAAGAACGTCCAGTGCGGCCTGCCATTCCGGGACCGCCTTGTCGACCAGCGGCAGGACGAGGGCGTCGACGATCCCGTCGCTGACCGGCTCGCCGGTCCGCATCGCCCGGCGCAGGTCGGCGCGGGCCTCGTCGAGGGCGGGCCAACTGGGCCGGACGCCGCTTCCGGGGAGCTCGATGGTGGCCGTGGCGAAGCCCTCCGCCGCGGAGTGCCGGGCCCGGGCCACCAGGCGGGGGTACATCCTGCGCAGCCCGAGCGCGGGGTGCCCGAGCAGGATCAGTGGCACTGGTGCGGACGCGGATGCGGCTGCCGGCGTCCACAGGATGCCGGGGATCTCACCGAGGGCGAACTCGCGTTCGCGGACGCCGTCGGCAAGGCAGTGCTCGGAAGTGAATCGCATGGTCGTACCTTTCGGGAGTGCACTTCAACGGCGCTCCCGGACGACCTGTCTATCGCCCGACCGTGACCCCGGAGGGGAGCACCCACGTCAGAACTGTGTTCACGGGTACCACCTCCTCGCTCATCGCACGGCCTCCGGGAATGTAGCAGTGATCGGCCCTCCTCCACCAAACGGTTTTTCCGCGATCGGGAGCGGGCTGATCGCGACCGCTGCCGCAAGACCCAGTACGCCACCGAGAACTTCCCCCACCCATCAGCCCTGTTCGATGTGCAGGTGGACGGGGCCTCGCAGGACGGGGCTGGGCCGGTAGGGCGGCGGGTCGGTGACCAGCCTGGGCTCGTTCAGGTGGCGTACCAGCTCGCTGAGCGCGATCTGGGTCTCCAGCCGGGCGAGCGGGCCGCCGAAGCACAGGTGGATGCCGCTGCCGAATCCGAGGTGCTGGTTGTCCTCGCGTTCGGGGTCGAAGCGGTCGGGATCGCGGAAGCGGTCCGGGTCGCGGCTGCCCGAGGCGAGCATGAGCATGATCTGGGAGCCCTTGGGGACGACGGTGCCGGCGACGGTGATGTCGCTGTACGCCGCCCGCCAGGGAATGATGTGGACCGGAGGCTCGTAGCGCAGCAGCTCCTCGACCAGCGGCACGATCATGTCCGGTTCGTCGCGCAGCCGTTGCAGCACCTCCGGGTGACGCAGCAACGTCAGCATCCCGTTGGTGATGAGATTGACGGTGGTCTCGTGGCCGGCGATGAGCAGCAGGTTCGCGGTGCTGACGATCTCCTCGTCGGTCATCCGCCCGTCGGGTCCGTCGTCGTTGGCCAGCCGTGCCAGCAGGTCGTCGCCCGGCCGTCCGTGACGTTGTTCCAGCAGGCCGCGAAGGTAGTCGCGCAGGTCCTGGGTGGCCTGCATGCCATGAGTCCGCTTCTCATCCGGATCGGTCTCGGGGTTGAAGTCGATCGACTCGATGATGGCGTCCACCCAGCCGTGGAAGCGCGGTTCGTCCTCGCGTGGCACGCCGAGCAGGTGGCAGATCACGGTGACGGGGAACGGGTAGGCGAAGTCGTCGACGATGTCGATCCGCTCCTTGTCCGCGAAGCCGTCGATCAGGTCGCCGACGGTGGCGGTCAGGTCGGACTCCATGCCGGTCACCAGCCCCGGGGTGTGCGGCGGCCCGAAGTGGCGCATGGCCAGGCGCCGCAGACGGTCGTGCTCGGGCGGGTCGAGGTTGAGGAATGCCGGCGTGGCACGTTCCGCGATCCCGGGCAGCGGACGCGACAGGTTGCGGGTGTCGGAGCTGAGATGCGGGTTGTGCAGGATTCCCGTCAGCTCGCGATAGGTGCTGATGACGTAGCTGCCGTCTTCCTGAAGGGCCACCGGTGTCTCGCGCAGTTGCGCGTACAGCGGGTACGGGTCGGCACGGGAGGAGTAGTCGAGGATCCGGGGCAGGAGGTCGGAGGTCGGAGGTGTCTGGGTCGTGGTCATCTGGCGTTCTCCTACCGGTGGTGCTGCTGCACGGCCGTGACGCGCCGTTCGCTCGGGTCATGGCCGGTGACGACCACCGTGGCGCCCTGGCTGAGCAGGACGGGGCCGGGGAAGTCGACGGGCACCGGCTTGGCGTCGGCGGGCTGGTCGGGTGTGGGGCAGGGCGGCGGGAAGGGCGCGGCCGTCTCGATCAGCTGCCGGTAGTGGTCGAGCCACTTCGCGTTGTTGAAGCTGACCGCCGCGGTGACGCGGCCCTGGTAGCCGTATGCGGCGACGAAGCGGTGCTCGGGTACCGACCCCTGGGCGACGACCACCTCGTCGGCGAAGGTCGGCACGCCGACGGTCTTGATGTTGACGCCGAACTGGATCGACCAGAACGTCGGGATGGACAGATGGGGCCACCGGTCCGCCTGGGTGCTGACCATGTTGTGCGCCGCGACCTCCGCCTGCTCCACGGCGTTGGCCCAGTGCTCCAGCGAGATGAGGCGGTACTCGTAGATGGGGTTCGGGCAGCGTGCGACGTCGCCGGCGGCGAAGATGTCGTCGGTGACCAGGCCGTTGATGTCGAGGGCGCGGCAGCCCGTGTCGCAGGCGATGCCCCATGGCCCCGCCGCGAGCCCGGAGCCGCGCAGCCAGTCGGTGTTGCGGATGCCGCCCAGTGCCACCACCGCCACGTCGGCGTCGATCGTGCTGCCGTCGTCGAAGTGGGCGCGGCGGAAGCGCCCCTGCGCATCGCCCTCCAACCGGGTGACCTTCACACAGCAGCGCAGGTCCACGCCGTGGGCACGCTGCATGTCCGCCGCGACCTCACCGATCATGGCGCCGAGCGCACCGACCAGCGGGGCCGGCGCGAGTTCGGCGACGGTGACCGGGATGTCCCGCTCGCGGCAGATGGAGGCGATCTCGGAACCGGTGAAACCCGCGCCGATGACCAGTACCCGGGAGGGCCCGGCATCGAGGGCACGCCGCAGGCCGTCCGCGTGCTCGCGCGTCCGTACGACGAACACCCCGTCCAGGTCCGCTTCGCTCTCGACGAACCAGGGGCGGGCCCGCACCCCGGTGGCGATCAGCACCCGGTCGAAGGGAACCTCGCGACCGTCGGCGAGATGTACCTGGTTGGTCGCCAGGTCCAGTCCGTCGGCGGGCACGCCGAGCAGCCACTCCGCATCGATCTCGCGGCGCCGGGGGAGTACCGTCCCGTCGGCCGGCACCCACCCGGTGAGCACCTGCTTGGACAGCGGGGGCCGGTCGTAGGGCTCCCCCAGTTCGTCACCGACCATGGTCAGCGATCCGGTGAACCCCTCGTTGCGCAGAGCCTCCGCGGCCCTGAGCCCCGCGAGCGATGCCCCGACGATCACGACGCGGCCGTCGCGCTTGAACCCCTTCAGGGTGTCGGCGCTGGTCATGGGCGCGAGGTCCCCACCAGAGCGTGTGCCCCCTCGATCCGGTCGACCAGAATGGCCTGCAGCGGGCAGGCTGCCGCGGCGCGCAGCACGCGCTCGCGCTGGGCGTCGTCGGGGTTGGGGTCGTACATCAGCGCTTCCTCGCCGTGCATCCGGAACGCGTCCGGAGCCAGGAACGCGCACTGCGCATACCCCTGACACCGGGAAAGATCAACAGCGACTTTCATCCCGAACTCCATTCCAGGGACGCAGAACTGCGGACCCTGAGGGGCGCTACCGCAGCGCCCGAAGCGCGAGGCGCGCCTTCGAGGAACGGAATCGGCTGCTGCTCACCCCCGCGAACACGAAGGGGTGCACCACGCACGTCGGAGGTCTCCGCAGGAGATTGATCATGAAGGGGACCCGGACATCACCAGACGACCGCCGGGAGGACCTGACCTCTCATCCGAAAGCCTATGCCGCAGGCCTGCCGCCCGCACCCCAGGAAGGGGACCCCGCCGCCGGTCCTCCCGACGAAGGGAAGGCTCTGACCAGGTCCGATGCGGGTGGTGGAACACCGTGGCGTCCTGGTGGCCAGGGCGCGGGGCGAGAACCTGACAGTGGCCTCGGGACCGGGGTCACCGTCGCGGTCGAGCCGCCGGCGGCCGAGGCGACCCGGGCAGGGTGCGGGGGGCAACGTGTAGCCCGACGGTGTGATGTGCCCGGCCGAAGTACGCCCGGGTCGCGCGCCGGTCCGTGTCGCTCGTGGCGCCGGATGCTTGTGTCTGGGGGGCCTGGTACGCGACGGCTCCCTGCCCTGGTGGACCGGCTGACGCCCAGCCCATCTCCTGCGCGCGGTCCGGTCGCCGGCAGCGTCCGTCCGAAACGCAGAAGGAGACATCGTGGTGGCAGGAAGCGTCGACGAGACTCGCGGTGTCGTGCCCGCGCAGCTGCTGCGGGGCCAGAAGGCGCTGGTCACCGGTGCCAACTCGGGCATCGGTCTGGCGACCGCGATCGCTCTGGGCCGGGCCGGTGCGGACGTCGTGGTCAACTACGTCGTCGGCGCGGACGAGGCCGAGGAGGTCGTCGCACAGATCAAGGGCTTCGGGGTTCGCGCCTACGCCCACCAGGCCGACGTGTCCGACGAGGACCAGGTGACGGCCATGGTCGCGCGGATGGTCGAGGAGTTCGGCACCATCGACATCATGGTGGCCAACGCGGGCCTCCAGCGCGACGCGGCCGTCACGGAGATGACGCTCGCGCAGTGGCAGAAGGTCATCGACGTCAACCTGACCGGCCAGTTCCTGTGCGCGCGGGAGGCCGCCAAGGAGTTCGTCCGGCGCGGCGTGGTCGAGGAGGTCTCCCGCTCGGCGGGCAAGATCATCTGCATGAGTTCCGTCCACCAGATCGTCCCGTGGTCGGGGCACGTGAACTACGCCTCCTCCAAGGGCGGGGTGGGCATGCTGATGCAGACCCTCGCCCAGGAACTGGCCCCCAAGCGCATCAGGGTCAACGCGGTCGCGCCCGGAGCCATCCGCACGCCGATCAACCGCGACGCCTGGTCCACCCCCGAGGCCGAGGCCGACCTCCTGCGCCTGATCCCGTACCGTCGCGTGGGCGATCCGGACGACATCGCCAACGCCGTCGTCGCGGTGGCGTCGGACCTGCTCGACTACGTCGTCGGCACCACCCTCTACGTCGACGGCGGCATGACCCTCTTCCCCGGCTTCGCCACCGGCGGCTGACCTCCGGTGCGTGATCACATCACGCCCCGACGGGTGGTGATCGACGATCTGATCGTCGCGGTCGGCATGCGCCCGTGAAACGGGGCGGCCGGTCCTCCGGGCGAGCCGCTCCAGATCCTGTCCCTCCTCCGCCCCCCGCCCTTGCCCGGAGCAGACCATCGAGGCGTACATGCTCAGCACCGCCACCCTCCTCCTGGGGAACAGCACCCCGGCCCAACTCCTGCCGGCGCGGGAGCTGATGGCCTTCACCCTGGCCTCGCACATCCTGCTGGTCCCGTTCGGCGTCGCACTGCCGTTCATCACCTTGCTCATGCACCAGCGGGCGCTGCGCCGCAACGACCCGGTCGCTCTCCTGCTGGCGCGCCGCTGGTCCGCCGTGATGGCCGTGCAGTTCGCCATCGGCGTCATCACCGGCACCGTGCTCTCCCTGGAGTTCGGACTGCTGTGGCCGGGAATGATGGGCCGCTGGGGCGATGTGTTCGGTCTCGGCTTCGGCGTGGAGGCATGGGCGTTCTTCCTGGAAGCCGTCCTGATCGCGATCTATCTGTACGGCTGGCGCCGCCTCAAGCCCTGGACGCATTTCTGGCTGGCGGTGCCGCTGCCGCCGGCCGCGCTGATGGGCGCGTTCGGCATCATCGCGGCCAACTCCTGGATGAACACCCCGCAGGGATTCCGTCTGGACGCCCGGGGCAATCCCGTGGACGTCGACGTGCGGCAGGCCGTCTTCACGCCGATGTTCGGTCCGGAGTACTGGCACTTCGTGGTCGCGATGTTCCTGACCGCCGGATACGTGGTCGCCGGCGTCTACGCGGTCGGCTGGTTGCGCGGACGCCGCGACCGCTACCACAAGCTCGGGTTCACCGTCCCCTTCACCGTCGCCGCCATCCTCACCCCGGTCCAGTTCGTCCTCGGGGACTCCGCGGCACGGGCGGTCTTCCACAAGCAGCCCGTCAAGTTCGCCGCCATGGAGATCGTCTGGAACACCGACACCCATGTGCCCGAGTACGTCTTCGGACGGTTGAACAGCAACGGCAGCATCGCCGGTGGTATCAGGATCCCCCAACTGGACTCGATCCTCGCCGGCTTCAAGCCGGACACCTCGGTCACCGGACTGACCTCGGTGCCGGCGGCGAACCGGCCGACCCCGGTCCAGGCGACCATCGTGCACTTCGCCTTCGACATCATGGCCACCATCGGCAGCGTGCTGATCCTGCTGGCGCTCTGGTACGCCTGGTCCTGGCTGCGCCACCGTGACCTGCCGCGCACCCGCTGGTTCTACCGCTGCGCCGCGCTCGCGGGCGTCGCCTGCCTGATCACGGTCGAGTGCGGATGGATCGCCACGGAAGTCGGACGCCAGCCCTGGATCGTGTACAACACCATGCGGGTGTCCGAGGCCGTCACCACCACTAGGGCCGGAGGAATCTGGGCCATGCTCGGCATCGTCATGGCCGTCTACGTGGCCGTGTTCGGTTCCTTCCTGGCTGTCGTCCTTAAGATGCGCACCCGGTGGCGCATCGCTGATGAGACGGCGGCCGGCGGTCGTACCGCGGTGGCTCCGGAGGACGACACGCCCTACGGGCCCCGGGCCGAGCCGGACGCCGCGACCACCGGTGCCGCGGCCGGCGGGCACGACCGTCCCTCCGGAGGTGCGCGGTGATGGCTGACCTGATCGCCTGGGTCATGGTGGTGGCGATCGCCGCCTACGCCAGTGGCGGGGGAACCGACTACGGGGCGGGCTTCTGGGATCTGCTGGCGGGCGGCGCCGAGCGCGGCAAGCGGCCGCGCTGGCTGATCGACCACGCGATGGCGCCCGTGTGGGAGGTCAACAACGTCTGGCTGGTCTTCGTCCTGGTCATCATGTGGACCGGTTTCCCGACGGTGTTCCAGGCCGTGTTCACCGCGCTGTGGCTGCCCCTGGCCCTCGCCGCCGTCGGCATGGTCCTGCGCGGAGCGGGATTCGCCCTGCGCAAGCCGACCCGCCGGCTGGCCCGGCGCCGGGTCTACGGAGCGGCGTTCGCCATCGCCTCGTTGCTCACGCCGTACTTCCTCGGCGCGGTCCTCGGTGGCATCGCCTCGGGCCGCGTGGCGGTGGGCACGCCCGCCGCCACGCACGTGTGGGCCAGTTCCACGTCGATCCTGACGGGTCTGCTGGCCATCGCCGCCACCGCGTTCCTCGGCGCCGTCTTCCTGGGAGCCGATGCCCGGCGGTACGGGGCACCCGACCTCGTCGACTACTTCCGGCTGCGGGCGGTGCCGGCGTTCGGTGCCGTCGTCGTCCTGGCCCTGATCGCACTGCCCGTCACCCGTCATGACGCCCCGTACGTCTGGCACGGCCTCACCAGGGGACCAGGCCTGCTGCTGGTCATCCTCGCCGCGGTCAGCGGTGTGGCCACGGTGCTGCTGGTGATGCGGCGGGCTCACCGCTGGGTGCGGCACACCGCGGTGGCGACGGTCGCACTGGCCGTCGTCGCCTGGGGCTTCGCGCAGCGCCCCTACCTGCTGCCGACCTCCCTGACGGTGGCACAGGGGGCGGGCGCGGCACACAGCCTGCGCTGGCTCGGCATCGTGACACTCATCGCGGTGCTGCTGATCGGGCCCGCGCTGGTGGTGCTCTTCCGGCTCGACACGAGAGGTGAGCTGGAACCTCTCACCGACAGCGACACCAAATCCGCGGGTCTGGCCGGGGACGACGTGTAGGGAGCCCGGCGCCGGCGACGGCCTACCGGGTCCGGGCTGTCAGCGCAGACGCTCGATGAGGTGATCGCCGACCCTGAGGGCGTTGGCGATGGCGGTCAGGGACGGGTTCACGGCGCCGATGCTGGGGAAGAACGACGTGTCCACGACGTAAAGGTTGTCGAGGTCGTGGGCCTTGCAGTTGACGTCGAGCGCCGAACTGCGCGGGTCGTCGCCGAACCGCACCGTGCCGGCCTGGTGCGCGGTGGCACCGATCGGCATGCCCTTGTGCAGGTAGATGCTGTGGTCGAGCAGGTGATGCTCGTGCATCCCCAGGTGACCGAGCATCCCCCGCAGCTTGTGCTGGAGGCGCTTCAGCCCCGCGGTGTTGTTCTTCTCGTCGAGAGCCAGGTGGATGGCGTCGTCCCTGTCGAGGGTGACCCGGCTGTCGGGCAGCGGGAGATCCTCGCCGCACAGCCAGAAGTCGACGGCATGGTGCGCCAAGACCTCGAAGGGCATCTCGGGCGTGACGGTACCGGCCCAGCGGGGCGCCTCGCCGTGGATCTGGTCGGCGTCCGACTTGCCGAGCATCTGGATGCCGCCGAGCGGATAGTCCCAGTCGTCGGCGCCCAGGTACCAGTCGTTCAGTGCCAGGGTCTTCTGGAACCTCGTGGGATTCGGTTCCTTCGACACCGCCATCAGGGCCAGGTTGTTGTGGCGCATGTAGTGGCGCCCGACCACGTCCGAGCTGTTCGCCAGGCCGCCCGGGTGCTGGTCGTTGGCCGAACGCAGCAGCAGGACGGCGGAGTTGACCGCACCGGCGGCGACCACCACGATGTCGGCGCTGAACGCCTCGATCCTTTCGTCCGGGAACCGGGTGACGACCCTGGTGACCGTGCGCCCGGTCGGGTCGGTCTCCAGCCGCCGCACCTCGGCGTCGGTCACCATCGTGACGTTGTCGTACGCCAGGGCCGGATCGACGCAGATCACCTGCGCGTCCGACTTGGCACCCACCAGGCACGGGAAGCCGTCCACCCGGTCACAGCGGATGCAGACGCTGTCGTGAGCGGCCCGGCCGTTGCCGTCCTGGGTGAGGTTCACGCCGATCGGCAGGTGGAAGGGGTGCAGGCCGACCTTCTCCAGGTCGTCGCTGAGCTGCTGGATGCGGGCCTCGTGCTCGACCGGCGGACAGGCGTACTGCGCGCCGGCCGGCCCGGCGGTGGGGTCCTCGCCGTGCCTGCCGTGCACCAGGTAGAGGTGCTCGGCCTGGGTGTAGTAGGGCTCCAGGTCCTCGTAGCGGATCGGCCACGCGGGAGAGACACCGTCGTGGTGGCGCAGCTCGCCGAAGTCCTCGGGCCGTAGCCGGAACAGCGCGGCGCCGTAGAACTTGGTGTTGCCCCCGACGTAGTAGTTGACCTCCGGGGGGAACTGCTTGCCGTGCTTGTCGTACCAGAACTCCGGGGCGCGGTACTTGGCCTTGACGAAGACGGCGGTGGAATCCCAGTTGTCCCGCTCCCGCGGCAGGTAGCCGCCGCGCTCCAGGATCAGGATCCGTTTGCCGGTCGGTGCCAGCCGGTGGGCGAGCGTACCGCCGCCCGCTCCCGTACCGATGACGATGACGTCGTAGTGCTGTTCGTCGGCCATGAGGAAAATCCCGTCCTTGCCAAGGGTCGAGGGTCACAGGATGGCGATCGGATTGACCGGTGAACCGGTGGCGTCCGGCAGTCTCAACGGGGCGATCACGCAGAGGAACGACCAGCGTCCCGCCGCCTCGCAGACCGGTGCCAGGTCCTCGAACTGCAGGTAGTCCAGCAGGTGGAGGCCCATCGCGTGGATGGCCAGCACATGCACGGGGAAGTCGACGCCCTCGGTGCAGCTGGGGGCCGTGTCGTTGTTGCCGTCACCGCCGAGCACGGCGATCCGCCGGTCGGCGAGGAGTTCCAGCGCGGACGGGTGGAGCCCGGCGCGCTCCTGTGCGGCATGCCACGGGCCCAGCTCGGCACGGCGTCGGCGGTGACCGACGCGCACGAACAGCAGATCGCCCTCCTGCGCCCGCACGTGCTGGTCCCTCTCGGCCGCGGTGAGGTCGTCGGCGCCGACCTGGTCACCGGGTTCCAGCCAGGGCATCCCGCGCAGCCGCGGGATGTCCAGCAGCACGCCCCGGCCCACGATTCCGTCACGCGCCGCACCGATGGAGAGCGCCCCGGCCCCGGCGGGCGTGATGCTGCTCGCGCTCACCCCACCGTGCAGTGTGCCGTCATAGACCACATGGCACAGGGCGTCGATGTGGCTGTCGGCGTCTCCGTGGACGTTCATCGCGAAACTGTCCCGGGCGAACTGGAGCCCGCCGTCGGTGTGCGGGTCCGGCTGCCCGCTCATGCGGTGCCGTGCGGGTTCGGGGTTGTCCGGGCCGGGCCGCGTCTCCACCGGCGCGGCGAGCGTGACCGTCCGGCCGGTGCGCACCTCCCGGGCGGCGGCCGCCACCCGGGAGGGCGTGAGCGCGTCCAGGGCACCCCGGTGTCCCGAGGCCCAGGCGGAGCGCGAGCGAAGGCGCCGGTACAGCACGCCGAACTCGTCCTCGGTGAGCCGTGGCCCTCCTGCCGGGCGGGTACGGGTGACCATGGTCAGCGTCCCTGCTCCGCGTCCAGGGCCCGGTCGAGGGTGGTGGCGGCCATGATGAGCGACAGATGCGTGAACGCCTGCGGGAAGTTGCCCAGTTGCTCTCCGGTCGGCCCGACCTCCTCCGCGAAGAGCCCGACGTGATTGGCGTACGTCTGCATCTTCTCGAAGGTGTAGCGGGCCTGGGACAGCCGTCCCGCCCGGGCCAGCGCGTCGACGTAGAGGAAGGTGCACAGACTGAAGGTGCCCTCCGAGCCGCGCAGCCCGTCCGGTGATGCCGCCGGGTCGTAGCGGTAGACGAGGCTGTCGGAGACGAGCTTGCGGTCCATCGCGTCGAGCGTGGACAGCCACGCCGGATCCTTGGGGGAGATGAAGCCGACCCTCGGCATCAGCAGCAGGGAGGCGTCCAGCACGTCGCCGCCGAAGTGCTGGACGAAGGCGCCCTCCTGCTCGCTCCAGCCGCGTTCCATGACCTGTTCGAAGATGGCGTCCCTGGTCCTGCGCCACTTGTCCAGGTCGGCGGGCCTGCGGAAGTGCTCGGCCAGCCGCAGCGCGTGGTCGAAGGCGACCCAGGACATCACCCGGCTGTAGGTGAAGTCCTGGCGGCCGCCGCGGGTCTCCCAGATGCCCTCGTCCGGCCGGTCCCAGGCGTCGGCGAACCAGTCCAGGATCCTGGTCAGCGTCTTCCACGCCGGGTAGGTCGCCTGCGGCATGATCTCGCGGCCCTGGGCCAGTGCGTAGACGGCCTCGCCGTAGATGTCCAGCTGCAGCTGGTCGGCCGCGCCGTTGCCGATACGGACGGGGGAGGAGCCCCGGTAACCCTCGAAGTGCTCGAGCGTCTCCTCCGGCAGATCGGGATCGCCGTCGATGCGGTACATGGTCTGCAGCGGCTCGCCGTCCGTGCCCTCACGGCCCTCACGCTCGTGCAGCCTGCTCACGAGCCAGTGCACGAAGGCGGTCGCCTCCTCGACGAAGCCCAGGTCCAGCATGGCCCGCACCGACAGCGCGCCGTCACGCACCCAGGTGAACCGGTAGTCCCAGTTGCGCTCCCCGCCGACCTGCTCGGGCAGGCCCATGGTGGCTGCCGCCACGAGGGCGCCGGTGGGGGCGTAGGTGAGGAGCTTGAGGGTGATGACCGAACGGTGCACCAACTCCGGCCAGCGGCCCCGGTAGCGCGACCGGCGCAACCAGTCCTGCCAGAAGAGGCCGACCTCGTCGACCTGGGCGGTCAGGCCCTCCACCGTGAGGGGCGGGGGAGCCTCGCCCCCGGACGCGCAGACCGTGAGGACGACACCGGCCGACTCACCGGCGTTCAAGGTCACCCGGCCGCACGCGTCCTGGCCGTCCTGCTCCAGCGGGAAGGAGGCCTGCAGGTGTGCGTCCATGCCCGGCGCCCGGAACAGGCCCCGGTGCTCGCCCAGCTCCAGGCTGTGCCCGGCCCGGCCGTAATCGAAGCGCGGGCGGCATTCGAGGCGGAAGTCGACGGTCCCCCGCACGGCCCGCACCACCCGGATCAACGTGTGACGGTCGGTGGCGGTGCGGGTCCGCTCCGGCGGCATGAGGTCGACCACCTCGCCCACCCCGTCCGGCGACATGAACCGGGTCACCAGGATGGCCGTGTCCGGGTAGTAGAGCTGCTTGCAGACCAGCCCGGGGTGTTCGGGGGCCAGCCGCAGGTATCCGCCACCGTCGTGGTCGAGCAGGGCGGCGAAGATGCTGGGCGAGTCGAACCGGGGAGCGGCGAACCAGTCCACAACACCCTGCGACGAGACCAGCGCGGCGGTCTGGAGGTCGCCCACCAGGCCGTGTTCGGCGATGGGAGGGTAGCGGTCCATGGCTGCTCCGGATCTCGGGAGAACCCCCTAGGCCCACTATCGGCCACGCGGGTGATCCCTGCGCGCCGAAGCGGTGCGCCCCACCGCGCTGGGCCGGCCGGTCACGGCTGGAGCGCTGCGCCCGTGCGACTCGGCAGGGCGCCGGCTACTCGCAGCGCTGCACCGATGACACCCTCCCGTTCGGTTCGGCGTCGGCGCGCGGTCGCCGTCGAGCCGATGACCTGCCCGCCCGACGTCTTCCGCACCGGCACCGCACTCGTCCGCCTCGGCCCCGGCGAGCGGCACACCATCCGCTGGGGGACCACGCCGTGGCCGCGGTGTGCGCGTCCGCACGGCTACGGACGCGCATCCGCGGTGAGGCGATGACCTCGGCACGGCGATGACGGGATGCCGATCGGGACACGGCCGGGGATGATCGGACGGAAGCCGGGTTCCTGTCATTGCGCCCTGATCGCCCCGGCAGGAGCAACGAGCCCGGAACGATCAGGGGTCAGTGCCGGCGGCCGGAAGGGTGGCGATGGCCCAGGAGACAGGTGCTCCACGCCTGGCGGAGCCCGCCGTTCCCGAGGACCGGCCGGGACCCCCGCACGGACCGGAGGCTGCGTCGTGACCCCTCCCGGCCCCCCGGCGCCCGGCGCACGGTTCCCCGCGGCCGCCGCGGACCCCCAGTCACTCGTCCGCGGCCGCGCCTATGTGCTTCTCCTGCTGATGGCGGCGCTCCTGGGCATCCCCATCTCCGCGGCGGCCTTCGGTTTCCTCGCGCTCGTCAATACGCTCCAGTCGCTCACCTACACGGACCTGCCCCAGGCCCTGGGCTTCCACGGCACACCCGACTGGTGGCCGGTGCCACTGCTGACCGTGGCCGGACTCCTCGTCGGCCCGATCGTCCGTTACCTGCCCGGCAACGGTGGCCATGAACCGGCCCACGGGTTCGTGTCCTCGGGCCCGACCCCGGCGGTCAATCTGCCCGGCGTGGCGCTCGCCGCACTGGCCTCTCTCGGGCTCGGGGCCGTCATCGGACCGGAGGCCCCGCTCATCGCCCTGGGCAGCGGCCTCGCCGTCGCCGCGCTGCGACTGACGCGGAAGTCGTTCCCGAGGCAGGCGACCGCCGTCGTGGGAGCCTCCGGCAGCTTCGCCGCGATCAGCACGCTGCTCGGCTCACCGCTGCTCGGAGCGTTCCTGCTCATGGAGATGTCCGGCCTCGGAGGACCGATGCTCGGCGTCGTCCTCGTGCCCGGACTGCTCGCCTCCGGCATCGGTGCCCTCATCTTCATCGGCCTGGGCTCCTGGACCGGCCTGGGCACCTACTCGCTGGCCCTGCCGGACGTCCCCCGTGCCGCCACGCCCGATGCCGCCGGGTTCGGCTGGGCGCTCCTGATCGGAGCGGCGGCGGCCCTGCTCGGCGTCGGCATCAGGTGGCTTGCCCTCCGCCTGCTGAGCCTGGTGCGACCGCGGCGGTTGACGGCCACGGTGCTCGCGGGCGTCGTCGTCGGGGTGATCGCCCTGCTCTACGCGCGGTGGACCGGTCACTCGGCCGCGGAGGTCCTGTACTCGGGACAGAGCGGCCTGGGTCCCCTCCTCGTCGCGAACGCGCGGTATTCGGCGGGCGCCCTGGTGGTGCTCATCGTCTGCAAGGCAGCGGCGTACTGCGTGTCGATGGCGGCCTTTCGTGGCGGCCCGGTCTTCCCCGCCATGTTCGTCGGCGCGGCCGGCGGGCTCGCGCTTGCGCACCTGCCCGGGCTCGGCGTGACGGCCGGCCTGGCGATGGGCGTGGGCGCGATGTCGGCGTCGATGCTGAAGCTGCCCATGACCGCCTTGCTGCTGGCCACCCTGCTGCTGGGCACGCAGGGGCTCACCGTCATGCCGCTGGTGATCGTGGCGGTCGTCACCTCCTACGTCCTCACACTCAGGCTCACCCCGCCGCCTGCCGCCGCAGCCGCCACCCGGGAGACCGCCACGCCGGCGAGCAGTTGAGCCGGGGGCGTGCATGTGCCGTGGCACGGTGACCGCGCCCTCGATCAGCGCTGTGCCTGTGCGGCGGCGCGACGGGCCGCACGGCGCCACAGGCGGCGCTGCACACGCAGAGTGAGCACACCCACGACCACGAGAACCACCACGTTGAGCAGCAGTTGGATCAGCGAGCCCCACGCCTGGTGCCAGTCGGCGAAGGCGAGCGAGACGGCGACGTCCGAGGCGGCGGGGATCGTGGTCACCGAGATGAAGACTCCGAGCAACGCGCTGCCGCGGGCCTCGGTGAGCGAGACGATGCCGACGATGCCGGCGAGCACGGCGACGGCGAGGGAGAAGAAGTCCGGTGTGTCGATGAGATGGGAGACGGGCCGCAGACCCAGTTCGAAGGCTGTGGACTGCAGGCCTGCCGCTCGTACCAGTGCGGCGAAGGCCAGGGTGACCACCATGGCCAGCAGGAATCCGACCGTGAGGGCACGCGTTCCCTCCCGGACCCGGCGGCCGTGGTGGCGGTCCAGGCCGAGGGCGATACTGGTGATCGCGTTGTACTCGGGGCCGACCACCATGGCCGCCACCACCAGGATCTGCGAGTTCGTCATGATGCCGACGGAACCGATGAGGCCGGCGACGACCAGGAACAGATAGAAGGACGGCGGATAGGCCCCTCCTTTCCGGATGTGGGCCTCGACCGCGTCCCACAGCGGGGCGTGGACGAGCGCGCTGGGCTGGGCGGCCTCGATCTGCTCGGCGCTCTCGGAGAACATCATGTCCACGTCGTCGACGGCGATCGCCCCGGCACGGTCGACGCCCAGCTCACGCAGGCCGCTCAGGACGCCGTTCGCGGCGCCGCGCATCACGTCGCACTCCACGCAGTCACCGCCCGGGACGTGGGCCGCCTTCACGACGACCAGATTGAGGACCCGGTCGTGCGAGGAGAGCAGGGCGACGGCCGACTGGGTGAGCGAGGACGGCATGACCATACGGAAGTGGATCAGGTCCATCCAAGTCTCCTGACGGCGGGAGCCGGCGCAGTCACACCGGACCTGACCTCGTCGCCGCTCGATGTGCCCACGGCCGCTAGCCTTCCGGCTCGGTCACGGCTCGCAGCGCGGCTGCCACGACGTCGTCGAGGCTTCCGGTCGCGTCGACGGTCATGCCCGGTTCGTCGTCGTGCAGCGGCTCCAGGGTGGCGTACTGGCTGTCGAGCAGGCCGGCGGGCATGAAGTGGCCCTTACGGCGGGTCATCCGCTCCCGGGCGACCTCGGGGTCGAGCGCCAGATACACGAAGCACACGTCCGCTCCCATGCTCCGGAATCGGTCCCGGTACGCGCGCTTGAGCGCGGAACAGGAGGCGACACCGCCGCGCCCGCTCGCCGCCGTGGACCGGATCCACTGTGTGAACAGGACCAGCCAGGGTTCACGGTCGGCGTCACTGAGCGGGTGCCCGGCCGCCATCTTGGCGCGGTTCGACGCGGAGTGCAGCTCATCGCCCTCCAGGAACGGCACCTCGAGCCGACCGGCCAGCCGGGCTCCGACGGTGGACTTGCCGGAACCGGAGACGCCCATCACGATCACCACCCGCCGGCTGCCTGCCACCGCGGCCAACGAGCCTCCCTGAGATGACGGTGGAACACTGATACAGGTCCACTATCGCCCCGCAGCCCGCGACGCGCCCTGTGTGAGGAAAGTGTCCGGCCGGACCGCCGTGCCGGTGCGCCGAAGACGGCGCCTGGTCGGCAGGCTTGGAGTGCAGTCGATGACTCCCGACGAGAGACCCGGCAGACCCGCCGTTCTGATGCCGTTCACGCCGGCCGATGCGGGAGGTCCGCCCCCCGCGTGGCACGCCCTGTTCTGGGACGGCACCGGACGGCCTCCGGCCGACCGGGACATGGAGACGGTCGAGTTCTTCGTCATCCCCTACACGTTCACCGCTGAAGCCCTGCCCGTCCTGGCGCGGCTGCCCCGCCTGCGCGCTGTGCAGTCCCTGAGCGCGGGCGTCGAGGACTTGCTGCCGCACCTGCCGCCGGACGTCGTCCTCTGCAACGCCGGAGACATCCACTCCACGAGCACCGCTGAGCACGCGGTGGCACTGACGCTGGCGTCGCTGCGCGGCATCCCGGAGTTCGTCCGGTCGCAGCAGCGGCAGCGCTGGTCGTCCGGCTTCAGGCCCGCCCTGGCCGACCGCACGGTTCTGCTGCTGGGGTACGGGTCCATCGGCGCCGCCGTGGACGCCCGCCTCGCGTCCTTCGAGTGCACGGTGCTCCGTGTCGCTCGTACGGCGCGTCAGACATCACGGGGCCCCGTGCACGCGATGACGGAGCTGACGGACCTGCTGCCACGGGCCGACGTCGTCGTGCTCACCCTGCCGCTCACCCATGCCACCCGTGGGTTGGTCGACGCTCGGTTCCTCGGCCGGATGAAGGACGGCGCCCTGCTGGTCAACGTCGGACGGGGCCCGGTGGTGGAAACAGGCGCACTCCTCACCGAGGTGCTGGCAGGCCGGTTGTGCGCGGCACTGGATGTGACGGACCCCGAACCGCTGCCGTCCGGGCATCCCCTGTGGACGGCGCCCGGCACACTGGTCAGCCCGCACGCGGCCGCGACCACCTCAGCCTTCCGGCCTCGCGCTCTGGCGCTGGTCCGAGCCCAACTGGCCCGCTATACGGCCGGCGCACCGCTGGCCCACGTCGTCTCGGCTCCCCGGGACCGCGCTGCGGGGTCGGCACCGGACGGCTGACCGTCACCCTCAGGCGTATGCAGCGGGCCCGGGGTGCGGGCATGGTGCGCGCCACCGCCTGCTGGAGGTTCGGCGATCACGAGACCACCGTCAGTACGATCTTGCCCTGGATGTGGCCCTGCGCGGCTCGCGTGTGTGCCCTGCCCGCCTCGGACAGCGGGTAGGTGCTGTCCACCCGGACCTGAAGGGCGCCCTCGGCGAACAGTCGCCCGATCTCGGCGAGCTGGGGGCCGTTGGAGCGCACCTGGATGTTCGAGACGGTGATGCCCAGGCTCTCCGTCACTTCCGGGTCGTACTGGGCGAAGAACACCGGAAGCATCGTGCCGCCGCGCTTGAGCACGGTCAGGAAGCGTGAGCTGTCCGGGCCACCGACGGTGTCGATCACCAGGTCCGCACCGCTGACCACGTCCGCGGCCTGCGTCCTGGTGTAGTCGATGACCTCATCGGCGCCGAGCTCGCGCAGGAACCGCTGGTGCCGGCCCGAGGCCACCGCGATCACGTGTGCCCCCTTCCACTTAGCCAGCTGTACCGCGAAGTGGCCCACTCCACCGGCGGCCCCGTTGACCAGGACGGTCATCCCCGGGGTGATCGGCACCGGCCGGTGCACCTCGCCGGTGAACGGGGACGGCACGTCGTGGCCGAGATCAACCAGGTACTGCCAGGCCGTGAGCGCGGCCATGGGCACCCCGGCCGCCTGCGCGTGGTCGATGGCGGCAGGCTTGTGAGCCAGGTCCGAAGCCGGTGCGGCCACGTACTCGGCGTACGTCCGGCCGTCGAATCCCGGGAATCGCAGCATGCCGAAGACCTCGTCACCGACGGCGAATCCCGGCACGTCCGGGGCGACCGCCTGGACCACTCCCGACATGTCCGTCCCGGGGATCAGGGGAAACCGCAGGGTCGGCCTCATCGCGGCCGGCATGACCTTCATCCCCTCACGCAGGTACCAGTCCGGCGGGTTGATGCCCGCCGCATGCACCCGGACCAGCACCTCGCCCGGACCGATCTCGGGAACCGGCACCTCGTCGTACCGCAGAACGTCCGGCCCGCCCGCTTCGTGGAACTGGATCGCCTTCACAGCGCCTGTCGCTTTCTCTCGGGAACGTCGCTCCTTCAGTCAAGGCCCAGGACGTCATGGCCGTCCAAGACCTGTTCGGCAACCGCGTCATTCCGAAAGGGCATGACCCGTACGCTGGAAGCGTGAACGATCTCGGACGGGATCTGGAACTGCGGCTCGTGCGCTACTTCACCGTGGTGGCGGCGCACCAGCACTTCGGCCGGGCCGCCGTGGACCTGCACGTGGCCCAGCCGGCCCTGAGCCGTCAGATCCAGCGACTCGAGAAGTATCTCGGCGCACGCCTGCTGGACCGCACCCCCCAGGGCACCCGGCTCACTCGGGCCGGCCAGACGTTCCTGCCCCGGGCCGAGGCCCTGCTGCGGGCCGCCCGCCAGGCCGAGCAGGCCGTACGCGAACACGTCACGACCGGACGAATCATCATCGGCTACGTCGAAGACCTGGTGATCACCGACGCCGTGCGGGAGCTGCGCCGCCGTCATCCGGACGCCGAGATCACCACCCGGTACCTGAGCTGCCGGGACGTCGGGGCGCTGTCCGACAGGCGCGTCGACGCCCTGATCGCGCGGGCCCCGCTGCCGCTCGCCGCCGACGACGTCTCCACCGTCCCGCTGTACGAGGAGCCCCGGATGCTCGTGGTCCGGCGCGGACATCCCCTGGCCGACCGCGCGTCGGTGACCGCGGAGGAGCTGGCCGGCGAGGAGGCGGCGCCGTGTGCGTTCGAGACCGCGGACTGGACGTCGTACCGGATCCTCGGAGCCGGGGTGCCGCCGATCGAGAGCTACGAGGACAAGCTCGAACTCGTCGCGAGCGGCAGGGCGATCGCCGTGCTGCCGGTCGGCGATCGGCGTAGCTCACTGCGTCCCGACCTCGTCACCGTCCCGATCGAGGGCGCTCCCCCCAGCCAGGTCGTCCTGGTCAGCCGCAAGGGCGACCCGAATCCCATGATCAGCGATCTCCGGCGGGCGGCCAAGGCCGTCCTGTCCGCCCCGGCGGCCTGACCGGGACCGACCGACGCGCTGTCGAGGCTGCCTCGTCCGCGGCAGCCGGGCGACGGGGCCCGTGCGGGCGCGGGGGCATGCGATTCCAGGCCGACCGCGACGGCCATGCCGACCCCTTGCTAACCGGATAGGTAATCCGCCTATGTGCTAGTGTCACTCCTGCAAGCGGATTACGTATCCGTTTTTCTGCTCGAGTGGGGGAACACATGAAGAACGCCGTAGTCACCGCCGGGACGGCCGGCATCGGTCTGGAGACGGCGCTGGGGCTTGCCGCAGCCGGGTTCGCGGTCACCGTGGTGGGACGGAGCGCCGACCGGGGTGCCCGGGCGGTGGAGCGGATCAACGCCATGGGCCCGGCGCGGCCAGGTCGGTTCCTGGCCGCCGACCTCTCCTCGCTCGACCAGGTGCGTGCGCTGGCCGACCGGATCGCGGCCGAGCACCAGGCCTCGGGGGACCCGCTTTCGGTGCTGGTCAACAACGTCGGGGCGATGTTCCCCGACCGGCGCGAACTGAACGGCGTCGAGGCGTCGTTCGTCGTCAACCACCTCTCGCCGTACCTGCTGACCGAACTGCTCCTCCCCACGCTGACGGCGGGTTCACCGAGCAGGATCGTGAACGTGACCTCGGGAGCGGTCGGGGTCGCCAAGCGGGTGTTCGACGCCGTCGAACCGCCTGGCGGCTACTACGGCTTCCACTGGTACGGCCGCGCGAAGCTCGCCAACCTCGCCTACACCCTCGACCTCGCCGCGCGGCTGGACGGCACGGGCGTATCGGTCTTCGCCGCCGATCCCGGAGGCGCCGCGACCGACATGACCGACGGCACCCTGACCGACCCGAGGATCGTCTCTCCCGCCCTGCGACTGCTGTGGCCGCTGGTCCGCCGGAAGTTCGAACGGTCCACGTCCGGCCCGGCGTCCGCGGCGGCAAGGCCCTCGATCGTCGCCGCCACCGACCACGCGCTGAGCGGCCGGACCGGAGTCGTCATTGGTCCCCGTGCGCGTCCGGTCACCCCGTTCCGCCCGGCCACCGACCACCGCGTCGCCGACGCGGTACGACGGCTCAGCGAAGCCCACGCTCCCACGGCGGCCAGGTAGGCGTCAGGCCCCGCTTCGGCGGACCCCGGGCCGGCCTTACCCACGGTGGCGGCCCAGCACCACAGGTGACCGGACCGGCGGGCCGAGCCCTCGCGCACCCTCGCAAGCGCCGACTTGGCCACCGCCGGGACCGGTTGCGTATGATCGAACGCCGGACACACATGACGGGGCACGCGACAGAGACTGGCCACCCATGACGACGACACAGCTACGCAAGGACGCTGCCCGCAACTGGGACCGGATCGTCGCCATCGCCCGGGATCTGGTCGACCAGGGCGTCACGCTGCAGCTCAATGACGTCGCGCGCCGTGCCGGACTCGGGGTCGGCACCGTCTACCGGCACTTCGCCAGCCCCGAGGCGTTGCTGGAGTCCGTGGCCACCCCCTGCCTGGAAGCCCTGGCCGCCCACGGCGAACAGGCGCTGGCCGACACGGACCCCTGGCGCGCACTGCAGGGCTTCCTGACGCGGACTCTCGACGCGCAGATCACCGACGCCTCCCTGCCCCTGGTCACCGCCGCACCGACCGACGCCCTCCCACGCACCACGGAACTCAAGCAGTCCCTGACGACGACCGGCACCGAACTCCTCGACCGGGCCCGTGAGGCCGCAGTGGTCCGTCCCGACCTGTCCGCTTCCGATCTCGTCCCGTTGATGTGCGGCATCGCCCACGCCGTCGCCGTCCACGGCGGCACTCCCGCCGACCGGATCGACACGGCACACCGCTACCTCGCCGCGCTGCTCCGCGGTCTGCGGATCCACCACGTACCGGCAGGATCTGGAGTGCACCACCGAGATCCGACTCGGTCCCCCACTCAAGAGCCGTGACTGAACGACAAGTCCGGCCCACCGCGTGGTCGACGGTGTCGCTGTCGTCGCGCAGGCGTGTCCTTGCCGGACGCGCCTGCGCGACAGGAGCCATGCGCGGGCCGGTGGTCCACCGGAAGGTGACGCTGACGGGTGGCCCTGACCGGAAACCGACGCATCAGCATGCCGCCGCTGGGGCAGCCGGTCACTCGCGGGCTGCCGCCGTGCTGCTCATGTCCGCGTAGCGGGTACCCGCCACCTGAGCCGCCAGTGGCTCGAGCGCGGCGAGTTCGGCCGCGGACAGGGTGAGCGCCGTCGCCGCGGCGTTCTCCCGCAGCCGGGCGGACCTGCGGGATCCGGGTATGGGCAGGACGGTGAGGTTGTGGACGCGGGACTGCTGGTGCAACCAGGCCAGTGCGATCTGCGCGGGAGTCGCGGCGTGGTCCG
The DNA here is from genome assembly GCF_055592085.1 of Streptomyces sp. NPDC041135. Taxonomy (NCBI): domain Bacteria; kingdom Bacillati; phylum Actinomycetota; class Actinomycetes; order Kitasatosporales; family Streptomycetaceae; genus Streptomyces; species Streptomyces sp. NPDC041135. The sequence continues at coordinate 719,977 of NZ_JBVIYZ010000002.1, forward strand.
CGGCGATCGCGCGCACGGTTTCGAGGAGCGCCGCGTTGGTGCGGGCGTGCTCACCGGCGAACCGGGGCATCGTCAACCGGGCGTCGTCCGCGCTCAGTTCGCTGCTGTCGGGGAGCGCGCCGGTGAGCAGGCCACGGCCGAGGGGCGAGTACGCGACGAACGCCACGCCGAGTTCCGCGGCCGTGGGGACCGCCGAGGTCTCGACGTCGCGGCTGAAAAGCGACCACTCCGACTGCAGCGCGGTGATCGGGTGGACGGCGTGGGCGGCGCGCAGTTCCTGGCCGGTCACCTCGCAGAGCCCCAAGTGGCGGACCTTTCCCTGCTGGACGAGTTCCGCCATCGCGCCGACGGTCTCCTCCACGGGGACCGAGGGGTCGCGGCGGTGGGCGTAGTACAGGTCGATCGTGTCGATGCCGAGGCGCTTCAGGCTCGCGTCGACGCACTGACGGACGTAGGCGCGGTCACCGCGGACCTGGGTCCAGGTCCGCCGGCCCGGGTCCCGTACGATGCCGAACTTCGTCGCGAGGAAGACCCGTTCGCGGTGGGCGCGGACGAAGGGGCCGAGGAGTACCTCGTTCTCACCGTGGCCGTACAGGTCCGCGGTGTCGAACATGGTGACACCCGTGTCGAGGGCGGTCCTCAGCGTTTCCTGCGCCTGGTCCGGTGCGCTGGGTCCGTAGAACTCGCTGAAGCCCATGCAGCCCAGCCCCTGGGCGCCGACCAACGGGCCGCTGGTGCCGAGGGGGACGAGCGGGAGAGTGAGGGCGGACATGAGGGATTTCTCCTTGTGCGGCGGTGGGCGGCCGGGAGGGCGCGAACATCACGCGTGGAGGGGGAGGACGACGTCGATGATCTCCTGTACACGGTCGGTGAGATCCTCGCGATTGTGCTGGACCCAGGAGATGTGCTGGCTGCCGAAGAAGGCGGCGACGACGACCCGGGCCAGGGAGGCGACGTCGGCGGTGGGCCGCAGGGTGCCGCCGGCCTGGGCCTGTGCCAGTAGCTCGGTGATCAGCTGGGTGAACCCGCTGAACGGCGTCGGCATGTCGGCGTCGACCAGGTTCCGTTCGATCTGGAGCCGGGCGCCGGCCTGCATCACCGGGTTGTCCCGCAGGGCGACCGCGGTCTGCAGGAGCAGCTGGGCCACCGCGTCGAGCGGTGGGAGCTGCCTGGACGTGACCGACTCGGCGATGGAGGGCAGTTGTGCGTAGAACTCCTCGGTGACCGCGACGGCCACCGCCTCCTTGTTCGTGAAGTGGAAGTAGACGGCTCCTTTGGTCACCTCGGCGCGGTCGGCGATGTCCTGGAGCGTGACGGTGGGGAACCCCTTCTCGGCGAAGGCCGTGGCAGCGGCGTTGAGCAGCAGCTTCCGGGTGCGGCTGGCCCGTTCCTGCTTCAGTTCCCGCGGGGGAGTGGCCTTGGACCCGGCGGCTGTCCGGAGAGCGCTGTTCGCGTTGCTCATGATTCCTCTTCCGTGCGCTTCGACGGTGCCTGGTGCGCGTGCCCCGCACGAGACAGTTCCCTTGCAAGATACCTGTGCGAAGGTATATTTTCACGTCGCACCACCACGGTATTCCCGAATCCAATGAGGGAGAGACCATGGAGCAGTCGTACGCACTGTCGACCAGGGTCCCAGGCCAACCGGGCACCGCAGTAGTGGATGCCTCTCTGCAGTTCCTTCAACCCGTCTCCCGGCACCTGGTCCACCGGGCCGCGGTCGCGGAGGTCTTCATCACGGACGCTCTGCGGGTGGGCGAGGACCGGTTCCTCGTGGGAGCCCAGTGGCCCCGGGACCACGCGCTGTACTACCCCGACGCCCAGGGCGTGTCCGACCCGCTGCTGCTGACCGAGACGGTGCGCCAGGCCTTGGTCTATCTGGCGCACGTGCACTGCGGGATCCCGCTGGGACACCGCTTCGTCGGCAACGACACCTACTTCGAGATCACGGACCACGAGGCGCTCCTCGTCGGGGACACCCCGGCGCACGTCACGCTGGACGTCCAGTGGTCGTGGGTGGCGAAGAGGCCGCCCCGGCGCTTCGGTATGCGGGTGGACGCCGTGGTGTCCGTGGCCGGACGTGAGTGCGCCCGGGCCGGGCTGAGCGTCTACGCCGTCGACGAGCGGCTGTACCGGCGGCTCCGCTGGCGGGGGGCGGAGCCGCAGGGCCAGGGCGAGACCGCCCGCGTCGGGCACGTGGCCGCGACGCGGCTGCCGGCGGCCGACGTCGGCCGGCTGCGGGCCAAGGACAGCGTGCTGGGCCGTACGGAGGCGGGGGAGTGGCGGCTGCTGGTCGACCTCCACCACGCCGTGCTCTTCGACCACCCCGGAGACCACATACCGCTGATGGTCGCCCTGGAAGGCGCCCGTCAGCTGGGACACCACCTGGTGCACCGCCGCCACGACGTTCCCGCGGGAGCGGTGCTGCGCGCCGTCCGGATGGACTGCCCGGCCTTCGCCGACCTCGACGAACCGGTGCGGCTGTGCGCCGAGGTGCGACGTCCGGCGACCGCGCCGGACGTCACGAGGCTGCACATCACCGCCGTACAGCGGGAGGAAGCCGTCGCCACGGTCGCCATGGAGTGGCTGACCCGAACCCTGCGGCCCGTCCCCGAGAGGGTCACCTTCTCTCGTGACACGGTCGGCTCCGGCGCGGCGGTGTAGCGGTGGGCGCGGGCCGGTTGGCCCTCCCCGACCGCGGCAGCGGCCCGCGAGGTACGGGGCGGGCACAGGCCCACCGCGCCCTGTGAGGTGTGCGGGCCCCGTCGGCCGCCCGGCGCCCGAGTGTGAAGCGGCGTCGGTCAGCGGGCCGGACGTCACGGCCGTGAGTGCCTCCCGTGCCGGAACGTGCGCCGGCGTGTGCGTACGCAGGGAGCGTTCCTGCTCTCGCGGCATCCGCACCTCCGAGTAAGAAACCATTAAGAAGGTATGTTTCCATATCCTGTCCGGCTCGACAAGGAGCTGAATCATGCTCGATCATGCTGAGCCGCAAGAAAAGCAGCGATCCGGCCTTTCCCTTCCGGAGCGAGCAGACGGCACGCTCACCGAGGACGCCGTACTGCGGGTCGCCCGGGCGGCAGGGCGTGCCGCCTCGGCGGCGGACCGGGACCGGCGGCTGGCCCCCGCGGTCGTGACCGCGCTCACGGAGGCGGGCGTCCCACGTCACTTCGTGCCGCGCCGATTCGGCGGCCGGGAGGGCGGCTTCGCCGACCTGATCACCGCCACGGCGCTGATCGCCGCACAGTGTCCCTCGGCCGCCTGGTGCGGCATGCTCTGGGCCGCGCACGGGCGGTACGCCGCCAGGCTGCCCGAACAAGGACAGCGGGAGGTGTGGGCCGAGGGCCCCGACACGCTGATCGCCGCGGCCCTGACCCCGCCCGCCGGAACGGCCCGCCCGGTGCCGGGCGGCTGGCTGGTGCATGGCCGGTGGGACTGTGTCAGCGGCGTGGACTTCTCCCACTGGGTGCTGCTCGCGGCCCCGGTCGACGACAGCCCGGCCGCGGCCGCCCCCGCCGGTCCGGCGCGGGCCGCGGCCTGGGTCCTGGCGGTGCCGCGCTCCGAGGTGATCGTGCGGGACACCTGGCGCAGCACCGGGCTGCGCGGCACCGGCAGCAACTCCGTCGACGTACGCGGGGTGTTCGTCCCCGACCGGCGCGCCTGCCCGCTGGGCGACGTGCTCGCCGCCGTGGTCGAGCCCGGTGCCTCACCGGCACGCCAGGCACCCGCGCATCTGGCCGGCGGCCCGATGTTCTGCGCGCCTGCGCTCGGTGCGGCCCGGCTCGCCCTGCGGTCCTGGACACGCTGGGCGACGACCCCGCCCGCCGGGCGCCCGGCGGCCCTGGGCGACACGGCCGTCCAGCGGGTGCTGGCTCGCTCCGCCGCCGAGATCGACGCCGTGGCCCTGCTGCTGGACCGGGCCGGAGCCCGCGCCGACGCCGACCCCACCGCGTCACGGGTCGAGGCGGTCAACCGGCGCGACGCCGCGGTGGCGGCCGAGTTGCTGGTGGAGGCCGTGGAACGGCTGTTCAGGACGGGCGGTGTCCACGCCCGTGACGACACCAGCGAGGTCCAGCGGGCCTGGCGGGACACGCACACGGTGGCGGCGCACGGCGCCCTGCGGCTGGACGCCTCGGCCGGCGCCTACGCCGTCTGGGGCGAGGGCGAGTGTGCGGCGCCGCTACCGCGGGGGCCGCGGTGAGCCGGTCGCGACGCCTGGTGTTCAGCGATGTCGACGAGACGCTCATCGCGGTCAAGTCGCTGTTCGACTTCCTCGCGTACTACTTCCACGGCACCCGCGGAACGCGGGGTGCCCGCCTCGCGGCGGCCGTCCGGCGGGACCTGACCCGCCGGACGGCCGCCGGCGTTCCCCGGGAAGCCCTGAACCGCCTGTACTACCGGGCCTGGGCGGGTGAGCCCGCCGCCCGGGTCGCGGAGCTGGCCGAGGCCTGGTACTCCGAACGGTCGGAGGCTCCGGGCTTCTACCTGGCCGCCACCCGCCGGGCGCTGGAACTGCACCGCGACGCGGGGGACACGGTGATCCTGGTGTCCGGGTCGTTCCCCGCCGTCCTCGCGCCCATCGCGGCCGACGTGGGTGCGACGCGCCTGCTGTGCTCGGTCCCCGAGACCCATGACGGAGTGCTGACCGGCCGGCTCGTGGGCGATCCCTGTATCGGGGAGGCGAAGCGCACGGCGGTCCGTGACACGCTGCGGCGCTGTCCGGACGTGCATCCGGCGCGGTGTTACGCGTACGGGGACCACCTCTCCGATCTGCCGATGCTGGCGGAGGTGGGGCACCCCGTCGTCGTGGGCGGCTCGGCGGAACTGATGGCGCGGTTGCCGGGGGCGCGGGTACTGCACCCAGACGCCGCGCCGGACGTCAGTGCCCCGGTCCCCACCGGTCGGGTGGCCGGCGTCCCTCACCGGGACGGCGCCTGACCGGCCGTACGGACGGTCGTCCGTCCTCGGCCCGGAGCCTCAGCGCTCGTGCGGGTCGGCGGCGGCCGGTCCGTCCCCCGGTTGCCCGGACACGGCCGCCCACAGGTCGTCGAACCGCCGCGCGGCGTCGGCGTCGTCACGCGGCACGGGATGCGGAACCCCGAAGAAGACCGACAGCAGCAGGCGGGCCACGGCCTCCGGAGGGTATCCGCCGGTGTTCCCGTCCCCGGCCTGTGCCTGCGTGACGGCACGTGTCAACGGCAGGGAGATCCGCTGGACCAGCCCGGGGTCGTGCCGGTCCAGATGGGGGCTCTCCACGGCCAGCCGCAACGCGGACCGGGCCCGCGTGTCCTGGCGCAGGTGCCGGGCGAGGTCCAGCACGGTCTCCCGCAAGGTGCGCACCGCCGCCGTGTCCGGCTCGGCGGCCCGTGCCGCCCGCTTGCCCAGCTCGTCCCCGGCCTCCTCGATCAACGCCGCCGCCAGCTCCTCCTTCGAGGAGAAGTGCCCGTACAGTGCGCCCTTGGTCATGCCGGTGCGCTGGATCACGTCGAGCAGCGTCGTGCCCATGTAGCCGTGCGCGGCGAACTCCTCCGCCGCGGCGTTGAGTACCTGCGCCCGGGTGCGGACGGCACGCTTCTGAGTCACGCGGAGCCTCCCTCATCAGAAAAAACCTTCGCAAAGGTATGTTCGGCGGACCTTCGACGCGGACCGCATGCAGGTGAGCATATCCACGCGGGACCGGATCGCGCGGCGATATCGCGAGGCCAACGCGCTCCTGGGCAGCCTGGAGGCCGGTGTTCGGCCGAATCCCGCCGCCCGGGCCGGCCAGGCCCGTGCGACGGGTGTGCGACCGGTGCGCTAGATCAGGCCCAGGTGCCGGAGATCCGCCACGTACTTCTCGATCAGCTGCCGGGACAGGTGGGGGATGTCCCGCTCGGCGCCGAGGCCGGCGGTGCGCACCGCCGCGCGGAACCGCTCGGCGGGCAGCACCGACGTCGTGCGGGGGACGAGCGGCTCCCGCCAGGCGGCCATCAGCGGCAGCAGGGAGTACGGGCGCTGCGACCGCGGCAGCGCCCGCAGAGCGGCCTCGAACCGCGCACGCCACTCCCGGTGGCCGCCGACCCGGCGGAGGGCGATGCCGCTGTCGGCCAGCCAGTCGACCACGGTGTCCAGTGAGACGCCGTCGTCGTGCGGGTTGACCACGTTGAATGTCCGGAACCCGTCGGTCCGCATGCCCAGGGCGGTGACCGCGGCGGCGACGAAGTCCCCCGGCAGGCCGTCGTAGTGCGCCCGCGGGCGCCGGCCGCCCTCCGCGCCGGCGTAGAACGACTCGGGCGCGATCCCCGTGGCGATCAGGCTCAGCAGCAGGCGGGTGAAGGTGTCCGGCACGTTGAGCTGCCCCGTGTACCGGGCGTGCGCCAGGATCATGCCGGAGCGGAACACGGTCACCGGCAGCCCGCACAGGTCGTGGGCCTCGCGCAGCAGCACCTCGCCGGCCCACTTGCTGGTGGCGTAGCCGCCCGCGTGGCTGTCGTCGATCGCGTACTCGGGCTTCCCGGCCCTGATGTCGGTGTCCTCGTCCGCCGTGGCGCCGCCGTGAGCGGCCAGGGCCACGGTGGACACGTACACGACCGGCTTCAGCCGGGTGGTCAGGGCGGCGCGGACGACCTCGGCGGTGCCGGCCACGTTGGGTTCGAACAGCTGCCGGTACGGCAGCACGTGGTTGACCAGCGCCGCCGGGTGCACGACGAGGTCCACCGTGGCGGTCAGCCACCGCCAGTCCTGCTCGCCGAGGCCGAGGCACGGCGCGCCGATGTCACCGGCCAGCACGCGCAGCGCGCCGCCGGCGGTCAGCTCGGCGAAGCGGCTCTTGAGCGTCGTGTCCCCGCTGTCCAGAGACTCCTCCAGGCGCTGCCGGGCGGCGTCGTCGTCGGCGGCGCGCACCAGGCAGACCAGCGTGCCGCCCACCGGGGCCAGCCGCTGCAGCCACTCCAGGCACAGCAGCCGGCCGAGGTAGCCGTTGGCCCCGGTGAGAAGCACCGTGCGCGGCTCGCCGGCCGGCCGGGGGAGCGCCGTGCTCGCGGTGAGGGTCGCGGCATCGATGAACTTGTCCAGAGTGAGGTCGCCGGCCCGCACCGAGGTGGCGTGCTCGCCGTGGACGGAGGCGAAGGTGGCCCGCCGCGCCGCGGCGGCACCGCGCAGGCGCTCCACGTGAGCGGCGATCCCGCCCAGGCTGTTGGCCGGCCCCAGGAGGGTTCCGACCGGCACCTCGACGCCGAAGATCTCCCGCAGCAGGTTGGCGAAGGACAGCGCCGACAGCGAGTCTCCGCCCAGGTCGGTGAAGCACTGCTCCGGGCCCGGCTCGACGTCGAGCCCTGCCAGCAGCGCCTGCGCGGCGCGGACGACCGTTTCGACCACCGGGCGGTCGCGGTCCTGCCACACCGTGCGCAGCTCCGCGGCCTGCCCCGCGGCGAGTTCCGCGTAGCGCTGCTCGAGCCGTTCGCCGTACCGCTCCTTCAGCTGCGGGCGCAGCTGCTTGGTCGAGTCGGTCAGCAGGCCGTTGCCCTGGCTGAACGGCACGGTCTCGACGATCAGGTCGCGCGGGACCTCGTACGGCGCCAGTCCGGCCTGCGCGGCGACGCTCTGCAGCGACCGGCTGAGCGCCGCCTTCAGCGCCGCCTCGTCGCCGGCCTGCGCGATCGCCTCCGGGGTCGGAACCACCACGGCGAGCAGGTAGGCGCGGGAGCTGTTGCCGTACACGAAGACCTGCCGCACCAGCGGACTGGCGACGAGCACCGCCTCCACCTTGGACAGGGCGACGAACTCGCCCTGGGAGAGCTTGAGTACGTTCTTGCGCCGGTCGACGTAGACCAGTTCGCCGGGCGCGGTCTCGGCCATGATGTCGCCGGTGCGGTAGTAGCCGTCCTGGTCGAACGCCTCGGCGGTGTCCTCGGGGCGCCGGTAGTAGCCGGGGGTGATGAGCGAGGTCTTGACCAGCAGCTCGCCGCGCGGGTGGGGCAGGTCGGCGGCGGAGTAGCCCAGTTCGGGTACGTCCACGAGCTTGTAGTGCGTCACCGGGGGGCTCTGTACGCGGTGGTCCAGCATCACCAGACCGGTCTCGGTCGTGCCGTAGCTGTTCAGGAGGGGGACGTCGAGGGCGTCGCGGAGGAACGTGGCCAGCTCCGGGGCGAGCGGGGCGGACCCGCAGGGTGCGTGCAGGACACGCCCTCCCAGCACGTGGTCCCGCAGGTGCGCGATGACCTCGGCGTGGTCGCACTCGCTCGGCCCGCCGTGTGCCGCGCGCCGGCTGAGCTGGGCGTGGTAACTCTCGAAGAGCAGCTCGCAGACCCGCGGCACCATGGCGATCTCGGTCGGCCGGATCAGCGACAGGTCGTCCAGGAGGGTGGACAGGTCGCTGTTGGCCACGAAGTGCGCGGTGCCGCCGGTGGCCAGCGTCTTGATCACCAGCCGCCTGGCGACGAGGTGGCTCTGCGGCAGGAAGTTGGCCGTGATCAACGGGTACTGGTCGTCGGGTCCCGCGGGCGGGCGCCACATCAGGGACACCGTCGACTCCGGGAACATCACGCCCTTGGGCGTGCCGGTGCTCCCGGAGGTGTACAGCAGCGCCGACAGCGCGCCCTCGGGGCCGGTTTCCGGGGGCAGTTCGGGCGCGGGCGGCAACGCGCCCGCGCGAGCGACGATGTCGGACAGCAGCTCCAGTGACATCGGGGCCCGTGTCGTCTCCAGCAGCCGGGCGGCGGCCGCCAGCGCCTCCTGGTGCTCGGTGAGTTCGGGGTGGTGGTCGAAGACGAGGATCCGCTGCACGCTGTTCTGCCCGGCCAGCGCTTCGAGCACGGTCGCCAGCCGGTCGGTGCTGGTGGCGAAGACACGCGGGGCGGCCTCTGCCACGAGGTGGCGGATGTGATCGACCGAGGCGTTGGTGTGCAGGGGCACGGCGACCGCCCCGACCTGACCGCACGCCAGATCGACCGTGGTGTAGTCGGTTCCGGCGAAGCCCAGGATCGCGACGAAGTCGCCCTCGCGCAGCGGGTGGTGCGGGTGGTGGTACCAGTCGGCGGCGACCGCGCTCAGCCGTTCCCACAGCACGCCGTACGAGATGGTGTCGAACCGGGGCAGCAGCCGCGCGGTGACGCGGCCGTCCACGCTGACGTACTGCCTGGCCCGCTCGCCGAGCGCCGGCCGGTCGGCGTACGCCTCGAGGGTGCGCCTGACGATCTCGGACAGGCGCGGCCCCCGTCCGGGGCCCTCCTCGAACACGCCGGGAATCGGCATGCTGCCGGCGACCTCGGGCTCGGCCAGGAACAGTTCGGCAATGCGCTGCCTCCGGCTTTTTCCCGCGCGAGCGCGCACGGTGGTACCTGGTGCGTCATTACCCATGACCACGCCTTTCTGTGACCGCGAATTCTTTCCGGCGCATGAGCCCGGCCGAAAGCCGAAGAAGACCACCGCGGGCCGGGCCGGCGCAGGATGGAATGCGCCTCCGGTGGCCAGGGCGCGGTCAGCTTAGCGTGCGGAAAGAAATGGACGCCAGGATGTCGGGGTGGCGGGGGAGAGGTGATCGATCGCGCTCGCCACGCCGTTCACTTTTCCGTTCACCCTTATAGGTGCGCGATGTCCGTGGCACATACCGCTCACCGCGTGCGCCCGGGTGTCCGGTGCCGCGCGGTCGCCTCCCCGCACCGTGGGGTGCCGGGCTACGCTGCGTCCGGCGGCCGTCGCACGGTCCATCCCCCGGGGCGGTGCGGCGGCCTCCTGCCGTCCGCCGGCCGGCGCGACCTCCCGCTCGCCGGCGGCGCTTCTCCGTGCGGCCCGTGCCGGGGCGCCTGAGCACCGGAGCCCCAGGTCGACCGGTGTGCAACCGGGGATATCCCCGGTTGCACACGGCGCCGGGTGCCGCGACCCCTGTAAAAATACCTTGGAGAAGGTATTCTTCTTGTGGGTCGCCGGAGTGCGGACAGCACTCGCGGCCCCTGACCGACAGCGGCAGGTGTGGCTGAGGAGTGGTCGAACGTGACAGACAGCGAAGCAGTGCTCCTGCGAGGGGACGCGGGTGTCCACCCTCCGGATCGGGTGGACACCGAGGCGCACTACGCCGCATCGGACGCCGGTACGGACACGGAGTGGATCCCGGTCACGGCGCTCGATCTGTCCCACTCACCGCGCTGCGCGGGGGAGAACGGCGAGCACATACGGGTCCTGGCGGAATTGCAGGCCGACCTGCCGCCCATCGTCGTGCAGCGCGGTACCAACCGGGTCATCGACGGCGTGCACCGGGTCCGGGCGGCCCAGTTACGCGGCGAAGAGGCCATCCGGGCACGGTGGTTCGAGGGCGACGACGCGAGCGCCTTCGTCCTGGCGGTGCGGCTGAACGTACGGCACGGACTGCCGTTGTCGCTGGCCGACCGCAAGGCGGCGGGCACCCGCATCCTGTGCGAACAGGAGGGCTGGTCCAACCGCGCGATCGCGTCGGCCGTCGGACTCTCGCCCAAGACGATCGCCGCCCTGCGCGAGGCGATCGGGCGGCCCGGCGGGCAGACCAGGCTCGGCAGGGACGGCCGCGTGCGGCCCGTCAGCACCGCCGCCGGGCGGGAGCGCGCCAAGGAGATGCTCCTGCGCGAACCCGCCTCCTCCCTGCGGGCGGTCAGCGCGGTCGCGGGAGTGTCCCCGGGCACGGTCCGCGATGTGCGCGACCAGCTCCGACGTGAGACCAGGACGCTGATCCCCGACCAGCGGCGCAACCCGCCCGCCCACAGAGCGCGAAACCCGCGCACCCCGCCCCCGCGCCCCCCCGAGCCGCCGCGCGCGCAGACCGCGACCGCGGTGCCCGCCAGGCTCGACAGGTCCACCGCGCTGCTGCGCTCGCTGCGCACCGACCCCTCGCTGCGGTTCAACCAGTCCGGCCGCCTGCTGCTGAGCATCCTCGCGGTGGCCGCCATCGACCCGCAGGCGCAGGACGGGCTCGTCCTCGACCTGCCCGACCACTGCCTCGACTTCGTCGCGGAACTCGCCCAGGCGAGCGTGCAGGCGTGGCAGGACCTCGCCACGCGCCTGACGCAGCGCCGGTCGAAGCCGCCCGAGCGGACCTAGCCGGCGGTGAACGCCGAAAAGCGGGAAAGCGCGGGGCTTGACGGGTCGGCGAATTCCTTGGTTTGGTCATAAAGCAACACCGGAAACATCGCGGAAAAGCTTCCACAGAAAGCGCAGTGAATGCGCACCGGACAACTGATCTGGTCATCTGGGTTTGGGACGAGGTGTTGAATAGAATGACCGATGCATACGCCTGGAACGGAAAGGACCGTCGGGTCCAGCGAATTGTCCACTCGGCTTCCGGGACGACGTTCCTGGTTCCGCTCGACCACTCGCTGGCCGACGGCCCGGTGGCTACCGCCGCCGGATTCGCCGGGCTCGTCGAGGACATGGCCGCCAACGAGGTGGACGGAATCATCGTCCACAAGGGGCGCGTCCGGTTCCTGCCCACCAGCGCGCTCGATCGGCTGGCACTGATCGTCCACCTCAACGGCAGCACGCAGCACGCACCGGACGTGGACGCCAAGATCCTCGTGGGCGCCGTGGAAGAAGCGGTCGCCCTGGGCGCCGACGGCGTCAGCGTGCACATCAACCTCGGGTCGAGCACCGAGGCCGCCCAGCTCACCGACCTCGGCGCGGTCGCCGGCCACTGTGCCCGCTTCGGCCTGCCGCTGCTCGCGATGGTCTACCCGCGCGGCCCTCGCATCACCGACCCGACCGACCCCGTCCTGCTGGCGCACGCCGCGAACGTCGCGGCCGACCTCGGCGCCGACATCGTGAAGCTGCCGTACACCGGCTCGCCCCTGACGATGCGCGAGGTCGTCGCGGCCAGCCCGATCCCGGTCGTCACCGCCGGGGGCGGCGTACTGGAGGACACCGGGAAGTTCCTCGACCTCATCGACAGCACGATGGAGTCCGGCGTGCTCGGCGTCGCCGTGGGACGCAACGTCTTCCAGGCGGCCGACCCGGGCGGGCTGGCCCGCTCGGTGGCCCGCCGTGTCCACGCCGGACCCCGCTCCCTCGCAGCCCTGGCCGCCCTGGGCCATGAGCTGTCCGAGGCGACCGTCTGACCACGCATTCCCGGCCGCCCCACCCGGGCGGCCCGCCACCGCACACCGTGACGACCCGTCACCGACAGCCAGGCGCGACCACCTCAGGCAAGCCACCCACAATCAAAGGTGCGAACATGAAATCCGCATGGATCGACCTCCGCGGCACCGCTTCCGAACTCGCCACCGCCATCGTCGAGGAGAGCACCCACATCGGCGTCGAGACCGTGGTGCTGGACGACCCGGAGCTGGCCGGCAAGGTCCCGCCGAACGTCCAGAAGGCCGCCGTCGTCACCGGGGACACCCCCACCACCCTGATCGACCAGCTCGTGGACGTGGTGGACATCCTGATCGCCGATCACAGCATCGCCGAGAAGTTCGAGGGCCTGCGCCCCGGCCTGCGCTCCGGTGTCCTGGTCAAGGTGCTGGGCGAGGAGACCCTCGACCTCGCCTGCCGGATCGCCAACGAGGCGGACCTGACCCTCGTCGAGTTCCGCCAGGACCCCAGCAAGATCCCGCTGGAGATCCTGCTGGCCGCGGCCGACAAGGCCAAGGGCTCCATCGTCACCGTCGTCGAGGACGTCGAGGACGCGGCCACCACCCTCGGTGTGCTGGAGCGCGGCTCCGACGCGGTGCTCATGGCCCCCAGGCGCGTCGGCGACGCCACCGAGCTGATGCAGGTCACCCGGGGCGAAGCCGCCTCGCTGGAGATGGAGGAGCTGGAGATCGTCCAGCTCACCCACCTCGGCCTGGGCGACCGGGTCTGCGTCGACACCTGCTCCCACCTGCGGCCCAACGAGGGCATCCTGGTCGGGTCGTACTCCACCGGCCTGGTGCTCGTCAGCAGCGAGACCCACCCGCTGCCGTACATGCCCACCCGCCCGTTCCGGGTGAACGCGGCCGCGCTGTCCTCCTACACCCTGACGCCCGGCAACCGCACCCAGTACCTGTCCGAACTGCACTGCGGTTCGGAGATCCTCGCCGTCAGCACCGACGGCAGCGTGCGCACCGTCGTGGTGGGCCGGATCAAGATGGAGTCCCGTCCGATGCTCCGGATCGAGGCCCGCACCCGCAGCGGCCAGCTCGTCGACATGGTCGGCCAGGACGACTGGCACGTCCGGGCGCTCGGCCCCGGCGGCAGCGTGCACAACTTCACCGAGCTGCGGCCCGGCGACGTCATCCTCGGCCACACCATGACCGACCAGCGCCACGTCGGCTACGCGATCCGGGAGTTCCTCCACGAGCAGTAGGGTCCGCGCCGCGGTGACCGCCCCGGGAACCGGCGGTCACCGCGGCGTTCGGACACCGTCCTCCACGTCCCACGGATTTGAAGGAAGAGAGTGCGTGAGATGGCGCTCATAGTGCAGAAATACGGCGGAACGTCGGTCGCCACACCTGACAAGGTCATCGAGGCTGCACGGCAGATCCGGGCGGCGCGCGAGGACGGGAACCAGGTCGTCGTGGTCGTGTCCGCCATGGGCGGGGCCACCGACGAACTGCTCCGGCTGGCATCCGCGGTGGCCGCCCGCCCCGACGCACGCGAACTGGACGCCGTGCTGTGCACGGGCGAGGCCGCGTCCGCCGGACTGGTGTCGCTGGCGCTCAACCACCAGGGCGTCGCGAGCCGCTCGTTCAGTGGTCCCGAGGCGGGCATCCGCACCGACCACCGCCACGGCCGGGCCACGATCGTGGAGGTGGACCCGCGCAGGCTCCGGGAGGAACTCGCCAGGGGAGCCGTCCCCGTCGTCGCGGGCTTCCAGGGCGAGTCCATCGCCACCGGGGCCCGCACCACCCTGGGCCGCGGCGGCTCCGACACCACCGGCGTCGCCCTGGCCGCCGCCCTCGGCGCGGACCACTGCGAAATCGTCACCGACGTCGCCGGCGTCTACACGGCCGACCCCCGCACGGTCGTCGGCGCCCGTCGCCACACCGCCCTGCTCTACGAGGAGATGGCCGAGCTGGCCGTCAGCGGTGCCAAGGTCCTCGCCTCCGACTCGGTCGACTACGCGCGCACCCACGGCGTCGACCTGAAGGTGCGCTCCAACACCACCGCGACCGGCCCGCAGACCTGGGTGGGCGACGGCCGGCGCGCCGCCGGGGCGGCATCCGGGGAGTCCTGGACACCCGCGGGCCGCCTCCGCCCGATCGCCGGGGTCGCGGGACGCTCCGGCCTGGTCCGCTGCGTGCTGCGGCGGATCACCTCCGACCACGTCCTGCGCCTGCTCGGCGAACTGGTCGAGCGGGAGACCGAGGTCGAGCTGCGCCGCTACGGCAACCTCGGCACCGAGGACGCCGGCGACATCGCGCTCACGCTGCCCGAGGACAGCGTGGAGGAGATGCGGGAACTGCTGAGCGACACCGACCGGGGCATCCGCCTCGACGAGGCGCACTGGACGTCGAACCTGGCCCGGCTCTCCGTCGTCGGCCTGGGCATCGGCCGGCGGCCGTACGCGCCGCTGCGGCTGCTGGAAGCCCTGCGCTCGGTCGGCGCCGCGCGCACCGACCTCCACGTCACCTCCAACCGGCTCAGCGTGCTGACCGGTCGCAGCGACCTGGCCGCGGCCACCCAGATCGTCCACGACACCTTCCTGCCCGAGCCGGTGACGCCCCTGGTGCACCCCGCCCACCCGGACCACGCCGGCACCGCCTGGTCGCTGGCCGCCGGACGCGGACAGCTCGGCGCGGTGCCCGCACTGGCCGCCGCCGAGTGACGCCGGCCCCCACACCACGAGGGAGAACACCGATGCCCGTCATCCGACTCGACCCCGGCCGTCCGGGCGGGCCGACACCGCGCGGTCCCGTCGGCAGGCCGCGGCCGGAGGGTCCCCGATGACCGCCACGCCGGCCTTCGACCCCACCTCCCACGAGCAACTGGCCGACCCCTACCCCGGCTACGCGCGGATGCGCGCGCAGTGCCCGGTGTTCCACGACCGGGACCGGGACATCTGGGTCCTCACCCGCCACGAGGACGTGGTCCGCGTCGTCCACGACCCCGAGACGTTCTCCTCCGAGAGCGCGGTGCGGATCACCGCGGGACCCGAGTCCGACGAGGTCAAGCAGGTCCTGACCGAAGGCTGGGCGCTGACGCCGAACCTGACCGAGAGCGACGGCGAGGAGCACACCCGGCTGCGCGTGGCGGTCAACCGCGTCTTCACACCCCGGCGGGTGGCGGCGCTGGAGCCCTTCGTCCGGGACACCGCCGAGGAACTGATCGCCGGGTTCGCCGCGGACGGCTCCGCCGACATCATCGAGGGCTACGCCTGGCCCCTGCCGCTGATCGTCATGGCGCGGATCCTGGGCATGCCGCCGGGGGACGTGCCGTTGCTGCGCCGATGGAGCTCCAACTGGCTGAAGCTGTCGGTCGGCACCGGCGAGCCGGCCGAACGCGTCGAATGGGCCCGCGACGTCGTCACCATGCAGCGCTACGTGATGCGGCTGCTGGACGACAGCGACCGGGCCGACGAGGACTCGCTCGTCTCCTCGCTGGCGCGGTACGGCGACGAGCACGGGCTCGATGACGTGGAACTGATGCGCATCGTGATGAACCTGATCATCGCGGGGCACGTCACGGTCACCCGGGCCATCGGCAACGGCCTGGTCACGCTGTTGCAGCACCCCCGCCAGCTCGCCTCCCTGCGCGCCGGTGAGGCCTCGGCCGACGCGATGGTCGAGGAGGTCCTGCGCTTCGAGTCCCCGGTGCAGGGCCTGTTCCGTACCGTGACACGGGAGACGGAACTCGGCGGCAGGCGCCTCGTGCCCGGCGACCGGGTGATGGTCCACTGGGGCTCCGCCAACCGCGACGAGTGCGTGTTCGACAAGCCGGACGAGTTCGCCCTCGGCGACAGGCCCCGCAAACACCAGATGGCCTTCGGCCGGGGCGTCCACGCCTGCCTCGGCGCCTCCCTGGCACGACTTCAGCTGCGCGTCGCCATCCCGCTCCTCTTCGAGCGGCTCCCCGGACTGCGCCTCGGCCCCGACGGCTCCCGCACCCGCGAACGGCTGCTCATCGCCCGCGGATTCGAGGAACTGCACCTCCACTGGAACGCACCGTCCCCGCGGGAGGCAGCACCATGACCGCACCAGTGCCCGGCCCGCGACGCCCCGCCGGCCGACCCGAGTCCGGACAGGCGGCCGCCCTGACCTACGACGTGATCGTGATCGGCGGCGGCTCGGCCGGCTGCGTCCTCGCCAACCGGCTGAGCGCCGACCCGCGGCGCTCGGTACTGCTGCTGGAGGCGGGCCCCGACTTCGCCACCACCGACGACACACCGCCGGACATCAAGGACGCCACCTACGCCCCGTACACCTACGACTGGGGCTACCGCTCCCGGCCGGACGCCTTCGGCAACGAGGTGCCCGTTCCGCGGGGCCGCGTCATCGGCGGCTGCTCCTCGGTCAACGTCTGCGTCGCCATGCGGGCCCGGCCCGCCGACCATGACGCGTGGGCCGCCGCGGCCGGTCCCGCCTGGGGCTACGCACAGATGCTCCCCCTCTACCAGAGGATGGAGCACTACCCGTACGGTGAGGAGAAGTACCACGGTCTGGGCGGCCCCTACCGTATGACGCTGGGCGCCCCGGAGGACCTCGGGCAGCACGCCGTCGCCGCGCAGCGGGCCGGCGCGCGCCTCGGGCACGCGGAGGTCGCCGACTTCAACGCGCCGGGCGCGCCGGGATTCGCCCGCACCCCGCTCAGCGCGGCCGACGGCATACGGCTGAGCACCGCCATCGGCTACCTCAACCCGGTGCGCGGCCGCCCCAACCTCCAGGTGCGCGGCGAGACGCTGGTCGACCGGGTGCTGTTCAGCGGCACCCGGGCCCGGGGCGTCAGGCTGGCCACGGGGGAGGAGATCCCCGCCCGGCACGTCGTGCTCAGCGCGGGCGCCTACAACTCGCCCGTCATCGCCCTGCGTTCGGGCATCGGCGACCGAGGGGACCTCGAGGCGCTCGGCATCGGTGTGGTGGCCGACCTGCCCGGAGTGGGGCGCAACCTCACCGAGCATCCCGCGTACTGGAACGTCCACGCGGCCAAGCCGCCCCGGGCCGCGGCCCGGTCGGTGTTCGGCAGCGTCCTCAGCGTCGCCACCGGCCCGGGTGAGCCCGACTTCGACGTGCAGATCCTGCCCTCGGCGGCGGTGCCGGCCGGCAGCCTGCCCGAGCAGTTCGTGCCGCGGGCCGAGAACCACCCCACCGGCTGGGACATGGTCTTCTTCGTCTCCTGCGTCCAGCCCCGCTCCCGCGGCAGCGTCCGGCTGTCCTCGCGCGACCCCCGGGACGCGCCGGTCATCGACCTCGGCCTGTACACCGCCGCCGACGACGCCGAACGGGTCGCCGACGGAGTACGCCTGGCCCGCCGCCTGGCCCGGACCCGCCCGCTGGCCGACCTGCTGCACGACGAGCGGGTGCCGGGCCCGGACATCAGCGACCGCGACCTGGCCGACGCCGTCCGCCGCACGCCGGCGCACTACAACCACGGCAGCGCCACGATGCGGATGGGCCGCCCCGACGATCCGGCCGCCGTGGTCGACACCGACGGAGCCGTGCGCGGCGTCGACGGACTGACCGTCGCGGACGCCTCGGTGTTCCCGGCGATGCCGCGCGTGGCCACGAACGTCCCCACCGTCGTGGTCGCCGAGCGGATCGCCTCGGTGCTCGTCGAACGACTCGCCCCCCACAACTGAAGCCCCAGCACCAGCCGAAGCCGGCCGAGCCCGGCTCACTTCCAGGAGGATTCCGTGTCCACGACCGTCGAAGCCGTACAGGTCCTGCGCACCCGCTGGTCGTCCGAGAACGAGGCCGACCGGTTCACCGTCGACGACCCGGCGACCGGCCGGCCCCTGACGGTCGTCCAGGGGGCCGACGCCGACCGGGTGGACGAGGCGGTCAGGACCGCCCACGAAGCCCACCATGCGTGGAAGGCACGCACCCCGCGCGAGCGCGGCCGCTGGCTGTGGAAGGTCGCCCAGGTGATCCGCGAGCACGCCGACGAGATCGCGGCGCTGGAGTCCAGCGACAACGGAAAGCCGTTCACCCAGGCCCGCCAGTTCGACCTGGAAGGCTGCGTCACCATCTTCGAGATGTTCGCCGGCCTGTGCGAGGCGATGCCCGGTCAGGTCCGCGACGCCGGCAGCATGCTCGACGTCACGGTGCGCGAGCCGTTCGGTGTGGTGGGCGCGATCGTGCCGTTCAACTGGCCCCCGCTGCACACCGCGGGCAAGCTCGCCCCCGCCCTCGCGGCAGGCAACGCCGTGGTCATGAAGCCGCCGGAGCAGGCGCCGCTGTCGGTGCTGCGCATCGCCGAGCTGGTCCAGTCGGTCCTGCCGGACGACGTCGTGCACATCGTGCCCGGCGGCGGCGAGGTCGGCGCCCACCTGGCGGGCCACAAGCTGGTCGGCAAGATCTCCTTCACCGGCGCGCCCACCACGGGCCAGGCGGTGATCAGGACGGCCGCCGGCAACCTGACGCCGACGCTGCTGGAACTCGGCGGCAAGAACGCCCTGATGATCTTCGAGGACGCCGACCTGGAGTCGGCCGTGCCCTGGGCAATCGAAGGCGGCTACTTCAACCAGGGCGAGGCGTGCACCGCCTCCTCGCGGATCCTGGTCCACGCCGACCTGCACGACGAGGTGGCCCGCCGCCTCGCGTCCGCCGTGGGGCGGCTGAAGGTCGGCGCCGGATCCGACGAGGGCACCCACGTCGGGCCGCTGGTGAGCCCCGCGCAGCGCCGGCGGGTGCTGGACTACCTGGAGATCGGCGTCGGCGAGGGCGCCACCATCGCCGCCCAGGCACCGCTGCCCACCGACCCGGACCTGGCGGACGGCTTCTACGTGCCGCCGACCCTGTTCACCGGCGTCACCCCCGATATGCGGATCGCCCAGGAGGAGATCTTCGGACCGGTCGTGTGCCTGATCCCCTTCCGGGACGAGGCCGAGGCCGTCCGCATCGCCAACGGCACCGAGTTCGGCCTGGTCGCCGGCGTGTTCACCCGCGACTCCGAGCGCGCCCTGCGGGTCAGCCGCGAGCTGCGGGCCGGCGTGGTGTTCGTCAACCACTACAACCGCGCGTTCACCGGCACGCCGTTCGGCGGCGTGGGTGCCAGCGGGTACGGCCGTGAGCACGCCTTGGAGACGTTGCAGGAGTACAGCTTCAGCCGCAGCCTGCGCCTGCCCTCCGGCCGGGAGTCGATCCCCCGCTGGTCGCCGTCCCTCGATGTCGTCGACGAAGCCTGACCGGCATCCGGTCATCCGCGAGGCGGTGGCGGACCGGGCCCACCGCCTTTCGCGGCGGCACCCCCGGGGGCACCACCGGTGGGGGTCCGCCGCAGCTCATCGCCCGACGAGAAACCACTTCCCAAGCGGACCAGGAGCGATGCCATGACGACCGAATTCGTCGAGACCGCCGTCGTCGGAGGGGGCCAGCAAGGATGCTCGGTCGCGGGCTCCCTCGCCCGGCTCGGTTACCGGGCGGTGGTCTTCGAACGGGGGGAGATCGGCCAGGCCTGGGCGAAGGAACGCTGGGAGAGCCTGCGTGTCAACACGCCCAACCGGACCGTCACCTTCCCCGGCATGCCCTACGACGGCGACGACCCCGAAGGGTACATGCCGGCCCGCGAGGTCGCCGCGCGGCTGCGGCGCTATGTGGCCGAGGCGGGCATCGACGTGCGCGAGTACACGCCCGTGCGGTCGGTCGAGGCCCCCGTCGACGTCCCCGCCCACCCCGACGCACGCTTCCGGCTCCACCTGGAGAACGGCCGCAGCGTCGAGGCCCGCAACGTCGTCGCCGCCCTCGGCGGCTACTCCTCGCCGCGACTGCCCGAACTGACCGCCCGGATCGACCCGTCGGTCACCCAGCTGCACACCCGCTACTACCGCGACCCCCACTCCCTGCCGCCCGGCGCGGTGCTCGTCGTCGGCTCGGGCAACAGCGGCCAGCAGATCGCCGAGGACCTGCGCGACGCCGGCCGGCGTGTGTATCTCGCAGTGGGCCGGCACAAGACCTCGCCGCGCCGCTACCGGGGCGCCCAGGTACTGGACTGGCTGCAACTGCTGCCGCTGGAAGGCAACTTGGAGACCGCCTCCGGTGGGCGCGGCAACTCCCCGGTCCTGCCCGGCGTGTCGGTGCTCAGCGGCAAGGCCGGGGGCCGCGACCTCAGCCTCGGTGTGCTGGCCCGCAAGGGCGTCACGCTCGTCGGCAGCGTACGCGGCGTGCGGGGCGGCATCCTGCTGCTGGAGGACAACGTCCGCGCGATCGCGCGGGACGCGGCCCGCGCCGAGACCGAACTCCTCAAGGCCATCGACACCGCGATCGAGCAGTACGGCCTGGTCGTGCCGGAGCGCACGCCCGTGCCCCCCTTCGACCCCGAGCAGTTCGCGGACTACGGGGACGAGCTGGACCTGGCCGCCCGGAACATCACGACGATCGTGTGGGCCACGGGGTTCGTGCCCGACTACGGCATTCTGCCCCGCACCGCCCTGGACGACAGCGGCATGCCCGTGCACCGGGCGGGGGCCGGCACCCTGCCGGGGCTGTACTACACGGGCCTGCCCGAGGGCGGCTCGGTGATGCCCCTGCTCATCGCCTCCACCCGGATCCAGGCCGAGCGGGTCGCCCGCGGCATCCACCTGGACAACACGCTCCGTCACCGATCGCCGGCGGCCCTCGGTCTGCTCTGGGGCTGAGCACGGGCAACCGGTACGACGCAGGCAGCGGCGCCCGGCGGGTACTCCCGCCGGGAACCGCTGCCCGGGCCACGTCCCCATCCCCCCCCCCCGGTGGAAAAGGGCGAGAGAACACGCCAAAAACACATAAACCCC